>DATLSX010000092.1:0-89137 GCA_035533915.1 Streptosporangiaceae bacterium
GCCGAAACGCGGCCGGATTCCCCGGAACCTGCCGGGCGCAGCCGGCCGGGGTGGCGGCGCCGGAGCTCGTCGCGGCGCCGCTGCTCACGGGTCCGCCCGTAGCGCCGCCGGGCGGCGGCCCGCAGCGCCTGGGCGCGGCCGGGCACCGCCGGCGGCAGCGGCAGGGTCCGCACGGTGAATCCGGGGGCGTCGGCCCCGTCCACGATAAGCCGGCATGCGGCCTGGTAGCGGCCGAGCCGGGACAGGTCGTCCTCGGTCAGCATCGGCCCCATCTGGCGGGCCAGCACGCGGGCGTCGGCCGGGTCGAGGGTGAAGCAGATCTTGTTCCGCGCGTTCGCCGACACCGCGGCGGCCAGGCCGGGGCCGAGCTGGTCCAGGTGCTGATGGGCCAGGACCAGCGACACCCGGTAGCCGCGCGCTTCGGCGAGGATGTCTTCCAGCGCGCCGGGCAGGTGCAGGAAGTTGTGGCACTCATCGGCGTATACGGCCGCGTCCCGGCGCCGGGCCTCGGGCACCTCGGCGCGGGCCAGGGCGGCCTGCCAGTCCGGGCGATGATCAGCGACCCGGCCAGCCGGGCGGTGTCCTCCCCGATCAGCCCCTTCGGCAGCCGGGCCAGCAGCAGCCCGCCGTCGAGCACCTTCCCCATGTCGAAGCTGGACCTGGCGGCGCCGAGCAGGTCAGCGGCGAACCGGCGGGTCAGGACCGCCCGCAGCCGTGACAGCACCGGCCCGGCCGCGCCCGCCTGCCCGGCCTCAGACAGCCCGTCATACCAGCGCCAGAATCCCCGCAGGAACGGGTCGCCGGCCACCTGGCGGACCAGGGCGGCACGGGCCTGGGGGTCGGTGAGCAGGGCGGGCACGTCGGCCAGGGTCGCGTCCGGCACCCGCGCCAGGGTCAGGCAGGCGCAGCGCAGGATGTCATCCATCCGGGGCCCCCACCACGCCGCGAAGATCCGCCGGAAGATCGCCACTACCTGGTCGGCGGCCAGCTCAGGGTCCGGCCCGTCGAGGATGTTCAGCGCGGCCGGCGCGGTGGTCTCGGCCGGGTCGATCAGCACCAGCCGCCCGGCCACCGCGGCGGGAAGCCGGTCCAGCAGGTCGCAGATCATGTCGCCCTTGGGGTCCAGTACCACCGCGCCGCGCCCGGCACGGGCATCAGCCAGCACCATGTTCGCCAGCAGGGTTGTCTTCCCGGTCCCGGTCACCCCCGGCATGTGCAGGTGGTAGCGGGCGTCGGTGACCGCCAGGCCGGCCAGGAACCGGCCCCCGGCCTCGGTCACCCCCACCGGCCTGGCCGGCCCGCTCACCAGCCGCGCCCGTCAGCGCGGCGGATGCCGGGCGGCGGCGCGACCGGGCGCGCCCCTGGCGGCTCCAGGCCGGGCACCGTGCCCGGCTCGAACGGCAGGTGCGCTAGCGCCGCCAGCTCCCCGGTGCCGGCCAGGAAGCCGCGCCGCAGCCGCCGGGACGCCAGCGTTCCCGCCGGGTCGCGGACCGGCCGGGCGTCCAGGTCCATCTCCCCGGCGAACGCGCCGAACGCCGCGCCCAGCGCGTCCCGCCCGGCCCGCGCCCGCCCGGCCGCCGCCGGGCCGGCCAGGGCCGTCGTCGCGGCGGTGTACCGGACGGCGACCTCCCACAGCGGCGGGCCGGTCAGCTTGGCCACCGCTGACCGCTGCCGCGCCTGCCCGAACGGATCTTGTCCCTCCCACGCGGCCGGGCCATACGCCGCCCGGCGGGCGGGCGCGGACGGCCCAGGCCGCATCAGGTCCGTGACCACATCCAGCACGCCCAGCACCAGGCGGCGCCCGGCGGCGGCGGCCAGCCCGGCGGCACCTCGCGCGCCGGCCCGGCCGCTGGCCGCCCCGGCGCGGGCGCGGGCCACCCGCGACGCGCCGGCCGGGCGGGCGGCGACCTGCACCATCGCCAGATCCCCGGCACCCAGGTACAAGCCGTGACCGAAGACCTCCCGCAGCGGGTCGGCCTTATGACCGGCACGCAGCGGCAGCCAGTCCCGGCCCCCGGACGCGGCCAGCTCACCGCCCGCCGCGACCGCGCCGTCCGGGAACGCCGGCGGGGCACCCTCGCGGAGCCGGGCGGACGCGCCCGGCCACGCGGACTCCGCGATCCGCGCGACCTGCCCGGCCGCCACCAGGCCCGGCACCCACACCCCCAGCCGAAGCCGCTGCCCGGACCAGGCCAGCTCGAACACCACATGCGCCTCCCAGCCGCGGCGACGCCGCCGAAGCAGCCGCGCCACCCCCAGCCAGAACCGCTCCCCGTCCTCCGGCCCGGCATGAACGGGCGGGCGGATCTCCACCCACCGCGCACGCCGCACCGCCCAGGCCCGCGCCCGCGACCGGCGAACCCAGCCCGCCAGCCACACCACCCCGGCGATACCCGCCGCCGGCGCCAGCCAGCGGGCCAGCGCCGGCGCCAGCAGCGCCGGATGAAGCAGGAACCGATGCCACCAGATCATCAAGGCAATTCACCTCTCCCGTCCCGGCACCCCGGAACCAGGCGGAGCCGATCACGCGCCCCCGCCCGGCCGGTGAGCCGTGGACTCGCCGCACGTTTATGCGCCCGGCCCGAACGGCGGGCCAGGCTGGGAACCACGGGAATGGCGGCATTTCACGCCGCGATGCCGAGGTGACAAGCACACCTGGGCGGGCTGTCAGCCGCGTGTCCGCTGGCCGTCAGCCGCCCGCCGGGCGCATGTCCGCCGGGCGGATGCTCACACCGCCACCACACCCGGCACATGACAGGTCACGAGGACCAGGGGCCTACAGGCTGGCCCGCGAGATGGTGTCAGCTCCCCGGCGCCAGCATGCATCCGGCCCGAGGCCCGCCATCTCGCGGCTGGCACGCCAGCCACGGCCGCGCGCCCCCGCCGGGCCGGCAAGAGCCCGCCGGGCCGGCAAGAGTAGGTGCCACGCCCAGGCGCTCGCGCGCATACACCATGAAGCAACAATCACGCAAGCCATGTCAAGACATCTGCTACCCCTGGTAAGGGAAATATGGCCATAAGGTAACAGGCAAGCTGGGAGCGGCGGCTGCCCTGCCCGCCTTCCCGCGCGCCGCTCGGCCCACGTTGATCAGAACAGAGCGCCCTGTATGTCGGCGGCCGGCGTGTTGTCGCTGAGCACCGGCTCGCAGGGCAGCTTGTCGTTGATCCCCCACTTCGGCGGGAAGAACAGCCGGATCGGCTGCCGGGTCGGGGTAAACCGGGCCTTGATCCGCTTGCGGGCGCTGGCCAGTTCCGGCGCGGCCTCACGGCAGTATTTGTCGGTCTCGCAGAACAGGCCCTGGCAGTCGATCGCGTGCAAGGGCCTGCCCCACAGCCCGCCGAACGGCAGGCCGAGGCGGGCGAACTCGTCCTCTTGCCGGTCGGTCATCCACAGCACCACGTCGGCCGGGGTGTAGTCGCCCAGATCCTCGAAGCACTTCCTGATGCCGCGCAGCGCGCCAGGACCGGCCACGGTGAAGTCGTTCTCGCTGAAGCCGAGCAGCGCGCAGTAGTTCAGGTCGATGGTGGTCTGGTAGGACATGAAGTCGCCCATCAGCGGGTAGCCATGCAGCAGGTCATACACCTGCCGCAGCGACGTGGCCGCCAGCAGCCTGGCCCCCAGGCGGTCGAGCAGGAACATGTGGCGGAACAGTTCGACGTGGTTGCGGTGCTTGTCCGGCTGACCGTAGGCGTCGGTGGCGCACAAGATGAACGCACCTGTGTACAGCCCGCCGTTCGCCTTCCGTGCCTGGTCCAGCGCGGCGGTGAACGTCCCGTCCGCCAGGTCATCCAGCACCGGGTAGCGGCCGAGCGTCGCGCGGACGGCCTGCCAGGTGGCGGTCTTGCTGAACGTGCGGAACGCGGCGATCTGAAACAGCCGGTCCTCCGGCGAGCACGGCTCGTCGTGGTAGCACACGTCGCGGATCATGTACTGCGACACCCGGTCGGCGGCGCGGAAGACGTTGCAGAACTTGAACTGCGCCAGGATCGGGTCATCGGTCCACGGTCCCGGCTCGCCGGCGACGCGGCGGGTGAACATCGCCTGCCGCTCGGAAGCGAAGTACCAGTACAGGTCGTAGATCCGCCGCCTGGGCACGGGCGGGCGCCTCACCGGCCCGCCCCCTGGGCCGGCTGGCGGTAGAAGACGCCGGTTCCGTGCAGGTGGAACCAGCGGGGATCATCGAGCAGGACGCGCCCGGCGATCCGCTCGCCCAAGGTGTAGCGGAACCTGTCGGTGCCGGTGAAGTGGTCGAACACGATCGCGCCGCCCGGCACGGTGTGCTCCCGCACGACTTCCAGCGCCGCGGCGGCCGGGGTGTAGTTGTCGGTGTCGATGAAGGTCAGCACCAGGTCTTCCCCTTCCAGCCGGCCGCGGGTGGCCGCGATGTCCCCGGCCACGATCTCGATGTCCCGCCCGTCAAGATAACGCCGCACGGCGGCCAGGTCGGTGAAAACGCAGTCCGGGTGGTCGTACATGTCCAGCGGGGACCGGCGGGGCGGGAACCCGCCGAAGCTGTCGAACCCGATCACCGGCCAGCCCGCGCCGAGCCGCTCGATCACCCGCGCCAGGAACATTGTGGTGCCGCCCTTGAACATGCCGAACTCGGCCACCACCCCGGTAAGGCCCAGCCGCGCGGCGTTGACCAGGCACTGGTACAGGTGGACCAGCGAATGCGGGTAGCCGTTGGCCAGCGACGGGACCAGGAGCTGCGCCCGCTCCTGGTCGAACGCCATGTCCCGGAACGCCAGGTGCCCGTACCCGGCCACGATCACCTTCGGCGTGCCTGTGATGAACGGCAGCGCGGCGCACAGCAGGTCTTCCTTCTCCGCGTCCGCCGCGACGACCAGCACTCCCGGCCGCGCCTGGCTGAGCGCCGGGAACGGCCGCACCGGCACCGTCAGCGGCGGGCTGGCATGGCCATCAGCGTCCGGCGCGTACACGGCCTCCACGGCGCGGGCCAGGCCGCTGAGCGCCAGCGACGCCAGCAACCGCAGGGTGACCGGAGTCAGGCCGAGCAACCCGGCCGGACCGGCGCCGGCCAGCAGCTCGCGCTCGGTGTCTTCCAGCAGCCTGGCGTAGTCCTCATCGCGCATCAGCCGCGCCCCCTTCGCCGATCGTCCGGCACGAATCGATGAACCCGGCATACACCCGCGGGTGCTCGCGCCTGAGCGCCCACACCAGAGCGGCGGCGGCGTCGGTGAGCGCCAGCAGCCGCCCGAGCCGGTCCGGCACCGGCCGGACGCTAGTCACGTCGCGGAAGCAGGCTTCCATCTCCCCGAACCGGGACACGACCCGCGCCGCCGCCTCGGTCGCCCGCTGGCTGGTGCCGTCGATAGGTCCCAGGTCCGCCCGCCACAGCAGCGCCTCGAACCCGGCCGGGCCGTCGCTGTAGGGCGGGCTGGCGCCGGTCCCGCCGAACAGCCGGTCTGCGGCCCCGGCGTCGGCGTCCGCGAGGTACGCCTGGTATTTCAGACAGTAGACCAGCAGATCGGCGGCGGTATCGACCCAGGACTCATCGGGGACGGCGGGCGCGCCGCCCAGGCCGTTTTCGAGCCGGTCCACCTTGCGCGCGATGTTGGCCAGTATGGAGATCACCTCGCCCCGCCGTTTCCAGGCGTCCCGGTAGGCGGCGTCCTTGACCCGGTGCAGCCGGGCGACGGCATCGCGGAACTCGGTCTCCGGCGTCACGCCGCCAGCACCTTCCGGTAGGCCAGCTCACGGGCGTCAAGGTCCGCGACCAGGTACCCGCCGTCGTTGTCGCCCAGCAGCCGCATAGCCCGGAACCCCTGGTGAATCGCGGCTTGCCACAGCCAGCCCGGCACCGCCTCGGCCTCCAGGCCGGCCGCGGCGGCCTTGGCTACTTCTATGACGTCCCCGTCGATGCTGGTGGTGCTCAGGAAGCCGGTGCGGCGCGGGGCCAGCCGGGACAGCACCGCGGCCAGCCCCTCCTCGGCGAAGATGGCCCGCGCCCCGTCCTCGCACTCATCGGTCTCCGGGCTGGACTTGCGCTTGAGCCGCAGCAGCGCACGGATCGTGGGTGACCAGCCGAGAACCGCCATGAACCCCAGGTGGATAGCGTCATGGAACCTGTAGGCGTCCCGGCGCCGGGAGTTGTCGGTCAGCGGATCGCCCAGAACCGCGCCGACCTGGAACCCGCGCGGCTTGCCGGCAGTGATGACCGGCCCCTCCGGAAATGCGTTGGGGTCCGCGCTGACCAGCGTCAGCACGCCGGCGCTGCCGCCAGAAGGCAGGGGCTCTTCGGTAACCGACACCACCAGGCGGCGCGGGAACCGCTCGCGTGCCGGGTACCCGGCATCAAAGACTGGCATGTCTCCGTGCTCAGGGTCAGTGTGACGGCGGTAGCGGTCGCGGGTGCGGCGCAGGTTCGCCTCCGCGATGTCGTCCAGGTCCAGGCCGCACGCGGTCGCGACTGCCGCCGCGTACCACAGCAGGTCGCCCAGTTCCCCGCGCAGGAACTCCCGGTTCGCGGCCAGGTCGATGCCATCACGCAGGTACTTCTTGTAGACGTTCAGGATCGACCCGGTTTCGCTGGCCAGGCCGAGCATCGGCGCTACAGCACCCTGCGGGCCGCCCAGGCGGAGCTGACTCGTCTCGCTAGCGGCCTGCTGGTAGGCGGAGAATTCCACGGCCGAACCTCATTCCGGGCGGATGAACGCCCACACCACTTTCCCGCCCGCTGGCTGCGACGGGACATACCAGTTCCACCGCGCGCTGAGGGTTTCCACCAGCAGCAGGCCGCGGCCACTCTCGTCGTCTTCGCCGGCGCTGATCCGCACCGGGCGGCGCGGGCTGGCGTCCCAGACCAGGATCAGGACGCACACCGCGTCTGCCAGCAACCACAACCGCACCGGGGCGCCTGGCGCATCCGCCCGCGATATCCGGGCCGCGTTCGTGATCAGCTCCGAGGTCACAACTTCGGCGGCGTCGGCCAGATCGGACAGCCGCCACTCCCAGAGCATCAGCCGGGCGTGCAGCCGGGCGCACGGAGCGGCACCAGGAAGAGCGCCCAGCTCCAGGAAACTCCGCAGCGGCCACTGCCCAGCCAGGCTATTGCCCTGGCTGTCAGCTAATGGCGGCACCCGCACGGCACCGCGATACTGGCGGGCCGGGAAATCACCCGAGCCTGACCCGCCGGCTGCCCCGGCATGACGGACGTGCCCGGCCCCGCTGGCCGGCCCGAAGCTCCCGGCTTCAGCCACCCGGCACCCCCATGCCGTCCTGCGGGGCATCACGCGGCGGATCGCGGATCAGGGCAAGCTGCCCGCTCACCCAGCCTGAGTGATCTGGCGCCGCGGCAGGCCAGGAACTGACAGCCGGCTCGGCTATCTCGATCAGCAGGCGGCCGGGAACGTACGGCAGCGACAGGGAAAGGCCCTGCGCGCCGGCTACCTGCTGGAAAGAACCCTCCGCGGGCCGGCCGGGAGCATGGCCGCTGCCGGCGCTCTTGTCGTCGCGCGCCGCGGCCGCGGCCAGTGCCTCTAGTTCCCCGCCCGCGTGCAGCACTTCGTCGAGCAGCCCAGCCAGTTGCCCGGACGCGCACTTGCGGCCGTGCGCGATGTTCGACAGGTGCGCGGGGCTGCATGGGACACGGCGGGCCGCTTCGCGCAGCGACAGCCCGCGCTCGTCCAGCAGCGCCACGAGCTTGCGCCCGAACGGCGTCTCGGCGCGCGGCACCGGCCGGCGGATCAGCGTGATCCGGTCCTGCGGCGCCAGGTTCTCATGGTCGGCCAGATCGAGCAGGCTCAGCACGTCGGTCTCATACAGCTGCGCGAGCATGACCAGCAGGTAGACAGACGGCTTGCGCCCGCCTGACGGCCAGTGCTCGTATTCGCACAGATGGGAGCCGGTCATGCTCGCCCGCGCCTGGGGGTCGGTGCCTTCCGTCGCGGTCAGTGCGTTGAACCGCGAGGCGGCCTGAACCAGCGACCACCCCCAGGCCAGCCGGTAGGACTCCCGCGGGCGCAGCCGGAACCGGCGAGCCATCTCAGCCGCGATCAGGTCGTGTCCAAGGCCCAGGCCCCGCATGCGGTCACGTAGGTCTTCCAGCTCAGCCCTGAATCCTTGTCGGCGGGCAGCGCCCGATTGTCCATCCGCGATGATCGCGGTGTCAGGCTGGATCACGCTTCACCATCGCAGTCTCGCCAGGGGCGATCAGGGACATGGCTCCCGCGATCGTCGCGGCCACCGAGCCGGCGACCTTTCCTGGATCAGTGATCCACCCGCTGTAGACCGGCTCCCAGACAATGGTCGCGGCCTCAGCCCAGTAGTCACGGGTCCAGATCACCCTGCCGTCATCATCTACAAAGACCGCCGCGTCCGCGCCCGAGCCAGGGCTGGTCACCACGATCGCGGCCTGGGCGTCGAAGTAATCCTCATCCGCGCACACCTCAAGGGCGACTTCGAATCCCCGGGCCTTCAGTTCCAGCCCGACCATGCCCTTGAACGTCATGCCGTCCCGGCAGTACCCGCCACCCAAGCGCGGTAGACCGCGCGCACAGCCGGTCAGCAGCGCGGTAGCCGCATCGGCGGTACGTTTCGGGTCGGCGTCGCCGCTGGCCCACGGACACCACTCCCACTCGACATCGCCCCAGTCGCTCACCGACACCGCGCACCGGGCATCGTGGCAGTCGATGGTGATATGGCACCCGCCGTCATTTTCGGGCAGGCCGATGGCGAAACCGTCAGCGGCCAGTCCCTCAGCTACCAGTCGCAGAAGCTCACCCGGCTTGGCGCGCTCAGCGGCGTTGCTGTGCGTGTCCGTCACGTCGAGGCGTCCTTTCCGTCTTTTGCGGGCAAGGCCCGCGTGTTGATCACCGCGTACCGCCGGGCTTTCTGCCCACGCCCGCGTATGCCCAGCGTGTGCCGCCATCGGTATACGATTCGCTGCTCGGCCGCCACTGCGATAGGAAGACGAGTCCCGGATTAATCAGGTCGGTGCCGTTAAAGAAACTCGATATTTCATCGCGTGATCGCATGACGAGCGGCGCAGTGGCCTGATTGTAAGTATCGGTGATATCGCTAAGGGCGCGTGCCTCGCGGCCTTCGTCAGTGACATGCGAGATGACTATGCAACTGCCAGGGCAGAGCGCTTCAAGCAAGCAGCCGACTATTTCGTGAGCGCCTTCGCTCTCTGGGATGAAGTGCAATACCAGCGTCATGCACAACCCCACCGGCTTGTTGAGATCGATCAGCTCTCGCAGGATCGGGTTGCCCAGCAACTGATCCGGATGACGCAGGTCTCCGCTGGCAATCGATATCCCGGCTTGGCCGCTGAGGAGCGACTGGCCATGCTGGACAACGAAAGGGTCATTGTCAATGTAGACAACCCGCGCCCCAGGGGCGTACTGCTGCACGATCTGATGCACGTTGCCTTGCGTTGGCAGGCCGGGTCCGATGTCCACGTACTGGCTGATGCCTGCTTCCTGGACTAGGAACCTCACTGCCCGCTGGAGGAAAGCCCGATTCTCCAGCGCGGCCATCGGGACATCTGGCGCTACTCCGAGGACCTTGCGGGCGGCTTCCCGATCCGTTTCGTAATTGTGTTTGCCGCCCAGATAGTAATCGTAGATCCGCGCCACATTCGGGGTGTTGACATTGCAATCAGTCTGGGCATCATTGGTGTCATGCATCTCTTGGCGGCTCCGAAATCCCTGCGCGATTCGTCCTTCCGGCGTTACCCGTTCATGCCGCTCCGTTACGGCTGGAGGCAGCAGCACCGATGTTGCCCGCTCGCATTGACCGATAGCGTTTCCCGGATGTACCTCCCAGGTGAGTACGGTGCCCTGGCCGGCGGAATGAGTTACGCTCCGGACAGGATCGGCGGCACCCGCCGATCTGATTCCCCCGCCACGATGAGACCCGAGGACGAAGGACGTGAGCGAAGCAGGCCGGGACCCCCAAGCCATCGCTGCCACCCTGCTGGGCGACCCGCGCATGGTCAAAGCGTGCGGGACGCACGACGTTCAGACCGTGATCCGACTGATGCGCAGTCGCGGCGCGTCGCTGCGCGGCCTTGCCAACGTGACCGGCATCAGCGCCAGCCGCATCAGCGAGTACGAGGCTGGAGACCGGCAGGCAAACGGGTTCGAGATCTTCGAGCGCCTCAGCGACGGCTTCCGCATCCCAGGGCGGTACTGGCGCCTGGCCGACCGCCCGTGGGAGCAGGAGGACCGGACCGGCGGCACGCGCCGATCTGGTCCCCCGCCACGCTGAGACCCGAGGACGAGAGACGTGAGCGAAGCAGGCCGGGACCCCCAAGTCGTCGCTGCCGCCCTGCTGGGCGACCCGCGCATGGTCGAGGCGTGCGGGACGCACGACGTTCAGACCGTCATCCGACTGATGCGGAGCCGGGGCGCGTCGCTGCGCGGCCTTGCCAGCGTGACAGGCATGAGCCCCAGCCGCGTCTACGAATACGAGGCTGGCGACCGGCAGGCATACGGGTTCGAGATCTTCGAGCGCCTCAGCGACGGCTTCCGCATCCCAGGGCGGTACTGGCGTCTGGCCGACCGCCCGTGGGAACTGGCGGACATCACGCTGGCCCGCCCCGACAGCATCGACCTGGACCGCTGGGTACCCTCCCGTACCGTGGAAGCGGTGAGCGTGTTCACCCGGACGGATCTCATGCTTGACCGCAGGGAGGCGTCCAAGGCCATCGCCACCCTGGCGGTTGGCATGCCGCTCATCGAATGCGTCGAACGCTGGCTATCCCCAGAGCATGAGGAGCCGGTGCGTTCCGCCCTGGGCTGCATCGGGTCCGAAGAGGTCGAGCGCATTGAGCAGGCCGCTCAGCTATTCCGCGATTGGGATGACCACTTCGGCGGGGGACTCCGCCGTAAAGCGGTCATCGGCCAGCTCAATGAAGTCGCCGACTTGCTGCGCGACACCCATCCGCAAGAAATCGCTCGCCGCTTGTTCCGGGTCATGGCGCACCTGGCGGAAACAGCCGCGATGATGAGCTGGGATTCGGGGATACACGCGACCGCGCAGAGGTATTACATTCTGGCCCTACGCGCCTCCAAGGAGGCAAAGGAATACGCTTTCGGAGCCAACATCCTGGCTTCGATGGCGCGCCAGCTCCTGTACATGGGTCGACCTGATGATGCCCTGGAGCTGGTTCGGCTTGCCGGCGACGGAGCCAGTAAAGGTCATGCTCCCGGTGCCGTATGGTCCATGCTCCACACCCGCGAGGCGTGGGCCTATGCCAACCTCGGCCGTGTGCAGGCGTTCAAACGAGCTACGGGGAAGGCGGAAGACGCGCTGGCCGCTGCCGACCGTTCCGAAGACCCGCACTGGATTCGCTATTTCGACGCGGCCGAGCTTGCCGGAACTACGGGTGGCCGCATGCTCGATCTGGCCCAGAAGAATCCCGAGGAAACTGCTCACGCTCGCGAAGCGGAAACCATGATCGACAAGGCGCTGAAACTGCGACGCCCAGAAAGCATGCGCAGCTTCAGCCTTGACCAAACCGGACTCGCCCAGACCTACTTCCTACAGCGTGATCTGGAGCAGGCGATCAGCGCTGGCCACCGGGCCATTGACCTTGCCGAGCAAACACAGTCCGACCGGGTACGGGTACAACTCCAGGGGCTATACCAACTGGCTGTCGCGCATCGCAGCAAACCAGATGTCCGCGAATTCACCGATCGCCTCGCCTCAGCGCTCAACGCCTAGATCAGGGCCTGAGACAGGTGAGCCAGCAACCACGGAGACCCGATAATGCGCATAGCCGTCACCGGCCATATGGACCTTACCCCGGCGACCACGACGCTAGTTGACGCCGCCCTGCGTGACCTGCTGGCCGATTACCAAAGCGCCGACCTGACCGGCGTCACATGCCTGGCCAGGGGCGCCGATCAGATCTTCGCACGCGCCATCCTGGACCGCGGGGGGCAACTCGTCGTCATACTCCCGTCCCCGAGCTACCGCGAGCAGAAGGTGAGGCCAGATAACCTCGCTGAGTTTGACTCGCTGCTCTCCCGAGCCACGGAAGTACGTCAGATGCCGTTTGCCGAATCTGGCCGGGAGGCATACGAGGCAGCCAACTCCGTGCTTCTCGACCTTGCCGACCAGCTAGCCGCCGTATGGGACGGCCAGCCAGGCAAAGACCAGGGAGGTACTGGCGCGGTAGTCCAGCAAGCCCGCGAGCTTGGCAAGCCAGTACATGTCATATGGCCCAACGGAGCGGCACGCGGCTGAGCACCCGCGAGCGGTGCTTGTCGGCCCACATCCGTGCCAGGTCCCCTCCGTCTGATGCGTGTCAGGTCGGTGTGCTATCGGCCGGCGGGCGCCGGGTGCCGCGGAAGACTAGCGCGATCAGATCCTGTTGCGCCTCGGTCAGCGGCGGCAGTCTGTCCACGATCTCTCTGACGTATGCCTCCAGATCCTGGTCAGCGCGCCTCAGCCCGACGCGGCGCCCGCGACGCCGTGCCCTGGCATCTGAGGCACCCCGCTCAGCGGGGCTACCGGATCTGTCAGGTGCCAGGCAACCACCAGCCCGGCGGACACGACTCTGACACCGAGCACCAGGGACATCGCGCCGCCAGCCAACACCCAAGGCCGACAACAGGTGCGGCCTGGCCGCCTGGGGCGTAACCTGGCTGCTGGTCGGAGTCCGTGTGTTGGCCGGGCATAGAAGTGTCACAGTCCGATATCGGTCTTGCCCGCGCCGTTGGGTCCGACCAGCGCGAAAATCTCACCGCGCTCGATCCGCAGGTCGATACCGTCCACAGCGCGCGTATCGCGGTAGGACTTGGTGAGCCCGCGCACGTCGACGGCTACGTCGGGATGCGCGGCTGCGTCGGAGTGCATGGTCGCCGCTTTCTTCCGCCGGTCATGGGTCCTACTATTCCCCGCTGCGGTGGCTTGCGCCGGCTCGGGGGCTCGCGCCCACGCGCCGGCTTCCGCCAGCTCAGGGACTGCCGTCGGCCAGGCTGCGACGACGCGCGGCCCACTCTTGCGAGTGGGCGCTGATGACGTCGTTGACCGTGTGGACGAGCTGCCGCTGTGCATGCTCGTCGCGCCGCTCGGCCGCCAGCAGGCGGTAGTCGTTGACAGCCACCTGGAGCCTCGCCCAGGACGATCCAAACTCCAGCCAGCTCTCGCGTGAGTCGAGTACCTTGTGCAGGCCGGCCAGGACCAAGGTGCCTGACGCGAGCAGCGCGGTCACCCAGGCGGTCGCCCTGAGGGCGGCAGTGACAGTGGTGCTCGCGGTCGTGAGCAGGATCAGCAGCTCGTTGATCCGGTAGACGGCCCTGGCCCGGTCGCGATGCCTGGCATACCAGTCCTTCTGTGACAGCGCCAGGGCAGGTGCCGGGTCGGGCGCTTCCCAGGGGTCATCGGACTTGCGTGGCCGGCTCGGAATCCGTAGCGTTTTCCATCGCACAGCGTTCCTCCGCGCGGCAATCCTCGGACACCGGAAACGATGATCACAGTATGGCCGGTTGGTGCCGATCTGGGGCTGATGCTCGGCGTTCCGTTCCGATCTGGCTCGTTCACGTCTCAGTTAGCGCGGGACGTCCGCGTTAACATCGTTGCGAGGGGCGCTGCGCCCGGAACCGGGCCCGCGGGCTGTAGTTGCAGATGTGCTGCCGCCCGCAGGGCACGGGGACCGCTTGGCGGGTAACGAGGCCCGCACGCTAGCCGACGGAGAGGACTCGCCGCCCATGGACGGGACGTTGAATACTGCTGACCTGGAGTTGTTCCGCAAGGACTTCTCCGCTAACCGCGCATACCGGCTGGCGCAGAACGCTGTCACGCGGGTAGCCGTCGATGACGTGACCATCAACCGGGACGTCATCAACAATATCGACCACTCCCTCTCGGTTCACCTCGACGACTGGAAGGTCACCAATCAGGAACGCAGCGGCCGCTGCTGGCTGTTCGCCGGGCTCAACCTGCTGCGAGTCGGGGCGATGAAGAAGATGGGCCTGAAGGAGTTCGAGTTCTCCCAGAACTTCGCCATGTTCTGGGACAAGATCGAGCGGGCGAACTACTTCCTTGAGGCTGTCATCGAGACAGCCGACCGTGACATTGACGACCGCACGGTCGCGCACCTGCTCGAGTCCGTGGCCGATGACGGCGGCCAGTGGAACATGTTCGTGGCGATTATCAACAAGCACGGCCTGGTGCCGAAGGCATTCATGCCCGAGACCAACAGTTCGTCCAATACCGGTCCGATGAACTCGGTGCTTCGTCACCTGCTGCGGCAGGGAGCCAAGTCGGTGCGCGCGGCGTGCGCGAATGGCATCGACGCGGCCCGGGCCGAGAAGGCGGAGATTCTCGCCGTGGTCTACCGGGCGCTCTGCATCCACCTCGGCACCCCGCCGGACCGGTTCGACTGGCAGTGGACCGACAAGGACCGGAACTTCCACCGGGACGGCGTGCTCACACCGCAGGAGTTCGCCGCGAAGTACGTGGACGTGCCACTCGACGACTACGTCTGCCTGGTGCACGACCCGCGCGCATCGAGTCCGGTCGGGAAGACCTTCACGGTGCAGTACCTCGGCAACGTGCTCGGCGCGTCTCCAGTGATCTACCTGAATGTCGATATGTCGATGATGAAGTCAATCGCGGCGCGGACTCTGCAGGACGGCGAACCGGTTTGGTTCGGATGTGACGTCGGCAAGATGGGAAGCAATGACTACGGGGTGTGGGACGCGAACCTCTACGACCTGTCGTCGGTCTACGACACGGCCTTTACCCTGGACAAAGCCGACCGCCTGCTGTACCACGAGACGCAGATGACACACGCCATGCTGTTCACCGGCGTGGACATCCTGGACGGCGTGACCCGCCGGTGGCGGGTGGAGAACAGCTGGGGTTCGGACCGGGGCAAGGATGGTTTCTACACCATGAACGACTCCTGGTTCGACGAGTACGTCTTCGAGATCGCCGCGCGGCGCAGTGCGCTGCCCGAGCATCTCGGCGAGGCTCTCGGCGCCACGCCGATCGTGCTGCCCGCCTGGGATCCGATGGGTGCCCTGGCTCGCTAGCTCCGCACGGCCACACCGCTCACGTCATCCGGCACCGAGTCAGTCTTCCGGCCCTGGCCGGTCCCCGGCCGGGAAAGAGACGCCCTCGCACTTACCCCCACTTGGAACCACTTTCGCACCCCGATTTGCCGGGTATTGGGGGAACTAATTCGAGTGAAGTCCCCCGCTGAGGGCGGCGCGAGCCGCCCTCAGCGGGGTGCGGCTGGCGGGGGGCGTTGGCTCGCGGCGCGGCCTGTTAGCTCGCGCCGCGGTAGGTCTTCTTGTAGTTATCCCAGTTCCAGGCAGGCTGGCCGGGGCCGCCGTCGAGGAACCTGACGGCGGCTGCACGGCCGCTGGCGTACAGGAAGTCCCGCTGCTGGACGGTCAGGTTGAAGTCGGTCGCCATGATGTCGCCGGTGTCGACGAAGATGGTCCTGGCCACCACCGACGGGTCTTCGATATGCATCCGGTCGTAGAAACCGGTGAGCGTGTTGAGCATGGCCAGGCTCATGCTGACTGTCCCGTGCACGTGGTTAGCCGCGGCGGCCTGGACCGCGGCGGCCTTCGTGGACAGCTTGATGCCGAACGTCGGCCAGCGCGGCTCGACTCCGGGCGGCGAATCGAACAGGCCGATCGGGAAGTTGCTGAGCAGTCCGCCGTCCACCAGCCAGTGCTCCTGGCCCTCGCCGTCTCTCATGACGACTGGCCGGTAGAAGAACGGGATGGACATCGAACTGCGCACCGCGTCCACGACGGCCTGCTCGCCCGGCGGTAGCTGGTAGTGCTCGCCGTAGTCCCACGGGAACTGCCGCAGGCATCCAGCGGTGATGTCGGAGACGTTCACGACCAGCCGGAATGCCTTGTCCGAAGATTCTGCCTCGTCCGCCGCTCCGGCCCTGTCGGCAGATCCGGCCCTGTCCGCCGCTCCGGTCTTGCCGTCCCCGGCTGGGGAGCGCAGGTCGGCGAAAGTATGCACGTCATGGTCGGCCAGTTCCTTGCCCAGCCACGTCTTCAGGTAGTCGCCGTGGTAGACGCCGTGCTCGGTGATCAGGTCGAACATCTTCCCGACCGCGAGATGATCCCAGGCGTGGCCGTCCTGGAATGCGCGGTAGTCGATGGAAGTCATCGCCGCCACAAGCTCGTCGTGGCTCAGCCCGGCCGCCACCAGCGCACCCACGATCGAGCCGGCCGATGTTCCGGCGACCCGCTCGAACTGGTATCCGCGCTCCATGAGGACGGTGATCGCGCCCACCAGGGCGATCCCCTTGACCCCGCCACCTTCCAGAACCAGATCCGCTCGCGACATCATCGTCACCCCGTCCGGTGTTAGTCGGCACGCACCTGCGCCACACTACGGTGGACCGTTGGCAATGGCCTGGGCAATGGCCGAAAGGACCGGACGGGCGGGACCGACGGCCCAATTAGCTGACCGTGCGCCCGCAATATTCCATTCGCGCGCTCTGGTAGCTGCTGATTAGGCTGATTAGGTGGTGGCCGTGGATGATCACGCGGCGGTGGCGGCCGCACTGGACATGGCCCTGACCGACCCGATCGCGCTCGTCAGCAGCGAGCGATCGGCCGTGCTGCGGTGCCGTACTTCCGCTGGCAGCACCGTCGTTGTCAAGTGCTACCCGGATAATGCCGCAGGGGCCGAGAGCTTCGCTGCCGAGGCGGCGGGGCTGGGATTCACCGCAACGGCCGGCTTTGCGCCCAGGTTGCTCGCGATCGATCCGGGAACGAGGGCCATCGTCATGGAGGATCTGGGCACTGTGCCGAGCCTGGCCGACCTGCTGCTCGCCGGGTCCGCGGCCGATGCCGAGGCTTGCCTGCTCGGCTGGGCCCGTGCCTGCGGCGAACTGGCGGTCAGCAGCGTCGGCCGGCAGCAGGAACTGACAGCCGCCGTATCGGCTTACCGGGACGCGGCGCGGACGCAGCGCCGCCCGGCGCACGCTCCCGGCTCTGCGCACGCGAGCAGCAGCGGCGGGATGGCCAGTGCCAGTGCCAGGGCAGCTGCCAGCACCGACGTCGGCGACGGAGGCGGGGCAGGCAACTGGCTGGAACGCCGGATCCTCGAGATACCTGGCCTGCTCGGAGCACTGGCCATCCAGGCTCCCGCCGGGCTCGCCGACGACCTGGCCGACGTCGCGTCGTCCTTGCGGACCGGCCGCTGGCAGGTGTTCTCGCCCGGCGACATCTGCCCGGACAACAACCTGATCACTGCCGACGGCCCCCGGTTGATCGACTTCGAGAGCGCGGACTTCCATTCGGTCTTCCTCGACGCCGCCTACCTGCGGATGCCGTTCAGCAGTTGCTGGTGCGTCTTCGGACTGCCCGCCAGGCTTGCCGCGGCGGCCGAGGCGGTCTACCGGAACCTGCTGTGCCAGGTCTTTCCAGAGCTTGCCGACGACGGCATCTGGCAGCCCGGCCTGCGGCGCGCGATGGCGGCCTGGACCCTGCACGCCATGATCCATCTCCTCGATCGCTCCGTCGTCGCGGACGCCTCGATGAACGGCGTCGCTCCGGCCGCGCCGACGGCACGCCAGCTACTGCGCCACCGCTGGCAACGCCTGCGCAGCGAACTGGAACCAGCGGCGGAACTGCCCGCCATCCTGGCGCTCGTGCACCACCTGATCACGGCGACCGAACACTGGCACACTCCTGAACTGCCGTTCTACCCGTCCTTCCAGCAGCCCGCCGCGAACCTCGATCAGGTCCCGCTCGACGCCACCGCCCGCTGATCAAGTTCGGCGCCGCAGTCGCATCACTGCCGGGACATGGCCTCCCGGGCATGCGCGGCCGCAGCCGGATCGGCCCCGCCCGCCCCGCCCGCGGCGGCGTCACGCGCGGAGACGATCTGGATGTCCACCCGGTCCAAGCTACCTTCGAACGCGAACGGGCTCTCGTACCGGTCGCTCACCGCCGAGCCGTGGTCGTACCCGACGCTCGATCCGATGCTGGACAGGATGAACATCACGAACGGGACGTCGGTGCCGCCGCACGCTGTCCCGTCGATCACCAGGGTGGCGCGGCCGCCGCCACCTGGTACCCGCCGGAACCGGACCCCGACCACGCAGTCGCCCACCGGGACGTCGACGTCGGACACGGCGACGTGGTGTTCGCCGAAGCAGTTGTAGTCGAAGACGAGCCGGTCGCCGGAGATGAACACGCTCAGCCCGGAATTGCCGTTGCCCAGCGCGTACAGTACGCCGCCGGCCCCGGCTGGCCGGGTGATCGTCGCGTCCAGGTCCCAGCTCCGGCCGCCGATCCGCGCACTGGCCTGGGCCGGCATCGGGGACATCGGGGGCCGGTAGGTGTAGTGCCGGCTGGCCGGGTGCGGGGTGTAGTCGGTGCGGCCCGTCGCCAGTCCGGCCAGCCCGGCCCGCGCTGTGGTGACCGCGCCCTGTTCTCGCGCGGCGAACAGCTCGATCGTGCGGTCGTCCAGCGGCAGCACGCCGTGCTCCCGTGCTTCGCTCCACCACAGTTCGACCAGGGCGGCCAGCCGCTCGGGCTGCGACGCCGCCAGGTTGACGCACTCGGACCTGTCGACGGCGACGTGGTACAGCTCCCAGTCGTCGTCCTCGTACCGGACGCCGGGAGTGTGCTTGGTGACGGCCTTCCAGCCGTCCGCGTAGATCGCCCGGTGCCCCATCATCTCGAAGTACTGGACCTGTTTCCTGGACGGCTCGGACGAGCTGCCCAGGGTGTAGCGCATCGAGCTGCCGGTGACCGGTAGCTGCCGGAAACCCCGGTAGACCTGCGGCGGGGTCACGCCCAGCAGATCGTAGATGGTCGGGGCGATGTCGGTCACATGGTGGAACTGGTCGCGCAGGCCGCCGCGGTCGGCTTCGGGGATCTCGCGCGGCCAGTGCACGATCAGCGGGACGTGCACGCCGCCTTCGTGCGTGTTCTGCTTGTACCACTTGAACGGGGTGTTGCCCGCCTGCGCCCAGCCCCACGGGTAGTTGGTGTGGCTGTCCGGCCCGCCGATGTCGTCGATCCTGGCCACCGCCTCGTCCGGCGACTCGACCACGAAGTTGAAGTACTTCCACTCGTGCAGTACTCCGAACGGGCCGCCTTCCTGGCTGGCGCCATTATCGGAGAGCAACAAGATCAGCGTGTTATCGAGCTCACCGAGGTGATCGAGCGCGGCGATAAGCCTTCCGATCTGGACGTCGGTGTGGTCGAGGAAGCCGGCGAACGCCTCCTGGAGCCTGGCGGCGAGGCGCCGGTGGTTCTCCGGGAGGGTGGCCCACTCCTCGACGCCGGGATTACGCGGCGCGAGTTGCGTTGACTGTGGAAAAAGGCCCATCGCATGCTGCCTGGCGAACCAGTCCGCCCGCGCCGCGTCCCACCCCTCGTCAAACGTGCCGCGGTACCTGGCCAGGTACTCCGGCGGCGCCTGGTGCGGTGCGTGCATCGCGCCGGTGGCCAGGTACAGGAAGAACGGCCGGTCCGGACGGATCGACTTACTGTCGTGCATGAACTCGATCGCATGATCGACGAGATCCGCCGTCAGGTGGTACCCCTGCTCGGGAGCAGCTGGCGCGTCGACCCGGTGGTTGTCGTAGACGAGCTCGGGGTGGAACTGGTCGGTCTCGCCGTCGAGGAACCCGTAGAACCGGTCGAAGCCGCGCTGGCACGGCCACTGGTCGTAGGGACCGGCGGCCGAGGCGTCTTCCATCTGGCACAGGTGCCACTTGCCGGCGGCGAAGGTCGCGAACCCTTCGTCACGCAGTATCTCGGCGATCGTGGCCGCGTGGTCGGAGATGTGGCCGCGCATGTTGGGGAAGCCGGTGCTGAAGTTGGCCAGCGACCGCATTCCGACCTCGTGGTGGTTCCGGCCGGTCAGCAGGGCGGCGCGGGTCGGCGAGCACAACGGGGTGACGTGGAAGTTGGTGTAGCGCAGGCCGCCGGCCGCCAGCTTGTCGATGTTCGGGGTATGCATCGTCGAGCCGAAGCAGCCGAGCTGGGCGAAGCCGGTGTCGTCCAGCAGGATCAGGACCACGTTCGGCGCGTCCGTGCCGGGATGGCGCCGGACCGGCCAGGACGGGGTGGACTCGGCGATCGTCGGGCCGATCACTCCGCCGAAGTCCTCGAAGCTATCGAAGCCACCGTCTTGTGTCATGTCTCGCTCCCTGCGCCCGGTCACCGCGCCGACTCATCCGCGCCGACTCATCCGCGTCGCCCTGTCCGCGGCGACCGGGCACTGCCTGGCACGTCGGGACAGGGCGCTCGCAGCCGAGTATGGACCGAACTGCCGGATCAGCCTAGGTATTCGTTCCCGTTCCTGATCCGCTTCGCGCCGCAGCCGTGGTAGCCGGGCAGGTTAAGGCCGTCCGCCAGTTCCGTGTCCTTGGCGCAGGTGTTGAAGCCGAACCTTCCGTCCGGTCGCGCTCGCGACCAAGCGTCCAATTGATGGTAGATGGTTCATAGGTCAGTTGATGGGTTACCTACCCCCAAACATGAAATATGGCGTTCTGTTATTCGTTAGCGACCGTTCGCTATTGACCAGCCGGCTCGGGTTGCTTCAGGTGCTGGTCGAAGAAGGAGAGAATCCGGCCGCGCGCGTCGGCGGCAGACGGCTGGTGGTAGCCCATGCCCATCAGCGGGCTGGCCACCGCGCTGAAGACGGCGAAGAGCCGGGGGAGCGCGGCGTCGGGTCCGGCCGCTCCGCGCAGCGTCGCGAGCGCGCCAGGGTGGTCGTTGAGGAAGGAGTGCCCGGCATCCGGATACTCCTTGACATCCTTGTCGATCCCCGCCGCAGTGAGTGCCCGGTCCAGCTTGGCGGCGGCCCCGGGCAAGGTTCGGTCCTTGGCGCCGTAGCTTCCGATGACCGGGCAGGATCCGGTGAAGAACGCCGCCGCGTCCTTGGGGACCATGCCGTAGTTGGCGCTCGCCGCGTCGAACCCGTGGCCCGGGGCGAGCAGCAGGGCGAAACCACCGCCCATGCAGTAACCGATCACGCCGATCCGCCCGGTGCAGTCGTCCTGACTGGTCAGCCAAGACCGGCAGAGCTCGACATCGTCGAACACCTGGCCATGGCCCGCGCCGAGGTCGCGGAAGGTCGATACCAGGCACCGCACCTTGCTGCCGGGCGAATACAGGTCCGGCGCCAGCGCGAGGTAACCCGCACCCGCCAGCCAGTCGGCCTGGGCTCGCAGGTCCGGTGTCATGCCCAGCGCGTCGTGCAGCACCACGACTCCCGGCCAGGGACCGTCGCCCGCCGGCCTGGCCAGGTAGCAGCGCATCTCGCCGCGCGACACGGGAATCCTTACCTCGGACATCGGGCCTCCTGCTCCTCGCCGCCATCGCGGGTCACGATCGCCGCGGCTCTCCGAAATGGACCGCGCGTTTGTCCCGGTATCCGCCGAGCAGGTGCTCGCGCAGCTCGGCAGGCCCAGGTTTTACTGCTTCCCTGACAGTAACGCCAGATGCGCGGTGTACTCGCGGGCCGAGCCAGGCGGCGGCTGCTAGCCAGGCGGTGACCGCGCCAGGCTGACGCCGTTGCCGCCACGGGAAGGCCTGCCGGGACGCCGTGGTTCTCCCTGGCATGGACTTCCTTCTCCGGCGTCCGGTCGTCGTCGCTCCGATGGCAGGCGGACCGTCGACACCAGGCTTGGTCATCGCCGCGGCGCAAGCGCACGCGGTCGGCTTCCTCGCTGCCGGTTACAAGTCCGCGGCGGCGATGCGGGCGGAAATCGAGGCCGTGCGCGCGGCCACCGCGACGCCATTCGGCGTCAACGTCTTCGTGCCGGGGACTCCGGCGAGTGACCCTGCGGAGGTATCCAGCTATCTGCGGAGCCTGTCGGCCGACGCCCGCGAACTCGGTGCCGCCGCGGGAGAACCCGCCGCGGTGCGGCCCGCACTCGGTACGCCCGCGTGGGACGACGATCACTGGGATGCCAAGATCGCTGACCTGCTCGCTGACCCGCCGCCCATCGTGAGCTTCACCTTCGGCTGCCCGGCAGCCGACCTGGTGTCAGCACTGCGGGAGGCCGGCACCAGCGTCTGGGTGACGGTGACCAAGCCGGCCGAGGCCGCGATCGCCGCCGCGGCCGGAGCCGATTGCCTATGCGTCCAGGGACCTGAGGCGGGTGCCCATCGGGGCACCTTCACGAATGCCCCGACTCACGCTGACGAGGATCTTTCCAGCGGTGGCATGTCGCGACTTCTCGCGCGGGTCAGGCAGGTGACCGACCTGCCACTGGTGGCCGCGGGCGGGGTCATGGACTCCGTCGCGGTCGCGGAGGCCCTGGCAGCCGGAGCGATCGCGGTCCAGTGCGGGACAGCCTTCCTGCGATGTCCGGAGAGCGGCGCGCACCCCGTGCACAAGGCCGCGCTCGCCGACCCTCGGTTCGGCGAGACTGCGGTTACCCGCGCGTTTAGCGGCCGTCCGGCCCGAGGCCTGGTCAATCGGTTCATGCGGGACCATCGCGACGCACCTGCGGCGTATCCCGAGGTCAACAACGCGACCAGGCCACTGCGCGCGGCGGCAGCCGCCGCCGGGGACGCCGACCGGATGAGCCTGTGGGCAGGCGCGGGCTACCGGGCCGCGACCACCCGGCCGGCCGCGGAGGTCCTCGACCTGCTCTGCCCGCCTGGTGCCACCGAGTCGCAGCCGCCGCCCGAGTAGCCCGAAGTTTCTTTTACTAATCTGGATTAGTGATAGAGTGCTGCCATGCGGCACAGCGGGAGCTCGCCAGAGCCTGGCGGACAGGGCTTCACCGCCGTGTGCGGGCTTGACGATCCGGTGCGCCGGAGCCTGTACGAGTACGTAGTGGCTCAGGGCGCGCCGGTTGGCCGCGACGAAGCCGCGGCATCCGCGAAAATCGGGCGGCCGCTCGCCGCTTACCATTTGGACAGACTCGTCGATCTAGGTCTTTTGGCGGCGACTTACCGTCGGCCGTCGGGTCGCAGCGGTCCAGGATCCGGGCGTCCGGCCAAGGTCTATGCCCGCTCGGGCCGTGAATTTGTCGTGACCGTGCCGCCACGCGAATACGAACTCGCAGCGATGCTGCTCGCCGAGGCTGTCGAGTCTGAGGTGGCCGGATCAGCGCGCGCGGGCCTGCTCAGGATCGCGCGGAACTTCGGTGAGGAACTCGGGCGGCGGGCCGGGCTCCTCACCGAGCAAGCGCCGCCAGCCGAACAGGATCAAGCCGTCGAACGTGGACAGCCCGCGGCGCCGGGGGATCCCGTAGCGCCGGGGGAGCCGGGACCGGAGATCCGGGTCATCCAGGAAACGCTGGCCGGATACGGTTTCGAACCGTGGCTGGACGAGGATGGCTCGCTCCGGCTGCGAAACTGCCCGTTCCACGGACTCGCCACCAGATACCCGGACCTCGTCTGCGGGATGAACCTGGAACTCATCGCCGGAGTGGTCAGTGGTCTCGCCGCTACCGGGCTGCGGGCTGCGCTTGATCCGGGACCAGGACGCTGCTGTGTGGCTGTCAGCTGTGTGGCTGTCAGCACCGGCCCGCAGCCCCGACACTCAGGACGGACTGGAGCCTCATGCCGAACGAACTGACCCTGGGCCCGCCCGCCCGCGCGGTACCCGATGCCGCCACGGGCCTGTCCGATCGTGCTGTGGAACTGCCTGATCCCACCGCAGACTGGTACGACCCCACCGCGGGAACGAATCAACCACCCGGTCCGGACCTCGTGGCCGCGCAGCGGGCCGCGGCGGACTTCCTGACCGCGCTGGGCGTCCGACTCGACGACGACGGCCTGCGCGACACGCCGGCCAGGATGGCGCGGGCCTACGCCGAGCTCTTCGCGCCACGCCCGATGCGGCTCACCACTTTCCCGAACAGTGATGGGTACAAAGAACTCGTGGTAGCGCGCGGCATTCCGTTCCGTGCTGTCTGCGAGCACCATTTGCTGCCCTTCTGTGGCGTTGCGCATGTGGGATATCTGCCCGGCGAGCGTATTCTCGGCTTGTCCAAACTGGCCCGCCTCGTCGAGCATTTCGCAGCCAGGCCGCAGTCCCAGGAACGGCTGACCCAGCAGGTCGCTGACTGCCTTTCCGACAGCCTTCAGCCGTGCGGGGCGGGAGTGGTGCTTGAGGCGGAGCACACCTGCATGACCGTGCGTGGCGTACGGGCGATCGGAGCTACGACGATCACGTCGGCGCTGGTGGGCACCCTGCGCGGCAAACGGGCACGGAGAGAGTTCTTTGCCCTGGCCGGCGTGCACGCTTGAGGACACCGCCGCGGCGGCGTGGTGACCGAAGATCGCGATGACCGATGAGGAGCTGACAATGAGCACGGACAACGCCTATGTGATCGTCGGAGCGAGCCTGGCCGGGGCACGGGCTGCGCAGACGCTGCGCGAAGAAGGGTTCGGCGGCCCGGTGATCCTGATCGGCGACGAGGACGAGATTCCGTACGAGCGGCCGGCGTTGTCGAAGAATTACCTGATGGGCAAGGAGGAGCGGGAGAAGCTCTACGTCCATCCTCGCGAGTGGTACGCCGAGCACGATGTCGACCTGCGACTGGGCGTGCCCGTCACGAGCATCGATGCGGGAGCGCACACGGTCAGCCTGGCCGGCGGCGAGCAGGTCGGGTACGCCAAGCTGCTGTTGACCACCGGTTCGGCGCCGCGCCGGCTCCCGGTGCCCGGTGCCGACCTGGGCGGCGTGCTCTACCTGCGGCGGATCGAGGACAGCGATCAGATTCGGGCAGCCTTTGACCGGGCATCGTCGGTCGTGGTCATCGGAGCGGGCTGGATCGGCCTGGAGACCGCTGCTGCCGCCCGCGCGGCCGGCGCGGCCGTGACCATCCTGGAGATGGCCGAACTGCCGCTGCTGCGCGTGCTCGGCCGCGAGGCGGCGCAGGTATTCGCGAACCTGCACGCCGAGCACGAGGTCGACCTGCGCTTCGGTGTTCAGGTCAGCGAGATCACGGCAAGCAACGGGAAGGCGGACGGGGTCAGGCTCGCGGACGGCACCCGCATCGGGGCAGATGTCGTGGTCGTGGGCGTGGGGATCTCGCCCAACACCGAGCTGGCTTCGGCGGCGGGCCTGACCGTGGAGAACGGCATCGTGGTCGACGAGCACTTGCGTTCCTCCGATCCGGACATCTTCGCCGCGGGTGACGTGGCCAATGCCCGGCACCCGCTGTACGGCAAGCACCTGCGGGTCGAGCACTGGGCCAACGCGAGGAACCAGCCGGTCACGGCCGCCAAGGCGATGCTCGGCCAGGACGCGAGCTACGACCGGATCCCGTACTTCTACACCGACCAGTACGACCTGGGCATGGAGTACTCCGGCTACGTCGAGCCGGAAGGTTACGCGGAAGTCGCGTTCCGCGGCGACGTCGGCGGGCGCGAGTTCATCGCCTTCTGGCTCGCTGACGACGGCCGGGTGCTGGCCGGCATGAACGTGAACATCTGGGATGTCAACGACGCGGTCCAGGCACTCATCCGGTCTGGCGAGCCAGTCGGGAGGGACGCGCTCCAGGATCCGGCTACGCCGCTGGAGTCGTTGCTCGGCGGCTAGCACAGACCACCAACAGCGATCGCGGCCGAGAGCTGCCCGGACGCCTTGGGCTGGTCAGCGGGTGACACGACGGCGCCGAGGTCCCGTCGGAGCAACACCGATGGGCCATCGAGTACGACGGAATGGCAGCGATGGCCCATCGGTGCGGTTGGCGCGAGCGGTCAGCAGTCGAAGTACAGCTCGAACTCGTGCGGGTGCGGGCGCAGCCTGATCGGGTCGATCTCGTGCGTGCGCTTGTACTTCACCCAGGTGGCGATCAGGTCGTCGGTGAAGACCCCGCCGTCGAGCAGGTAGTCGTGGTCGGCCTCCAGGCTCTCCAGCACCTTCTCCAGCGAGCCAGGCACCTGCGGGATCGCCAGTGCCTCGTCCGGCGGCAGCTCGTACAGGTCCTTGTCGACCGGCTCTGGCGGCTCGATCTTGTTCTTGATGCCGTCCAGGCCGGCCATCAGCATGGCCGAGAACGCCAGGTACGGGTTGCTCGACGGGTCAGGAACGCGGAACTCGAGCCGCTTGGCCTTGGGGCTCGCGCCGGTGATCGGGATGCGGACGCAGGCCGACCTGTTGCGCTGTGAGTAGACCAGGTTGACCGGTGCCTCGAAGCCGGGGACCAGGCGGTGGTAGGAGTTGGCGGTCGGGTTGGTGAACGCCAGCAGCGACGGCGCGTGCCTGAGCAGGCCGCCGATGTAGAAGCGGGCCAGGTCGGACAGGCCGGCATAGCCGACCTCGTCGTAGAAGAGCGGCTCGCCGTCCTTCCACAGGCTCTGGTGGCAGTGCATGCCAGAGCCGTTGTCACCGAAGATCGGCTTGGGCATGAAGGTCACTGTCTTGCCCGCGGCCCGCGCGACGTTCTTGATCACGTACTTGAACGTCATCAGGTTGTCCGCCATGTGCAGCAGCTTGCTGAACCTGATGTTGATCTCGGACTGGCCGCCGCTACCGACCTCGTGGTGCTGCATCTCCACCGTAATGCCGCAGTCCATCAGCGTCTTGGCCATCTCCGCGCGCAGGTCGGCGAAATGGTCGGTGGGCGTGACCGGGAAGTAGCCGCCCTTGTACCTCGGCTTGTAGGCCAGGTTGCCGCCTGGCTCGTCCCTGCCGGTGTTCCAGGCTCCGGCCTCCGAGTCGATGTAGTAATAGCTCGCGGCCGGCGAGGTCTCGAACCTGGCCGAGTCGAAGATGTAGAACTCGGCCTCCGGGCCGAAGTAGGCAGTGTCGGCGATCCCGCTGCCGCGCAGGTACTCCTCTGCCTTCTTCGCGATGTTCCGAGGGTCGCGGCTGTACGGCTCGCCGGTGAGCGGGTCGTGCACGAAGAAGGTCAGGTTCAGCGTCTTGTGCGTGCGGAACGGGTCGAGCACGGCGGTGGTCGGGTCAGGCAGCAGCAGCATGTCCGACTCGTGGATCTCCTGGAAACCCCGGATCGACGAGCCGTCGAACATCAGGCCGTCGGTGAACACCCGCTCTTCGAACGCGCTGGCCGGGACCGTGAAGTGCTGCATCGTGCCCGGCAGGTCACAGAACCTGACATCGACGAACTGAACATCGTTGTCCGCAAGGTACCTCAGGACTTCGTCACCACTTGTGAACATCAGCTCTCCCTTGCTCGCTCACTTATTCCGCCACGCATCGTCCACGGCCGGCTGACTCCCCGAAGCGGGCCGCTCCTGGCCGGCGATGCCCGGCAGGTCCCTCGGCGGTCGGCTGAGTCTGCATGAGGCTAGCGAGCCGCCGTTTCCTGTCCGTGTCCCCGATGTTTCAGCCGCGTTACGGTGCGGACTGTCAGACTGCGGCCTTTCCTGATCGTCCCCGGTTCGGTAGTGCCCCGCCGACTCGGTACTGTGATGGCGTGACTGAGCAGCATCAGGCCGGCTCGCTGCATACGGCAGATTCCGGCGCCCCTGCAAGGCCAGGCTACCCTGGCGCGGATCTCGGCCGGCCGGCTACCGGCCATGGTGCGATCGCGGGATCGGGTCGCAGGATCGGCGCGATCTTCATCGACTGGATCTTGTGCACGTTCATCGTCCTCGCGCTGATCAGGCCGTCTCGCGCGAGCGTGGAGTACTGGACCTTGCTCGTCTTCGGCGTTCAGGACTACGTGCTCACCGCGCTGACCGGGTTCACGATCGGCAAGCGGCTGCTCCAGATCCGCGTAGTACGGCTCGACGGCAAGCTGGTGGGCCTCGGCTGGGGCCTGCTGCGAACCGTCCTGCTGCTGCTAGCGGTGCCTGCGCTGCTCGTCAACCGTGACCTGCGCGGGCTGCACGACCGCGCCGCCAACACCGCCGTCGTGCGGCACTGAGCCTGCTGAGCATCAGGGCGGGGGCTAGCCGACCTGGCGGCCGGGGCGGGAGCTAGCGGACCTTCGGCCGGGGCGGCTTGGGCATGCGCCCGGACCGCGGCATCGGGCCGCGCGGCATCTGCAGCGAGGACGGCAGCGACTTCATCCTGTTGTTCAGGTCGGTGACGGCCTTGGGCTTGAGCGTGCGCGGCATCCGCATCAGCTTGCGCTGCAGCTCACGTACCGGAAGCTGGCCCTTCTCGTCGCCGACCTGAAGTTCGATGATCGGCACGCCGTAGGCGATCCTGGAGATCTTCTTCTTCTCGGCCGACATCAGGCTGGCCAGGCCGTTCGGCGACCCTTCGCCAAGCAGGACGACACCGGGCCTGCCGATGACCCGGTGCACGATGTCCATGTTCCTGTTGCCGGCCACAGCCGGGGTCACCGTCCAGTTGCCGCGCATTGACTGCACGATCGCGGCGGCCGCTCCCGGCTGCCCGGCGATGGCCGAATACTGCGCCGATTGCGCGTACCGCCCGAACAGCAGCATTGACGTCAGCACGCCGAGCAGGACGCCGAGCGGAATGACGAAGGGCGCCAGGCCGGTCAGCAGGCCGACCACGACCAGGATCGCGATCACGGCGACGCCGCTGCCGATGACTATCGGCAGCGCCTTGGGGTCGGCCTTGCGGATGAATCCGGCGACCATGCCGATCTGCTTCAGCCGGCCCGCCGTCGCCGGATCCGCGCTCGCCTTCGTCGGGGTCTTGCTCGGTGCCTGCGCGGAGGCGCGGCCTGGGATCTTTACCATGCAGGTGAGGATACGAGCACTAGCGGTCCGGCGCGAAACGCGGTCAGCGTGCCGCCTCGTTCGCGGGGCTGACCTGCGGCTCACTGCCCGCTCGCGGAACCCCAGCCGAGGACGGAACCCCAGCCGCCGCCATCGCCTGCCGGTAGAGCCGGCCCGCCCGGTAGGAGGACCGGACCAGCGGTCCTGACATGACCCCGGCGAACCCGAGCCGGAGCGCCTCGGCGTTGAACTCACCGAACTCCTCCGGGGTTACCCATCGGTCGACCGGATGGTGCAGTGCCGACGGGCGCAGGTACTGGGTGATAGTCAGCAGGTCACATCCGGCGGCCCGCAGGTCTGTCATCGCCTCGATGATTTCCGCGGGCCGTTCGCCCATGCCGAGTATCAGGTTCGACTTCGTGATCAGGCCCGCTGCTTTGGCAACCGTCAGCACCTGGAGCGACCTTTCGTACCTGAAGCCCGGCCTGATCTGCCGGAAGATCCTCGGCACGGTCTCGACGTTGTGCGCGAGTACCTCTGGCCTGGTCGCGAAGACCTGGTCGAGCAGGGCAGGCTCGGCGTTGAAGTCCGGGATCAGCAGTTCGACACCGCAGCCGGGAACCCGGTCGTGGATCTCCACGCAGGTCTGGCCATACAGCCACGCGCCGCCGTCGGGCAGGTCATCGCGGGCGACGCCGGTGACCGTCGCGTAGCGCAGGCCCATCGTCGCCACCGACCCGGCCACCCGGCGCGGCTCGTCCGTATCGAGCGGGCCTGGCTTGCCGGTCGCGATCTGGCAGAAATCGCACCGCCTGGTGCACTGGTCACCGCCGATCAGGAAGGTGGCTTCGCGGTCTTCCCAGCACTCGAAGATGTTGGGGCAGCCCGCCTCCTCGCAGACGGTATGCAGGCCTTCGTCCCTCACCAGCTGCCTGAGCTGGGTGTATTCGGGACCGGTACGCAACCGGGTCTTGATCCACGGTGGCTTACGTTCGATCGGCGTCTGGCTGTTCCGCGCCTCGATGCGCAGCAACCGCCGCTCTCCTGGTGCGAGTACCACGTGCCTAGCGTATGTCCAGCGGCAGCGTCGCCTTAACCGAGGTGACGCGAGGTCGCCGCGTCGGGGATCATGGATCGCATGCCAACCCAGTTTGATCCGCCGTCAGGTACCCGAGACTTCCTCGCCGCCGAGTACGAGAAGCGCGAGTGGGCGTTCGGCGTGCTGCGCACGGTCTTCGCCAGGTACGGCTTCGAGCCGCTCCAGACGCCGGCGTTCGAGCGCATCGACGTCCTGCTCGGAAAGTACGGCGAGGAGGCGGAGAAGCTAGTCTTCAAGATCCTGCGCCGGGGCGAGCATGAGGCATCAGGCGAAGCGGACCTGGCGTTGCGCTACGACCTGACCGTGCCGCTCGCGCGGGTGGCCGCAGCCTATGGCAGCCAGCTGCCGATGCCCTACAAGCGGTACGCGATTGGATCGGTCTGGCGGGCGGACCGGCCTGGCAAGGGCAGGTTCCGCGAGTTCGTGCAGTGCGACCTGGACACGCTCGGCACGACCTCGCCGCTGGCCGACGCGGAGGCGCTGTGCGCGCACCACGACGCCATGGTCGAGCTCGGCCTGCCCGATTTCACGATCCTGCTCAATTCTCGCAAGGCCCTGACTGGCCTGCTTGAGGTCTTCGCCATCCCGCCTGAGCTCGGCCCTGGCGTTCTCATCTCGGTGGACAAGCTGGACAAGCTGAGCCCGGCCAAGGTAGTCGCCGAGCTTGTCGAGCGCGGGCTCGCGGCCGGGACCGCCGACGAACTGGTCACCACGATGACCGCCCAGGATGCCGTCGAGAGGTTCAAGACCGCGCTGAAGCCGAGTGAAATCGGCTCCGCCGGAGTCGACGAGGTGGAGCACCTGCTGGCGCTGGTGGGCGACCAGATCCCGCCAGAGCGGATCGCCTTCACCCCGCGAATGGTGCGCGGGCTGAGCTACTACACCGGGCCGATCTGGGAACTGGCCGCCGCGGGAGTGCCAGGCTCGGTCGGATCGGGCGGCCGGTATGACCACCTGATCGCGCAGCTCGGCGGTCCGGACCTGCCTGCTACCGGCAGCTCGCTGGGAATCGAGCGGGTCCTGATGATGCTGTCCGGCGACACCGGGACCCAGCGCGGCCGGCTGGACGTGGCTGTCGTTGTGCTGGGGCAGGACCTGGCCGCTTCGGCGTTCGGTTTCGCCGCCGCCGCCCGTTCGGGCGGGTTGCGGGCCAGCGTCTACCTCGGGTCGTCCGGCAAGCTCAGCAAACAGCTCAGGTGGGCGTCGGACTCCGGTGCCCGGTGGTGCGTGATCTACGGCAGCGCCGAGCGTGACGCCGGAGTGGTCACCGTGCGTGACCTGGCTGCTGCCGAGCAGGAGACCGTGCCGGCCGGTGATCTGGCCGGGTATCTCGCCGCGAAGGCAGGATCAGGTAATGCCTGAGCCCACCTTCACCGGACCCGACGTCTGGTACGCCGGCCTGGCCGGCGTCGTGGTGGCAGCCGGAGCGCTGATCACCGATCGGGCCGGCCGGGTCTTGCTGGTCAAGCCGAACTACCGGGAGCTGTGGTCGATTCCGGGCGGAATCTGCGAGTTCGGCGAACCGCCGCATTCGGGCTGCGCGCGAGAGGTCGCCGAGGAGCTAGGCCTGGACATCCCGGTGGGCCGGCTGCTCGCAGCCGACTGGTCACAGCCGTTCGGCGCCGACGAGCGGCCGATCATGCACTTCCTGTTCGACGGCGGTTCGCTCGAAGACGGCGGCCAGATCGTGCTTCAGGAGGCCGAGCTTGACGGGTTCCGGTTCACCGAGCCTGGCGAGTTGTCGCAGTACCTGCCGCCGCACGGGCAGTCCAGGGTCGGCGGAGCGCTCCGGGCACGGGAGTCGGGCGCCGCGGTCTTCGTCCCGCACGACATCAGCTGACTGTGCTGGCCGTCAGGTCTGTACCGGCCGTCAGGCCGGAAACGCTGGTCAGCCGGCTGGTCCGGCTTGCGCCGAGTACCTCGGCGAGCTGCCGTTCGACCGTGTCGAGCACATCAGTGACCTGTACCTGGCGCCCCAGTTCCGCCGACATCGAGGTGACCGTCGCGTCTTTGATCCCGCACGGCACGATCCGGTCGTACCAGGACAGGTCGTTGTCGCAGTTGAGCGCGAATCCGTGCATCGTCACCCCGCGGGCGACCCTGATCCCGATCGCGGCGACCTTGCGGTCCTGCACCTGCCCGCGCACCCACACTCCGCTGCGTCCGTCGACACGCGCCGTCGTCAGGCCGAATTCTGAGCAGGAACGAATCAGCGCTTCCTCGATCGCCCGCACGTACGCGATCACGTCCACCGGCTCGCCGAGTTCCAGGATCGGATAGCCGACCAGCTGTCCCGGGCCGTGCCAGGTGATCTTGCCGCCCCGGTCAACCTCGATCACCGGGGCTCCCGGGTCACCGACCGGCCGGTCCAGCGGCTCCGTCCGGCGGCCTGCCGTGTACACAGGCTCATGCTCCAGCAGCAGGCACGTGTCGGGGATCTCGGCGTGCACGCGACGCGCGTGCAGGATGCGCTGAAGATCCCAGGCCCGGTCATAGGGCAGCGCATCGGCACCGAACCCGGCGCGGATGAAGACAAGCTCTCGGTCCACCCAGCCAGCGTATGCCTGACGAAGACCAAGCTGACAGCACCACCGTGCCCAGGCGTGCCGCGCGTCGCGCACGAGGTGAGTCAGGGCTTGCGAGTCAGGGCTTGCGAGCCAGGGCTTGCGAGCCAGGGCTTGCGAGCCAGCCTGAGTGTCGGTCGACTACGCTTTTTCAGGTAATGGACGAGAAATTTGACGAGCAGGCGCTGCTGAACCTCAGCCCGGACGAGCGGCGGCGGCTGCTCCGCGACCTTGTCGCGCTGGAACGGCATTCGGCGCCCACTCCGGCCAGCGACTGGAAGTGGGATGCCCTGCTTGTGCTCATCATCGGAAGCTGCGTCGTCCTGGCGGCCTGGATCGGCTATCTGGGCGTCACCTTGCCGCGGTTCTACCACACCGGCAGCTGGCGGGGAGCCTGGGTCGGATTCGACCTGGCCTTGCTCCTGACGCTCGCCGCTACCGGCTGGGCGGCCTGGCGCCGCCGCCAGGTGCTGATCATCTGCCTGGTCGTGCTGGCAACATTGCTCGGTTCCGATGCCTGGTTCGACGTCGTGCTCGACTCGCGAACTTCCGGGTTCATACCCAGCCTCTTGTCCGCGCTCCTGATCGAACTACCGCTCGCGGTCCTGACCGTGGCCATGGCCAGGCGCCTGTTGCACCTGACGATCGGCCAGATCATGCGGTACGAGGGCCTGACCGGGCCGGTGCCGCCGTTGTGGAAGGTGCCGCTGCTCGGCCCGACCGCGGGATCGCCGCTCAACCGGCTCATCGGCGCGCGCAGGCTCCAGCGTGAGGCGGCGGCCGCCGCGGCTGACGCGGACCGGACCCGAGTCGGCCACCAGGACAGCCAGTAAATTCCAGCCAGCGCAGCATGTAGCCATGCGGCAGGCGGTCATTGCGGCGGGTCCCTCCTAGCCCGCGATTACATTCGGGGCGTTTTCACGAGCCCTCTTATCGTCGTGCCGTACGCGTTGTGGGCGAAACGGCGCCTGCGACGGAACGGCCTCTGGCAGCCCATGTCCGGCCGGGACGTCGCGCTGAGCCTTGCTGTGGCCCGACCACTTGTGGCTGGGGCGCGGTTCTCTGCAGGGTAGATGAGGCGGATGTTGGCCGGCTGCTCGGCGCGGGTGGCGGCCGGGTTGACCGATGAGACGTTCTCGTGGTCGAACATGTCGTCGAAGGTGCCGTAGTGCGCCACTTTCGTGATCCGGGTCAGGCAGAGTTGCGGGCCGATGACCCGGGCCGAGCTATGCGACGGCGGCCCTCAGCGCCGCCGCCACGTCCGGGTGCTCGAAACTGAACCCGGCAGCGGTGAGCTTGGCTGGCAGCACCCGGGCGCTGACCAGCAGCTCGCTGGCGACCTCGCCGAGCGCCGTGCGCAGGAGGGCTGCGGGTAGCTGCAACACGGCCGGCCTGCTGAGCGCCTTGCCCAGGGCCTTGGTGAACTCGGCGTTGGTCACCGGGGCGGGCGCGGTCAGGTTGACCGGGCCGTCCACGCCGTGGCCGTCAAGCAGGAACCTGATGGCACGTACCTCGTCAGCCAGGCTGATCCAGCTGAAGTACTGCCGTCCCGAGCCGAGCCTGGCGCCCAGGCCCAGCCGGAACGGCAGCTTCAGCTGCCCGAGCATGCCTCCGCTCGGCGCCAGGACGATCCCTGACCGCAAGTTGGCGACCCTGATGCCTGCGGCGCCGGCCGGACCGGTCGCATCCTCCCAGTCGCGCACCAGCTCGGCGAGGAAGCCCGCGCCGCACGGCGCCGTCTCGTCCACGGCTCGCTCAGCGGTGTCCCCGTAGTAGCCGATGGCCGAGCCGCAGAGCAGTACCCTCGGCCCGGTGCTCGCCGCGACCATCGCGGACACCAGCGCCGTCGTGGAGTCGATCCGGCTTGCCCGCAGCTCCGCCTTCCGGGCCGCGGTCCAGCGCCTGGCAGCGATCGGCGCACCGGAGAGATGCACCACCGCGTCCACGCCGCTCAGCGCGGCCGGGTCGAGTCCGGCACCGCCGGGCCGCGGGTCCCAGCCGATCTCGTCCGCCGAGCGGGCGGCACGCCGGACGAGGCGGACGACGTCCGCCCCGTCGGTGGCGAGCATTCCCGCCAGCGTGGAGCCGATCAGCCCGGATGCGCCGGAGATCGCGACCCGCATCGCTCGGTCCTACCGGCCCGGCTCTGCCTCGAAGGCGCCTTCTTCGAGCCGGTTCTTGATGGTGAGCAGGAACCGCGCCGCGTCCGCGCCGTCCACCAGGCGGTGGTCGTAGGTGAGCGCCAGGTACACGATCGACCTGACGGTGATCACCTCACCGAGGTCCGAGTCATCGACCACGACGGCACGCTTGTTGACCGTTCCCGTTCCCAGGATTCCGACCTGGGGCTGGTTAATGATCGGCGTGTCGAACAACGCACCCCGGCTACCGGTGTTGGTCAGTGTGAACGTGCCGCCCGTGAGGTCGTCGGGGCTCACCTGGCCTGCCCTGGTCCGCTGCGCGAGGTCGGCGATCTTGCGTGCGAGCCCGCCGATGTTAAGGTCCCCGGCGTTCCTGATCACGGGCACCATCAGGCCCCGGTCCGTGTCGACCGCGATGCCCAGGTGCTCGGCGTCGTGATAGGTGACCGTGCCGTTGTCGGTGTCGATCACCGCATTGAGCTTGGGATGCACCTTCAGCGCTTCCACTGCGGCGAGAGCGAAGAAGGGCAGGAACGAGAGCTTCACCCCTTCCCTGGCTTCGAAACCGGCCCGTGCCCGGTCACGGAGCCTGGCGATAACCGTGACGTCGGCCTCGACGACCGTAGTGAGCTGGGCCGAGGTTTGCAGCGACTCGACCATCCGCTGCGCGATGAGCTGCCGGGCACGGGGCAGCCGCTCGGTCTTCCCGCGCAGGCTGGACGGCACCACGCCCGCCCGCCCGGCCGCGCCGGGCGCGGCTGCTCCGGGAACTGCCGCACCAGGCACCGCCGCGGGCACGGCAGCCGCCTCGGCGGCAGGAACAGCCGCTGCGGGGACCGCGCCCGCAGGAGCCCCGGCCGCAGGAGCCCCGGCCGCAGGAGCCCCGGCCGGAACGGCAACTGGCCTCGGTGCCGCGCCGCCATGGCGCGCCTGAGCGGCGTCGAGCACGTCCTGCTTGCGGATCCGGCCGCCGACTCCGGTGCCGGTGACGCTGGCCAGATCGATCCCGTGCTCAGCGGCCAGCTTCCTGACGAGCGGGGTCACGTAGGGACTCTCGCCGGCCTCGGCCGCCCGGCCGGAAACCTGCTGCGCGGGCGCGGCCGCAGGTTCGGCGGCCGCAGCGGGAGCCTCGTAGCCGGCGGGAGCCGCAGGGGCCGGCGCCTGGTAGGACGGCTCAGCAGCGGGCGGCTGGTATGCGGGCGGCTGGTATGCGGGCTCGGGCGGTGGCTGGTAGCCGTGCTCGGGCGGTGGCTGGTAGCCGTGCGCCGGCGGGTACCCCGGCTCTTGATAGGCCGGCTCCTGGTACGCCGGGGCCGCAGGCTCCGGCTCGGCAGCCGGCGGCGGCTGGTAGCCATGCGCGGGCTCGTATCCGGGTGCCTGATACCCCGGTGCCTGGTAGGACGGTGGCTGGTAGGACGGTGGCTGGTAGGCGGCCGGTGCCTGCTCCGGCTCAGCCGGCCCGGGCTGGCCTGCTGCCGCTCCCGGCGCCCCCGCTGCGCCTCCCGCCGTGCCGTCCTCGTCGATGACGGCGAGTTCGGCACCGACTGCGACCGTCTCGTCCTCGGCTACCTTGATTCCCCGTACGACGCCGGAGACCGGGGACGGAATCTCGGTATCGACCTTGTCGGTGGACACCTCGAGCAGCGGCTCGTCGGCCGAGACATGGTCACCCTCGCGCTTCAGCCAGCGGGTAACAGTACCTTCGGTGACGCTCTCGCCTAGCTGCGGCATGGACACGGAGACCGACATGGCTCGGCTGACTCCTTCACTCAGTTCTTGTTCGTTGTCTAGCGGCGGCAGGCCGTTGCCGGCCGCCGCCGCATCGGTCAGGAATGGAAGTGCAGCGGCTTGCCGGCGAGCGCCAGGTGCGCCTCACCGATCGCCTCTGACTGCGTCGGGTGCGGGTGAATGAGCTGGGCGACCTCGGACGGCAGCGCCTCCCAGTTGTAGATGAGCTGGCCCTCGGCGATGAGCTCGCCGACCCTGGCGCCCACGAGATGCACGCCGAGCACCGGGCCGCCGCCTGCGGCGGCGATCACCTTGGCCGCGCCCTGGGTTTGCAGGATCACGCTCTTGCCGTTACCGCCGAGGTTGTAGGTGACCTCGGTCGTCTCGATGCCGCGCTCAGCCGCCGTCGCCGAGGTAATCCCCACCGAAGCGACCTCAGGATCGCTGTAGGTCACCCTGGGGACGCCGTCGTAGTCGATCGGAGTGACCGGCAGGCCGGCCAGCTTCTCGGCCACGCCAATACCCTCTGCAAAGCCGACATGCGCGAGCTGGAGGCCAGGTGTCAGGTCGCCGACCGCCGAGATCGTCGGAATGTTCGTCTGCCAGTACTCGTCCACCAGCACGAAGCCGCGGTCCATCGCGACGCCGACTTCCTCGTAGCCCAGACCCGCCGAGACCGGTCCCCGGCCCACGGCGACAAGCAGCACCTCGGCCTCCAGCGAGGTGCCGTCCTCCAGGCTGACGCTGACGCCGGTGTTGGTCTCCTTGACACCGGTGAACCTGACGCCCAGGTGGTACTTGATGCCCCGCTTGCGGAACGCCCGCTCGAGCAGCTTGGAACTGGACTCGTCCTCCGGCGGCAGCAGGTGCGGCAGCATCTCGACGATGGTGATCTCGGCGCCGAACGACCGCCAGACGCTCGCGAACTCCACCCCGATGACGCCGCCGCCGAGTATCACAGCCGAATTCGGTACCCGCTCCAGCTTCAGCGCGTCGTCGCTGGTGATCACCTTCACGCCGTCGACCGTCAGGCCGGGCAGCGCACGCGGTTCCGAGCCGGTGGCCAGTACGACGTGCGAGCCCTCGTAAACCGTGTCGCCGACCGCCACCTGGGTGGGCGAGATCAGCCGGCCCTCGCCGTAGACGACCTCGACCTTCCGGTTAGCCAGGGTGCCCTGCAGGCCCTTCCACAGCCGGTCGACCACCTTGTCCTTGTAGCTGTTGACAGCCGGCATGTGGATGCCTTCGAAGCTGGTCATCACTCCGACCGACGCGGCGTCCCTGGCGTGATCGGCTACCTCGGCGGCGTGCAGCAGAGCCTTTGTCGGAATGCAGCCGCGGTGCAGGCACGTGCCGCCGACCTTGTCCTTTTCGATCAGTACCACGCTCTTGCCAAGCTCGGCCGCGCGCAGCGCGCAGGCATATCCGCCGCTGCCGCCGCCGAGGATGACGATGTCGTAGCTACCGGTCTGCGTCACCAATCGCTCCTTGCTCTCGTCTGCCGTGCCGAGTCAGCTTGCCTGCGCGGCACTACAGCCGCCCGGCGGCCACGTCCTCGGCGACCTGGACCAGGGTACGAACCGCCGCGCCGGTGCCCCCCTTGGGGGTATATCCGTAGGGCTCGCCGTCATTGAATGCCGGACCGGCAATGTCCAGATGCACCCATTTCACCCCATCGGGTACAAATTCCCGCAGGAACAGGCCTGCCGTCAGCATTCCACCGTCACGCTCGGCCGAGACATTGGCCAGGTCGGCAACCTTCGAGTCCAGCCCCTTGCGCAGTTCCTCGGGCAGGGGCATGGGCCACATGGCCTCGCCAGCCCGCCGGGCCGCCGCGACGACGGCATCGCGGACAGCGTCGTCGTTGGCCATGACTCCCGCCACGCGCCTGCCTAGCGCGACCACCTGGGCGCCAGTCAGCGTCGCGACGTCGACCAGCAGGTCAGGGGAGTCTTCCCCGGACCGGGCCAGCGCATCGGCCAGCACCAGGCGGCCTTCCGCGTCGGTATTGAGCACCTCGACGGTGGTGCCGCCGTAGATGGTGATCACGTCGGACGGCCGCTGCGCGTGACTGCCCGGCATGTTCTCGGCGAGCGGCAGGTAGCCGACGACGTTGACCGGAAGGCGGAGCGCGGCGATCGCCTGGAGGGCGGCGAGCACCGCGGCCGCGCCGCTCATATCGGACTTCATCGTCTCCATCGCCTTCGGGGGCTTCAGCGAAAGCCCGCCGGAGTCGAAGGTGATTCCCTTTCCGGCGAACACCACGGTCCGGCTGGCGTCGGGGTGCCGGTAACTCAGCCGGACCAGGCGCGGCGGGTGCACCGATCCCTGGCCGACGCCGGAGATTCCGCCGTAACCGCCAGCGGACAGGTCGCCTTCGTCCAGTACCTCGATGCCGAGCCCGGCCTCGGCGGCGATCTTGCCCGCCTCGGCGGCGAAGCTTTCCGGGTACAGGTGCGACGGGCTGGTGTTCACCAGGTCACGCACCAGGGTCACCGCAGTGCCGAGAATCTCCGCGCGCGCGACGGCGTCGGGCCCGTGCGCGGCGTCGGCGAGCAGGATCAGCTCAGCGCCGGCCCGGCTGTTCTGCCGGTACCGGCCGAAGTGGTAACCGCCGAGCAGGGCACCGAGCGCGGCGGCCTGGGCGCTGGCCGGGTCAGCGGCCGGCAGGGCGAGGGCGATCGTGCGGGCGGCGGAGGAAGACAGGGAGCGCACTGCCGCTCCCGCACAGCGGCGCAGGATCTCCGCGTCCGCGTCGTCCGGGTCGATCTGCGCGGCCCGCCCGATGCCGACCGCGACGATCAGCGGTGCGGCCAGGCGCCCCGCCGAGACTGTCTTGGTGATCTCCTCGGCCTTGCCGGTGGCGCCGAGAGCGGTCAGTGTCGCGGCCAGCCCGCCGCCCAGAGCCGCGTCCACCGCGCGCGCGGCTGTGGTGAGCACGGGCCCGTCCTGGCCCTGGCTGACCGCGATGACCATCGCATCGGCGCTGACCTCAGGCGCCGGGGAGGTGGTTGTCCTTAGCGTTACTGTCACGCGTCCGAGCCTAGTGCCTGAGCATGGCCGGCGTGCCGCTGGCGGCGTCAGGCGCTAATGACGCGTCAATACTCGGCAGGCAGGCGTTAACGCCGCGCCAAGATCACGCGGATGCGGGCCGGATTGTTATCCACTGAGAACGCGATGAATCGTGCTCCGGCGCCTGGCGCTCAGAACCCGGCCGCCTCAGACCCGGCCGCGCAGACCCCGGCCGCGCGTCACCGGCGGCAAGGCCTCGCTGCCGTGTACGCGCTGCCGGCCGGCAGCGCTGCCCTGTTGCTCGTCGGCACGGTCGCGGCCGGGACGCACGGCACGCTCTCCGCGGGCTGGGTGCTGGTCCTCGCGGCGGCCGTCGTGACGGCGGTCGGGCTCACCGCCGAGCCAGGAGCCGCGCTGTTCGTGGCCGCGGCCGGCTGGCTCACCGCGGCCGGGTTTTCTGGTCCGCCCTACGGCCAGCTCCAGCTCACCTGGCTGACCGGCGTCCGGTCAGCGCTGGTGCTCAGCTGCGGCGGCCTGATCGGATCCGGCACCGGTCTGCTCGTGCGGCACTTGTCAGCGTCGTACACACTGAAGGTTGTGGACAGACATGGCGGGCCAGGCTCCCGCGGGCTCGGCCGCCGGCGTCAGCTGGCCGGGGTGCTGCTTGTCGGCGTACTGCCTGTCCTGACCATCGGCCTCGTATCGGCGGAGCATGATCTGAGCCTGTCCGACGATCTGCTGGTCTACCTGGTCGCGGTGGTCGTCGTTGCCGTAGTCGGCGGATTCTGGCCGGCCGTCCTGGCGGCGGTGACCGCGAGCCTGCTGCTCAACTGGTACTTCACGCCGCCCATTCACACCTTCACGATCGCCGACCCGCAGAACATGCTCGCGCTGCTGCTCTTCGTCACGGTCGCGGTGACGGTGAGCAGCGTGGTCCACCTCGCGGCGCGGCGCGCGGTCCAGGCGGCACGCAGCGGCCAGGACGCCGCCGCGCTGCTGGCCCTCGCGCAGACCGTGCTCGGCGGCGCGGACAGTCCGGCGGCGATCCTGGATCACCTGACGGCCACCAGAGGCGGCAGCGCCGAGCTCGCCGAGCAGGTGGCCGGCCAGTGGGTCAGGGTAGTGGCATCCGGCGCGGCACCGCCGGCGGTGCCGCGAACCAGGGTGCGTGCCGGTGCCGACCTGACGCTGATCGTGGCCGGCCAGGCCGAGCCGATCACTCCCAGGCTGCTCGACGGGTTCGCCGCGCAGGCGGCCGCCGCGCTGGAACGGGACCGGCTGCGCACCCAGGCCGCCCAGGCCGAAGCGCTGGCCGAGGGAAACCGGATGCGCACGGCGCTGCTCGCCGCGGTCAGTCACGACCTGCGTACCCCGCTCGCTTCGATCAAGGCAAGCGTGAGCACGCTGCGCCAGGTCGGCGTGGAGCTGACCGCCGCCGACGAGGCAGCGCTGCTGGCGACCACGGAGGAGTCGGCCGACCGGCTCGACGCGCTGATCGGCAACCTGCTGGACATGAGCAGGCTGAGCACCGGATCGCTCGAGCCGTTCCTGCGGCCCGCGTCCGTCGACGAGGTAGCTCCGCTCGCCCGGCTGGAGACCGACAGCCCGCTGAACGTGCAGCTGGTGGTGCCCGATGACCTGCCGCTGGTGCGGACCGACCCTGGCCTGCTTGAGCGCGTCCTGGCGAACCTCTTCGCCAACGCGGTCGCGCATTCACCGCCAGGACAGCCGCCGGTCATGTCGGCCAGGCAGGTCGGCGATGTCGTGGTACTCGACGTGATCGATCACGGGCGCGGCATTCCTGATCAGTTCAAGCCGCGCATCTTCGAGCCGTTCGAGCGGCTGGACGAGCGCAACACCGGGACCGGCGTGGGGCTGGGCCTCGCCGTGGCGAAGGGGTTCGTGACCGCGATGGGCGGCTCGATCGCCGCGCTCGACACTCCGGGCGGCGGTCTCACGATGCGCCTCAAGCTGCCGGTTGCCAGTTCGGCCGCCAGCTGGCCGCTGGCGGCCGATCCGTGACCCGGGTGCTCGTCATCGACGACGAGGAACCCATCTTGCGTGCGCTGCGGATCAACCTCACCGCGCACAAGTACGACGTCAGCACGGCGCCGGACGGGGCCTCCGGCCTCGCGGCCGTCGCGCGGGAACGCCCAGACGTGCTCATCCTGGACCTCGGCCTGCCGGATATGGATGGCACCGACGTGATCGCCGGGGTACGCGGCTGGGCGTCCATCCCGATCATCGTCTTGTCGGCCTGGGGCCAGGAGAGCCAGAAGGTGGCGGCGCTGGATGCTGGCGCCGACGACTATGTCACCAAGCCGTTCGGCATGGGCGAGCTGCTCGCCAGGCTCAGGGTCGCGCTGCGGCGCGCGTCGCCTGCTCCCGACGAGCCCGTGGTCACCGTCGGTGATCTCACCGTTGACCTGGCCGCCAAGCGGGTGCGCCGCAGCGGCAGCGACGTCCGGCTGACACCGACCGAGTGGCAGCTGCTCGAAGTCCTGGTGCGGCACCGGGAGAAGCTCGTCACCCAGCGTCAGCTGCTGCACGAAGTCTGGGGCCCTGAGTACGAGACGGAGGGCAACTACCTGCGGGTCTACATGGCCCACCTGCGCCGCAAGCTCGAGCCCGACCCGTCGCGGCCGCGCTACCTGCGCACCGAGCCGGGCATGGGCTACCGGTTCACCTGCGAAGAGTCAGGCGCGTCGTCACCGGCCGGCGGCTGCAGCTCGTAGATCGGGTTGAACAGGGTGCGGACGCCGCCAATCGAGGTGACCCGGCCCTGGGCCATCAGCCGCCGCCCAGGCTCGATGCCGGGGATGCTGCGCCTGCCGAGCCACACCAGGGTCAGGCTGCCCGACCCGTCCCACAGGTCGGCGTGCAGGGTCGGGCTGTTGCCGCGCGGACGCACTGTCACCGCCCGCAGCGTGCCAGCCACGACCGCGTGCACCCGGTCCGCGCACTGGGCGATCGGGGTGGCGTGCACGTCGGCTACGTGCGCCTGAAGTTCCTCGGCCTGCAGCCGCTCGTGGCCTGGCACCATCTTCTGCCGCAGCCGCGCCGCCATCCGGCCGTTCCGCACGGGCGGCGGCGTCGGCCGCACCGCCGCCTTCTCTGGCCGCACCGCCGCCTTCTCCGGCCCGCCGTGGATGGTCGGCCCGGATGCCGTGCTCCGGGTGGTCTTCGGCAGCCCAGGAGTGATCGGATCGGGGGTCGCCGTCATCTCCGCCGCGGGCGCGGCCGGCGCGGCCGACCTGAGCTGGTAGGGCACGCTCGCCATGATCACGCCGGGCTGGAGCAGCAGCCGTGCCTTCAGCCGGAGCGCGCTCTGGTTATGCAGGAGCTGCTCCCACCAGTGGCCGAGCACGTACTCGGGGATGAAGACCGTCACGACGTCTCGCGGGCTCTCGCGGCGCAACCGGTTCACGTAGGAGACGACCGGGCGGGTGATGTCACGGTAAGGGGAGGCGACGACCGTGAGCGGCACTGGTATGTCGGCCCGCTCCCATTCTTCCCGCAGCCTGTTGGTCTCTGCCTCGTCTACGTCGACGGTGACCGCCTCGAGGTGGCTTGGCTGGGTCGCGCGGGCGTAGGCCAGTGCCCGCAGCGCCGGCAGGTGCAGCTTGGAGACGAGCACGATGGCCCGGTTGCTGGCAGGCAGCGTGATCACTTCGTCCTGCGGCGGCGTCAGTTCCAGTGCCACGTTCGCGTAGTGCCGGTTGATCGCGCGCATCGTGAGCCAGATGGCCGGCATGGCGACCACCACGATCCACGCCCCGCTGACGAACTTGGTGACCAGGACGATCACCAGCACCACGGCGGTGAAGCAGGCACCGACTGTGTTGATCACCCTGGTCCGCTGCATGTGGCGGCGCTGCCTCGGGTCGGTGGTAATCCGCAGGTTGCGGTTCCAGTGCCGGATCATGCCGGTCTGGCTGCACACGAACGAGACGAAGACGCCGATGATGTAGAGCTGGATCAGCCGGGTCGGCGAGGCGTTGAACGCCACGATCAGCAAGATCGCGAAACCGGACAGCAGCAAGATCCCGTTGCTGAAGGCCAGCCGGTCGCCGCGGTTGTGCAGTTGCCTGGGCAGGTAGCCGTCCCTGGACAGGATCGAGGCGAGCACGGGGAAGCCGTTGAATGCGGTGTTGGCGGCGAGCACGAGGATCAGCGCCGTGACGAACTGCAGGACGTAGAACAGCGGCGAGTTCGGGCCGAAGACCGCGCGGCCGACCTGGGCGATCACTGTCCGCTGGACATGCGGCGGCAGCAGCACGTGCACGTGGCTGGTCAGTGCCAGGGCCGTCACGCCGGCGAACATGGACACCGCGATGACGCCGAGCAGCGCCAGTGTGGTGGCCGCGTTCTTGCTTTTCGGTATCCGGAACGCGGGGACGCCGTTGCTGATCGCCTCCACTCCGGTCAGTGCCGTGCAACCGGAGGAGAAGGCGCGGAGCAGCACCCAGAGCAGGAGCAGCCCGGTGTACTTGCCCTGCACGGGGACGTGCAGGCTCGCGCTCTCCGCGTGCAGCGGATGGCCGAGCGCGATCTTAATCACGCCCCAGATGATCATCAGGCCGACCACGCCGACGAACACGTACGTGGGGACGGCGAACGCGGTGCCGGACTCGCGGACGCCGCGCAGGTTCATGACGGCGATCACCGCCACGACGGCCACCGACAGCATGGCGACATGGGAGTTCAGCACCGGGAAGGCGGACGCCAGGTTCGCCACCCCGGCCGAGACCGAGACCGCCACGGTTAGCGTGTAGTCCACCATCAGCGCGCTGGCGACGGCCAGCCCGGTCCTCGGCCCGAGATTGGTGGTGGCGACCTCGTAGTCACCACCGCCGGACGGGTAGGCGTGCACGTTCTGCCGGTAGGAGGCCACCACAACCAGCATCAGCAGGCCGACCGCCGCGCCGATGTAAGGGGTGTAATGCAGCAGTGCGATACCGCCGACCGACAAAACGAGCAGGATTTCCTCGGTGGCATAGGCGACCGACGACAGTGCGTCACTCGCGAACACCGGCAAGGCGATCTTCTTAGGCAGCAATGTGTGGCCCAGATGCTCGCTTTGCATGGGACGTCCGACCAGCACGCGTTTTGTCATTCCGAAGAGCATGGCCACGTCCGGCATGCTAGGCCTACCCGGGCAAGATACGCCAGAGGGGGGCGTAGCAGCGTGAGCGGCCGACAGCGTTGCGTCCGCTGGTCAGCACGGCGGCACCGGATACAGCAGACAGCCGTCTGGCTCCAGCACCAAACCCACGGTCTCGCCCCGCGCCGCCCGCGTGTCGGCGAGGATCCCGGTCAGCCGGCCGTGCCCGGTGACATCGACGGCATGCTCGTAACCTCGGCCGCGGAATGCCACGTCCGATACGGTCCCGGTGAGGTGGTGCTCGCCGTTGTCGCTCGCGCAGATCCTGATTCCGGTGGGCCGGATCAGGACGATCCCTTCGTCGGCCGCCTGGCCGGCCTGCGGCAGCCGCGCGTAGAACGGCCGCGGCTGCCCGCCCGCCGCGGGCATGGGCAGTACCTGGGCCAGGCCGGCTCGCGCCGGCGCGGTGAGGCGGACGCCGATCTCGCCGGAAAGGCCGGTGAACCTGGCCACGAACGGGCTGGCCGGCGCACTGTAGACGGCCTCCGGAGCGCCAAGCTGGACCAGCCTGCCGCGCTCGAGCACGCCGATCGTGTCAGCGAGCGCGAATGCCTCGGCCTGGTCGTGGGTAATGTAGACGGCGGTGGCCGCGGACTCGCGCACCAGCGCGGAAATCTCCACCCTGAGCCGGTCCCGCAGATCGGCGTCGAGATTGGACAGCGGCTCGTCGCACAGCACCAGTCCGGTCTGCCCGGCCAGCGCTCTGGCCAGCCCTACCCGCTGCTGCTCGCCACCAGACAGCTCGTTCGGGTAGCGGCGGGCGAGCGCGCCGATGCCCATCCGGTCCAGCATCTTCATCGATCGCTGCCTGCTGAGGCCGCTCGGCAGCCTACGGCGGCCGAGCGCGAACGCCACGTTCTCCAGTGCCGTGCGGTGCGGCCAGAGCGCATAGTCCTGGAACACCATCGACAGGTCACGCTGCTCCGGCGGCACATGGACCCGGCCGTCCGCGGCTGTCCTGTCGCCGATCGTGATCCGGCCCGAACTGATCCGCTCGATGCCCGCCAGGCAGCGCAGCAGCGTGGTCTTGCCGGACCCGGACGGTCCGAGCAGCACCAGGAACTGTCCGGCTGGTACCTCAAGCGAGATATCGCTGAGGGCGACGGCGCCGCCCGGGTAGGTCTTGCACAGGTTCGCGATCTCGATCCGCTCAGCCACGGCTGGCCGCTCCGATCCTTCGCCAGCCGACCGGTGCCGCCAGCCGGTAGCCGCCCGCCGTCATCCCGACGGCCAGCAGCGCCAGGCCGACCGCGACGACCGACTGCGCCATTCCGATGCCGAAGTGATAGTTGCCGAGGTTGTCCTGGATCGCCACTGAGGCAGGCGGCGAGCTTGGCTGGTACAGCAGTTGCGAGATCGGCAGTTCCAGGAAGACCGCGCAGAAGGTCAGCAGCCAGGCCATCAGCAGCGGCCGGGAGACGACGGGCAGCACTCCCCGCGCCCACGCGGTTGCCGGGCCCGCGCCATGCGCGCGCGCGGCCTCGCGCAGCGACGGCTGGAGCTGCGCGACTGCCCCGGTGAGCACCCGCGCGCTGGTGGCCAGGCTGGATGCCGCGTAGGCGATCACGAGCAACGTGGCGGTCTGGTAGAGGTTGATGCCGAAGTAGGACCAGACTGGCAGGTTGAAGGCGAAGATGTAGCCCGCGGCGAAGACCACGCTCGGAAGTGCCACCGTGCCGAGCAGCATGAAGTCGAGCAGCCGGGTCGGCCAGTCCGCCGAACGGCGCTGTGACAGCAGCCAGGCCGCGACGAACCCGCCCGCCACGGTGATCGTCGCCGCGGCCAGCCCGTAACCGAGCGATCGCGCGAGCGGTCCGATCTGGTCAGGCTGGTGCAGCATCGCGCGGTAGTTCACCAGCGTGAGCGAGAACGATCCGCCGTAGTCGCCAAGCAGCGAGCCGCTCACCGCCCCGAAGCCGGGCACGCCGATAGCCACGACGTACCACAGGCCGACGGCGGTTACCGCGACGGCCTTCCCCGCCGTGCTCAGCTGGTGCCTGGTCGCCTGCCTGGTCCGCCCGGAGAGCGCCTGGTAGGAGCGGCCGCGCAGAGCACGGCGCTGCGCGGTGAGCGGCAGCGCGACTGCCGCGACGAGCAGCAGGCCCGTCGCCGACGCGCCGGGGAAGTTCGACGGAAAGTTGGCGATGTCGGCGTAGAGCTGATAGGTGGCCAGGCTGAAGTTGGAGTTATAGGCCAGGGTCGACGCGACCCCGAAGTCGCTGACCGACTCGGCGAAGCCGATGGCGATCGCCGACCAGATCGCCGGTGCCAGCATCCGTGCCACCAGCCGAAAGACCGCGAACCGGCCCGCTCCGTGTACCCGCGCGGCGTCCTCGAACTCCTGACCGAGGCCGCCGAGTGCGGCGGTCACCGTCAGGAAGGTGAACGGCACGCACCGCAGCCCGAGCAGCAGGACGACGCCGGGCGGGCCCATGACGGAGTGCGTCACCCACGGCCAGTCCAGGCCAAGGCGGTACATCACGCCGTCGGCCTGCACCAGCCGCTGCCAGCCGAGCGCCGGAAGCCACGAGGGCAGCAGCAGGATCAGCCACATCGAGCCGGTCACGAGCCGCCGGCCCGGCAGGGTCGTCCGGCCGGCCAGCCACGCGATCGGCGCGCCGATCGCCAGGCCCACGCTCGCTGCCGCGGCGCTCACCCAGATCGAGTTGGCCAGCGCCATGGCCGTCGCCCCGGTGAACGCCTGGCGCACGAAGGTCAGGGTGAACCACTGGGTGCCCTGGCTGAACAGCCGGGGCGATGCCGCCAGGACGAGCGCGCTGCAACTCGGGACGGCGACGAACGCGATCACCAGCAGCCAGAAGGCCGGGCCCCCCAGCCGGCCGGCCCTGGCCAGCAGTTTCCCGTTCAGCCGGAAGATCATCGTCTGGCGGGCGCCGGGTCCGGCCAGCGGCCGGCCCGGCACCCGCCGCATGTCGGCGGTCGGCACGCTCGCGCTCAGCGGACGATGTGAGCGTCGAACCAGGTGTTGACCGCGGGCTCCCGCGGACCCCACGTGTACGGATCGATGGTCTGCGTCTTGGCGCTGGCCAGCGGCGGCAGCGCCGGAAGCGGGCTGACCCCCCGGACGACCGGGTAGTACAGCGAGTCGCCGGTCGGGTCACCGCTCCGCATGACTTTCTGGCCAGCGGGAGAGAGGACGAAGGCGATGAACTGCTCGGCCTCCCTGATCTCGGCTGGCGGCGCCTTGGCGTCGATGCCGATGGCACTGGGCAGCAGGGTCACCGGAGGCAGGTAGGCGACGGCCAGGTTCTTGTCACCGAGGGCGGCGCCGATGCCCGCGGAGCTCTGCACCAGGGCCAGCTTGATCTGCCCGCTGGTCAGCGCCTGCAAGGTCGGGCCGTTCGTGGGGTGAATGACGAGGCCATTCGCCTTCAGCCTGGTGAAGAAGGACTCGCCAGGCTGAAGCCCGCCGAGGTAACTCATCATCCCGGCAATGAACGGATAAGTCGGGCCGGACTGCGACGGGTCGTTCATGCCCACGGCGTTCCGCCACTTCGCGGAGAGCAACTGTGCCCAGGTCGTCGGCGGGTTCGGCACCTTCGTCTTGTCATACACCAGCGCGGCCATCATGGTGACGCCGGTCGGGACGTAGCTCTTGTCCGCGGGCACCGAGGCGGTACCCAGGCTGTTCCAGGTAACGCTCGGCTCGTATCCCTTGTAGAGCAGGCCCTGGGTGTCCAGCCCGGCGAAGGCCGTGGCGCCGTCCACCCAGAGCAGGCCCCAGTTCGGGTTGTTCCTTGAGGCTTCGATCTGGGTCAGCAGCGGCCCGGTCGAATTGTCGTCAAGCTTGACCTGAATCCCGGTGGCCCGCTGGAAGGCCTCGGTCATCGCCTGGTCGTAGCCCTGGGCCGAGTACACCACGAGGGGAACCTTGGCGTTCGCGCCTGATCCTGACGAGGCCGTGGCAGACGGTGCCGACGAGCAACCCGCCATGGCCAGGCTGCCAAGCGCGGCGACGGTCAGGGCGCGAATTAGAGGGCTGTGACGATTTGTCCATATCATGAAGTGCAGCCTGCCGCTGCAAGTTTGCATGCAGTTGGCTGTCGGGCAACCAGACGGTGAAGAGTAAGCGACAAAGATCGACTAACAGATGTTATCGGTCAGGATTGACGGCTGTTAGAATTAGCAAGGCCCGGCGTCAGGCCAGCGGCGCTGAGATGTCAGGAGGGAGGTCCCGTTGGGAACGGGAGCAGTTCTGTTCATCTCCGTCTTCATCGCCTGCGTGGTGGAGGCGGTCGAGGCGACCACGATCGTGCTGGCGGCAGGCACATCCAGGGACTGGAGGTCGGCGACCTCGGGCCTGTTCGCCGGAATTGCCGTCCTCGCGGCCATCACGGCGGCACTCGGCCCGGCGGTGACCAGACTGCCGCTGCCCGCGCTCCGGGTGTTCGTCGGCGCACTGCTGCTGGTCTTCGGGCTCCAGTGGCTGCGCAAGGCGATCCTGCGTGCCAGCGGCCACAAAGACCTACACGACGAGGAAGCCATCTACCGTAAGCAACTGGCGGCCGCGGCGGCCGCGCCCAGGCAGCGCGCGGGCCTGATCCCCGACGGCTACGCTTTCACGCTGTCGTTCAAGGGCGTGCTGCTCGAAGGACTGGAAGTGGTGTTCATCGCCATCACCTTCGGCAGTAACGCGAAGGACCTTCCGCTCGCGGCGATCGCGGCGGTGGCCGCTGTCGTCGTCGTCGCACTGGCTGGCCTGGCGGTGCGGGCGCCACTGGCCAGGGTGCCGGAGAACACGATGAAGTTCGTGGTGGCAGTGCTGCTGACCACGTTCGGCACCTTCTGGGGCGCGGAGGGCGCAGGCGCGAAGTGGCCGGGATCGGATACTGCCCTGCTCGTCATCGGCCCGGCGGTCGCGTTGTTCGCCCTGACGCTGGTGGCCGTGCTGCGGCGGAGCGGCGCGGCGTACCAGGCCAAGCCCGCTGCTGCTGAGGTGAGGTGAGATGGCAGGCAAGATCCGGGCGTTCGGTGCCTTCGCCTACGACTTCGTAGTCGGCGACGACTGGCGGGTGGCCGTCGGCGTGGTGGCGGCGCTCGCGGCGACCTACTGGCTCAGCCACGCAGTCAAGGCCGCGTCCTGGTGGGTAGTCCCTGCTGTGCTGGCAGTTCTCATCCCGCTGACGCTCTGGCGCGCGGTGCGCAAGGGCTGAGCGGCAATCCGGGACGCGCGGGCCGCATGGCTGCGGGTTCAGCGGCTTTGCGGGTTCAGCGGCTTTCGGCTTCCTCGGCGTACACCCTGGCGGCGTACTCCTCAAGCGACTGCTCGCAGCGGGCGAGTGCCTGCTCGGCACCCTGCCGCCCGGTCGCGCCGAAGACGTCGCGCGCGGTCACCTTCGCCAGCCAGTTACGCAGCTTGACCAGGTCGACCTCATTCTCCTCGAGTTCTGCGTAGGTGAAGTGCCCGGCGAGATACTCCTTGTGCACCTGCGCGAGGAAGTCTTCGCACTTGTCGAGTATCTCCTCGTACTCGTCGTCCCGCGCGGCCTGGAACGCGGCCTCGATCTCCTGTTCCCCGGCAAGTACGTCGCAGGACAGCAGGACGGCGGTTCCCGACATGTCGAGTATCTCGCTGCGCAATTTGCGCAGCGCCCGCTCGGCACCGACGCTCGCCGGCAGCGCGGCCGCCGAGTTCTGCAGATAGATGGCACCTAGGCTCTTCAGCCGCCGCCAGACCGCGGCCCGCAGCCTGGTCGGTTCCGACGGCACACGGTAGACCAGCAGCAGCCAGCCGCCTCCGTCCGACCTGGCCGCGCCCATGCAGTCATTCTGGCAGCGGCGGGCTAGCCGGTGGTGCTGGATAGGCGGCCGGCGGATAGTCCGGTGGTCCTGGATAGGCGGCCGGCGGATAGTCCGGTGGTGCCGCATAAGCCGGCGGCGAGAAATAGTCCGACGGATGAGCCGGACCTGGCGGATAAGTCAGCGGTGCGAGATGGTCAGGCCGACCGGGATGGGCCGGCGGTGGCGCCGACAGGAGCGGGCGCAGGTCCTCGGGGAACGCGGAGGCGACCGGTGGTCTCCGGCCGGCCGGAGGCCTTGCCCGTACGCTCGCGATCCGCCGCATCAGCTCGGCGTCCGCGATGATCTCCTCCTCGCTCGGCGACAACGCGATCGTCGCCGTCAGCATGAACGTGACTACGCTCACTCCGACGATCAGCGGCAGCAAGAACGCCCAGGCGGTGACCCCGCCTTTGCTCATCGCCATGCCGACCGCCGGGGAGACGCGCATCGCCGCCATGCCCGTGTAGTGCATGCCGCTGACCGCCACGCCCATGATCGCTGCGGCGCACAGTGTCGACCACACGGCCCGCAGCCGGAGCGCGGCCCAGAACGCTGCGGTCGCCGCGACGACCGCGATGACCAGGGAGATGGCGAACAACGCCGGGTCATAGCTCATCCGGCCCGCCATCCGCATGGCGGCCATGCCGGTGTAATGCATCGATGCGACACCGAGGCCGGTGACGAGCCCGCCGAGCAGTAAGTTACGCGTCCTTGCCTGGCCCAGCGCGGCGATGAGAAGCCCTAAGGCGACGAATACGATCGCTATGAGCATGCTGGCCAAGGTGACCGGGACGCTGTAGCGGATGACCTGACCCGGGATGGTGAAGCCGAGCATCGCGATGAAGTGCATGACCCAGACGCCTGTGCTGCCGATCGCCGTGGCGGCGATCAATAACCACCGGATGCGCGCGGGGCCGCTGCTCGCCCGAGCTCTCGTAGCGCAGCGCAGGCCGAGAAATGCGCCAAGGAAAGACATGAAGTAAGCGAGAATTGGGGTAACTAAACCATAAGAGAAATTATGAACATTAAGCACTAGACCAAGCTCCGGGTATGGCGGGTCGCCGTCAAGGCGGCTCTTTCGGGGTCCGCTGAGCATACATCTCGGATTGGTTTGCCGACTGGCAAGAATGGAAAAAGGAGGGTTTCTGGCTTCCGGCCGGTTTTCACCAGCCGGAACGGGGGTCTTCGCTGGCGCTCAGCCGGCCAGCGTCGTGACGGGCAGGACGGTCTCGGCCGCGGTGCCGCCTGCGGCAGGCTCGACGAGGTAGCCGCGCGCGGTCGGCGACCATGCCTGCCAGCGAGTCATCCTCGAAGTGGGCGGCCGCGCCGTCGTCGCAGGCGATACCCGGCGGCAGCGTCCGGCCGGCGACGAGTTCCTGATAGAGCGGCCGGCGGCGAGGCTCGGAATCGTAGTGCGGGCAGAAACTCCGCGGCAGCAAGCCCAGGTCGTCGGGGAAGGGCCTCAGCATCGGGCCGAACGAGTCGGTAGTGCCGCCGGAGAACCAGCAGATCGCCCCGGCGCTCACGCCCGCGAGAACGATGCCCGCGTGCCAGGCGTCTCGCAGTACCTGGTCGAGACCGTGTACCCGCCAGACCGCGAGCATGTTGGCGACGCTTCCGCCGCCCACGAAGATGATGTCCTGGCTCAGCAGCAGGTCGGCCGGGTCGGCGGTATTGGGCATCGGGAACAGCTGCAGGTGCGTGACCCGGCTGGGCATCGCGGAGAGCATCTGGTAGGCCCGCAGATAGGAACCCGGGTCATCGGCTGCGGCTGTGTTGATGATGCAGATATTTGGTATTTTATTACCCAGAAAGGCATGCCGCATAGGCCATCAGCATCGGCACGCCCGCGTCGCTCGTGCCGATGCTCTCGGCTCCGCCAAGACCTCCGATGGCCAGTACATGCCGCCGCCCGTCCGCTGCCACCGGCACACGCTACCGTGCCAAGGTGACCGACTGCACCTTCTGCGCCATTGCCGCGGGACAGGCCGCGGCGCACGTGGTGCTCGCCGACCGGCGGTGCGTGGCGTTTCTCGATGCCAGGCCGCTTTTCAAAGGGCATGTGCTGGTCGTGCCAGAGCAGCACTACGCCACCCTGGACGAACTTCCGGCTGACCTGGTCGGGCCGTTGTTCGCCGTCGTCGCGCGGATCAGCGCAGCCCTGCCGCAGGCGCTTGGCTGCCAGGGCAGCTTCGTCGCGCTGAACAACGTCGTCAGCCAGAGCGTCCCGCACCTGCACGTGCACGCGGTACCGCGGACGAAGGGAGACGGCCTGCGCGGCTTCTTCTGGCCTAGGCTGCGCTATGCCTCGGAGGAAGAGGCTGCCGGGTACGCCGACCGGATCGGTGCCGCCGCGGCCCGCATCGGCTAGCCCGGCATTACGCCAATAGCGGAAGCCCCTGGCCGTCGACTGGGGTTACCCTGGCAGTTATGGCGGAGTGGTGGTCGATCGAGGTGTTCGATTCGCAGGTCCAGGCGGCCTTACGCTGGAAGGACTCATACCGCTCGCAGCTTGTCGAGGCCGCGATCACCAGTCGCGCGCTGGAGTGGTCCTGGATCGAGCACAAGACCGGGGTGGTCTTCGAGGTCTGTTTCGCTGACGAGGTAACCTGGACGGCATTCCGCGCCCTGCCCGGCGTTCAGGCGGCGCTCGACTCCGCGCCCGACCCGCTGAACGGACTGCTCATCTACCGGGGCCGGGGCGGCGGATCTGGCGCTGGCCAGCCACGTCGGCCGCGCCCGACCGTCGGCGCCGGAGCGATCGAGCTTCCTGAGCCGGCTGGTCCGCTCGTCGTCGATCTCACCGTGGTCGATCTCACCGTGGCGGAAGAGCCGCTGGGCAACCGTTGAGCAGGGGATGCCTCGGCCGAGGCATCCCCTGCTCAACGCGAGCGGAGTCGCCCGATCCGCGCCCAAGTGGCAACTGACCACACCGAGCAGGGCAGGATGGGAAGATGAGTACCACAGCCTCGGCCGACGGGATGCTGTCGGCTATCGAGCGGAGCGGGTATTACCCAGGCATCGTCGCGGACGCGGTCTGTTCTGCGATCGGTTCGGAGCCCGTTGTCTCCTACTTTGTCCACCATGACGCGCATTTCGATCCCGCTATGGAGGTGCGACGGCATATGACAGTCCTCGCGCTGACGCCTACGCGGCTGGTCTACAGCCACACCGACGAGTACCCGGCGGACGAGAACGTGCCGCAATCCCGGCCCCAGGCCGAGACCTCGACGGAGGCGATCCGCTGCGCCCGGATCTCCTCGGTGGCGCTGACCAGGGTGATTCCGGACCCGGCGAGCTATGAGCGGGGTGTGACGCAGCCTTCCGAGGTCGTGCTGACCATTGGCTGGAACTCGCTGCGCCACCTCGAACTTGAGCCAGCGCACTGCGGCGACGAGAACTGCGAGGCCGATCACGGCTATACCGGTGCGATGACCTCCGACGACGTGACGATGCGGATCAGCGAAGCGGCCGACGGCGCCGAGGCCGTCATCCAGGTCCTGGCATTCGCCCAGGCACTCTCGGCGACCACGAGCCAGCCATGACGACGCAGACGATCGAGCCCACGCTGCCGCGGTACGCGGATTCGTCGCTCGGCGCGCTCGCCACCTCCATCCTGGCGTCGCTCGGCGTACCCGAGGAGCCGAATCCGCTGTCGCTAGAGCCCAGCCAGCGGGTGTGCCTGCTGCTGATCGACGGACTTGGCTGGGAATTGCTGAGAGCGCATCCGGCCGCGGCTCCGTTCCTTTCCGAGCTCGCGGTGACTTCCACGCCGCTGACCGCGGGCTTTCCGGCTACGACAGCGACCAGCCTGACCTCGCTCGGTACGGGGCTGTCGCCTGGCCAGCACGGAATGCTCGGCTACCAGGTAGCCATTCCTGAGGCCGGCTCAGCCAGGCTGCTCAACGCGTTGCGCTGGGACAACTCGATCGATCCCGTGGCCTGGCAGCCGGCCCCGACGATCTTCGATCGCGCAGCACGTGCCGGGGTGCGCGGGATGCGGATCGCGCCAGCGCAACTGCGCAAGACCGGTCTTTCTACCGCTGCCCTGCGCGGCGCGGAGTACCTGGGCGCCGAGACTCTCGGCGCGCTGGTCTCGCGGACGGCCGCCGCACTCTCCGGGGACGCTCCGGTGCTGGCTGTCACGTACTACGGTGACCTCGACGGAACGGGGCATGACATGGGCTGCACGTCGGATGCCTGGCAGTACCAGCTCGCTCATGTCGACAAGCTAGCCGAGCAGCTCGCGAGCGCCCTGCCGCATGGCAGCACCCTGCACGTGACGGCTGACCACGGGATGACGGACGTCCCGGCCGCTGACCGGATCGACGTGGACTCCATCCCACAGTTGCGCGATGGTGTCGCGCTGCTCGGCGGCGAAGCGCGGGCGCGCCATGTGTACTGCGAGCCGGGAGCTGCCGACGACGTGCTCGCGACCTGGCGTGCGGTTCTCGGTCAGCGCGCCTGGGTGGTCTCAAGAGAACAGGCCGTGGCCGATGGCTGGTTCGGCCCGGTGAATGACCGGTTCCTGCCGCGCATCGGCGATGTGGTCGCCGCGCCGTGTGGTCCGTGGGCGATCATCGCGAGCAAGGCTGAGCCGCTCGAGTCCTCGCTGATCGGGCTGCACGGCTCGCTGACGCAAGCCGACCAGTTCGTGCCGCTGCTGACGCTGGCCATCGGCTAGGGGCGGCCGCCTGGCCAGCGCTGTGCGGCCAGCCGCCTGCTGCCGGGCACATTCGACGTTTGTCCACAGGCAACAGCGGGAAGCGCACCGCCCTAGACCCGGTTATGCACAGAATTTAGGAGGTTATCCACAGTGTCGATCCGCCCCCGCGCCGGTCAGCCTACCGGCCCGCTGCTGAGCCAGGACGACCTGGCTTCCTGGCTCACCTCGGCCGAACCGCCGGTCCTGCTCGATGTCAGGTGGCGCATGGGCGGCCCGCCTGGGATCGAGACTTATCTCGCCGGACACCTGCCGGGAGCCTGCTTCGTCGACCTGGACCGGGATCTGGCCGGCCCGCCGGGAAAGGCCGGCAGGCACCCGCTGCCCGATCCGGCTGACTTGCAGACGGCGCTGCGGAACGCTGGCCTGCACGCCGGCCAGCCAGTGGTCGTCTACGACGACGGTGACTCGACCATCGCGGCCCGGCTGTGGTGGATGTTGCGCTACTACGGCCATTCGCCGGTGGCTGTGCTGGACGGCGGATATCGTGCCTGGGCGACCGCCGGGCTGCCGGTGACCAGTGCGGTGCCGCGGCCAGAGCCCGGTGACTTCCGGGTCTGCGCCACAGGCGGCATGCCGGTGCTGGATGCCGGAGCAGCCGCACGGCTCGGTCGGTCGGGAGTCCTGCTCGATGCCCGGGCGGGCGAGCGGTATCGGGGCGAGGCGGAACCACTCGATCCGGTGGCCGGTCATGTTCCCGGTGCGATCAGCGCTCCCACGCTCGGCAACGTGGGCGAGGACGGGAAGTTCCTGTCCAAGCCCGAGCTCGCGGCACGGTTCGCCGCGCTCGGGGTGCCGGTCTCGGCCGAGTTCGCCACCGGGCCAGCGGGAAACCCCCTCGTCGGCGCCTACTGCGGCTCGGGGGTCACCGCCGCGCACGAGGTACTCGCGCTCGAACTGATCGGCGTGCCCGCGGCGCTCTACGTGGGTTCCTGGTCTGCCTGGTCCGCCGACCCGAGCCGCCCGGTGGCGACCGGCGCGGAGCGAGGCTAGGAACCAGCGGGCGGGCTGGCTCTCCAGGAGCCAGGGCACGGGGAGTGCCCGCTGCGCGCCGCGGTGCCGCGGCGGCGCGACCGGCAAGGTGGCAGGTCGAAGCTGATGTCACCGGGGTGTCGGCGGCCCGAGGTCGCGGCGGGCGGTGAGCAGCAGCCAGGTGATCGCGCCCGTGGCGATCGCCGGCGCGGCCGGCGACGGGCCGGCCGCCAGCACCCCGGCGGACGCCGCGCCGGCCGCGACGAGTACCCGCAGGAGCAGCCGGACCACGCGCCCGCTCCGTACTCTGGCGATCACGCTGGCCGGCATCGCGGCCCGCACGACCGCCAGCAGGCGCCGAGGTTGGATCGCAGCCGGACGGGCCGGCCGGCTCTCCGGGTTCAGCCCCGCTCTGGCCTCGCCCCGGCCGTACCTGGTCCGCAGCTCGGTATAGGCAGCCGCCGCCGCGGCAAACCGCTCAGGGGCGCCACCGTCGGCCCGGTCCGGATGGGTGGCCGCGGCGAGCCGGCGCCAGGCGACGCGGACGTCGTCGTCGGTCAGTTCAGCATGCCGGTCCAGGCCCAGCACGGCGAACGGGTCCAGGCGCGACGCCAGGCTGCCGCGCGGCGGCTTGAGCCGGGACCGCTCCCATCTCCGGTTGCGGCGACCTGGCTCGTCGCGCCGCCCGTTGCTCCCGCTGCCCGTCATGAGGTCCGCTCCGGCCCGAACGCGGCGTCTAGCACCGTGCTGACATCCGGCAGCGTGACGGCCGCGTCGGCGCGGAGGCGCGACGGCGGCACGCCGGTCAGCTCATGAGCCTGTTCGCGTGCCGACACCTGCGCTGGCCCGGGCACTGCCGCCCGCCCCGGCTCACTGACCGTCACCGTCACCGGCGCCGGGCTCGCCACCAGCCGCTTGACCTGCACATAGGTCACCCCGCCGCGGTAGAGGTAGGCGACCTGCCCGACGTCGAGCGTGCGGATCAGCGCCGGATCGACGACTGGTGCCGGACGCAGCCGCGACGAACCCTGATGACTCCACACCGGGAACCGGCGGAGCCACCTGGTCGTATCGACCGCCTCGCGCGTTCCGGCGAGCGCGGTCAGCGGCTCCGGATTCGGCGTCCGCAGCAGCCAGATCCCGCCCTCCGCGGCCGCGGCGATCCGGTATCGCTCGTCCTCGCGTGCCGCCAGTCCCTGCCAGGACTGTGCCGAGACCTGGACCGCGAGCCCGAGCGACCTGGCCCGCTCGTAAAGCTGCCAGACGGGCAGCCGCCTCGACACCGCGCTGAACTCGTCGACAGCCAGCAAGATCTCCCGCCTGACCGGTCCGCGCACGGCGAAGCTGGCGAGCAGGTCGACCAGCGCCCTAGCCTGGCCTTCGGCCACAGGTATCTGGTCGGTGCCCTCCAGGATGCAGTACCAGGCGTCCGCGTCACCGAACCCGCCCGGGCCGTCGAGGCCTGGGCCGAGCCGTCGGAACAGCGTGCGGAACCGCAGTGCCACGTCACCGAGGTGCCGTCCGGCCGAGTTGATCAGCGCGTGATCCGCGCCGCTGCCCGAAGCCGCGTAGGCCAGGGCTAGCCAGCCAGGCTCCAGCCGGCTGAGCAGATCCTGCGAGTCTGCTGGCGGCCCGCACGGTGCTTCCACGGCCAGCCCGATCAGGGCCTCCATGACGTCGGTGTAGTACGCGGCCGAACCTGTACCGTGCTCGATCAGGTCCACGAGCGTGGTGGTGAGCTGACGGGGCGGCAAGTCCCACAGCGAGAGGCTGGCCTCGTCCGGCCAGATCGCGGTGGACCGCGCACCCGCTTCGCGTAGCACCCGCCTGGCCCGGTCGGCGATCCGCCGGGCATCCGAGCCGCCCTTGCAGTCGAGCACGACCAGCAGCGGCGGCGGGCCGAGACCAGCCGCGTGGCGGCGGAGTCCGGCGGCCATGAAAGCGGTCCACAGCCGGAGCAACAGCGTGGTCTTGCCGGTCCCTGTCGTGCCGACGATCACCTGGTGCGAACGTATCCGCTGGTACCCGATCGCGGCGACCCGCCCAGTCCGGTGACCGACTGTCCTGATGACCGCGCCAGCCACGAGCAGATCGTCGCGCAGAAGCAGGGGGACCGAACCCGGTGCCGCGATCCTGGCGCGTGCCGCCCGCACCTGGTGCCGCCATTGCCGCTGGTCGAAGGCGGCCGAGGCGGCAGGGGAGAAGCCGCCAGCCCCGGCAGCGAGTGACCGCACGCGGTACGTCCACGCCAGGGCGCCCACGGTCAGGCCGAGCGGGACGGCGATCGGCGCGATGCGGACGGACGCTTTCGGATAAGCACCGATCCTGGCCAGATGCCAGAATTCCAGCCAGGCGTGATACGGCGCCAAGGCGACACTGCGCCAGTCCGGGGCAATCCGGGCAGTCAGCACCAGCCAGACCACGAGCATCGGACCGCACCAGGCAGCGGCGGTCAGCAGCCTCCTGGGCTGCCAGCCGCGCAGCCACGCCGCGATGAAGCCGCCCGCCGCGACGACTGACACCGGCGCTACGGTGACGACCGCCGCCGCGATGACGACTACAGCGACCAGGCGGACGACGCCGCGGATAACCGCCTGTGCCGCGATCAGGCCGAGCCAGCGACCGGTCATGGCGCGGACTCACCCGGCCGGTACAGGCGCCCGGATGCCCGGCTTGCCGTCGGCGGGGATACCTTGCCGGCCGGCGGCGGGGATGCCCGGCTGGCCGGCTGGCGGGGCGGCGGCTGGCGGGGCGCGAACTCAGCCTCCGGCGGGAGGTTCCTGATCTCGATCCTGGCCCCGAGGCTGCCGAGGGCATCCCTGGCCCTGGCCACGACGGGCAGCGCGGCAGCGGAACAGACGTAGACGGCCCGCGCGTGCCTGGCCGGCTGCCCCGGCACGCGGACGTCAGCCGCCGGGCAGCCGTAGTCTCCGGTGCGCGCCAGCACTTCGCGCATGACCGCGGTTGTCCGGGCGAGAGTCTTGGGCGTCAGCTCGGCCTCGATGGCCCAGCACTCACCCGCCCACGGAACGACCGAATTGTCCGGCCAGTGCAGCTCACCGTCCGGCACGTGCTCGCGCAGGCCGATCCGGCCGCCGATCCGGGCTCGCAGCCGCCGTTCGCTTCGCCAGTAGGCTTGCGCGTCCGCGTACTGCCGCGTGCCGGCCAGTGCGAGCCGGACCGCGGTTACCGCCCGCAGGTGCGCGAGCCTGGCCAGGCCGGGAGTGACCGGCGCGTACCGCAGTCCGCAGTCAGCCAGGCCGCGCTTGGTCAGCCAGACCCAGCGGTCGCCTGGACTCAGTCGCGCGATCTCGGCCTGGCCGGCCGTCCGCCACCGGGCTGCCAGCGTCGCCACCCGTCGTGGCACGATGTCCAGGGCCATCGCGAGCTGGTCGAGTTGCACGCCATACATCTCGCCGACGAAGGCCAGGCCCGCCGCATCGGGACTGCCCGCATCGGGACTGCCCGCATCGGGACTGGCGGCTTCGGGACCGGCGGCCAGACCTGCCGGTAATTCCGATGTCCTGTCTGCGCTGACCACATCCTCATCTCACCACGGCACGCCCGTTCCGCCCATGGTCAGGCGGCAACGTAACGGGCCGCGATACCTGGTGGCGGGGCTTGGGACGCGAAGGTGCGAGGCCGTCGGTTCAGGGCAGCGGGGCCGCCGGATCACGGCAGCGGGACTACGACACGAGAGCGATTGGTGTCCGGTGCTGGCGCCCGGTCGGTCCTTCCTGCACAATGTCCCTGGAGTATCAGCAGCAACGCACGGAAATGGACGCCTGACCGGCTGGCCGACTGAGATTCGTTGGGGAAGACGCATCTCGGAAGCAGGCGAGGAGGTCTGGTGACCGTACGTGGCGTGCTGCAGATTCATTCTGCGCCTCCGGCGCTGAGCCCGCATATCGAGTGGGCAGTGGCCGGCATCTTTGGCGTGCCCGTCAAGCTGCATTGGGTCGAGCAGCCCGCTGCGCCTGGCACCGTCCGGACCGAACTCGACTGGCAAGGCCGGCCGGGGATGTCCGGTGACCTGGCGTCCGCGCTCGCCACCTGGAACCTGCTCAGGTTCGAAGTGACCGAGGATGCCAGCCCCGGCTGTGACGCGGTCCGTTACAGCTGCACGCCGTCACTGGGAGTCTTCTCGGCGACGGTCAGCGCCAATGGCGACATCATGATCAACGAGAACAGGCTGCGCGCGGTGCTGACGCTGGCCGCTTCGGCACCGAGCGGTGGCACCCGAGGCCGCGGAACCCAGAGCCAGGGCGACCGGCTCGGAGCTCTCCGCGAGCTGCACGGGCCACGGCATCCCGCACTTGGCGGGTCGCTTGAAGCGGAGCTGTCACTGCTGCTCGGTGAACAGTGGGACGCCGAGCTCGAACCGTTCCGGCATGCGTCGGCGGGCGCCCCGGTACGGTGGCTGCACGCAACCGGATAGAGTACGGCACGACCGAATTGATTGCTAGATAGGCTTATGGCAACTCAATCCGTCGTATGGGGCGTACATAGTGACTGAATCAGCTGAGGAATCGCACCTCTCCGCAACTAGACGCACAACCCACCGGCGGTTGCGCGAACAGGGTCGCGCTGACCGGAGCGAGCTGTACGCGGTGCTACGTGCCGGGTTCATCGCGCATCTCGGCGTGCTGGCGGACGGCAGCCCGATGGTTGTCCCGACTACGTACGGATTCGACGAGCAGACCCTCTACCTGCATGGTTCGGTGGCCAGCCGGAGCCTCCAGCCGGACGGCACGACCGCGGCTTGCGTCACGATCACGCTGGTGGACGGGCTGGTACTGGCGAGGTCGGTATTCGAGCACGGGGTGAATTACCGCAGCGCGATGATCTACGGCATCCCCCGGGTGGTCAGCGACCCGGCGGAGAAGCTGCACGGGCTGCGCGTGCTCTCTGAGCATCTCGCGCCAGGTCAATGGGACTATGCCCGCCAGCCCAGCCGTAAGGAGCTGGCCAAGACGACGCTGCTCGCGCTGTCGCTGGGCGAGGCATCGGTCAAGGTACGGACCGGACCTCCGGACGACGCGGATTCGCCGGACGCGGAGCTCGGTCTGTGGGCTGGCGAACTTCCGCTCAGCTCCACCTGGGGTGAGCCGGTTCCTGACCCGGCGTTGCCTGCGGTCATCGAAGTGCCGCCGCATATCGCTGGCCGGGCCGGCACGGCCGCCTTCGACGGCACGCCGTAGCGGGCGGGACAGTCTGGATGCCGCGGTCGCGCTGAGGCATATCCCGGTCAGCGATCCTTGGCCAGGGTAAGTTGCTCGCCCTCGCCTGGCCGGTTGGCCGAGATCCAGGTATCGATCCGTTCCCACCAGTCATACAGCCAGAGCAGCTGCGCCTCGTGATCGAGGCCGCGCGGCACATCGTCCGCCAGCACCCGCCACCACTTGGCGCGGATCGTCTGGTCCACCGGCAGGCTGCGCCAGATGTCGCGGACGCTGACCAGCCGGTCCAGTCCGGCATGCGCGACGAAGATCACGTCCGCCTCCGGGCAGGCTTCGATCGCGGCGAACGCACCGCCACTGCGTGGCGTGAGCAGGTTAGGCATCTGGCGTGCCCGGGCCGCGAGATCACGGCGCCCGAGCTGTTCTAGCCGCCTGATCCCGCGCTCCCACCGGCCCGGTGTCCAGTTGCCGCCTTCCGGGAAGATCACGAGCGCGCCGGCCTGATCGAGGCCGCTGGCAAGACGCTCGATCTGCTCGACGAAGATCCGGTCGCCGGTCCTGGAGTGGTGGATGAAGACGTTCGGCAGCCGGTTGGCCACCACGTCGACTCCCGGGTCGAGTTGGATCGTCGCCTTCATCACGACTCGCGGCCGCCGCCGGTACACGCTGAGCAACTGATGGACCAGCAAGAACGAGTCGCCCGGGCCCGCGTGACGGCTCAGCACGATGATCGGGCGGGCGAGCCTGGCGGCGAGTTCACCCGGCGTCGGCTCTGGCTCATCGACCGTGACCCGGATGGCGAACGATCTCGTGGCCGCCCGGTAGATCAGGTCGAGGAACCACCTCATGATCGCGTAATGACGGCTCTGAAAAGGCTCGGTGCGCAACCGCCCGCCGAACCCGCTGACGATCCACAAGCCCAGGCACATAAACAGCGCCGCGGTCTCGGCGAAGAGCCAGACCAGCGCGAAGAACAGCAGCCGCATCCCGCGCATCCGGCCCGGCTTGGACCGGCCGAGGCGGCCGACGATCGCCGTCAGCACGGACAGCAGCGGGAACAGCAGCACGACGGCCAACGCGATGACTACCGCGAGGGGCGCGAGCACCAGTCTGCGGATTAGCCTGGGCGGGAGCATGTCCGACCTCCGTGATCTGTCAGTGCCCTGTCACGGCGGTCAGGTAACGGCGGGACGATTCATGCGCATGTTCAATACTGCTCGCGACCGTGGCCTTGTCGCGATAACGCAACTGCGAGAAGTCTGTGCCGCGGCGACTTCCGCCAGTGGGCAAGACGTGCACCGTCACGTGTTCAGGCAGCGACAGCATCTCCTCGTGGAACCGGTGCCTACGGGCGATCTCGAACGCGACCAGGCCGACCTCCCAGGGACGCCGGGGCACGGTCAGAGCCGTTTCGATCCGGCCGACCTGCAAGACGTAGACGGTGGTCGCGCCGAGCGCGACCGCCCGGCCGACCGGGATCGAGTCCACCAGGCCGCCGTCGAAGTAGTGTTCGCTGCCGATCTCCACCGGCGGCAGCAGGCCGGGCACTGCACACGACGCCAGCACGGCTGCGACAACCGGCCCGGTATGGAACCACGACGCGCAGGCTCGCTCGATGCTGGCCGCCACGCACTGGAACGGCAACTTCAGGTCGGCGAAGTCGGCGGCTGGCAGCATCTCGGCCAGCATCTGGCGTAGCGGTTCGATCGCATGCAGATGGGTGCCTGACCTGGCCAGCCGCACCACCCTGCTCCAGAGCGTCTCGCTGAACACCTGCCGCAGCGTCTCGCTCTGCCACAACTGATTCAGCCGCGCTGCGGCACCGGCCGGATCAGCCGCCACGAAGGCGCCGTTCAGCGCACCGACCGACGTGCCGACGATCAAGTCAGGCTTGATCGCGGCATCTGCGAGCGCCATCAGCATGCCGACTTCATGAGCGCCGAGCAGTCCGCCACCGCCGAGCACGAACGCGGTTGTCATCCGCAACCCCCTTCCCCGCGAGGACCACGCTAGCGGGCGGAACGCGGCGACCCAGCGTTCTGCGTGCGCGGACTCGTCAGCCGCTCGCAGGCGGGCGGGGGAGCGCCTCGTCCGGGACGCGCGGCACCAGTTGCCGCATGACGCGAGGCCAGACCGGGGCCGCGCCCGGGTTCAGGCCCCGGTTGACCGCCCAGGCAACGCTCTCGATAGTGCCGATGCCGTAGCTCGGGTCCGATCCCGGGTTCTCGTGGGTGAGCACGACGATGCTGTAACTGGGCGACTTGCCGGCAAAGCAGCCGATGCTGTTGACCACCCACGGGCTGGATGTCAGATCGGGCAACGGTGCCCAGCCGTTCTTGATGTGCCAGCTCAAGCGCTTCGGCGCGCCCGCCCGTACGCCCCAGGCCTGGGACGCGATTACATGATTCATCAGGTTGAGTTCATACCTGCGTGCCGCAGTGGTGAGCACATGCGCGGGGGACGTCAGCAGCCGCAGCAGGATCGTCTCGTCGTGTGCGGTGATCACGGTCAGTCCCCAGGCGCCCCACGTGTTCGGCAAGGTCTGACGCATCCCGGCCACGTGGAGGAAGTGCCGCATTGCCGGAAGTCCGACGTCGTTCCACAGCGCGGTCGCGGCGTCATTGTCCGACCGGGTGATCATCAGCCAGGCGGTGTCCTTCTCTTGTCGCGTCAAGTCCCTGTGCTGATCCTCCGCCTTGAACAGCAGGCCGGCCAGAATGGTCGCCTTGATCGCGCTTGCCGAGTAGAACTGCCGGTCGATGTGAAACCAGCAACTCAGCTTCAGTTCGACGTCGCGAACCTCCAGGCTCACGTTGGCGAACGGGTTATAGACTGGGTCCCTGCTGGTGAAGCGACTGCGCATGGCGGTGCCGATGGCCCGGGCTATCCTCAGCGCCATTCGCTCATGCCGTTTCCCCGCGACGCAGACTGGCCGGTCCGCCCGCGTCCGCAGACCGGCATGCTCAGTCGGATGCGCCGAGGTGGCTCCAGCTGCCCGGGCGGCCTGAGATACTCCAGCTGCCCGGGCGGCCTGAGATACCTGCGCGGCCTGCGCTGCTGCCGGTCCCCCCGCGATAGCAGTCGCGGCGAGCGCCGCTACGGTCGTCAATCGCCAACCATACCTGGTGCCCACAAGCCATCACATCCCGAACTAAACCAGTGCCGATAACCTCCAGACGCTCGGATCTATCATGAAGTTGGTCGTCATGGCCGAAGAAACGCGCGTGTTAGCGCATCGTTACCTTCCGTGCTGATTGGTCACGACCGCGCGGTGCGCCTGACCGTTCGGTCCAAGATCCCGAGAGTCGCGCGCAGGGCAGCTTCGGAGATTACCGGGAAGATGGCGCGCTCCCGCCACTCCGGATGGATGTCCGACCAGTCGTAGTAGGACGTGACGAGCGTCCCGCCGTCGGCCGGCTCGAGCTGGTAGCCGTAGACATGACCGATCTGCGGGCGCAGCCTGCCCAGGATTGTCCAGGCGATCTCCCGGTCGGCGGCGTACTTCACGATGGTGACCGTCACGTCATAGCGCCCTAGCGGGTAGTCGTTGAGTGCCTCACGATCCATGTGCACGACGAAACTGTCGCCGACCGCGCTTGCCGGATCGCCGGTCGCGTCCATCAGCATGCCCGTGCTGTCGATCGCCACGTGGCCCCGCGGGTCACAGAGCAACCGGAAAATCGCCGCGGGCTCGGCCGGGATGGTGCGCTGGACTTCGATTCGTTCGGTACTCATCCCCGCATCATGCCAGCCGCCGGTGATATAGCGATATGGCAATGACAGCGAATCACCGGCCTGACGAGGCCTAGAGAATCTGGACGAACGCAAGGTCTGCCGCGGTCGCCTGGTGCAGGCCATTGGCCAGCACCTCGCCGACCTTGAGCCCTCCGGCTTGCAGCCGCACCACCGCCTCTGGCCCCACCGCGCATGGCAGCACGCCCATATGCCCAGGTGCCGGAACCTGCGGCGGCCATACCGGAACGTCCGCCGCGGCGAGCGCCGCGCGGTCCGCGTCGCCCCAGTACTGCACGAGGACGGCGCCGGGCGCCTGATCCGCGAGCAGCCTGGCGTCAGCCGCGGTCAGGACAGGCTCTGCCCGCGGGTGCAGGGCAAGGAGTACCGCGTCCCAGCGTTCCCGCAAGCAAGCCGCCGTCAGCGTGGCATGCGCAGCGGCCGCTGCTCCTGACTGGCGCAGGTACCTGGCGATGAACGGCGCGAACGCGTTGTCACAGAGCACGAAGATCTTGCTGCCGTACACGGCGATGCCCGCGTCATGCAGTTGCTTGACTGCCATGGGACCGAGAAAGGAGAAGACATCCACGGCCGGATGGGTTTCGCTGGTGCCAGCGACAATGATGCCGTGGCTGCGGCACGCCTCGAGGTCCAGGTCCTGGTGCCGGAACTCCCAGCTTTCGTACATCAGCGGAATGACCGCAGATGGCTTCAGCAGGGGCACCATGTCCGCATCGATCGGCCTGACCTGGCCGCTGTTGGTGACGATGTCGGCCGCGCCGATCACCTCGGCGCTCTTGTCGGTCACCAGTTCGATCTGGCCGGACACCCCGGCGAGCTTGGCGAGCTCGGCTGTGCCTGACTTGAGTTCGGCGCTGCTCGCGTACCGCGTCGGGCGAGCGAGCGCGTAGACGCAGGCACCGGCCAGGGCCGCCAGCACCGCGGTCACTTCGTAGGCACCGGTAGCCGCCTCGGTAAGTACTGTGCGGCCGGATAGGTCAAGCTGGCACCGCTCGACGGCCTCACTCGCGAGCCTGGCCAGGCGCCTGCGGTGCAGCCCTGGCCGGGTCGGCGAACTGCGCGCCGTACCCGCACCCGTACCCGCTAGCCGGATTGTCCCCGGCGAGGCCGCGGCGGTCCCCGGCGGACCGGTGCGCTTGGTCACGTTCGCTCCGCTAGCGCGCCCGCCCGCGTGCCTGACCGCTCAGCCGCAGCGCGGATGACCGCGACCACCCGATCTTGGTCCGCCAGCGTCAGATCATGGAACAGCGGGAGAACGAGAGAGTCGGCGCTCACCCGCTCGGTGACCGGCAACGGCGCACAGGGCGAACCCGCGTAGGCCGGTTCCAGGTGCGCCGCCATGATGCCGCGCCGCGCCGAGATGCCGGCCTGCGCTAGCAGCCGCAGCAACTCGTGCCGCCGTACCGGGAAATCCGATGGCAGCAGCACCCAGAAACTCTGGAAGTTCGTCGTACCGTAATCGGGATCACCGATCGTCGTGACGCCATCAAGATCGGCCAGCAGCTCCTGATATCTCCTGGCCAGCGCACGCCGTCGGCTGACCAGTTCGGCCAGCTTGCCGAGCTGGACGAGGCCGATGGCCGCCTGGACGTCGGTCATCCGGTAGTTGAAACCGACCTCCAGGTAGGACTCGATCACGGGCTGGGCACTGGCATGCCGCTGCGCGGCGCTGACGTCCATTCCGTGTTCCCGCAGCCGCCGCAGCCGCGCCGCCACCTCCGCGTCGGCGGTGACCACCATCCCGCCCTCGCCCGTCGTCAGCAGCTTCCTCGGGTGGAACGAGAAAGCCGCCAGGGCTGCTCCGTTCCCGGCCGGCCGCCCCCGGTAGAACGACCCGGCCGCGCACGCCGCGTCCTCCAGCAGCGCGATGCCGCCCGGTTCGCACAGTTCCCGCAGTCCGTCGAGGTCAGCGGGAACGCCAGCCTGATCCACGGCCAGCACGGCGCGGGTCCGCGCGGTCAGCACGGGCCGTACCGTCTGCGGTATCAGGTTGAGAGTGACCGGGTCCACATCGGCGAACACGGGTTCCGCGCCGACGTACCGCACGCAGTTCGCGGTGGCGATGAACGAGAGCGACGGCACGATGACCTCGTCACCAGGGCCGATTCGCTGGGCGAGCAGCATCAGGTGCAGCGCCGCGGTACAGGAGGATACGGCGACCGCGTGGCTCACTCCGAGCGAGCTAGCGAAGGCGGCCTCGAACTCGGCCACCCGCGGCCCCTGCGCGATCCAGCCAGAGGAAATCGCGCCGGCGGCGGCGGCCGCCTCCTCCGCACCCAGCCACGGGCGCATCACCGGGATCGTCACGCCGCGTTCCCCTCCGCCCGCTGTGCCCGCCACCACGAGACCAGCCGGGCCAGGCCGTCCTCCAGGTCCACCTCGGCCTTGAAGCCGAGCCGCTGCGCTGCCAGCGACACGTCGGCAAGCCGCCTGGGCACGCCGTTGACCTGGCGCTCGGGGCCGAACTCCGGTTCCAGGTCAGCGCGGCCCATCACCCGGGCGAGTCCCCGGGCGAGCTGCCGGAGGCTGGTCTCGGTCCCGCTGCCCACGTTGAGCACCGCTCCCGTCTCCAGGCTGGCCGCCGCCAGCAAATTCGCGCGCGCGACGTCTTCGGTGAATACGAAGTCCATTGTCTGGCTGCCGTCGCCCAGAATAAGCGGGGGCTGGCCGGCCTCGATCCGTTCCATCCAGCGGATCATTACTTCGGTGTAGCGGCCATGTGTGTCCATTCTGGGTCCGTATACATTGAAATAACGCAACGCCACATAGCTGAGGTCGTACATCGCACGGAAACTCCGCAGGAGTCCCTCGTTGAAGGTCTTCGCCGCCCCGTAGATAGTGTCGTTATCGTACGGATGCTGTCGTTCGGTGGTCGGAAATTCCTCCGCGAGCCCGTACACCGAGGCGGACGACGCGGCCACCAGCTTGCGCACGCCGGCCTGCGCCGCGGCCTCGATGATCTCGTACGTTCCTTCGACGAGAACCGCCAAAGCGAGCCTGGGCTCGCTGGCGCACTGCGTGATCCTGATCGCGGCCTGGTGGAAGACCAGGTCGATGCCTTCCATCAGCCTGGTGACCAGCGCGCCGTCCCTGATGTCGCCCTCGACCAGGCGCACCCGGTCGGTTGTCAGCGCCCCGGCGAGATGGGACTTACGGCCGCGTACCAGGTTGTCGAGCACCAGCACTTCGGCGGCTCCGGCCGCGGCGAGCTGGTCGACTATGGTCGACCCTATGGTTCCGGCGCCGCCGGTCACCAGGCAGCGCCGGCCGCTGATCGCTTGCATTGTTGCAGCCTCGGGTGAATGCATCCGGCAATCATAAACGCGATAGGCCGCACGCGGATCGAGACCGGAAATCGGAACCTAGAATACTGATGAATTGTCGTGCGGGTCCTCTTCGTCCTAAGATTAGCCCAGTCCCGGCGTCGGCGCGGCTGGACGTATTACCGTTGCCGGGCTATTTCCTGGATAAGTGCTGGCGGGAATTGCTAGAGTGCGGCGGGTGAGGCTGGCCAGGGTCGTGAGCGCATGACGACGGCGGTAGTAGGCGCGGATGCGCTCAGCGGCTACGACCCGTCCAAGGCCGCGGCCTGGGATGACCTGGTGGCGCGGTCAGTCAACGGCACGTTCCAGCACACGCGCCGGTTTCTCGCCTACCACGGCCCGCGCTTTCGTGACCGGTCGCTGCTGATCAGCGACGCCAAAGGGCGCCTGGCCGCGGTGCTCGCCGCGGCGGAGGACCCGGCTGATCCGTCCGTCGTCGTCAGCCATCCTGGCCTGACCTTCGGCGGCCTGGTCCGCGACGGATCGATCCGCGGTGAGTCGATGGTCCGGGTTTTCGAGGAAATCCGTGCCTGGTACCGTTCCGCGGGCTTCACCCTGCTGCGTTACAAGGCGATCCCGCACATCTATCAGTCGGCGCCGGCGGGCGATGACCTCTACGCGCTGTTCCGGCTCGGCGCCAGACGTCACGGGTGCGATCTGGCGGCTGTGGTCAATCTTGCCGGGCGTGGCCGGGTGCGGGCTGACCGGCGCAGGTCGGTCGCCCGGGCGCAGGCGCTTGGCGTCCGCACCGGGACCGACTGGCAGCATGCGCCGGGCTTCTGGCAGATCCTGGCGGAGAACCTGGCCGCCAGGCATGGCAGCACGCCGACTCATTCGCTGGCCGAGATCGAGTACCTGCACGACCGGTTCGGCGAGGACATCGTGCTGGTGACCGCGTCGCTCGACGGCACTCTGCTCGGCGGTAGCTTGTATTTCGCCGCTGGCCCGACCTTCCACCAGCAGTACACCGCGGTCAGCGACGGCGGGCGGGCGGTCTGCGCCACCGATGCTGTCATCGAGCGCGCGCTCGTGACCGCGAGCGAACGAGGCTGCCGGTACGTCTCTTTCGGCACCAGCACCTTCGATCAGGGCAGGCGCTTGAACGAGTCGCAGTACTCGTTCAAGGCTTCCTTCGGAGCCGGGGGCGTCACGCACGAGCACTTCGAGCTCGACCTCTAGCCGGTCCGCTCCAGCCGCAGGGTCCCGCCGCTTTCTGAGTAGACGTCGCCGCTTTGCGGGCAGCGCCACCGGCCGGCTCCGGTCTCCGCCAGCCGCAGCCCGGCCCGGCCGACCCACCCGATCCGCCGTGCGGGCACGCCGGCGACCAGGGCGAAATCCGGAACATCCCTGGTCACGACCGCCCCTGCCGCCACCATCGCCCACCGGCCGATCTGGCAGCCCGCCACCACCACGCTGCGCGCCCCCAGCGCGGCTCCCTCCCGCACCACGACACCGCGCGGCTGCCAGTCCCGCACCCGCTTCAGCCGTCCGTCGGGCGCGGTGGAACGCGGATAGACGTCGTTGGTCAGCACCGCCGCCGGACCAACGAACACGCCGTCCTCCAGTACCGCAGGCTCGTAGACCAGGGCGTAATTCTGCAGCTTCACGTTGTTCCCGATGATCACACCCGGGCCGACGTAGGCACCGCGGCCGACGACGCAGTTGCGGCCGAGCTTGGCGCCCTCACGGATCTGGGCAAGATGCCAGACCACGGTTTCCGCACCGAGCACTGCCCGGTCGTCCACGTCGGCCGACGGCTCGGCCTGGGATAGTGACAAGATTCCCAGCTCCTTTCCCTGGCCGGGGCCAGGCGGCTACGGCAGTGCCTGGGTCAGCACCGAGACGACCCGCGCCTGCTGCTCGGCCGTGATCTCAGGGAACAGCGGCAGGCTCAGCAACTCGCCCGCGGCGCGTTCGGCGGCGGGGAACGCGCCAGAGCGGTAGCCAAGATCGGCAAAGGCCGCGGTCAGGTGAACCGGAGTCGGATAGTGCACCCCGGCCCCGATTCCGGCGCTCCGCAGTTCCTTCAGCACCCGGTCCCGGTCCCGGTCCGGCACCCGGACCACGTACAGGTGCCAGATGTGCTCGTTACCCGGTGCGGTGCGCGGCAGCACCACGTCGCCGCGGTCGCTGAGCAGTTCCCCGTAACGGGCCGCCGCCGCGCGGCGGGCCGCGTTCCACCGTTCCAGCCGGCGCAGCTTGGCAGAGAGCACGACCGCCTGCAGGCTGTCCAGCCGGCTGTTCATGCCGCAAATCGCGTGCTCATACTTGCGCGGCGAGCCATGGTCCCGGATCAGCCTGGCCTGGCGAGCGACCTCGTCCGAGCCGGTCAAGATGGCGCCCGCGTCACCGTACGCACCCAGGTTCTTGCCCGGGTAGAAGCTGGTCGCAGCGGCGTGGCCGAGCGCTGCGGCCGCCAGGCCGTTCCGGCGCGCTCCCTGAGCCTGCGCGGCGTCTTCGAGTACGTAGGCACCGACTCGTGCCGCGACTGGCAGCAGGGCCTCGGCCGGCGCCGCCTGACCGTACAGATGGACTGCGATGACCGCGCGTGTCCTCGGCGTCAGTGCCGCTGCCACCGCATCCGGGTCGATCAGGTAGGTCCCGTCGCCGGCGCAGTCGGCCAGGACCACCGCGGCGCCAGCCCGGCGGACCGCCTCGGCGGTCGCGATAAAGGTATTGGCCGGCAAGACGCACTCATCACCCGGGCCGACGCCCCAGGCGCGCAGCACGATCTCGATCGCGTCGGTCCCGTTGGCCACTCCCACGCAGTGCCTGCTGCCAGTGAAGGCCGCGAACTCCTGCTCGAAACACGCGACCTGCGGACCGTTGACGAAAGCGGCCGACGCGACCACCGCCTGCCAGCCCGCGGCCACCTCGGCGGCGATCTCTCGCGCCGGGGCGGCCAGGTCGACCAGCGGCACCATGCCGGTCACCGGCCGCCTCGCCACAGCTCGGCATGGGCCGCGATGGCGTTGAAGTCGTCGGTGGCCACGGGCCGCCCGCGAGCACGGTCCCACTTACGGCGTACCTTGTGCCTTGCGGCGCCGGCCAGGCCGGTCGCGGCATCAGCGGCTGCCCGCGCGAGCGACGGCGGGCGGCAGATGGCGGCGGTGTACACGTGCTCGGCTGTGGCCGCCGCGCGGCCGAGGCTGAACCGGCTGTCGACGAGCGAGCGGCCGAATTCGCCAAGCTGACCCCACGATGCCACGTTGTCGAGCAGGTCGGCCAGGATAGCGCTCAGCCGGGACGCGCCGGCCCGGCGTCCGTCCCGGTCCGTGCCGAGGCCGTACCAGCCCTGATAGAGGAATTCTGGTGCCGACTCGGCTGTCAGCAACCGCCAGAAGCCGTGCTCGCCCTGCACGACAAGCGGCTTGCCGAACGCCATCCCCCGAAGCGCCGATCCGCCCATCCCGAGCACCACATCGGCCGCCGCATAGGCGGGCCGCGGATCGGACATCGGCCCGGTCAGCGTGACTACCTGGCGCCCGGCCCGTGCGTTGGCCGCCGCGGCCGCCCGCGCGACCGCACCGCGGGCCGGACCATCGCCCACCACGGCAAGCTGGACCTTCCGGCCGGCCGTGGCCAGCCCGCCGACGGAGTCGCAAGCGGCTAGCAGGCCTTCAATCTTGCCCTCGGGTGCGATCCGGCTCACCACGGCCACCAGCGGTGCGCCCTCGTCCAGACCGTGGTCGGCACGGAACGACCCAGGATCTAGCTCAGGCGAGTTCGCCCGCGTGTCTACCGGCGGCTCGATCAGCGTGACCGGGTGACGCCCGGCCGCCACCGCCCGGTCCTTGGTCTCCAGCGTTCCGACGATCAGCGGCACGCGGCGCGGCAGGAATGGCGCGACCAGCGCCGAGTAGACGGTACACACGACCGGCGTGCGCGAGTCCAGTCGCGGGCCTGCGCACGCCTCGATCGCCGCCGGCCATTCGTAGGCGTGGACGACGTCGGCCTGCCTGCCGCGCGTCAGCGAGTTGAGCTGTGCGAGCGTGCGCCGGGCCGGCCGCCGCCGGGTTCCCTCGGCCAGCGGGACGTAGTCCAGTCCGCTCCGGATGACCAAGTCCAGCAGGGGACCGGGCTTGGCGAGCACCGTGACCTCGTGCCCGCGATCGCGGACGGCAGCCGCGATCTCGACAGCGTTGATCGAGCCGCCCAGGTTGAGCGAATTCGGGCAGACGATAATTCTCATCGGATCCTTCCCGGATAGCTACTCGGCTGGGATGCCGAATACCTCGAAGCTGTCCGAACCTGTAGGCCGCGCGGGGTTGCCGACGTAGACCTGCCTGGAACGGGTATCCCTGATCACTACGGCGCCGGCGCCGATGACGCAGTCCGGCGCCACGGAAAGGACGTCGGAAACGCAACTGCCGATGCCGAGGAACGAACCGCGGCCGATTCGGCTAAATCCCGCCACAGCCGCGTTAGGCGCCAGGCAGCAGTCGTCTTCGACCACGCTGCTGTGCGCGACCGACGCGCCATTCCACAGCAGGACGTTATCGCCGACTTTCGATCCATGCTGAAGCACGCAGTTCTCGAAAATGAACGCGTTCTCCCCGATCTCAACGCTCGGCCAGACGCAGGCACGGCTGCTGACGTAGGAAATGCACTCGAACCCTGCCGCCTTCACGGCGTCGAGCAGTCGCCGCCGTACCCGGTTCAGGCCGGTCGCCGACACGGCCACGAAGACACGGTGCCGCTGCGGCGGGTACGCGCCGGCTAGCTGGTCAATCGGCAGCGCAGGCAGGCCGCAGTAGGACTGGTCAGGCAGCCAGGTGATGAAGTCCGGCTCAGCGCTGAACGCGACTACCTGATGCGGCGAATCATAGGTAAGGTACTCAAAAGCAATGGCGGCTAGTTCGCCGGTACCGACAATAACGACCTGTTCGCCGTCGGATTCCGATTGCAACGGATGTGAGGGCGCCGGCCGAGTCAATTGTCGCACCCCCGGTAATTTACTTGGCGCCCCCGACCGTGTCAGGCACTTCATCAAGCCAGAAAACGCCGACTCTGACAAATGTGCTCTATCGCTTTCCTCCAGGCTCACAAGCGCGCGGAAGTGACGTTGCCGCTGAGATCGGTAAATTCTTATCTCGTACTCATCGCGGACTTCCGGAAACTTGGCCAGCCAGAGAGGATCTTGCGCGGCGTCACATGTTCCGGTCGTTATTAATTCTTTAATCTGTACTCGTGATATCGGCGCAGGACTCAGTCGGGAAAGGCGCGCGGGAAAGGCGCGCGGGACCGTGCCGCGCCGGAGCCGAACCAGGCGACGTCACGGCGGCGATCGTCAGTGCCGCGCCGCGCGCAAGCGGACAGCCAGAACCTGGCCGGCCGGGCTGGCAAGGCGCTGGCCTGGAGCTTCTCTAACAACGCGACGGCAAAGCTCGGCACGGTCGGCATCGGGGTAGTACTGGCCCGGCTGCTCGGCCCGCACGCCTTCGGCGTCTACGCCGTCGCATACGTCGCGCTGCTCGCTCTGCTCAACCTCAACGACCTGGGTGTCAGCCTGGCGATCGTCCGGTGGCCGGACGATCCGGAGCAGATCGCGCCGACCGTGGCGACTCTGTCGATCGCGGCCAGCGTGCTCGTGTACCTGGGCTGCTTCTTCGGTGCGCCGGAGTACGCGGCGGCGATGGGCGCGCCCGCCGCGACCAGCGTCGTGCGAGTGCTCTGCCTCGTGGTCGTCGTCGACGGGATCGCTTCCACGCCGGTGGCGCTGCTGCAGCGCCAGTTCAAGCAGGGCAAGAAGATGATCGCCGATCAGGTCAACGTCTGGCTCGGCGCGGGGACGACGGCCGGCCTGGCCTTCGCCGGCTTCGGGCCGATGAGCCTGGCGGTCGGCCGGGTGGCCGGCTGCGGCGCCGCTCTCGCGCTGTTCGCGGGATTCGCGCCGGCCGGACTGCGGGTCGGGTTCGACCGTTCCCTGGTACGCGCGCTGCTGAAATTCGGGCTGCCGCTTGCCGGTTCGGCCGTCATCACCTTCGCGATCTTCGATGCCGACCAGCTGGTCGTCGGGCACGTCCTCGGCGTGACCGCGCTCGGCTTCTTCGTACTGGCGGCCAACATCTCGAACTGGCCGGTGACGGTCTTCTCGCAGCCGATCCGCAGCGTGGCGCCGGCGGCGCTCGCCAGATTGCAGCATGACCGCCCGGCCATGCGGCGCGGGTTCCTGTCCGCGGCCGGACTCCTGGGTGCGCTGACGCTCCCCGCCTGCTTTGCCCTCAGCGGGTCGGCTACGCCGCTGATCGGCTTGGTCTACGGCAGCCGCTGGCTGCCGGCCGCCCAGGCGCTGGTCTGGCTCGCCGTGCTGTCTGGTCTGCAGATTATTCTCACCCTGTGCTACGACTACTTCGTCGTGCTAGCTGCGTCGCGCGTGGTGTTCTCACTTCAGCTCGCCTGGCTCGTGGTACTGACGCCGGCCATGATTCTTGGTGCCGAACTCGGCTGCGGCAACTACGCGGTCGCGATGGCGGAGACAGCGGTCGGCACCGGGTTCGTGCTGCCGTGTTACCTGAGATACCTGCGTAAGGCGGGCATCGGCTGCCGGGTGATCGGGAGGCGGTTCTGGCTGCCGGCCTGCGGAGCGAGCGCGGCCTGGCTCGGCGCATTCGGCGCTGCCGCGCTGCTGCCGGGGACGGAAGTGGCCGCCCTGGCAGCCGGGGCGGCCGTGAGCGTCGCTGTGATCGCGTTGCTTGGCTACCGGTTGCGGGGCGAACTGTCACTGCTCCGCCGCGAAGGCCGGCCCGAGGCGACGCCTGACAGCCCCGAGGCGACTGCTGACAGCACAGCGAATGCCGCGCATGCGCCGGCCGCATCCCCGGCCGCACGGCACTGGTCCGGCGCTGCCGACGCCCCGGCCGCACAGCCATGCTCCACCGCCGACTTGCCGCCGCGTCAGCGGGAGTTCGTCTCGAGCCGGGACCTGCCGCTCTACCGGCAGACCGTCGCCGCCTTGCGCTGGGATCCAGCGTTTGACTTCGTCTCCTCAGGAAATGGATGGTGACCATGCTTGACCACCGTGCCCCGCAGCAGCCCCAGGCCCCGCAGCAGCCCCAGGCCCCGCAGCGGCTTTACGACGCCGTACGGGACCGTGACCTCCCCTCGGAAGCCGGGCGGCGCGGCGACCTGCTCGACCTGCTGCGGCACTCTCCGATTCCGGACGGCGAGATCCTGTCCAACCTGGCGCTGTACCTGACCAAGGTGGACGTCGCCCGGCTGATCTACCTGCATGAGATCTACCGCAAGATCATCGACGTGCCCGGGGTCGTGATGGAATTCGGCGTGCGCTGGGGACAGAACCTGGCGCTGTTCGAAGCGTTCCGCGGGATTCACGAGCCGTTCAACAAGAACAGGAAGATCATCGGGTTCGACACCTTCCAGGGCTTCCCTTCGGTGTCCGACTATGACATCGGCGTGGCTCGCGGCGACTACACGGTCACGGCGGGATACGAGGAGTACCTGGAGTCACTCCTGCGGACCAGGGAGCGCGAAGGAGCGCTCGCGCACATCAAGAAATTCGAGCTGGTCAAAGGCGACGCTGCGGTGACTGTCGCCGAGTACCTCCGGCAGCACCGGGAGACGGTCATCGCCCTGGCCTTCTTCGACCTCGATATCTATCCGCCGACCAAGGCCGTGCTCGAAGTCATCCGGCCCTACCTGTGCCGGGGAAGCGTCATCGTGCTCGACGAGCTGTGCGAGGAACATTTCCCCGGCGAGACCGTGGCGCTGCGCGAAGTCTTCGGCCTGCACAACCTCAGGCTGGCGCGCCTGAGCTATAGCTCGAAGCGGTCGTACTTCGTCTGCGAGTGAGCCGCGAGCAGGCGGAGCCGGGGGACTGCCAACGTCAGGCTGCGGTGAAGACGACAGCGACGTTGGCTCCGCCGAACCCGAACGAGTTGTTGATGACAGCCATCGGCTCGCCGCTGCGCCGGTGCAGGTCGGTTGGCTTGGCCGCGATCTGGACGCCAAGGTCTTCCTCGGGGTCGTCGAGATTGATGGTCGGCGGGGCAACCTGGTCCCGGAGGGCGAGGATCGCCGCCACGGACTCCACAGCTCCGGCACCGCCGAGCAAGTGTCCGGTCATGGACTTGGTCGACGAGACCACCACGTCTGCCGCGGCCCCGCCGAGCGCCGCAGCGATCGCGTGCGCCTCGACCACGTCTCCGGCCGGCGTGGACGTCGCGTGCGCGTTCACGTGGACGACCTGCTCGGGCGCGACGCCCGCGTCTTCCAGGGCGCGGCGAATGACCAGCACGAGGCCGGTGCCCTCCGGATCAGGCTGCGCGATGTGGTGCGCGTCGGCCGAGTAGCCGGCGCCTGCCGCCACGGCGTACACCCGGGCACCGCGGCTCGCGGCGTGCGCCTCGGACTCGAGCACGACCATTCCGGCGCCCTCGCCGAGCACGAATCCGTCCCTGCCCTTGTCGAACGGGCGCGATGCCCGCTCAGGCTCGTCGTTGCGCAGCGACAGCGCCCGCATCGCGGCGAAGGCGGCGATGTTCAGTTCCAGGATCGCCGCTTCCGTGCCGCCCGCGATCACGATGTCAGCGCGCCCCGACCTGATCATGTTGATCGCGTAACCAATCGCCTCCGCACCTGAGGCACACGCGCTGACCGTCGTATGCACCCCGGCCCTGGCGCCGAGTTCAATGCTGATCCAGCCGGCCGAGCCGTTCGGCATCAGCATCGGAACCGTGAACGGGGAGAGCCGCTGCCAGCCCTTTTCCTTCAGGATGTCGTAAGCCGCGAGCGTGGAGCCGATTCCGCCGATGCCGCTGGATACCGCGACCCCGAGTCGCAGCGGGTCCACCTCGGGTGATCCTGCGTCGGCCCACGCCTCCCGGGCCGCGATCAGGGCGAACATCTCACAGCGGTCGAGCCGCCGCGCTTGCACCCGGTCGATCAGGGTGGCCGGGTCCGCCGCCGCCGGCGCAGCGATCTGGCACGGCAGCCGCTGTGCCCAGTCCTGGGTCAGCCGCTGCACGCCGCTGCGGCCCGCCAGCATGGATTGCCACGTCGTCGCGACATCCGCGCCGACCGGTGTGATCGCGCCGAGCCCGGTAACGACGACTCGGGTTGATGCGTTGCCCACTGCTCTGATCTCCTCTGATCGGATTACGGGGTGAGGCGGCGCCGGGCCCCGGTGAGAGGCCGGCGCCGCGCCCCGCCGTTGCGGCCGCCCCGGTCAGGCTGATACGGAGGCGCGGCTGACGTAGTCGATGACGTCCTGGACCGTCTTGAGGTCCTTGAGCTGGTCGTCAGGAATCTCCACGCCGAACTTGTCTTGCGCCGCTACCGCGATCTCGACCATGGAGAGGCTGTCGATGTCGAGGTCGTCGACGAAGGTCTTGTCCGGAGTCACGTCGTCGGCGGGGACTCCCGCGATCTCGTCGATGATCTCGCCGAGCCCGGCGAGGATCTCCTCCTGGGTCATTGCCATTCCGGTTTCTCCCATTTGCTTGTTGCGCTGGTACTGTGTTCGCTTGCCTTGCTGGTTCGCTTGCCTTGCTGGTGAACTGGTCAGGGTATCGTGATCACCTGGGCCGCATAACAGACGCCCGCGCCGAATCCGATCAGCAGCGCCTTATCGCCCGAGGCCAGCTCGCCCCGCTCGATCATCCGTGACAGCGCGAGCGGAATCGACGCCGACGACGTGTTCCCCGCGTGGACGATGTCCGTCGCTACCTTTGCCTGAGGCGCTCCTATCTTGCGTGCTAGCGCTTCGATGATCCGCAGATTCGCCTGGTGCGGCACGAACACCGCGAGCTCGCCGGGCGCTACGCCCGCGTCGGCACAAGCCTGCAGCGCCACCGGGTGCAGCGCGCTGGTGGCCCACCGGAAGACCGCCTGGCCTTCCTGGAAGATGAAGGAGTTGCGGTTCTTCACGTAGATCTTGTCGGCCATATCGCCGTCGCTGCCCCAGACGACCGGCCCGATTTCAGACTCCTGCACATCTTCGGCCTCCTCGGACGGGCCGACCACGGCCGCCCCGGCACCGTCCGCGAAGATGATGCAGGTCGACCGGTCGGTCCAGTCCACCCACTGCGACAGTTTCTCCGCGCCGATCACCAGCACGTGCCGCGCCGATCCGGCACGCACCGCGTCGTTGGCGTTGGCGAGCGCGTAGCAGAACCCGGCGCACGCGGCATTGAGGTCGTAAGCGCCAGGAGCGTCGATCCCGAGCCGCTTGGCGACGACTGCCGCCGTGTTCGGAATCATGACCTCGGGCGTGCAGGTCGCCACGATCACCAGGTCGATGTCGGCGGGGGAGAGGCCGCTCGCGGCGAGCGCCTTGCCTGCCGCGGCCAGCGCCATATCGGCAACCGTCTCGTCCGGAGCGGCGATCCGCCTGCTGGCGATCCCCACCCTGCTGCGGATCCACTCGTCACTGGTGTCGACCGAGGCGGCCAGGTCGTCGTTGGTCACGACCTTGGCCGGCTGGTACCCGCCGAAAGCCAGCACTCTCGCGCCGGCCGAGCCCTGATGGGTTCGCATCCCGTTACTGCCTTCCTGCTGCGACGCTTACTGATCCGCCTGCTAGTCCGCTGGTCCTGCTAGTCCGCTGGTCCTGCCGCGGTGACCCGGTTGCTGGCGGCCAGCAGCCGGCCCGCTCAGCGGCCCGCTCAGGCCGGGCCGCTGACCCCGGCGCGCCCGGCTGGAGCCTGACCAGCGGCTGGCCCAGGCTCACCGGATCGTCGGCGCCACTCCGGCGCGTGGCTGTTCGCGTGGCTGTTCGCGTGCTCGGCGAACAGCGCCCTGGCCTCGTCAACGTCCGCAGGAGTCTTCACCGCGAGAAGCGCTACGCCAGGTAGTGCGCGGCGGGCCAGGCCGACCAGGGTTCCGGCCGGCGGCAGTTCGATGAACGCGGTCACCCCGAGTCTGCTCATCGTATGCATGCACCTATCCCACCGTACCGGGGCGCTGACCTGGGTCACGATGCGGTCCAGCCAGTCCGTGCCCGACCTGACCGCCGCGCCGTCCCGGTTGGACAGCACGGTCAGTACCGGATCGTGCACCTCGACACCGGCCGACGCCGCTCGCAGCGCGTCGACGGCGGGCGCCATGTGCTCGGTGTGGAAGGCGCCCGCTACCTGGAGCGGCCTGAGCCTGGCACCGGCAGGCGGATCGGCAGCGAACGCGGCAAGCTGGGCAACGGTGCCCGCCGCCACGACCTGGCCGCTGGCGTTGATATTGGCAGGCGTCAGCCCGTGCGCCTCGATGGCTGCCAGGACAGTTTTCTCGTCGCCGCCGAGCACTGCGGTCATCGAGGTCGGCTCGGCCGCCGCGGCCTGTGCCATGGCCCGGCCGCGGATGCCGACCAGGCGGAGCGCGTCGTCCGCGCTCAGGATCCCGCCGATCGCCCCAGCCGCGAGTTCCCCGACGCTGTGCCCGACGGTCACGCCACCGTGGTGACCGTGGGAGGCTGCCGCACCGCCGCCGGTCCCGTTCGGCGTGCCCGGCAGGTACTCCCCGGTCAGCGCCGGGCCGACGCCGAGCACTCCCGCCGCGGCTAGCGCCGAGGCCACGAGCAGCGGCTGGGCCACCGCCGTGTTCCTGATCTCGTCCGCGGCGGCGACCGTGCCGTACCTGATCAGATCGCAGCCAGCCAGGTCAGACCAGGCAGCGACCTGCTCAGCGACACCGGGGACTTCCAGCCACGGCGCGAGGAAGCCAGCGGTCTGAGCGCCCTGTCCGGGCGCGGCAATGACGAGCATCTTCTAACCCTGCACTGTAGGAGTTCGCCATATGAATAGAAAAGTCTACGAAGTTTACCGGGCATGATTTGTATATACCCTACAAGCTACGTTTCCTTGTGAGCCAGCCGACCGTAGACGATGGCGAGCCATAGGGCAAATCCTCCCCGGCCGTCGCCAGGGTTGAATCCGGTCAGCTCCGCCGCCCTGCGCAACCGGTACCGCACCGTATTGGGATGCACGAACAGCATCCGCGCGGTCGCCTCCAGCGAGTTACCCTGCTCCAGGTACGTCGTCACGGTGTCCAGCAGGGCCGCGCCACCGCGGTGCAGCGGACCGTAGATGTGCTCGAGGAGCTCGGTGCGCGCGCTCTCGTCCCCGTCCAGCGCCCGTTCGGGCAGCAGGTGGGACGCAAGGACGGGCCGCGGCGCGTCCGGCCAGGCGGGCGCGGCCCGCAGCCCGGCGAGCGCTGCCCGCGCCGACCATCCGGCAGCCTCCAGCCGCTCGGCGGCAGGTCCCACCACCACCGGACCAGCGCCGAACCTGGCGGCGAGCTGCCTGGCCAGCGGCATCGGGTCGGCACCGCCGCCGAGCACCACGACCAGCTGGTGCCCGTGCACGCCGGCCAGCAAGTCGAATTTGGCCCTGCGGGCGAGCATACGAAACTCGTCGATGAGGCCCTCGGGCTCGCCACCTCCCGCGTGCCCCGCGATGACGGTGACGGCGACCGCTGGCCAGTTCAGCGCCGACGCCCAGGACGGCAGGTGGTCGTCGCTGTCACCGCGTACCAGCGAGTCGACGACGAGCGCCTCCAGCCTGGCGTCCCACGCGCCGCGAGCCTCGGCTGACCTGGCGTAGACCTGGGCGGCGGCGAACGCGACCTCCCGGGTATACCTGAGCACCGCCTCGCGCAATTCGCTCTCGCCGCCGGGAGCGGCCAGCTCGTCGACGCGGCTCTCCACCACGTCGACGATGACCCGCACCATCTCGACCGCCTGCTGGAGGCTTACCGCCCTGGCCAGCTCGCGTGGTGCCGTGCCGAACACCTCGCCGGCGACGGCCGGCCTGCTCCGCTCCGGATGCTTGATCCAGTCCACGAAGGCGGCGACACCGGCCTGCGCCACCAGGCCGAGCCAGGACCGGTTCTCGGCGGACAGCGCGCGGAACCAGGGCAGCCGCTGGTCCATGGACGCCATCGCGGCAGCGCCGAGCGCGCTCATGGACTGCTCTAGCCTGGAGATGGTCTCGGCCCTGGCACGTCCCTGGGCCGGGCCGCTCGCTGGACCCGATCGCGTTGCCTTGGCGGTCACCTGTTCAGAGTGCCATGCCGCGGCCAGTGACCGCGCCCTCCGGCGTCAGCCGCCGTGGCCGCGCTAGCCGTTACCTCTGGTCAGTACGCGAGGTTGCGCCCCGACCGCGTGCACCAGGTCATAGGCTTCCAGCGGCAACTCAGGATCCGACGCAGCCTCCAGCGCACCGCGCAGTGCCGCTCCGAAGGCATCGGCGGCAGGTGACTTATAGGAACCGCGGCGAGTGACGATGAAGGTCACCCGCTCGATTGCCGGTTCGGCCAGCGGGAGCAGCGCGATGCCTGGCCGGCGTGCGATCGCTACGGCCAGCCGCGGCAGCACAGCGACGCCCACTCCGGTGGCCACCAGTCCCTGCATCGCCATGTAGTCGTTGGTCTGGTGGACCGGCTGGGGGGTGAATCCTGCGTTCCGGCAGGCGAGCGTCAGGGCGTCCCAGCACCGCGTGTCAGTATGCGGCGTCACCCACTCCTCGTCCGCGAGGGCACCGAGCGGCACCTCGCGCAGGCGCGCGAGCGGGCTACCTGCGGGCACGGCGACAGCCATGTGGTCGCTGAAGAGAGGCTCACGATCGACTTCCCGATCCTCTGGCACGCCGAGCGCCGGATAGTCGTAGATGAGGCCCAGGTCGAAATCGCCTGCTATGACTCCGAGCACGGCGGTGGCCGTGTCAGCTTCGATCAGGCTGAGCTGCACGCTCGGCCTGCGCGCGTGGAACGTGCCGGCGGCCGCGGGGACCAAGGTGGCCGCCGCACTTGAGGACGCTGCGAGCCGAAGCCGGCCGGCCCCCGATCGCACGGTGTCGTTCACTTCCCGCTCGGCATCGGCGAGCTGGCCGAGCACTTGCCTGGCATGTTCGAGAAAGACCCGCCCGGCATCGGTGAGCTGCAGGCGCCTGGGCTGCCGGTCGAAGAGCTGCGCGCCGAGTTCCCGCTCGAGCTGGGCTACATGGTGCGAGACCGAGGGCTGCGCGTACCCGAGGACCTGCGCCGCCTTCGTGAACGAGCAGTGGCTGGCCACTTCGCAGAAAATCCTAAGCCTGGTCATCTCGTCCAGCATAGAAGAATGCTATCAGGCCAATCTAAAACCTCTTCTTGCCCTCAATCTCGGCTGCTCCGCATAGTGGTTGAATCCGTTGTCCCGCTCGGGCCCGCGGCTCGGTAGCTCCCCGGGGCCGGTAACTCCCCGGGCAGGAAGGAACTGAGAACAAGTGACTCTGATCCGGGGCACGCGGCGGATCAACGGCGACGTCAGTACGCGGCGCGGCGGAACGACACGTGTCAGCGTTACCCTTGCCGTTACCCTTGCCGTCGCCATCCTCCCGGCGGCCGCGCACAGGTCCGGGCGGCTTTCCGGGGCAGGTACGGGCGGACGTGACCAGACTGAACGACAATGGCGCCGCAATCGGCTTCCTCGCACTTAATGACAATTTCCAAAAGATCGCGTTTCACGCTCATAACGATTTGACGCCGCCAGAAGAACGAATAGCACCAGCACGATCGTCCGCAGATTCGATGACCATGGTCACCTAGGGAGCTTGCTCCACCGACTCCAAGGAATGCGTCAACGGCATCTAGGCAATGCCGTACCCGCCGAGTCGGATCCCGCGGCGGCGTGTGCGCTCACCACTCCCTCCCCGGTCAGGGCACACGCCGCCGCCTTCTCGTCACGTCGCCGTTCGCTGACCGATCCGGGGATCATGACCACGCCAGGGCGACGCGCCATGGCCACGGCCAGCCGCGGCAGCATCGCCACCCCGACACCAGCGCGCTCGCCCCCGCCACCCCCCGCCACCCCCCGCCTGCACCCGCAGGCTTACCGCATCGATGGCCCGTTGGTGCTGCCCTGGGCGCACCAACGGGCCATCGGTGCGGCTCGGCACCAGATTCGGATCAGCCGAGGGCCTCGCTGACGGTCAGGCCGAGGTGGTACTTGCCGATCACCTCGGTGAGTACCTCGGGCTTCAGGTCCCCCTGGCGCACGAGCTGCGACAGCACGGCCAGCGTGATCGACTCCGCGTCCACGTGGAAGAACCGCCGGGCGGCGGCGCGAGTGTCCGAGAAGCCCCAGCCGTCAGTGCCGAGCGAGGTGTAGGCACCGGGTACCCAGCGGGCGATCTGGTCAGGCACGGCCCTGATCCAGTCGCTTACCGCCACTACCGGCATCGGGTGGTCGCCCAGCACCGAGGTGACGTACGGCACCCTGGCCGCCTCGTCGGGATGCAGCAGGTTCCACTCCTCGCAGGACAGGCCGTCCCTGCGCAGTTCGGTCCATGACGTCGCCGACCACACCTCGGCGGTCACGCCCCAGTCCTCGGCGAGCAGCCGCTGTGCCGCCAGCGCCCACCGCATCGCGACTCCCGAGGCGAGCACCCTGGCCCGCAGCCCGTTACCGTTGGGCTCGCCCTGCTGCGCCGCGGCCGAATACCGGTACAGCCCGCGCACGATGGCCTTTTCCAGTTCCTGCGGACCGCCCGGGTAGTCGGCGGGCTGGGCAGGCTGGACGTACGGCTCGTTGTAGACAGTGAGGTAGTAGAAGACGTTTTCGCCCGCCGGGTGCTCCGGCGACGACCCGTACATCCGGCGCAAGCCGTCCTTCACGATGTAGGCGAGCTCGTAACTCCAGGCCGCGTCGTAGCTGACGCAGGCCGGGCTTGCGGAGGCCAGCATCAGCGAGTGCCCGTCGTTGTGCTGCAAGCCCTCGCCGGTCAGCGTGGTGCGCCCGGCGGTGGCGCCGAGCAGGAAGCCGCGGCCGAGCTGATCGCCGAACGCCCACATCTGGTCGCCGGTTCGCTGGAAGCCGAACATCGAGTAGAAGATGTAGACCGGGATCATCGGGGTGCCGTGGGTGGCGTACGCCGTGCCCGCCGCGACGGTGGATGCCATCGCGCCCGCCTCGCTGATCCCCTCGTGCAGGATCTGGCCCTGCTCGGATTCCTTGTAGGAGAGCAGCAGGGCACGGTCGACGGCCTCGTAGGTCTGGCCGTGCGGCGAGTAGATCTTCGCCGTCGGGAACAGCGAGTCCATCCCGAACGTGCGTGCTTCGTCCGGGATGACCGGCACGAACCTGTCCCCGATCTCCGGGTCCTTCATCAGGTCCTTGAGCAGCCGCACGAAGGCCATCGTGGTCGCGACCGCCTGCCTGCCCGACCCGCCGCGCAACTCGTCGTAGGCGCTGTCGGCGGGCAGCGTGAGCGGCCGCGCCCTGACGACCCGCTTGGGCAGGTAGCCGCCGAGCGCCTGGCGGCGTTCTTTCATGTACGAGATCTCGTCGGAGTTCTCGCCCGGGTGGTAGTACGGCGGAAGCTCGGCTTCCAGGGCGGAGTCGGGGATCTCCAGGTAGAGCCGGTCGCGGAACTCCTTGAGCTCGGCGATGGTCAGCTTCTTCATCTGGTGGGTGGCGTTCCTGCCCTCGAAGTCCGGGCCGAGTGTCCAGCCCTTGATCGTGTGGGCCAGGATCACGGTCGGCTGGCCGACATGTTCGGTAGCGGCCTTGAAGGCGGCGTAGACCTTCCGGTAGTCGTGACCGCCCCTGGACAGGTTTCGTACCTGCGCGTCGGACAGGTGCGACACGACCGCACGCAGTCTCGGGTCACCGCCGAAGAAGTGCTCCCTGGTATAGGCGCCGGACTCAACCGCGTAGGTCTGGAACTGACCGTCCGGCGTGGTGTTCATCTTGTTCACCAGCACACCGTCGACGTCCTGGGCGAGCAGCGGGTCCCAGTCCCTGCCCCAGATCACCTTGATCACGTTCCAGCCCGCGCCGCGGAAGAACGATTCGAGCTCCTGGATGATCTTCCCGTTGCCCCGGACCGGCCCGTCCAGCCGCTGCAGGTTGCAGTTCACCACGAAGATCAGGTTGTCGAGTTCTTCCCGTGCGGCCAGCCCGATCGAGCCGAGCACCTCGGGCTCGTCGGTCTCACCGTCGCCGAGGAAGGCCCACACCCTGGACCGGCTGGTGTCCTTGATCTGCCTGGCCAGCAGGTACTTGTTGAACCTGGCCTGATAGATCGCGTGGATCGCGCCCAGGCCCATCGAGACAGTCGGGAACTCCCAGAAGTCCGGCATCAGCCTGGGGTGCGGGTAGGAGGGCAGCCCGCCGCCCGGATGCGACAGTTCCTGGCGGAATCCGTTGAGCTGATCTTCCGACAGCCGTCCTTCCAGGAACGCCCGCGCGTAGATGCCCGGCGCGGCGTGGCCCTGGATGAAGACCTGGTCACCTGACTCGCCGTGGTCCTTGCCGCGGAAGAAGTGGTTGAAGCCCACCTCGTACAGGCTCGCCGCCGAGGCATACGTGGCGATGTGCCCGCCGACGCCGAGACCTGGCCGGTTAGCACGGGAGACCATCACGGCCGCGTTCCAGCGGATATAAGCGCGGATGCGCCGCTCGACGTACTCGTCACCGGGGAACCACGGCTCCCGCTCCGGCGGGATCGTGTTGATGTAGTCCGTACTGCGCAGGCCGGGAACGCCGACCTGCTGCTCGCGAGCGCGTTCGAGCAGTCTGAGCATCACGTACCTGGCACGGCCGCGACCGCGGGTCCTGACCACGGTGTCGAACGACTCGAGCCACTCCTTGGTCTCGTCCTGGTCGATGTCCGGAAGCTGGTTGGGCAGGCCATCGGTGATGATCGAATAGCGCTGGCGTCCTGAGGCCACTGGCTGATCCTCGCTTTCCGCGGCGGTCGCCTCTGCCCCCGCCGCCGTTCTGCCGCGCCGTCGTTCTCTGGCACCGGCGGCTCGGCGCCGCCGCCCGCGTCACGGATCGTTACAGTCCCATCCTGGTACGCCGACGGGCCGCGCGCATCCACGGCCCCCGTCAACGCTGTGGTTCAGTTCTTGGTGGCGACCGACAAACTGGCCAGTAACGGGATCAAACCGGCTGCTAGCGGTCGGAGTAAGTCCGCCGGCGGCTGGGGAGGATCGAATGATGACCTCGGTTAACAGGCTCTGCACGAATTGTGACTTGCGCAGGGCGGCTCCCCATAGTGGACTGTCCCACCAAGAAGTACAGACGTTCGCGCGGGCCGCCTTCGACCTGAGGCAGTGGCGCCAGCCTGGCGCCAGTTGCCAGGTCCGGCCTGGCGCGGGAAAGGGATAGGGAGGACGTACGTGAGCGCGACCGCTGGCCAGGCGGCTGATCAGCATGACCTGGCCGAGCGGCTCGGTGTCAAACCGGGCCATGTAGTTCAGGAGATCGGCTATGACGACGACTGCGACGAGCAGCTACGGGAGTCCGTGGAGGCTGGCCAGGGCGTGGAGCTAGTCGACGAGGACTACGACGATGTCGTGGATGGGGTGCTGCTGTGGTGGCGGGACGAGGACGGCGACCTGGTCGATGCGCTGGTCGACGCGCTGACGCCGCTAGCCGACGGCGGTTACATCTTGCTGCTGACCCCGAAGGCAGGCCGGGAAGGGCACGTGGAACCGAGCGAGATCGGCGAGGCGGCTCCGACCGCCGGGTTGTCGCAGACGTCCACGGTCAGCGCAGGGAAGAACTGGACGGCCACCCGGCTGGTAGCTCCCAAAGCACGGCGCTGACCCGCCAGCGCGGCTGCGCAGGCCCGACTGCTGGCTTGCCGGGTGCGCTTGTTCTGCCTCGTTGTTCCGCGGGCCGCGCGGTCGTGGCAGACTCGGGGTACGTCCCCGCGCGTGCGGTACCACTGCGCTCAACACGCTTCGTGGCGCACGGCGCGCATACCTTCCAGGCGGCCACGGCCGGTTGCCGCACGTGATCTGTGGAAAGGACTCCTAATGGCGGTGGAGATCGGCGACATGGCGCCGGATTTCGAGCTCAAGGATCAGCACGGCACTCCGGTGATACTGTCCGGGCTGCGCGGCAAGAAGAATGTGGTGCTCGTCTTCTATCCGCTCGCCTTCAGCGGGGTGTGCAGCGGCGAACTGTGCCAGATGCGCGACTCGTTCCCCGAGGTCGATCGCGAGGATGTCGAACTGCTGACGGCGTCGATCGACTCCGTCTTCGCGCACAAGAAGTGGGCCGATGATGAGGGCTTCGGCTTCGGACTGCTATCAGACTTCTGGCCACATGGCGCGGTCGCGAAGTCGTATGGTGTTTTCGATGAAGAAAAGGGCATCGCGGTGCGCGGTACCTTCATCATCGACAAGAGCGGTGTCGTGCGCTGGAAGGTGGTCAACGCCATCCCGCAGGCTCGCGACATCGCCGAGTACCAGAAGGCACTCGCCGAACTCGATTAGGCGGACCAGGCGGACCATGCCCTGTTATCGCTGTGGCACCAGGCAGGTCGATCCTGACCGGGGCAGCAGCCCTTGGCTGCGCGGGGTCAGGGCCGACCGCCAGGTGCTGATCTGCCCGGGCTGTCAGGCCGGTACGGACTGGACGGCGGAACTGGACCGTTGCCGGATGTGCGGCAGCGTTCACTTGGTCAGGCGACTCGGCGAGGTCGAGTGCCGGGACTGCGGTGCGGTCGGGGCTAGCATCGCGGGCGCGGGCGATGCCGCGGCAACTGGTGCTGCCTCCAGGGCGGGCGGTGCTGCGGAAACGGGCGGCGCGGCAGCAGGTGTCCGAGTCGGGGCCGGGGCGGCGGTGCCGTATCTGCCGGATGTATCGCCTGGGCTCGCCGAGGAAGTGGAGCAAGCCCTGGCCCGAGTGCTGCGCCGGACGGCACGGTCGGCCGGGATCGGATGACCGCGCCCGGGATCAGGTCTGGACGGCTTGAATACCGGCGGTGCTTGAGGCGCCGAGGCTTGCGTGCGTTGGGTCGCGGCGGCTTCAGACGGTAGGCTTGACAAATTGCCCGACGGCGACACGGGTGCATAGCTCAGCGGTAGAGCACTCGCCTTACAAGCGAGGGGTCACTGGTTCGAACCCAGTTGCGCCCACCTGGGAAATTATCCGTTCCGGCCTTCGGTCCGCAAGGCGATGAGTGACAGACTGAGTGACTGCGGTCCTCGGCTGTCTCAGCGCGGCGGAGCTGCGGAGGGGAAGATTCGGTCCATCGCAGTGGCTCCGTCGTTGATGATCGGCCGGAGTTGCTTGCGGTAGACGGTCTCGGTGACCGTCGTGGTGCGGTGGCCGACGAGGCGGGAGATGTTCTCGAGCGGGATGCCGGCGTCGGAACTGGGAGACGAAGCTGTGTCGGAGTTCGCGTGGCGTCCAGTCTTTGCCGGTTAGGCCGGCTGCGGTGACGACCTTGCGGAAGTCGCGGCGGACGTTGTGGGCGTCGAGCTGTCCTCCAGCACGAGACGCGAAGACCAGGCAGCCGCATTCTGCGTTCGTGGTGTGCTCGCATGTTCGCTTGTCCCACAGAGGGGGCTCAGGGCATCGATGCAGCGCTGGGGGAGTGCGAGCGAGCGGCGGGACATCCTGGTCTTGGTGTCTCCGCCAGCCGTACTGACCTCCAGACGGCCATGAAGGGTGGAATTGGAGGCGTGGCATCTGGCTCGCCGGCCAGGTCGATGCCGCGCCAGAGGACGGCGCGGATCTCCTCTGTCCTGGCTCCGGTGAGCAGCGAAACGACGATCTAAGGGTGCAGGCGTGCGCCTTCGGCGGCCTTGAGGATGGTTTCTGCCTCGTCGAGGCTCAGAGATTTGGATACGCGGCCGAGGCGGCCCTCGGGCACGTCGCAGAGTGCGACGACGTTCCGCCTGATCTTGTCCCTGACCTGCGCGTGCCTGACCGACCGGCTGAGGATCGAGTGGAGGATCTTCAAGGATCGAGTGCTCAGGACGGCCGACTTCTGGGCGAGCAACTTGTCGACGTCCTCGACAGTCAGTTCTCCGAGCTTCCGCCTGCCCAGCGGCCTCGCTGGGCCGTTCCGCCGTGTGACGGTCACGAGGGCAGGAGGGTCAGTGCGGCGAGCTGTCCTTTGTGGATGCTGATGACCGGGGAGCCGAGCTGGCCAATCTGGTGGATGCCGAGGCTTTGGGGGATGTAATACGGTGAGGAAACTGGATCCTGGAACTCGGCGGCGCCTAGCCCGTACTGCCCGGGCAGTTGCGTGCCAGGTAGCAGGTTCCTGATGTCCTGATTCCCGTTCGCGCCACCTGTCAGCACCCACGCTGGCGCAGTGATCCACGCGGTTCCAGAAACTGTGGCCGCGCTGATCACGATTGGAAAGTCAGGCGTGACCGTGAAATCACAT
>DATLSX010000093.1:0-3899 GCA_035533915.1 Streptosporangiaceae bacterium
CGAAAATCTGCGGGCACGCCCTACTGGACACCACCATGGGCTACGCCAACTCTCAGGAATTGCATCAGCCGGGAGAGAAACCGCAGGTCAGCAGGTCGCAGGATCGCCTGCACGGCGTTCCGCTCGTCCCGATCACGGCTCCGTGACCTGGGAAGACGCAGCGACGCTCCCCCCTGATGCATGATTCGCTCATCAGGGGGCTTGCATCTAACGGGAAAGTCAAAAGCGCAGCGACAAGGGGACCAGGGAGTTCGTGGCTCGGGTCCGCTCCCCAGGCAGGGGTATTCAGAGGGTTCCAATACCCGTCTCCGCCATTACATGTCAGCGGCGATTTCATGAATACCGCGCTGCGCAAGGCGCTGGCTCCGGCGCTCGGCGGGCAGGCGGGCTGAGGAGGGGGACTGATGGCACGCAAGCTGGATTACCGGTGGAACCTGCGGCAGGTAATGGCCAGCCGGGACATGTTCCAGACCACTGACCTGGCTCCGCTGCTGGCTGAGCGGGACATCCGCTTGTCGTCCAGCCAGGTCTACCGGCTGGTCACCGAGCGGCCGGAGCGGCTGAGCCTGAAGGTGCTGATGGCGCTGCTGGACATCCTGGACTGCCCGATGGAGGACCTGATCGAGCCGGTCTCCGCGGCCAGGCCGGCCCGGAAGGCGAAAACGGCCGGCGGCGAGGACGCCGGGGTCGGCACGCTCCGCCCCAGGCGGGCCAGGATCACCCGGGGCGATGGCTGAACGATGACCGCCAGCGTTCCTGACGTGCTGGCCGACCCGGTCAGCGTCATCGTCGCCATGATCAGCGGCGTCGAGCCGGCCCTGGATCAGGCCGGGATCGAGGATGCGGTGATCAGCGTGGCCGGCGGGCGGGCCAAGCGGCGCAAGCTCGCGCAGGCCCTCGCCCAGCGACCCGCCGTCCTCACCGATGGCCGGTCGCCCGCGCCCCGGGTGGTCGGGGACCTGCTGGTCGCGCTGCGCAAGGCAGGCGCCGACGCCGTCTCGGCCCCCGCCTGCGCCGGATGCGGCAAGCAGTTGCGCAGCTTCCAGCGCCGAGGCGAGGACTGGCTCTGCTCTGTCTGCGGGCCGAAGCGGGAGCCGTGCGCAGGCTGCGGCCAGGTCCGGGTCATCTGCCTGCGTGACCGGGCCGGACGGCCCCGGTGCGCGAAATGCCCGCCAGACGGGGGCCGTGACCCCGTGGTGATCGTGACCGGCATCGTCACGGCGATCGATCCGGGGCTGCCATCTGAGGTGATCGCCTCGGCCGTGATCGCGGCTGCCGCGCAGGCGGGGCAGCGCCATCAGCTCGCGTGGGCCTTGCAGGACCGGCCCGAACTGCTGACCGGCGCAGGCGCCGCGGCGCCGGTCCCGTCGGTGCTCCGGCTGATCGGCCAGCTCATCCAGGCCGGTGCCGTCGGCATCGTCCAGCCGCCCTGCCCGCACTGCGGTCGGGTGATCCCGCTGGTCAAGCCCCGTGACGGGATGCGGCTGTGCCGGAACTGCGTGGCCCGGTCCCGGGCTGAGCCATGCTCGCGCTGCGGGACCGTGCGGGAGGCGGCCGCCCGCGACGAAGACGGGCAGCCGTTGTGCCCGCACTGCCTGATAACCGACCCGGTCAACCAGGAAACCTGCGCGGGCTGTCATCGCCGCCGCCCGGTCGCCGTCCGCGCCGAAGACGGGCCGCTGTGCCCCAGCTGCCGGCCCTGGAAGGTCGCGACCTGCGGTATTTGCGGGAGGGAGGTGCCATGCGTGATCTCCCGGGCGACCGGCGAGCCCTGGTGCGGGGCCTGCAAGCAGCGCTGGGCATGCTGCTCGCGCTGCGGCCAGGCCGGCCGGGTCCGCGGCGGCACCAGGGCCGAGCCGCTCTGCGCCGCCTGCACCCGTTCCGACGAGGGGTTCTGGACCAGCTGCCCGGCCTGCGGCGAGACCGGCCGGATCCACGCCGGGCGGTGCGCCCGGTGCGCTATCGACCGGCGGCTGCGTGACCTGCTCGGCGACCAGGCCGGCGAGATCCGGCCGCGGTTTCACGCCCTCTATCAGGCCCTCAGCGCCGCCGAACGGCCCGGCACCGTCGCGGCCTGGCTGGACAAGAGCACCGCCCCCTCGATCCTGCGGAGCCTGGACGCCGGGACCGAGCTCACCCACGCCACCCTCGACGCGCTGCCTGGCGGCAAGGCGGTCGAGCACCTGCGGGCCGTCCTGGTCGCCGTCGGCACGCTGCCCCATCGCGATGAGCAGATGGCCCGGCTGGAGCGCTGGATCACCGGCGTGACCGCCGGCCGTGATGACCCGGACCAGCAGCACATGCTGCACCGGTACGCCGTCTGGCATCTGCTGCGACGGCTCCGCCGCCGCACCGGGGACACCGATACCACCCACGACCAGCTGGCCGGCGTCCGCCAGCACGTCCGGGCCGCGATCGCCTTCCTGGACTGGCTCACCGCCCGCGACCTCGCCCTGGCCACATGCCGGCAAAACGACCTGGACGCCTGGATCACCAGCGACCAGGCATCCCGCCGCCGCGAGACCGGGCACTTCATCCGCTGGGCCAGGAAACAGAAACTGACCCGCCTGGACTTCCCCGCCACCAGGTGGGGCGGCCCGTCCCGCGTCATCGACACCGAGGCCCGCTGGGCACAAGCACGCCGGCTGCTCCACGACGGCAGTCTCGATCCTGAAGACCGCGTCGCCGGGCTCCTCGTCCTCCTTTACGCCCAGTGGCCATCTGTCATCAGCCGCCTCACCCCCGGCCACGTCCAGGCCGACGGCGAGCAGGTCCGGCTGCGCCTGGGACGCGAGCCGGTCACCCTGCCCGAGCCCCTCGCCGGCCTCGTCCGCGAGCTTCTCGCCTCCCGCCGCGGCCACGCAGCCATCGGCGACCGCGGAACGCCGACCTGGCTGTTCCCCGGCGGGCAGCCCGGACGCCCGATCAGCTCCTACCGCCTGGCCGAACGCCTCCGCGAGCAGGGCATCCACTCCGGCCAGGCCCGCTCCGCCGCACTGTTCCAGCTCGCCACCGACCTGCCCGCCGCGGTCCTGGCCCGCATGCTCGGCATCCACATCACCGTCGCCGCCGCCTGGCAGCGCGCCTCCGCCGGGGACTGGGCCGCCTACGCCGCCGAGGTAAGCCGCCGGGATCACCCCAGCCCGGACTCCGGAACTCCCGCCACCTACCCGCGCTGAACGGATATCTCCATGGAAAACAGGTGGGTTACGTCTCTCGGAGGCCCGCTCATCCTCATCCCGCAATCCGCCTGCCATCTCTGGAACGGCGTTCCGCGGAACTACCCAGACGAGGAGGGCGACTACGGCCGTGCCTGCGCGGTCGACGACTACATCGGCCTGATCGACGTCGGTCACGCCCAGGCGCTCGTCCTCGGCGACTACCCGGCCCGGACGACCTTCCTGCCCGGTCCCGACATCCTGCTGAGAGAGATCGCGGGCAACGACGATGGCGAAGTCCTCGAAGCCACCCTCAAGCTCCTCCCGGCCATCAACTGGGGATCCCGCCTCACCTGGGAAATCACCGAACCGCTCATCCTCTTCGACTCCGCCTACGACTACCCTCACGTCATCGCGGAACAGGAGGAACACCTCCGCGTCGATCTGACACCCGGCCGTTACACCGCCGAAGCTGCCTACCTGGAGATCCCCGACACCGCCTACCTCATCCTCATCAGACTGATCCCAGACATCCAGCGCACGAGCTGACCGATGAACCAGCACCCATTCAGACAGTTGGAATACCTGACTCCGCCAGAGCGGGTCGGCGAGGACCGCCGCCGCGGCGCCGTCGACAAGGTCACGGCCATGCAGTTCGACCGGCACGGCAACCGGATCTGGCGTGACGCCCGCGCGCTGCTGGACGACGAGCACACCCGCTACGCGGTCGGCTCCGTCGCC
>DATLSX010000094.1:0-90263 GCA_035533915.1 Streptosporangiaceae bacterium
TCAGCACCTGCCCGGCGATCTCCGCGGCCGGCCTGATCCGCTGCCGCGGCTGCCCGTCGGCCTCGGGGAACACCGTCCGCAGGCTCTCGTGCCGTCCGACGACGTCCTCGAGCGCAGCGGCCAGCGCGCCGGCGTCCACCGCACCCGACAACCGCAAGACCAGCGGCAGGTTGAAGGTCCAGCCCAGCGGGTCAACCCGGGTCAGGAACCACAGCCGCTGCTGCGCGAAGGACAGCGGCATCCGCTCGGGACGCGGCCGCGGGGTCAGCGCCAGCGACTGGTCGGCTCCCACCGATCCGAGCACCTGCGCCAGCTTGGCCACCGTCGGCGCCTCGAACAGCGCTCCCACCCCGATCCGGTGGCCGAAGGCCGCCCTGATCCGGTTCGCCAGCCGGGCGGCCAGCAGCGAATGGCCGCCGAGTTCGAAGAAGCTGTCGTGGATGCCCACGGCGGGCAGGCCGAGCAGGTCGGCCACCATCTCGCAGAGGCGGCTCTCCAGCCAGGTACGCGGACCGGTCCCGGACGTCTCGCCGCGGAAGTCCGGCGCGGGCAGCGCGCCGCGGTCCAGCTTGCCGCTCGCGTTCAGCGGCATCGAGTCCAGCACCATCAGCGCCGAGGGCACCATGTGAGCGGGCAGTTGCTCCCGCAGCGCCGACCGGAGAGCGGCGACCAGGTGCGCGCCGCGCGCCCGCCGCCATCGGTCCGGCTGGTCGACCGGGATGGCCTGCCCGGTGTAACCGCGGTTCGAGCCGGAGAAGTCCGAGCCGAGTCCGGCCCGGTCGGCGGCGCTGTACACGTCCTCGTAGATCTGCCGCCACTCGTCGACGTGCTGGTCGGCGCTGCGGGAGTGCGCCTGGTCGTCGGTGGCCGGGACGACGTAGCCGACCAGGCGGCGCTCCGCCCTGCTGTCTTCGTGTACCACGACGCGCGCCTGGGCGACGCCGGGCTGAGCGGTCAGCGCCGCCTCGACCTCGCCAAGCTCGATGCGCAGGCCGCGGATCTTGACCTGCTCGTCGGTGCGACCCACGTAACCGAGCTCGCCGCTGTCCAGCCAGCGCACCAGGTCGCCGGTCCGGTACATGCGGCTGCCTGGCTCGCCGAACGGATCGGCCACGAACCGTTCGGCGGTCAGGGCCGGCCGGTGCAGGTAGCCGCGGCCGAGGGCCGCGCCGCTGACGTACAGCTCGCCGGTTTCGCCGTCGGCGACCGGGTTCAGCCGGTCACCGAGCACCCGGAGGACGGCCGATCCGGCCGCGGCGCCGATCGACGGCGCGCCGGCGGCCGGACTGAGCGGACGGCTCAGGGTCACGGCCATGGTGGCTTCGCTCGGGCCGTAGCCGTTGACCATCCGGCGGCCCTGCGACCACAGCCGCACCAGGCTGGCCGGGCACGCCTCGCCGCCGACGAGCACGGTGGCCAGATCCGGCAGGTCCGGCACGGACGCCGTGGCCAGGACCGAGGGCGGCACCACCGCATGGGTGACCCGGTTCGCGGCGAGGAAGTCGCTGAGCTCGTCGCCGGCCAGCGGCCCTGGCGGAGCGACCGCCAGCGTGCCGCCGGAGCCGAACGCCATCAGGACCTCGATGATCATCGCGTCGAAGCTGGGCGAGGCGATCTGAGAGACCACGCTGCCCGGCGTAATGTTCAGCCGGTCGACCAGGCTGCGCACGAAGCTCGCGATGCCCTCGTGGCTGACTCCGACCGCCTTCGGCTGGCCGGTGGAACCTGAGGTGTAGATAACGTAGGCGAGCCTGGAAGGCGGCCAGGGTGCCGCGCCCGCCGACAGCGCCTGAGCCGAGCCGGCCAGGTCGGGGCGCCCCTGGCCGGCTGGCAGCGCCGGGGCGTCCAGCAGTAGCCGCGGGACGCCCGGCGCTTCGGGGAGCCCGGGCGCCAGCTGTGAGTTGGTCAGCAGGCAGGCGGGACGGGAGTCAGCGCACATGAACGCGATCCGCTCCGACGGATAGTTCACGTCGATCGGCATGAAGGCGGCGCCGGCCTTCAAGACAGCGAGCAGGGCGACGATCAGGTCGGCCGAGCGCGGCAGCGCGAGCGCCACCACGTCGTCGACGCCGACGCCCGCGGCGGTCAGCACCTTGGCCAGGCGGGCGGCCCGCTGGTCGAGCTCGCCATAGCTGAGCGACAGCTCGCCGCAGATGACCGCCGGCACCGCCGAGTTGGCCAGAGCTTGCCTGGTGACCAGGTCTGGGATCGCGTTCGACATGGCTACTTCCGTCCGGCTGTCATCGCGTCGGCAAGACTCTTCGGACGCAGGTCCGTCCAGTGCTCGTTGACGTAGTCCAGGCACTCCGCCCGGCTGGCAGTGGGCAGCACCACGCGCCAGCCGGCCGGAACATCGGCGAATTCCGGCCACAGCGAATGCTGGTTCTCGGCATTCACCAGGACGCGGTAGACGGCCGTCTCATCCTCGAATGGATTAGCCATGGAATATCTCCAATTCCAGTGTGAGCGAGTGATTCCAAGGTGCCGGCCGCCGGACTGAAGCACAACCCCTATCCTCCGCGGCCAGAACCCTTCGTCTCGACCCCTATCCGAGATGCGGTCGGCCACTAATCGCCGAGTTTTGCAACGTGCGCAACACTAGTGATGCGCATTCTTAATTGACTCCTCGCAAAGGAACCGCATAGCGTCGGCGCTAATTATTCGTATCGGCACCTTGTATCAATGGGGGTTCCTCGTGGTAAACCGACAGGCAGCAGCAACGAGCGGGTATTGCGAGCTCGCCCACCTAGAGATGTACGTCGGCGATGCATCCGCGCGGGCCTTTGAGTTCGTCCAGCGCTACGGCTTCCGCATCGTCGGCCCCGACTGCGACTCGGGCCGCGATCACGAGACGGTGACGCTGCGCAGTGGCTCGACCGTCCTCGTGCTCACCCAGGGTCACACCGACGAGCACCCGGCCAGCGAGTACGTCTCGCGGCACGGGGACGGCGTCGCCGACATCGCCCTGCGCGTTCCCGACGCGGACCGTGCGATGCGGATGGCACTCGCCGCCGGAGCGCGGCCCGTGGCCAGGCGGATCGCCGCGTTCGGCGACGTGACGCACAGCTTCGTGGCGGCGGCGCCGCTGGCGAGCGGCCAGCATCAGTCCGGCGCGATCCAGCCGCCGCTCGTCGACCATGTGGCGATCTGCCTGGAGAACGGCGAGCTCGACCCGACGGTCGACTTCTACCAGCAGGCGCTGGGCTGGCGGCAGATCTTCGCCGAGGACATCGACGTCGGCGCCCAGGCCATGCAGTCCAAGGTCGTGCAGAGCTGGTGCGGCGGGATCACCCTGACGCTCCTCCAGCCGCAGGCCAGCGCGGCACCCGGACAGATCGACGACTTCCTCAAGAGCCATGGCGGGTCCGGCGTGCAGCATGTGGCGCTCGCAGTGCCCGACATCCTGCGCGCCGTCGACGACCTGAGCCGCCGCGGCGTCCGCTTCCTGACCACGCCGGGCACCTACTACCAGGAACTGGCCGAGCGCATGCGGCATCCCGGCCACCCCATCAACAGCCTGGCGCAGCGCAGCATCCTGGCCGACCAGGATCATGACGGGCAGCTCTTCCAGATCTTCACCAGGTCCGAGCATCCGCGGCAGACCTTCTTCATGGAGATCATCGAGCGCCAGGGCGCCAAGACGTTCGGCAGCAACAACATCCGCAAGCTCTACGAAGCGGTCGAGCGGCAGCGCGTCGCTCCGGCCAGGGAGCTGGCGTCATGAGCCCGGCCCAGGCCGCTCCGGCGCCGCCACGTCGCGCCGATCACGCCGAGGCCGCGTTCCCCGCGCTCGCGCTCAGCGAGCTGCACTCCTCGCTGTCCGACCCGACCTTGTCGTCGATGAACCTGCTCAACGAGGTGACCGAACGCTTCCCTGACGCCGTCTCGTTCGCGCCAGGCCGGCCGGTACCGCACTCGTTCGTGCCGGCGGACCTGGCCGGCTATCTCGCCTCGTACTGCGAGCATGTCGGTCCCGAGCAGGCACGCAACCTGCTGTTCCAGTACGGCAGGACCAAGGGGCTGATCCACGAGCTGATCGCCGCCAACTTGTCCTGCGACGAGAACATCGAGGCCGACCCTGAGTCGATCGTCGTCACCGGCGGCTGCCAGGAGGCGCTGTTCTTGCTGTGCCGGGCGCTGCGCGAGTCCGAACGCGACGTCCTGCTTGCCGTATCACCCACCTACGTCGGGGTGACCGGCGCGGCCCGGCTGGTCGACCTGCCCGTCCTGCCGGTGCGCAGTGGCGACACCGGGATCGACCTGGACGATTTCGTGACCAGGATCGAGCAGGCCAGGGCACACGGCCTGCGGCCACGCGGGTGTTATCTCGTGCCCGACTTCGCCAATCCCACCGGCATCAGCCTGAGCATGCCGACCCGGCGCAGGCTGCTGGAACTGGCCGCCGACTACGGCGTGCTGCTGCTCGAGGACAATCCCTACGGGTTCTTCGGTGACCGGATGCCGACCCTGAAGTCCCTCGACCGCCGCGGCTGCGTGATCTATCTCGGCTCGTATGCCAAGACGGTCATGCCCGGTGCCCGGATCGGCTTCGTCGTGGCCGAACAGCCCGTCACCAGCGGCGGGACCTTCGCCGACGAGCTCGCCAAGATCAAGAGCATGGTGAGCGTCAACACCTCACCGATCGCCCAGGCAGTGATCGGCGGAAAGCTGCTGCGGTGCGGTTTCGACCTGCGGGCCGCCAACGCGACCGCGATCGAGTTCTACGGCCGAAATCTCCGGCTGCTGCTCGACGGGCTCGCCAGCCGCTTCCCGCGGCCCGCGGCGGTGACGTGGAACCAGCCGAGCGGCGGTTTCTTCGTCGTGCTCTCCGTGCCGTTCGAGGTCGATGACGCCGTCCTGGAGCACTCCGCGCGCCGGTACGGCGTCATCTGGACCCCGATGCACCACTTCTACGGCGGCCAGGGCGGGCATCACCAGCTCCGCCTGTCATGCAGCCTGCTGACTCCTGACCGCATCGACCTCGGGCTTGACCGCCTCGCCGCACTGATCACCGACCTCAACTCAAGGAGGACATCGTGAACGCCACCCAGCTCGCTGACCCGGCCACCGACGCAATGTTCGACGTCGAGGTCGTCGACCGGCTCGAGCCGCAGCACATCCGCAAGCTCGCGGCCGGCGTGCTCGGCGCGGTCCGAATCCGCGACTTCTTCTCCGCGCAGGACTGCGCCGACGTGATGGACCGGCTAGAAGACTGCGACCTGGGCGCCTACGACGAGCAGTTCGTGCAGCCCAGGGTGGCCAAGCTCGGGCCGGCCGCCTATGACTACTACGACCATGTCGGCCTGACCGCCGATTACTGGGCCGCCGCCGAGCACTCGGCAGCGGCCCGGTCCACCCTGCTGCGCGGCGCCGACCCGCTGACCCGCACCATCGCCAAGCTGCGCGATGCCTGGCAAGGCGATGTCCGGCCGGCCACCAGCGGCGGGCGGACGATGTTCAGCGGGATGATCCGCGAGATCAACCAGGGTGCCCGGCTGCATTTCGACGAGGTAGTCAGGGAGTTCCCCGGCGTTCTCGACAACGAGCCGTTCTGCCAGCTCGCGTTCAACTGCTACCTGTCGATGCCGCCCGCCGGCGGTGAGTCCGTGGTGTACCGCCGCCGCTGGAAGCCCCGCGACGAGGACTACCGGGACGGCTACGGATACGACCAGTGCCTGGTGACCGACGAACCGGTCGCAGAGGTACTCGCGGAGACCGGCGACGGCATGTTCTTCGACTGCCGCAACTACCATCTCGTCCGGTCCAACATCGGCGCCGGGCGCAGGGTAACCCTGTCCTTCTTCGTGGGCATTTCCGCGTCCCGCACGATGCAGATCTGGTCCTGAAGAGTGGACACCGCGCACCGGACCCGCCAGGACCCGCCGCCAGGCCCGCTATCGGCGGGCACCGTGTCAGCGGGCACCCGGGTAGGCACCATCGCCTTCCTCAACTGCCACCCGATTCGGTGGGGGCTGGCCCGCCAGCCCCAGGCGTTCGACCTGGTGACCGGCAGCCCGGGAGACCTGGCCAGGCAGTTGCTCACCGGCCGGCTGGACGTCGGCCCGGTGAGCCTGCTCGATTACCTGGAGCACGCGGACCAGCTCGTGCTGGTTCCTGACCTGGCCATCGGCAGCGACGGCCCGGTCCAGTCCTGCGTCCTGGCCAGTTCGCTGCCGCTGGCCGAGCTGGGCGGCAGGCGGGTACTGCTGTCCAGGCTGAGCCGCACGACCGTCCTGCTTGCCAGGATCTACCTGGAAGAGGTCGTCGGTGTCCGCCCGGACTATGCCACGGCGGGTCAGGGCGCCGCCAGCGTCATCATCGGCGACGAGGCACTGCGGCTGACGGCCACCGCGCCAGCCGGCCGGACAATTTATGACATCGGGACCATCTGGCAGCAGTGGACCGGCCTGCCTATGGTGTTCGCGGTCTGGGCTGCCCGCCGGGAGTTCGCCACCAAGTGCCCGGACGCGCTCCGCCAGGTCCGGCGTGCGCTCGCCGCGGCCCTCGACGATGCGGGCAGGGACCCGTCCGCCGTCGTCGCCGCGGCCGTCCCGGCGTCGGGCGGACTGGGCACCAGTGCGCTGGCCGCCTATTTCCAGACCCTCGACTATTCGTTTGGCGAGCGCCAGAAAACCGCCGTGCAGGTCTTCGCGAAATTCGCCGCCACTCGCCACCCGATTGCAATGGAGTACTGCCTTGATTAAACATGTCGTGCTCTTCAAATTCAAATCAGGCGTCTCGTGGAACGATCCGGTCACGCAGCGTGCGGTGCACATGGCCTCGCGAGTAGGCGAGGAAGTAGGTGACCTGCTGAGCTGGCAGACCGGGCGCAATATCTCACCGCGCGATATCGCGTACGACTTCCTAGTCATAGGCACCGTCGCGAACCAGCAAGCGCTTGACCGCTATCTGGTTCACCCCTTCCACCAGGAAGCGATTCGCCTCTGGCGGGAAATCAGTGACTGGATCATGGTTGATGTACCGGAGGATGTCGATGTTCACGCTGTTTGACGAGGAAATCGCACACGTTGGCCGGGAGCTTCGCGACCGCTTCGCCTCGTTCACCGCGGGCGAGTGGCCGGACGCCGAACTGGCCGAATATCAGACGCTCCGGCTACGTGAGACGGTGGCGTATGTCCAGCAGAATTCCCCGTTCTACCGCCGGCACCTGGCCGGCCTGGAGGCCGCGGACCTCACGCTCGACTCGCTGCCCGGGGTGCCGTTTACCACCAAGGACGACCTGCGCGGGGCGATGAGCGAGGTGCTCTCCCGTCCGATCCCCAGGGCGTGGATCTTCTACGAGACCACCGGCACCACCGGCACCAGTACCCCCTGCCCGCGTGACAACGTGGACTCGCTCAGCAACAACATGGCCCTGACCTTCTACTACGGCACCATCTTCAAGAACCACGGCGACTCCCAGGTGATCGGCGTCTCCGGGCCGACCGAGATGCACGCCTTCGGCGACACCTTCGGCGACGTCTGCCGCAACCTGCGCCTCGCGGTGGCCAAGATGTGGCCGCACTCGCCGATGGTGGGGTACTCCCGTGCCCTGCACGCGATGCGGACGCTGCCGATCACCGGCTTGTTCTGCACTCCGGGAATGGCGCTGACGCTTGCCAAGAAGGCGCTGTCGGCGGGCCTCGACCCGGTACGGGACTTCAGCCTGAACGTGATCATGTGCACGGGCGAACTGGCATCCCGCAGCCTGCTCGACAATATCGGCGTGATCTGGGGCGCCCGTGCGTACAACGCGCTCTACGCCTCGCAGGAGGCATCCGTGCTCGGCGCCGCTGGTGCCGACGGCGGCTTGTACACGGCGCCGCTGCTCAACGTGTACGAAGTAGTCGACCCGGCCACCGGTTCCCCGGTGCGCAGCGGCGAAGACGGGGTCCGGACCGGCGAGCTCGTGGTGACGTCCCTCTACCAGGGCAGCAAGCCGCTGGTCAGGTACCGCACCGGCGATCTGGTCCGGTTGATCCGCAAGCAGCCGTCGCGATCGGTGCCTGCCGACACCCTGCAAGTGCTCGGCCGGGCCAAGGACGAGCAGATCGTCGGCGGCCACCGGATCAGCGGCCTGGACCTGGAGAACCTGCTGCTGCGACGTCCGCGCGGTTTCCTCGACTACCAGATCGTCATCGATCGGGTGCGGCAGGCCGACGAGCTGACGCTGCGGCTGGAGATGCCGGCCGGAGCACCGCCGGTCGACCAGGCACAGGTGAGCCACGATTGCGAGAGCGCCCTCGGCGTCCGCGTGCAGGTCGAGTACGGCCCGCTCGGCGCGGTCACCACCACCGGTGCCATGGTCAGCTGGAAGGCGGCCAGGATCATCGACCGGCGGCTGGCCGAACCAGACACCGAGCAGCTCGCCGCGATCGCGATCGCCGCGGGGAGGTCATGATGCCGCAGCTCGCACCCGCTCCACTCGCGTCGGCTCAGGCCGGGCAGCCGCAGGTCGCACCGTGGGCCTATCACGGCGGGGAGTTCGTGCCGCTGAGCGACGCCCGGGTCCCGATTACCACCCAGGCTCTGCAGTACGGCACAGGAGTCTTCGAAGGTATCCGGGCCTACCGTCAGCCAGACGGCGGGCTGGCACTGTTCCGCGCGCATGATCACTACCTCCGTTTCCTGGCGAGCTGCCGGATGCTCAGGATCGATACCGGTGAAACGGCGCAGGAACTGTGCCGCCTCACCGTCGAACTGCTCGACCGCAGCGACTGCCACGGTGACATGTACGTGCGCCCGCTGGCCTACAAGCTGCGGCTGCTGCCGGGAACGCCGCCCGGCGTCCAGTTGCGCGGCGTTTCCGACGCGCTGTCGATCAACGCATTCGTGATGGGCTCTTACACCGACAAGCAGGGCATCAAGTGCGCGCTCAGCTCATGGCGACGACCGCCGGAGAACGTTCTCCCGGTACGCGCGAAGATCACCGGAGGCTACGTCAACAACGCCCTGGCGCTCGACGATGCGCGAGCCGCGGGCTACTCGGACGCCATCTTGCTGAATACCCGCGGCCGCGTCGCCGAGGCCACCACCTCGAACGTGTTCGTGGTCACCGGTGGCGTCCTGACGACACCGCCAGCCGGGGCGGATCTGCTGGAGGGCATCACCAGGGACACGGTCCTGGCGCTCGCGGCCGATCTGCCTGGCCTGAGCGGCGTGGTGACCGAGGTGACCCGCGACGGGCTGTTCACCGCCGACGAAGTCTTCCTGACCGGCACCGGCGCTGAGCTGGTTCCGGTAGTCCAGATCGCCGGCCGCACCGTGGGCGATGGCCAGCCAGGTCCCGTCACCCGGGCTCTGATGGCTGCCTACGACGACGTGGTTCGCGGCCGGAACGCGCGGTACCGGCACTGGCTGCTGCCGATCGGCTAGCCAGCGTCGGCAGAGCGCGAACCAGCGGGTTCTGGCCGGCGCCCGGTGCGTCCGGCCCAGAACCCGCGCGCACGCGCGGGCGCCAGGCGGGGCGTGCTGGGCGTGCTGGGCGTGCGGGGCGTGCGGGGCGTGCGGGGCGTGCTGGGCCGGCGGGGCGTGAGGCGGCTAGACGTGCAGCTTGCCTGACCAGGCCGTGACCGCCTGGCCGGAGAGCTTGACGCGGTCGCCGGACAGGACTGTCTTCACCACCCCGCCGCGCTGCGACAGTTGCGCGCCGACCAGGCCGAGGCGGCCGAGCTTGGCCGACCAGTAAGGCGACAGCGTGCAGTGCGCCGAACCGGTAACCGGGTCCTCGGGGACACCCAGACGCGGCGCGAAGAACCGGGACACGAAGTCGGCATCATGGCCGGCCGACGCCGCGGTGAGAATAATGCCCCGGGTGTCCACCTGCGCGAGCCGATCGAAGTCGGGTGCCGCAGCCCGCACAGCGTCCTCGCCGTCGACCTCGATCAGCAGGTCGAAGTCGCTGCGGCCGATCCAGGTCGGCCGCACGCCCATGGCGTCGAGCAAGCCGGCCGGGGCAGCCGCTTCGGTCGCGGGCTTGGCCGGGAAGTCCATGGTGATCAGCCCGTCGGCATCTTGCTCGATGACCAGGATCCCGCTGCGCGTCTCGAACTTCAACGGCCCGGACTCGGCCCCCGTCGTGTACAGCACGTGCGCTGTCGCCAGCGTCGCGTGCCCGCACAGGGCTACCTCGGCCGCGGGTGTAAACCAGCGCAGTGACCGGCCGAGCAGGAACGCGGTCTCAGCGTGCCGCAGCTCGGCCGCGATGGCCTGCATCCAGCTCTCCGGCATCGGCTTGTCGAGCACGCAGACCGCGGCCGGATTGCCGTGAAACGGCTGGGTGGTAAAGGAGTCGACGGTGTAGATGTCGATAGCGCCGCTCATCGATGGTTGTCCAAGCTGAAGTCGAGGCCGATTCCCTGGGCTGCCGCTGCCTCCGCGATGGCGAAGCCGGACATAATGTCCTGCACGCCCAAGCCCAGCGACTTGTAGAGCGTAATCTCACCGGCATCGCGGCGGCCCGGGTGCCTGCCGAGCAGGACCTCGCCGAGCTCGGCCTGGATGTGCTCTGAGCCTACCAGGCCGGCGTTGATCGCGCCGAGCAGGTCACCCGACTCGCTGGCGGCGGACTCGCGGCTGTCGACGAAGACCGATGCCGCTGCGACAGCCTCCGGCCCCAGTTCACGGTGATCGACGAACGAGGCACCGACGGCGTTCACATGTGCTCCTGGCGTCAGGTCCGCCGCGCCCACGACCGGATCTTTCGAGGACGTGGTCGTGCAGATGATCTCTGCTCCCTTAAGGGTGGCCTCGATCGACGGCGGGGTCTCGACCTCGATGCCGCAGGTTTCCCACGCCCACTTGACATAATCGCGAACGTGCGCGGCATTCGGGCTCCACACCCGCACCCGGTGCGGTACACGCACGATCCTGATCGACTCCAGGTGGCTGCGCGCCTGCACGCCGGAGCCTAGGATCGCCAGGTCGCCGGCGTCCGGACGGGCCAGCGCGTCGGTCGCCACCGCGGTGACGGCGGCGGTGCGGATCGCGGTGACCGCCGAGGCGTCCATCATCGCGAGCGGCCGCGCGGTCTCCTTGTCGAAGACGAGCACCACGCCGATGTGCAGGTCGAGCCCGCGTGCGGGGTTCTCCGGCTTGAGCATCATGGCCTTGAGGCCGAACCCGGCCAGCGACTCCCCGCTGACGTAACCCGGCATGGTCCCCATCAGCCCGGTCTCGCCTGCCGGGCGCAAGATCGTGCGCAGCGGCAACGACACCTGGCCGGCGCTGTACCGCCGCATGGCGTCGGCCATCACGGTGATAGCGCGCTCCATGGGATAGAGCTGCCGGACCTGCGCTCCGTCGAGGACTAGCATCACGACCGCCTTCCGTCTCGCTGACAGTAATCGCCGCTAACGCTGCCGGACGGTGAACACCGACCACAGCATCTGGATCGTTCGGGTACGGGAAATGAACTGGAGCTTGTGCACGGCCGCCGCCGGCTGGGTCGTCAGCGCCAGGTCGATCTCGAGCCGCTGCGCCTTGATCGCCGCCGCGCTGGTGGAATCGGTCCTGAGGATCCCGGCCAGCGCGTACCCGGCCGGCAGCAATTCGTCCACCAGCGGCACCGGCGCCGGGTGCGAAGCGACCGTCACGAGCTGCGGGACCGCGGCCGGATTCGGCGATGCCAGGCCGTACGGCGGGGTCTCGCAGACGAAGGCCGCGGCGAGTGACAGTCCGGGGTCCATGTAGAAGGCGTTGATCGCGCTGTACGCGTTCGCTGCCACCAGGTGGCTGGCGATTCCCTCCCGCAGCGCGTCGCCGGCGTCTTCGTACGTGCTGTAGAGCAGCACGACCGGATCACCGCCGCCTCCCCGGGAGTTCCACAGGTAGCGAGCGGCGTTCTCGCTGCTCGTCCCCTCCGGGCCAAGGGTCGCAATGGAATCGATCGGGATCCTGGCTGCGGGGCTTGCATCGATCCAATGCGCTGGCTGAACCACGGCTGCGTCCTTTCAGACCGAAGAGCCTGAACCGGCCTATGATTACCTTCCCGATAACCTCAAGTATTTTCTCCATAGTCCTTGGCGCCGCCGCGCGCGTCAATAAAACATACTCCAAGTAGGGGTGCAGGATTAGGGGTTGCTATCCGCCCCGCAATTACGTACTTGTGAATAATGACCAGTCAGGTTCAGGTACTCATGAAGGGCCGTCAGGCCGACTCACAGCGCCGTCGCACTCGCGTCCTGGCCGCGATCAGCGCCCTCACCAGGTCCGGCGAGCGGCTCAGCGTCGCCAGCGTCGCGCACGCGGCCGGAGTCGACCGCGCTTTCTTGTACCGGCACCCTGACCTGCTCGCCAGGATCCGCTCCACCGAACCCGACCTGCCCGAGCCGTGCCGCGACCGGCCCGAACTCTGCGGCTGCGGCTGCGGCTGTCACGCGGCGCACCTCGCCGAAGTCGCGCTGCTACGGGAAGAAGTAGCCAGGCTGAATCGGCTGCTGGCCGACCGCGCCTGAATCAGGGGCCGATAGGGGCTCCTTCCGCTGGCTAGCATCACCCATAGTGAGAATTGTAACGAGCGGCTGAACGAATAAGCTACCCCAGCGCGGCAAATCATGCGGCGCCGCGCCCGGCTTAGCGCACGCTATCCAGCAGCGGTCGGGCCGGCCATATCTGCGGCTGCGGGCTTCCGGTCAGCTTGCCCGGGAGGAATGCTCGGGCCTAACGGCGCCGGGCTGACGAAGAAAGCGGAATGCATCTCGATGCAGCAGAAACTTCAGGTCGCCGAGTGGACCGCGTCCGGCGTCGGCCTTGGCTGCCGCTCGCTCTGCCGCCTGGCCGGCCGGCCGCACCGGTCCAATCCGGTCACGCTGCTGCGGCGTGCCATCGACTCAGGCGTCACCCTGATCGACTCCTGCGCCGCCACGAGCGGCCAGGCCGAGCCGCTCATCGGCGCCGCGATCACCAGCCGGGATACCGGGGTCATGATCTCGGTCGGAGCACCTTCCCGTAGCCTGCGCCGCGCCTGCGAGAACTCGCTGCGGCGGCTGGGCCTGGACCGGATCGGCCTCTACTATGTCAGCCCGGCGGCCAGCCTGCCGATCGAGGCCGTGGTCGGGGAGGCAGCCGAACTCGTCGCGGCAGGCAAGGTCGCTCATCTCGGCATCAGGAACGTCACCGCCGAGCAATTACGGCGGGCCAACGCGGTCCATCCAGTCGCTGCCCTGGTGACCGAGTACTCGCTGCTGCACCGGCAGGTCGAGCGCGAACTGCTCCCGCTCGCCCGCGGGCTCGGCATGGCGGTCATCGCATGCCGCCCGCTCGGCGCCGGGCTGCTGACCGGCCGGATCACCTCGGCCGAGCAACTCGCCGCGCCCGATCCGCTGTCCCCGGACTGGTATGTCCCGTCCGTACAGCGGGCCGGGGTCATGAGCCGGCTCTCGATCGCCGCGGCGGCCTCGGCGGAACTGGACGCCGGGATCAGCCGGGTTGCCCTCGCCTGGCTGCTCGCGCAGGGCGACCACGTCATCCCCGTGCCTAGTACCGGCGACCTTGTCCATTTGGAGATGAACCTGGCGGCCGCTGCCGTCCGGCTGTCGCCCGAGGACCTCGCACGGCTGTCGGCGCGGCCGCCGAGCCCGGGCGACCTGTCGCCTCTGACCGCGGACGAGTCGGCGGAGGATTGATCAGCGACGCGGCAATCGCCTTGTTCACGGCGTCGATCCTGGAGACGGCGTCTAGCTTGACGAACACGTTGCGCAGGTGACGCTTGACGGTCGCTTCGGTGAGGGCGAGCATGGTGGCGATCTGATAGTTGCTGAGGGCCTCCGCGGTCAGCTCGAGAATCTGGCGTTCCCGCTCGGTCAGCACTTCCTGCGCGGATTCGTTGAGCTGCGACAGGCACTCCCGGGACACCGAGAGCACCACCCGGTCAGGCTCGGTATGCACGCTGCGCACGGCAGCCACTAGCTCGTTCCAGTGCACGCTCTTGAGCAGGTAGCCGCGGATTCCGGCAGCCAGCAGGCTACGCAGGAGCTGCGGGCCGTCGTACATGCTCAAGATGATGATCTGCGAGCTTGGCGAAATCGCGGTTATCTCGCCAACGGTCTCCGTGGCCTCGCCGCCAGGTATTTCCACGTCCAGAAGCACGATATCGGGTCGCTCCCTGGCAACGACGGCCAGCGCCCCGCTCGAATTCCCCGCCTCACCGACCACCTGGATATCCGGCTGTGCATCCAGGATCTCGCGCAGCCCGTCACGGAACAGCGCATGGTCATCCACTATGACGACCCGGATCGGACTATCCGCTGAACTCATCTTGGGTCCTCAAAAAGGTACGTAGAGTTCCACAAGCGTGCCATTACCGCGGCTGCTTGTCACGGTCAGCCGACCGCTCAGGGCCTGCGCCCTGTCCCGCATGGTAATCAGGCCGACTCCGTCACCGGAACGCGAGCCCGGCTCGAAGCCACTGCCGTCATCCTCGACAGATCCGCGCAGTTCGTGCGGTGCCACGTCGACGCGGATCAGCAGCATGGACGGGCTGGCATGGCTGAAGGCGTTGCGCGCTGCCTCGCGCAAGATGAGAAACGACTCGTCGATCACAGTGGGCGAGGCCCAGGTTTCGTCGCCGTTGACCTGGAGCCGCACGTCTACCTCGTCGCGGCCGGCACTTTCGATATACCTCAGGAGTGCTTTCTCAAGGTTGTTCAGTGGCTCAGCCGGATGCAAGTCCGACGTGACGGCACGCAGATTCTGCATCAAATCCTGGATTGCCTGCTGTGCTATCTCAACTTTAGCGACCGCGGCCACCGGATCGTGCGGCCAGTGCATATCGAAGAGCTCCAGGTTGCGCTGGGCGACGCTCACGCCGTAGCCGATCCGGTCATGCAATTCGCGGGCGATTCGCCGCCGCTCCTTTGTCTGCGCCTCGCGGGCCATATTCAGCAGGAAACTCGAATAACTCGCCGATGACTCGCGGATCCGGGTCAGGATGCTGCGCTCTAGGCCGAGCACGGCGAGGGTGAACATGGGCAGCGGCTCGGACCGCGACTCCAGCCGACGGGAGAGGCTCTTAACGACCGTCTCGAACCATATCGTGGCTGCCGCAAGAGACTCATCGGGGTGGACCCCAGCCCGTGCCCGGCTGGTGCCGATCTCCCAGGCAAGAAGCCGGTAGCTGTCGTTGGGATCCGTCCGGCCGGTCCGCAGCGCGCTGGCCACGTCGTCCAGAATCTGCCCGGCGTTCCTTATCGCCTGCTCCAGGGCAGCTGAGTCCTGCGCAAGCCGGCTCGCCGACTCACCGAGTGCCTGGGCATAGGCCTGCAGTATCTCGTTGCGTTGCGACTCGATGAGATCGCGCATTAAAGCATCAGTCGGCTGGACGTTCTCAGACGCCGCAGGATCGTTATGCGTCTCCATAGCCTGGTTTGTTATTGGTGAAAGAGCCAGACCGAAAAGCGCAACGAAGCTACTTTCTTCATTTTTTGCACACCGATCGTCGGACGCGGCGAATAGAGTGACTTTACGGCACATCACGACTAATTGTCAAGGTCAGTGACCAAAGCCGTAGCCGCGTACGACTGGCCCGGCACGCCCATTTAGCACCGCGGCGCCGCGGTCGCGGCAGCTGTGACAGCCGACCCCGGCGACCGACCCCGGCGACCGAACCCCGGCGACCGAACCAGGCAGCCAACCCCGGTGCCAACCCAGGCAGTGCCTGGTCAGGCACTGCCTGACCAGGCACCCGGCTGCTACCGCGACTGTCCCGCGAGCGGTGAACAGTGCGCTCGTGCCAGGTCGCCTCGGCCGCGAAGATTGAGTTTCCGGTAGATCCTGGTCAGGTGCTGCTCCACGGTGCTGACGGTGATGAAGAGCTTGTCGGAGATGTCACGGTTGGTATAGCCGATAGCGGCCAGATCGGCTACCCGCCGTTCGGTCTCGCTCAGTGTGCCAGGCTCGGACCGCTCCGCCGGTTCTGACTCAGCCGAGAGCTTGCGGACAAGCGGCTCGGCCTGGCATTCCTGAGCTAGTGCCAGTGCCTGCGTGCGTACCGTGCGTGCCCGGCGCGATTCACCAGACTTGTGGTAGGCAGCCGCCAGGCTCGCCAGCGCGCGGGCCAGTTCGTACCGGTCACCGGAATCCTGGAGCAAGTCGGCAGCCTGGCGCAGCAGCAGGGACCGGTTGCCGATCTCACCCGTCAAGGCGGCCAACCGCTTGGTGGCGCCGTGCTCACGACCGGAGAGCGAGGCTGCCTTGCTGAGCTGCTCGTCGACGAGTTCCCTGGCCTGGCGCCGCTGGCCGACGCGCAGCAGCGCCTCGGCCGCGGCTAGCCGCCAGTTGACCAGACCCGGGCAGTCGAGCGCCCAGGTTCGCATCAGGCCCCCGACGACCTTGAAGTCAGCCGCCGCGGCCGGGGCGTTGCCGGCCGCGAGCTGGTGCTGACCCCGGGCGTACAGGTACTGCAGTCCGTACCTCGTCCGCAGCATCTCCTGCGCCACCGGCCGCCGGACGAGTTCGGCAGCGTCTTCCAGCCGGCCCATGGCGGTCAGCGCGAGCACGAGCACCGACACCGGTGCCCCGGCGGCCACGCCCCAGCCGGAAAACGGGATCAGCCGTAGTGCCAGCTCTCCGTATCGTCTCGCCTCTGGCAGGTCACCCCTGCGGAAGGCGATCTCGGCCAGGATCGCGGCCAGCCTCGCCTCACGGCTCGGCGCCCGGCGCGTGACTGCTTCCTCGAAGAACACTTCGCTCCACCGGGCAGCGTCGTCGAGATGGGCACCGAAAGTCATCGCCAGGAGCGCGCACTCCACGGCATCCATCGACATGTCGTCCAGCCGCGAGTAGCGCAGGATCCGCTCCAGGCCGGGCAGCAGGCCGTCGCTGCGGCCCTCGGTCAGCACGGCCACCAAGGCTGTCGCCGCTTCCTGCCGGTGCAGAACCGTCGCCGCCGGCGGCACCAGGCTGGCCGACGGAGCCGCGGGGAGCAGTTCGACGACCGGCGGATAGGTGCAGCGCAGCCACGGCCGGACGGCGCTGAGCTCGGCAGCCGTCTGGGCGGCGGCACTCTCGCCTTCGTCGGTGCGCAAGCTGCCGAGCTGCCGCAGCACGTCTTCGGCGTCGTCGATCCGGCCATGCCACAGCAGCGCCTTGGCGAGCACGACCATGTCGGCGCCGCCCAGATGGCCCTGGCCGAGCTCACCGATCAGCTCGGTCAGATGCGAGCTGGGAACGCCGGGGTTGATCCGCCATTCGGCCCGGACCAGCGTCGTCTTGATCGCGGCCCGGTGCTGGTCGTCAGGGCAGGCGTCCTGCGCGAGCTTGAGGTAGTCCACGGCCGCCGCGATCCTGCCGTCGTCCAGTGCTGACCGCGCCGCTTCCTGGAGCACGGGCACCGCCCAGGGGCCGGCGCCGCGTGCGGCCGACCGCAGGTGCCCGGCGACCAATTCCGCGTCGGCACCGCTGCCGAAAGCGGCCTGCGCGGCCCGCTCGTGCAGCTCGCCGCGCAGGTCCGCGTGCAGGCTCGCCAGGATCGCCGAGCGGGCTCTCGGGTGCCGGAAGCGGTGGTCGGGACCGACCACGCCCGCGGCGCACAAGGCGTCCAGGCCAGGACCGAGCACCTCGGCGTCGAGCCGGACCACGCGTCCGAGGTCGTCGCCGCCGCCGAGTACCGCCAGCCCGGCCGCTATCTGGGACAGCACCGGATCGGCGCAGCTCAGGCAGGACAGTACCGCCCTGCCGTAGGCCTCCCCCGGCTCGGGATAGTCGGCAACCAGGGCGTGCACCAGCAGCGGATTACCGCCGCTGAGTGCGAGCCACCGGGGTGCGATCCGCGCGGCCACGTCCTGGCCAAGGGCTGCGGCGGCGATCTGGGCCACGTCGGTTCCGCCGAGCGGGGCCAGCCGGAGGTACTGGCACCGCGGCTGGCGCAACAGCTCGGCCTGGAAGTCGCCCGGCGCGCGCCAGGCGACTTCCTGCTGGCTGAACACCGCAAGGACGCGGCTGCGCCGGATGCGGCGGACGATGTGCGACAGGCACCGCAGCGAAGCCTCGTCGGCGAACTGGACGTCGTCCACGGCCAGCAGTACCGGCCGACGTCCGGCCAGGCCGAGCACCACGTCGCAGAGCGACTGCGCGACACTCGATGCCGCTGGCGCGAGTGAGTTGCGCACGTCCTCGTCGAGCCGGTCCGGTGCCCGGTCGCGGTCGGCAGCGGTGAGCGGCGCGCCCTGCAGGAGCTGCCCCATCACCGCGAACGGCAGCTCCGCTTCGGCCGGCGAGCAGCACGCTACCAAGGACACTGCGTCGCAGCTCGCTGCCTGGTCGGCAAGAGCGGCCAGCAGGCCGCTCTTGCCCATTCCCGCAGCCCCGCTTACCACCGCGATGTGGCCCTCGCCCCGAATCGCCTCGTCGAGAAGAGCCCGCAGGATGCGTGCCTCGTCCTGGCGCGGTGCCTCGTCCCGACGCAGTGCCGCGGTCACGCCTGCTGCCCTCCGGCACCCGCCGCTTCGCTGGCCCGGGCGAAGGCTGTCGCGACCGCCGCGTAGCACGCGATCCGCACGTCGTTTCCGCGTCCGGCCCCCCAGACGGCACGACCGCCGATGACGCACTCCGCGTAGGCGGTGTGCACGTCGCGATCGGCTGAGTCGCCGCCGCGGACCACGCGGACGTCGGAGCCGCGGGCGATCAGGCAGTCGGTCACCTCGCGCACGCCTCGCGCTCCGGCCTCGTCCGGCTGACCTGTCACATACAGGGTCACCGCCAGCGGGAACGCGAGCGATTCCAGCGACTCGATCGACACCGACCTGTCCAGGTACTCGCCGGCGAAGAGCCGTCCGATCTCGTCAGGCGTGAGCTCTCCGCCGTCGGCCTCCGCGACCTTCTGCACGACCTGCGCGAACTCGGCGCGCAGCCCGGCCGGCAGGTCCAGGCCATGCCAGGCATCCATGATGTACGCAACCCCGCCCTTGCCGGACTGGCTGTTGATCCGCACGATCTCCTCGTAGGTCCGCCCGACGTCGGCCGGGTCGACCGGCAGGTAGGGCATCCGCCAGGGCATTTCGCTCGGCGTGGTCCCGCTCGCCTTGGCCTCGCTGGCCATGGCGTCGAACCCCTTCTTGATCGCGTCCTGGTGCGACCCGGACAGCGCGGTGTAGATGAGGTCGCCGACGTACGGATGCCGCGGATGCACCTGCATCTGGTTGCAGAATTCGACTACCTGGCGAATCGCCAGGATGTCGGAGAAGTCGATCCCTGGGTCGATGCCCTGGGTATACAGGTTCAGGCCGAGCGTCACCAGGTCGACGTTGCCGGCCCGCTCGCCGTTGCCGAGCAGGCACCCTTCGATCCGCTGCGCGCCGGCCAGCATGGCAAGCTCGGCGGCTGCCACGCCAGTTCCTCGGTCATTGTGCGGATGTACCGACAGGCAGACGTGCTCGCGCCGGGAGATCGTGCGGTCGAGCCATTCGATCTGGTCAGCGAAGATGTTGGGCGTGGCGCGCTCGACGGTCGCCGGGAAGTTCAGGATGATCTCGCGGTCGGGCCCCGGCTCCCAGACGTCCATGACGGCTTCGCAGACTTCCAGCGCGAAGTGCAGCTCGGTCTCGTTGAAAATCTCCGGTGAGTACTCGAAGCCAAGGTCGCAGTCGCCGAGCATAGTCTCGGCGTACTTCATGATCAGGCGAGTGCCTTCCACTCCCAGGCTCTTGCACTCGTCGCGGGTCATGCCGAAGACCACCTGGCGGAAGAGCGGCGCGGTGGCGTTGTAGAGGTGGATGCTGGCCCTCCGCGCTCCGGCCAGGCTCGCCACGGTCCGCTTGATCAGCTCGTCCCTGGCCTGAACCAGTACGGATATCCGCACGTCATCGGGGATCCGGTCTTCCTCGATCAGCAGCCGGACGAAGTCATAGTCGTCCCGGCTCGCCACCGGGAAGCCGACCTCGATCTCCTTGTAGCCCATCTGCACCAGCAGGTCGAACATGACCAGCTTGCGTGCCGGGTCCATGGGCCGGACGAGCGACTGGTTGCCATCGCGCAGATCCGTCGAGAGCCAGCGGGGCGGTGCCGTGATCACGCGATCCGGCCACCTGCGGTCCTTGAGCTGTACGGGGCTGAATGGTGAGTAACGCTCGGTGTGGCGCATGGTCCGCACGGCAGATCCCTCCTCGATCGGAAACGATCAATCGTTAGGAAAGTAAAACGGCTAATGCGCCCAGGGCAAGATTAGTATCCGGAAGATCGGCCAGAGTATCGAAAGTTGTAGACCGCGATATCGACCGTTACCAGCAGAGTATCTGACGTTACCATCCGTGCTTCTTGAAGGTTTTCTAAAAGACGGAAAACAATCAAAACATGCGAGATCGCGGAGCGATATTCAGAGTAAGCAATTTCCGGCCCGCTCCGTCCGGCCGCGCCGAGACCTCCGCGCCGAGACCTCTCCTTGCCTCCCGGATACGCGGCGCCCGCGCCGAGCCCGCTGCGGCCCGGCCGGGCCGGACAGTTGCTGGTCGCCAGCCCTGGGCGCACGCTCGCCCTGTGCCTCGCCGCAGCGCGGCCGGCGGTGCTCGCCATCTTCCTGCCCCGGCGCCAGAGGCTGTCGGCACCGGGTTCGGCCAGTGCGACGGCGAGCCCTGCCACCGCCACTGCCAGGTTTCACGGCATCGGCCACCACGACGTCGAGCACGAAGATGTATGCCCTGGGTTCGATCGCCGCAACCACGGCTGATCCATCGCCCGGTCGGCCGACGGTGCCGCTGACAACGACGCGGAACGTGCCCGATGACGTTCCCGAACGGCCGCGATCAAACGCGCACTAGGTTGGCCGAACTCGGGTCTCAAGGCGGTAGCGCCGGTTCACCGGTGCTTACCACTCTAGGGTGATGCCGTCCAGACCTGAGGGAACTCGTTGATGACCGGCTGGAATGGCGACTGGCCCGTCCCCGGAGGCTGCCCGAAGAGATTTGCCAAGCTCGACATGTTCGGCTTCTCGGTTGACGGCCCGAGAACGCCAGCCGTATCGCCTATTCCATTGAGGAAAGCAAACGAATATATCGGAGAATAGCCGAAGGGGCTGACGGTCGTAAACTTGACGCCGTCCTCGCTGGTCGAGACATTCTTCTTAGATTTATTCTCGGCCTGGTCCTGGCTGTCTTCCGCCTGAGTGTTATTCTGGGCGCGGCGCTTGGCCTTGGCCATCACGTCGAGTTCGCCCGATACCGTGAAACCGTGAACAAGCTGATCGGTGCTCCAGGTGAGCTTGAGGGTGATTTCGCCGTCCAGGCTCACCGATTCGGCCATAGTGCAGTCGAAGCCGGCGATCTGCTTGCTTACTATGTCATGTTCCAGTTCGATCCCTCCGATTGCTCCAGAAATGGGATTAGCGTCGGTGAGGTCCGGAACGGGGAAAGTCGCCGTGACGCCGTCGGGAAGTTTGACGCTGGTGCTTTCCGCCATTCCGTTAGAGCCGAGATTCACGGAGACAGTACTCCCCGTGTCATGGCCGATAGATTCCGAGAACTTGACTTTTATAGTAACGAACTGGTTATCGACCACGGTGACCGGACCCAGCGTGATGATCGTGTACTGCCAGCTCGGCCCGACAAGATGGCCGCCGAAGCCGCCGAAGCCGTTCAGGAAGGCTGGCAGGCCAGGGATGCTCGGGATGCTGGGGCTCTGGGCCGGCGCCGGGGCCGGGGAATGGGACTGGCCGCCTGTGTAGTGTTCGAGCCACTGGATGCTGCCGCAGGGTCCGCCTGGCAGGCACGGCATGAGCCCGGACGGATCGCTGCCAGTGGCGGGGTTGTCGGCCGCGTAGGCGTAGCCGCCCATCTGGCGGGAGTCACCTGATTCCAGGACCGGGTCCAGGGACGTGAACGAGCCGGTGACGGGGTCGTACTCGCGGGGGCCGAGGAGGCTGAAGCCGGTCGCGGGATCGGTGACCTTGCCGAGGAAGCCGTGGTTGTCCGGCCACGCGGGCGGGGTGCCGACCTGGTTGCCCCACGGGTCGTAGTAGCGGCGGGTGATCGCCAGCGTGGACGCGCTGACGGACTCGAGCGCCGTGCCCTGCTGGTTGGCTAGCTGGTAGCTGACAGTCCCGCCCGACGACTCGACGACCGAAGTTCCGTCCGGCGAGTTGCCGAAGAAGCGCAGGCCCGACAGGGTGCTTCCGGTCGCGGTGATCTGCTCGGCGCCGCCGTCAACGTACAAGGTAGTGGCCGTCGGCCCGCTCTGCAGCAGCAGGTTCCCGCTCGCATCGTAGAGATAGCTGGTCGTGCCCGCCGACGTCGTGGCGCTGGAGACCTCGCCCTCGGCGTTGTACTTGAACGTTGCCCCGGGCGGGGCGGCCGGAGGTGCCGCGCCGGTTGTCGTCGTGGCGATCTTCGTCAGCTGACCGTCGGAGTTATAGGTGTTGGTCGTGGCCGCGGTGCCGCCGGGCCCGGCTGCCGCGATGGACTGCGCGGCATCGGGCTGGCCCTGCGTTCCTGTGGCCTGCGTGTACGGGGTTGTCGTCGTGTTAGCGCCGGTGAAGGCGATCTGCTGGGTTGTCTCGTTCGCCGTGGTGTCCTGCGCCACGCTGGCGGTGTCGTGAGTGATCTCCTGGGTCCGGTCGCCGAGCGCGTCGAAGCTGTACTGCTGCCAGTATGGCTGGATGCCGCCGACTGACGTCGCGGCCGGGCTGGTATCGGCACACCCGCCGATGCCCGAGACCTCAGGCTCGGGCGCGGTCGCGGTGGTGCCGGCGTCGGTCCAGGCCTGGGTCAGCTCGTCGGAGTGGTTGTATGCGAAGCACTGCAGCTGGACCGGCTGTCCGCTCGTCGCGTCCTGCTGGTCGCTCACCGACGTGATGTTCCCTGAAGGGTCGTAGGTGTAGTTCGTGACGTCGGCGGGCTGGGTCAGGGTCTGCAGGCTGGTGACGCTGCCCAGCATCCGGTCGGTCCCCGCGTCGTAGCTGTAGTCCTGCACCAGCTGCTTGCCGTACGGGCCGAAGGTGGCGGAGGCGACCTGCCCTTGCGGGGTGAAGGTCGTGTTGTCCAGGTACGGCGTTCCGCTGCCGTACTGGGTCAGGAGGCCTTCCAGGTCGTAGGTGTAGTTGACGACCTCGGCCGGCAGGTGCCCGTCGCCGGTATAGGCCGTGTACTCGGGCAGACCGGTCAGCGGGGTGTACACGACCTGAGTGGTGTACTGCGTGATGCTGCCCGAGGCGGTGCTGGATGCCAGCGCCCCGGCGTCAGAGGGGACGGTCATCGCGGTGCCGGATGGCTCGTATGCGGCGTTAAGGCCGGTGATCGCCTCGGTATAGGCCTGGCCGCTGGAGTCATAGACAGTCGATGACGTCAGGTGTCCCTTGGCCAGCGTGTCGTACTGCCATGACGCCACCTCGACCGGCGTTCCTGTCGTGTCGTCGTATTCGGCGGTCTTCCGGTTCAGCGTGTCGTAGGAGTAGGTGATCACGTTGTTCATCTGGTCGGTGACCTTCAGGAGGTTGCCGTCCGGGTCGTAGGCGTAAGCCGTCGTCCCCGCCTGGCCCGACGGCCCGGCCGTCCCGGTGCCGGGATCGGTGACCGAGGTTTGCTGGCCGAGCAGGTTATACCCATACGACCAGGTGTTGCCGTTCGCGTCGGTCACCGACGTGCTCTGGCCGGTGGCGTTGTATCCGTACCCGGTGACCACCGCGTCCGAGGCCTGGTCGGTCGGGACAGACGAGTCGTCGTAGACCCAGGACTGGGTCTCCTGGCCGAGCACGTTGCCGATCGTGGTAGTCGCCGAGCCACCGGGCGCCGGTGCGCTGTCGACCTGGTTCATGCCCAGGTAGGTCTTGCTTGTCTGCCACTGGAAGGTGCCCAGTGAGTAGAGGGACTGCGAGGTCGCGCGCCCCATCTCGTCGTAGCCGGTGACGGTCTGGGAGGGCACCTGATTGTCGTTGGCGACGAACAAGGTCGTGTCAGGGCTGGTCGTCGAGTCGTAGTACGGAGCGTTCTTCTTCACGTCCCAGCCGTGCGACTCGTAGAAGATGTCGGTGATCACCCGCCCGGCCGAGTTGTCCGCCGGCGTGGCCTGCACCTGCCTGAGCTGCGCGAAACCGTCGTAGATGCTGATCGACCGCGAGTACGAGCCGTCTTCGCGCAGCGTGCTCGTCGTCACCGCCGGCGGCGTCTTCCCGTCCAGGTGATAGGAGTAGGTGTAGGTGGCGTACCCGGTGCCCTGGTCAATCGGCGTGGTCACCGACGTCAGCCGGCCGAGTCCGTCATGGGTCTCGCTCGTCACTTCGCCGTTGACGTCTGTCACCGCCGTCGCTTCCTGGCGGCCCTGGTTGAGGGTTGTCTTCGTCTGCCAGTGGAAGGGCGCCGGGTTCGTGTCGGTGACCGAGGTCGGCAGCGCCTGCGATGCCGGGCTGTAGGAGATGGTGGAGGTGTTGCCGTTGGCGTCGGTGTTGCTGACGGCGCGGCCGTAGCCGTAACTGTCATAGCTGGTCACCGTTTCCGGCTGCCATTGCTCCGACCCGCCTGACGGCCACGACGACGCGCTCTGCGTCCCTGTGATCAGCCCGCCCGGGTAGGCCAGCGACTTCAGGGTTCCCATCCCGGTGGTGGAGAGCGTGCTGGTCTTGTCGTCGTAGAACGTCTTCGAATCGCCGATGAGGTTCGAGCTTGTCGCTGCCGGACAGGCGCCGGCCGTGGTGCTGTAGGCCCCGGCGACGGTAGTGACCTGGGCCGGGTAGTCCTCCATCATCGGGTTCTGCGATGGCGGGATGGCGTAGGAGGTCATGGTGCAGGTCTCCGTCAGCCCCTGCGGAGCATGATCAGAGTAGGCCGGCAGCGCCTTGCTGTTGTAATAGTCGGTGTTCGTATCCGACTTGTAGGTCTGGCCGTCCGCCTGGAGCAGCAGGGCTTCGGTTTGTGACTGCGTGACCATGTCAGCGGTCAGCGCGGACAGGCCGCTGCTGGATGGCTGGGACTGTGCGGCGGTCTGGGTGAACGCCGTGTCCGACCAGCGGGAAATGTTCTTTTTCTCGATGGTCTGGACGCCATTGACCAGGTTGTACGAGTCGGCTTCCATGACCTCGCCGGACAGCCAGTTGTAGTCGTTCTGGACGTCCCCGTTGGGGTCTGTCACCGTGGTGGTCGTGGTACCGCCGGAGGAGGTTTCGTCCCCGTACATGCCCCGCAGGTACGTGTCGATCGTCTCGGTGACCGGGTCAGGCGCGACCCCGACCTGCGTTTCCACCTGCTGGTAACCGCGGAAGTCGTCGTACAGCCGGCTCGCCTTGGGTATGACCGGGGACTCGTCCCAGTGCCAGGCGGCGTTACCGAGGTAGGTGTAGTCGCTGACCTGCTGCGGTGATCCGGCCCCGGTCAGGTCCTGGAGCGTGACCTGGGACACCAGCGTCTTGTTGAACCAGTCCTCGATCTGGCCCTGATTAACACCGGGCGGAGTCCAGTACACCGGGTAACACGCCAGCGTATTGGCGTCGGGCTCGGCGGGCGGCACGTTACCGCCCGATCCCTGCGTGCAATCCTGTGGCCGGTAATAGACGTTGATTTCCTCGCCGGCCTCGGTCGTGATCGCCTCGATCCGCGGCCGGTCCACCGGCGTGGCCGTCGACCCCTGTACCCGGTTGTCCATCTCGGCGGCGGTGAACGTCACCGCCGGCAGCGCCGTCGTGCCGCCGTCATTGCCAGTCCGCAGGATAGAGTTCAGGAACATCACCGGCCCGGCCGTCGAGCCCGACGGGTACGACTGGCTCAGGGCGTAGGTGTCCACCTTGGAGTACGACGTCGAGGACTGGGACGGCAGCACCTCGGTCGTGATCGTCGCCAGCCGGTAGGTGGAGAAGTACGTCGGCCCCCAGTTCGAGCACGACCCGGTGCTCTGGCAGATATTCGGGAACGGGGTATCCGGCCAGTCCGCTGCCGTGGAGGAGTTCAGGTTCGCGTACGAGCCGCACGTCGTTGACCCCACCGGCACGCACCGCTGGGCATATCCGAAAATCACCTGAGCGGCCGGCTTGACCGGTGTCGCCTTCTGCTCATCCGACAGCAGCATCCCGTATCGCGCGGACACCGGGTAGCCGTCCCGCACGTACTGCGTCAGTGTCCCGACGTTGCTGCTGGCCTGGCCGGCGCCGCGGTTGTAGTAGTTGGTCTCGGTCGCGTAGTCGTACTCGGTCAGGTTTCCCCGCGGGTCGGCAACGAAGTCCAGATTCCAGCGGTAGCCCATCGTGCACCACGACGCGATCCCGGCGGCCGACGAATAGCACGGGTTCCCTGACACCGGGTTGTAGACCGGCTCGCCCCACGCGGAGTTCGTCGCCGGGGAACTGGAGTAGCCAGGAACGTGGTTGGCGCCGAAGTAGTACTTCGTGCCGTCGGTCGTCGTGACGACCCAGTACTCGTTGTCCCAGACGCCGTTCGGGCCATTCGAGCCGTCCTGGAGCAACTGCACCTGCGTGCCGTCATCTTTCGCCAGGTGATAGGTCTGCACGGACCCGTTCGTACCGGATCGCACCAGCATCGACGAATGCCCGGCCAGTGACAGCGTCGCGTTGTAGCCGTCGAAGCACAGGTCATCGGACTGCGACAGGCCCGACACTCCCGTTTCCGAGCACGGCTGATACGACCGCTCGATATATCCAGGTGAGTAGTCCCAGCCGTCGCCGATCAGCCCGCCCTGGGTATTCGACCCCGAGGTCTCCCCGTCGATCGACTGCGCGTCGTAGTGCAGCGACACGCGCGGTGCCGAACCGCCCAGCGAAGCCGGGACGGTGATCGGGTAGTCATAGGTGAAGTTGCCGTCCTGCACCGACCAGCTTCCTGACGGGCTCAGCGACGTCGCCGCGTACGTCCCGTCCGACCCGCCCGGCGCCGTCTCCGTCGCCAGGACCAGCGCAGGCGTGCTTACCAGCGCCTGCGCGCTCAGTCGCGGCCTGGTCCCAGAACTCCCTGGGAGCAGCGGCGGCACGGCGCTGACCTCCGGGCCGGGCAGCCTGACTCGTGCCCACAACGTATCTGTCTTCGTGTCATTACCGCCAGGAACCCGGTACCTGGCACCGCACCCCGGCGCTGCCGGAGTCGTCAGCGCGCACGCCGGCACCTCTGCCAGGTACAGGCGCGAATCCCACGACCCGCCATATGCTTTCGCGAATTGCCGGTAGTCCAGCCGGACGGTGACCTGCCCGCCGGCGGCCAGCGCCCCGTGGCCGGATACCGTCAGCATCACCCCGTGGATCCCCGCACGCGCCGTCGGGCGCTGCCCGGCGACTGTCACGCGCACGGACCCCGCCGCGGCTGCGGCACCCCTGGGCTCGGCCGCCGACACGGTGGCAGGAAGCGATCCGGCCGGCCGCGGTCCCGTCAGCCACCGCGCCTCCTGGCTCACCAGCTTGCCACGCCGCACCGTCCGCACCTGGGCGAAGCTCGCTGTCCCAGTGCCGGCAGGCCAGATAACCCGCTCCGGCGACCGGTACCGCACGCTGCGCACCTGACCTGGCTCCTTCGGCAGCGACCGCCAGGCCGCGATACGCACTGCGTTCCACGCGGAGACGGGCAGCGCGTAGCCAGGGACGCTCTTTTCCTTAGCCGGGCGATGGCCATCGGGAAGCCACAGGCGCCCCTTGTACGCCGGCGGCGGCATCGCCCCTGTCAGGAACGGCGCCACCATCGCCACCGAAGTCGCAGCCGCCAAGCCCCGCAGCCTCCGCGAACGCCGCATTCTGCGACCGGCCATCGCCAGCTCCCATCCGCTGCCGCCAGCAGCAGCCACGCACCAACCGACAACGGCGGCCGACATGCGGCCCCAGACGCAACATAAATCCGGGTTCGTCACCAGACAAGAGCCAGCAAAAGGAAATAAGAAAAGGATCAGCTCGAATGCTAGCCATGCCTGAATTGGGCTGATACGGTTCCGCTGCGGTAGGTGATGAATGTCACGCTCTATCGCCTAATTCACGTGAGCACACTGCCGTAAGGAGCTTCGGTCATGCACAGAGTCCATGCCGCCAAGCCAGGCATGATGCGCCGCGGCCGATGCGTCACCGCATTGACAGCCACCGCGGCGCTGGCCATGGCCGCGTCGCCCGCGCTGGCTACGACCAGCGCGAAGGCGACCATGTCGTCGCGTGCTTCGGTCAAGTCGCCGCATGCTGCGAGCGAGACCCCTGGCGCGAGCAACCGCCGGCCGTTGCCGGCCTCGAAGAGAGCCGGGGTAGCGGCCGATCTGGCGGCCTCGGCGCTGGCGCGCCGCCTCGGAAGGAACGTGACGGTCACGTCGCAGACCACTGCGACGTCGATGACGGTGGCCCATCCCGATGGCACCTTCACCGCCACCATGTATGCCCTGCCCGTCCGGACCAAGGTCCGGGGCCGGTGGATGCCGGTCAGCACCCGGCTGGCGCGGACGCGCTCCGGCTGGTCGCCGGGCGCCGTCCCCTCACGCCTGACGTTCTCCCCGGGCGGGACCCGGCCCCTGGTCACCATGGCCAGCCCGCATGGCAGCCTGGCCCTGCACCTCCCCGTCCGGCTTCCCGCCCCCAGGATCCGCGGCGGTACCGCCACCTACCGCAACGTCCTGCCAGGCGTCAGCCTGAGCCTGACCGCCACCACACTGGGCGGCGTCACGCTCACCTTCAGGGTCGCCAGCGTCCGGGCGGCAGCCAGCCCCGCTCTGCGTCACCTGCACCTGACCGTGACCACCCGCGGCCTGACCGCCCGCACCGACCGCACAGGCAACTTCGCGGCCGTGGCCCGCGGGCTCGGGCCGGTCTTCAGCGGACCTGCCGCGATCAGCTGGGACAGTCCGGCGACCGCTGGCCACCACGTCGCACCCGCGAGCGCGGGCGCCGAGCTCCACCCCGCACTGCACGGCAGCGTCCTGCGCATCAACCCGGACTCCGCGCTCCTGCGGCCCGCCAGCCGCTACCCCGCCTACATCAGCCAGTCCCTTACGCCCGACTTCCCGGTGAGAACCATTCGCCCTGGCTCGTCGTCCGGCGTCAGCCCGGACACGTTTACCGACACGTCGACGGCCGGCCGAGCGAACTTCCTCGAGACGCAGCAGGGCTGCCCGACGTCCCAGAACTACGACATCACGCAGGGCTCGGGCTCGGAAGCCGGAAACGCCATCGGCTACAATTTCTGGTCGAGCTGCATCGGCATCTACCGGTCCTACTACTCCTTCAACGTCAGCGCGTCGAGTAGTGCCTGGCACGTCATCGCGGCGACGCTCAGCATTAACCAGACCTACAGCGCCGACCTGACCTGCGGCGACAAGTGGCCGATCACCGTGTATAACCTCGGCAACGGCCAGCCGTTCGGCTCAGGCAGCGACTGGTCCAACTACCAGCCCTCCATGACCAGCACCAATCAGGTAGGCAGCACCACCGTCAAGGTCGGCGAGCCTGCTTGCCCTGATAATTCCGCCTCGTTCGGAATCGCGAGCACCATGCAAAGTGCCGCCAACGCTAACGCCGGGGACTGGTCATTCGGGTTCAGGGGCAACGAAACTAAGAATCCGTCCAGCGGCACGCCTACCGACTGCGCGACGCAGAACTGCGGATACGGCCGCTGGAGCAACAACCCGAAGATCGTGACGACCTTCGACGAGTCACCGCCGTCGCCGAGTGCCATGACGGCCGTTCCCACTCCTACCGCCAGCCCTAACGCCGCGGCCGACAACGGATGCGGCACGACGGCGGGTACCGGCGGATGGATTGGCAAGACTGATATCGCGAACAACAGCAGCACCGCCGACCTGAAGGCCACCTTCAGCGCCTCACTTGCTTCTGAGGACGTTCAGGGCAAATTCAACTTCTGGGAAGAGACGCCAAGCCTGAAGGCCACCTCGAGCACGCCAGGACCGAGCGGCTATGTGCTGGCTCCGGCGACGATCTCCGAACCGGTCGGCATCACGCTGATTGACGGCGCCAGCTATCAGTGGAACGCCGTAGCCACCGTGGACGGAAACGGGAATGACGGTGGCAAGACCTTCTCGACGACGAGCACCGACACCTGCGGGTTCCGGGTAGACGAGACAGCGCCGGCTGGCCTGACAGTATCCAGTTCGGCCTTCCCGCCACTGGGTAGCGTGCCTGGCACCACGTTGACCACGGGCGATACCGGGCAGTTCAATTTCACGGGCTATGACCCGATCCCGACCGCGGGCGCCTGCTCAAGCGGCGGATGCCTGGCCAGCAACGTGTACGAATTCGAGTACGAGCTGAACAGCGCTATCCCCACTAGCATCGCCGCGCCGACTGCCCCGGCCAGCTGCCCGGCCGGCGGTGTGGCCGACGGCCAGCTCTTCGGCGTGGCCGCGACCAATCCCGCTGGCACCAGTTCCAACCCCGCTACCGGTGCCTCGTGCCCGATCAAGATCGGCAACTGGGGGGAGAACACCCTGTTCGTCGCCGCTGTCGACAATGCCGGGAACATCTCCCAGACCTTCCAGTACCACTTCTACGTGCCGTGGAGCGGAGCGGCGCCGGTGGCCGGGGACGTCAACGGCGATGGCTTCCCCGACCTGCTCGCCGCCAGCTCCAACGGCGACCTGCTGCTGTTCCCCGGCAGGACAGATCCCACCGCCACGCCGCAGATCGCCAGCACGCCGGCCCACAGCCCGGTGCCGGGTACCGGGTGGAACAACTTCCAGATCACGCACCGCGGCTCGTTCAGCCAGTTCCCGGTCGACGACGTGTTCGCGCTTCGCGGAGCCATCCTGTACCGCTACCTGAACAACACCCAGGCGGGCACGACGCCGCAGTTCGAGAACACGGCCAACGCCCACATTGTCAACTGGCCCTCCTGTCCCACGCCGCTGATGGAGACCGATCCCGACAACTCAGCCAACTGCACGGGATACCCGACCGGCTGGTCTCAGATCAGTCAGATCGTCGCCCCAGGCGACGCGTGGGTCGGGGCCAACCCGTTCAGCGCCAGCACGTTCGGCACCCAGGGGATCACCCAGGACGACGGGGATCCGAGCCTGCTTGCGGTGTCGAAGAGCGGCCAGCTCTGGCTGTTCCAGGGCAATGGCGGCGGTCAGCTGCAAGATCCGATCCAGCTCGGCGCATCCGGCTGGAGCAACATGACCGTGATCGCACCAGGCACCGTCAACGGCACCACCGTGCTGTGGGCCAGGGACAACAGCACCGGCACGCTCTACAGCTACCCGTTCGTCATCTCCGCCAACAAGGTCCCGACCCTGAACCCGACGACGCCGTCCAGTCCGATTCCCGCCGAGGGAACCGGAACGACAGGAACGGCGATTTCGGGTGCACCCACTTTGACTAAGGCCGCATACCCGACCCTGACGGCCGCGCTGCCGCTGGCAACCGGCACCGGCGGATGCGCGACCGGCAACCCCGGCTACTACTGCGCCGGCCTGTACGCCATCGACTCCTCCGGCAACATCTGGTACTACTCCGGCCAGCCAGGCACCAGCCCGATCTCGAGCAACCGGCAGCTTTATTTCTCCGCGCTCAGTCCGTCAGGCTCCTGGCAGCTTAACGACGGCGGCGCATGCACGACCGCCGCTGACACCTCAGGGAACGGCAACACCGGCACGCTCAACGGAGGGGCCACCTGCTCAGCCGACCCGGCCGCGCCCGCCACCGAACCCAACCCGCCGACGGTCGACAGCTTCGACGGCTCGACGGGTTATGTCTCAACGAACAGCCCCGCACTAGCTACCGGATCCGGAAACAGCTTCTCGGTCTCGGCCTGGGTGTACCTGACCACCAACACCCAATGGGCCACCGCCGTCAGCCAGGACACCTCAGCTAGCGACAGCGGCGGCGCACACAACAGCTCCTTCAAGCTGATGTACCGGCTGGACACCAACTCCTGGGTGTTCGCCCGCCCGGCAGCGAACACGACGGGATCGGCCGTGGACTATGCCAGCTCGGCCGCGCTCACAAGCTCGGACCTGAACACCTGGACGCAGCTCACCGGCACCTACAACGCCAGCACTGGCCTGGAGACCTTGTACGTCAACGGTCAGCAGGTCGGCACCACCACTGACACAACGCCGTTTGCCTCCACCGGATCGACCGTCATCGGGCGGGATCTCGTGGACGGCAGCCAGAGCGACTTCTTCCCCGGCGACATCAAGGACGTTCAGGTGTACAGCTACAGCCTGAGCGCTGCCCAGGCCGAGGCCCTGTATCAGGCACCCGCCGCCTCATTGCCACTCAACGGACCCGACTCGACCGGAGTCTTGGCCGATGGCACCGGAGACGGATACTCGGCCACCCCGGGCGGAGGGGTCACCTACCCCGTCGACAAGTACTTCGGCACCGTCACCGACCTTGACGGCTCGTCAGGTTACGCCGAAACTCCTGCCAGCGCGGGCCCGGTTATCGATACCACACACAGTTTCACGGTTTCTGCCTGGGCCAAGCTGCCCGCCATACCCACTCACAACTCCACCATCGTTTCCGAGCAAGGCAACGTCAACAGCAGCTTCTACCTGCAATTCAACAACGCCTATGACGGCAATAACCGCTGGGCCTTTGTCATGGCCGCGACGGATGCCACCGGGACGGGCATGTACAACGCCATCAGTGCCCCTGGCACCGTTCAGACGAACACCTGGACCCAGCTGACAGGTGTTTACAACTCGGCCACTGGCACCGCTCAGCTCTACGTCAACGGCCAGTTTGCTGCTTCCGTCTCGGCTGCGGGGTTTGCCTCCGTAGGGCCACTCGACATCGGGCGGGCCTTGTGGGCAGGGAACCTCCAGGACTACTTCCCCGGTGAAGTGACCGAAGTCCAGGCGTTCCCCTACGCGCTGAGCCCGGGAGCCGTCGACGCCCTGTATCTAGGCCAGGCGCCGATCAGCCAGATCGGTTAATCCCTAGCGAGTGAGTCTCGCCCCCACCTGGTGGGGGCGAGACTCACTCATTCGCGGCGCAGCGGCAGCGGGTGTCGGGCTTGACCCGCTTTGACAGAGCGGCGGTTTCTCAGCCCCACTCCCGTCACGCACCGTCACTATCCGGCACGGTACGCTACCGGCGGATAGGCCGCCCGCTTTGGACCGACACACGGCGGACACAACAAACAAGCCGGTACCTGAGAGCCGGGGAGAGCCGATTAATATCCGGAAGATCGGCTTGAGTATCGAAAGTTGCAGGCCGCGATATCGACCGTTACCAGCAGAGTATCTGACGTTACCATCCGTGCTTCTTGAAGGTTTTCCGAAAGACGGAAAACAATCAAAACATGCGAGATCACGGAGCCATTTTCAGCCTAAGCAATTTCCGGCCCGCTCAGTCCGGCCGCGTCGAGACCTATCCTTGCCTTCCCGGGTACCCGCCGCCCGCGCCGAGCCTGCCGCGGCCCAGCCGAGCCGGACAGCTCCTGGTCATCAGCCCTGGCCGCACGCTCGCCCTGTGCCTTGCCGAAGCGCGGCCGGCGGTGCTCGCCATCTTCCTGCTCCGCTTCGCCGCCGGCGCCGCACTTGGCTGGCCGTCGGCCGGCGGCGACTTCCGCCGTACCTGCGGCACGGCGCTGGTCTGGGAACTCGCGGTCTTCTTCGTCTACCTCTTCAACGGAGTGACGGATCTGAACGAGGACCGGATCAACGGCTCGGGCCGCCCGATCGCGCGCGGCAGCCTGGACCCTGGCGTAGCCCTGGCGGTTGCCCTCACCTCCGCCGCCGCGGCCGTGCTCGGCGCCCTGGCTCTCGGCGGAGCCACCGCCTGGCTGGTGCCGGTCCTCGTCCTGCTCGGTTACCTCTACTCCGGCCCGCCCTGCTACCTCAAGCGGAACTCCGCGAGCACCGCCGCCATCGGCATGGCCGGCGGCCTGCTGTCCTATCTCGCCGGGCTGACCAGCCCGTCGGTGACCAGGCCAGGCAACGCCGCCCTGACGTTCACCTGCTTCGCCATCGGCGCCGCGACCTGGATGGGGCTCACCGGAACCCTGGCCAAGGACCTGCCCGACATCGCCGGCGACACGGCGGCCGGGCGCAACTCGGCGGCGGCCCACCTCGGCGACCGGAAAGCACGCCTCCTGCTGTCCGGGACAGCCATCACCACGGCCACCGCGTTCGGACTGGCCGCGCTCCTGGTCAGCCCGGCGCTGCGCGTTCCCGCCGCCGCCATGCTCGCCGGCGCCGTGTGCCTGGCCGCGCTCAGCAACGCCCCGCTATCGCAGGGAAACCGCAGCCGCCGACGCCGCCCCTACCGCGTGTTCATGCTCACCCAGTACGCCACCCACATCTGCGTGCTCGTCCCGCTCCTGGCCCACCTGCGGGCGGTGTGAGCCCCGGGCACCTCCGCCTGACCATGGTCTCGCCGTCCGGGGCCATGGTCAGGACTATGCCTGCGTCCAGTGCATCCCGTCCGCGGCCGACACCAGGCCGCCCGCCAGCACCGGTGCGTCCTCGTCACTCTCGCCGAGCACGGCCAGCAACTGGATCTTGGCGCTCTCCTGCAGCGCGGCATCGACGAGCGCGCCCTGGAACAGCTTCCGGTTCGTCCCGTCGGAATCGGCCGGACGGTCGATCAGTTCGGAGAACTCCGCGAACATCGGAGCGCGCTGCTCGGCATAAGATCCCGCGTCCAGCAGCCCTCCCTCCCCGGACGCACCGCCACCGACAAGCTGGACGAACGACTCCAGGCCTGCCGCCTGGCTGCCCGTGACCTTCTTCGCGTTCCAGAAATACGACTCCTCGTCCTGGTGCATGTCGTAGAAGGCGACCAGGAAATCGTGGAACAGCGAGTATTCCTTGCGGTAGCGCGCTTCGAACTCCGCGAAACAGCGCTCTTCCGTGATCTCCCCCTGGAGTGCCGTGTTCAGCGAGCGCGCCGCCAGCAGTCCGCTGTAAGTGGCCAGATGGACGCCCGAGGAGAAAACCGGGTCGATAAAGCATGCCGAATCTCCTATCAGCACCATCCCTGGGCGCCAGAACTTGTCCCGGCTATAGGAGTAGTCCTTGCGCACCCGGACCTCCCCGTACGGCCCGGTGGTCACGCGCCGGGCATTGGCCAGGTACTCCCCGATAAGCGGGCACTCGTCGACCAGATTCGCCAGTGCCTGCGCCGGATCGCCCTGGACCAGCTCCAGTGCCTCGCGCCGGACTACTGCGCCGACGCTGGTCAGGTCGTCGCTGAGCGGGATGTACCAGAACCAGCCCGACTTAAAGGCTGCGCAGAGTATGTTGCCTGAATTCGGCGCTGGCAGCCGCTTGCCGCCTTCGAAATAGCCGAACATGGCGATATTCTGAAAGAATTCAGAGTAGTGCCTGGTCCCGCCGATGCGGCCGTGAATACGGCTTCTGTTGCCGGAGGCATCGACCACGAACTTACCGCGCACCTCGCGCCGCACCCCGTCCTCGCCGGTGAAGGCCACGCCGCAGACCCGGTCGCCTTCCTCCAGTACGTCGGCCACCGAGCAATTCTCCCTGACCTGCACTCCCTTCTTGCGTGCGTTGTCGAGCAGGATCTGGTCGAACTTCATCCGCTCGACTTGGTACGCAATCGAGGTGGGCCCGGAGAACGATTCGGAGACCGCGAAGGAGAACGTCCACGGCTCGGGGTTCTTCCCCCACCGGAACGTCCCTCCTCGTTTCGGCACGAAACCGGCCTGCTGGATCTCGTCCGAGACGCCCAGCATCCCGCAGATGCCGTGGACCGTGACCGGCAGCAGTGACTCGCCGATCTGATAGCGCGGAAACTGCTCCTTCTCCAGCAGCAGCACGCTATGCCCCTGCATGGCGACCAGAGCGGACACGGTCGATCCAGCGGGTCCGCCGCCGACGACGATCACGTCGAACTCGCCATTATCTTCGCGTACCATGACGCAGCCTCCACATCTCGACGCCAAACTCAACGTGTTCAAATTCGTCTAGATACTCCGATCTACGACTATCTAGACGAGGATGAGCCATTTTACCGCCCAGCACAATGGTTGTCGCTAGCTGTCGAGAAAGCCGCCGCGCACCGTCTTTGACGTGCGGCCTCAGCACCCGGCGGCCGCGAGGCCGCAGGGACCTGGATTCCTGGTTCCGTGCCGCGGTCCGCAGTCCGGGCACTGACGCGTCAGAACGTGATGCGCAGGAGTGCCTTGGCCCTGGTCCAGGTCAAGACGGTGTCGGTGGGTGACGGGCCGCAGACGCCGACGAGCAGCTCGGTTTCGCTATCGCCGTAGGCCATGCCGGACCCGATGTAGCCAGCCCCCATGACGAGCGCGCGGTGGGAGGCGCGGCAGCTCGATCTGGTCACGAAGGTGCCGAGGATGTTGTCGCGATGACCCCAGCGGGATCCGGCGTCGTCATACATCCACCCGTAGTCCGCGCCGAGCGGATTGAGGAAGCCGCCGGCCCAGTTGCCCCCTGCTGCCACCGGATACCCGCCACCGGGCAGGTGGCGGGGGAGTCTGCCGAGCGGCGGGTCGTCGTCCTTGGCCGCGCCTGCCTGAGCGATCTTGTCCAGCGACCTGGTCAGCTCGACCGCCGGTGGCAGGTGCCTCGCGACCCGCTCGAGGTTCACCGTGACGAAGAGCTGCTCGGCGTGAGTCAGCTTGCGGTAGGCAGCCACCGTGAAGTACATGCCGCGCATGCCCTCGAGAACCGACCGGGCATGCGCGATGGCAGACAGCACCGCGCGGTCACAGCTGCCGCTGTCCTTGCCCCGCCGGCACGCGGACATGCCGAGGAAGAAGGGCCTCGGCCGCACGTTGTGGCCAGGGTTGCGAGGCGGCAGGATGCCGATCCGGGCGACACCCGGCGTGCGGGGCGCGGCGAGCACGGACGCGGGGCCGGTCAGCGCCGCCAGCGCGGCGATAGCGGCTGCTCCAGCCCCGATGACGAGCAGGCGTGCCTTCATGTGTCGTCTTCTCATCTCTTGACCGGTCCTCGGGTGTCACGCTCATCGTAATGATTTCCAGATCAGGCTGGTCGTTCCTTCGAGCGGGCGCGCCGCCGCCGGCCCCGACTCCGCCCACCACGCCAGAGGCCTCCACGCCAGAGACCGGCACGCCAGAGACCGGCACCTGACGGGGCGCCGGGCTGCTGGATGATCGGCATCCAGCGCCCAGTGCGGGACAGGCGTGTCGCTGACCGCTGGTCCAGCACTCAGCAAGCCGGGCGATGCGGCTCGCGCGTTCAGCCTCGGATGCGGATGAGGCGCTCCGCCAACGGCGTCGCCGGGCAGGAGTCGTTCCATGATCGCGGTCGATTTTCAGGTGCTGCGCCTGAAAATCGACCGCGATCATGAACGCCGCCGGGCGGTTGGCTCTACTGTTGGTAGAGTGCCGCTGTGGCTGACGACGATACGAGCATCAAGGTCTCCAGGCAGACTCGGGAACGCCTGGCCCGGCTTGCGGCTGAGCGGCATACGACGCTGAAAGAGATGGTCGAGGAACTGGCCGCAGCGATGCCGACCGCTGCCGAGCTCGCCGAGCGGGAACAGCGGGCCCGAGCGGTGCTTGCCGAGCATTTCGGCGTTGAGGTCACCGACGCCGAGCTAGCGGCGGCGGCGCGGCTACGCCAGACGATCGCCAGGCGAAGGACGGCCGCGTGATCGCCTGCCTACTCGACGACAGCGCGGTGCTGGCACTGGGCAAGGGGTATCCGGCGCTGTCCGGGCTCATCGTCGATGCCGCTGCCGGGCGGGCCTTACTGGCAGTGCCCGCATTGTGCCTGAGCGCCGCCGAGGCACAACGGCCCGGAATCTCCGAGCACGTCGGCATGTTGCCGGTCGACATCGAACCACTGGAACTATCTGCGGCTATTCCCGCAGGCCGGCTGATCGGCGACGGCGTCGACTGGCGGATAGCCCAGGCCGTCGCCGCCGCGTTGCCCAGCGCCGTCCACCCGGACGGCCGGGTGGTCTTGTCCGTAGAAACCTTCCGCTACCAAAGCACCAGCATTCAGCCGATCGACCCCAGCGCGGCCGACTGACACCGAGGCAGCGCCCGCACCGATCTCGTGTGGCCGCGCCCCGCACGCGCGGGTCGACGCTACCGGCGGACCGGCGCTACCGGCGGATCGACGGGCCGCCGCTGCCGAGCCGGTAGACGCGGGCCGCGTTGGCCGAGCCGATCAGCCCGGCGACCCGGTCCGCGTCTGCCGCCGACCACGCGCCGTCCGCGACGAACCGCCCGGTCACTCGCGCGATGTCGCGCCGGAATCCCTCGGCGCCCAGGTAGTGCAGCTCCGGCAGTCCGAAGGCGTCGGAGGAGTACAGCATCTTGTGGAACGGCGTGAGCTCGAGTGCCTCCGCGAGCACGACCGCCGACCGCGCCCCGACATGGTTCAGCGCCTCCCCGACGTCGAGGTAGACGTGCGGGAAGACATTCGCGAGGTAACCGGCCTCCCGGTGGTACGGGTAGCAGTGCAGCAGCATGACCGGAGTGCCGCTCGCCTGCGTCGCGAGCAGGAAGTCGTGCAGCAGCGAGGGGTTGCTCCGGTGCAGGCGCACGTCCGGGTCGCCGAACCCGGCGTGGAACTGCACGGGCAGGCCGGTGTCCACGGCAGTCCAGATCAGGTACCTGAGCAAGACCTCGTCCAAGAGCCGCGCGGCAGGGTCAGCGGCCAGCGCGCGGAGCAGCCGGCCCGCGGCCGTCGCGACGTCGGGCTCGCTGGGCCTGGCCGGGTCGAAACCGAAGCCGAACCGGTAGGCGACGATCGACTTGTACCCGACCGCCGCGGCGGACGCGCTGGCGTCGGCCAGCGCTGCCCGGAAAGCGCCCGCGAATCCGGTGGCGGTCGTCCCGGCCCTGGCTACCTGTTCGGCGACTGGCTCAAGCCGGACGATCTGCCTGGCCGGCGCGCCGCTCACCGCCGCAAGCTCCTGCGCCGTGGTCAGCACGTCGCTCCGGTAGCCGGTGTCGACCAGCCACAAAGCCACCCCGGCCGCGGTGAGCAGGCGCCGGTTCACCGCCGCGGCGCCGAGCTCGGCACGGCGCTCCAGATACCGCTCGGCCGGCGCGAACGGCTCCAGGTCGAGCACCGGCGCGCACCAGCGCCGCACCGCGAAACCAAGCTGGCCGTCGAACCTGGTGCTGCCTGGTGCGGGCGGCCCAGGCGCTTCGGTCAGCAGCTGTTCGAACGCCTGCCGGTCAAGCTCGCCGGTGACGACGCCGTGGACGTGGTGGTCGATCAGCGGGAGCGGCTCCGGCACCGGCGAGCTCACCATCGCCACCGGGTGCGTGCGACGACCTCGTCCGGGCTGACGTCGGCGAAAAGCTCGGCCTCGGCGCGCCGGACGGCAAGGAACGCCTCGGCCAGCGGCTCGCCCATGGCCGCGCGTAGAACGTCGTGGCCCGCCAGCGCGTCAGCCGACTCGGCCAGGGACTGCGGCAGCCTGCGCGCGCCGCGCTCGGCCAGCCCGGCTGCCGACAGCCGCACCGGATCGCCCGCCGTCTCCGGCGGCAGCTTCGCGCCGCGGGAGATCCCGGACAGGCCGGCTGCCAGCAGCGAGCCGACGACCAGGTACGGATTGGCGGACAGGTCGAAGCACTTGATCTCCAGGTTGGCGCGCACGTCCTGCTCCCCGGCGGAACCGGTCACCAGGCGCAGGGCCGCTTCCCTGTTCTCCCGGCCCCAGCACTGGTAGGCCCCCGCCCAGTGCGACGGCACGAGCCGCAGGTAGCTGGACACGCTCGGCGAACCCACCGCGGTCAGCGCGGGCAGCGCAGCCAGGACTCCCCCGGCGAACGCCTCGCCGTCGGGCGTCAGGCCATGCCTGCCCGGCCCGCCGGCGAGCAGGTTCGCCCCGTCCCGCCACAAGCTGAGGTGCACGTGGCCGCCGTTACCGACCTCGCCGACCACGACCGCCGGGGCGAACGAGGCCCGCAGGCCGAACCGCGCGGACACCGCCCGGATAGTCTGCCGGACCAGGACGCTGTCGTCGGCCGCGCCGACCGGATCGCTCGGCGCGACCGAGATCTCCAGTTGCCCGGCCGCGTATTCGGGATGAAGCTGCTCCACCACGATGCCCTGCTGCTCGATCGCCTGCACGACCTCGCGTGCGTAGTCGGAAAGCTCGATGATCCTGGTCAGCCCGTAGGCCGGGCCGGAGCAGGCCGGGCGGAAGCCGTCGTCGTCGCCGGTGCCGACCGCCCATTCGATCTCGAAGCTCAGCCGGGCCGACAGGCCCTGCTCCGCGGCCCGGGCAGTCATCACGCGCGCGAAGGTGCGCTGGCAGGCCGCGTAACGGCGGCCGTCCTGGGTGTAACGGTCGACTGGTGCCCAGGCCCAGCCAGGCTGAGCGGCCAGTACGGTGATCCGGTCCAGGTCGGGAATCAGCCGCAGGTCCCCGCCGGGGCCGCCGATGTGCTTGCTGGTGGTGATGCTGTCGTCGACGACGAACACGTCGAAGACAGGCGACATCCCGATCCCCCAGCCGGCCGCTCGCTCCAGCCGCCCGAGCGGGATGGCCTTGGCCCGCGCGATACCCGCGTTGTCGACCCAGGACAGGGCCACCATGGCGACCTCGTGGTCGGCGAGCCTGCTGGCCGCCTCGTGTCCCCGCTCGGCGCGCGCGGCACGCTCGTCCGGCCCGAGCAGCACCGGGCCGATGCCGTGGTCGGCTCCGCTCTCAGGCCGCGGTGCTGTCACCGCGCTCACCTCGGTTCACCTGGTCAAGGAGCTTCGCGCAGGCGTGCACGGTGCGCAGGTGCGGGACGGCGATGCCGAGCCGGTCGGCGATCTCGATGACCGCACCGGTCATGCAGTCCAGCTCCAGCCGCTTGCCCGCCTGAAGATCCTGCAACATCGACGTCCGATGATCGCCCACCGCGAGGCCGGCCTGCAGCCGCCGGTCGAGCGACACCGGGAACCTGATCCCGAGCTGGTCCGCCACCTGCGCGCACTCGGCGAAGACCGCCTTGAGCAGGTCGAGCATTTCGGTGGTCGTTCCGAGTTCGCGAAGTGTCGCCCTGGTGAGCGCGGTGACCGGGTTGAAGGCGACGTTGCCGACGAGCTTCAGCCAGATCTGGTCGCGCAGCCGGGCGTCGACTGGGGCCTTCAGCCCGCCGGCGGCGAAGGCAGCCGAGATCCGCGCGCAGCGCTCGCTCGCCGAGCCGTCCGGTTCCCCGAGGCTGAACCTGGTCCCCTCGATGTGCGCGATCACGCCAGGCTCGACGATCTCCGTCGAGCAGTAGACGACGCAGCCGATGTTGTGCTCTGGCGGGACCGAACCCGCGATCACCCCGCCGGGGTCCACGCTCTGCAAGCCCGCGCCCGGCAAGCCCGCGCCCGGCAAGCCCGCACCCGGCAAGCCCGCGCCCGGCAAGCCCGCACCCGGCCCGCCAGCACCCGGCATCGCCAGGCCCTGGAAGTACCACCACGGGATGCCGTTCTGCGCCCAGATCACCGCGGCGCCAGGCGCGAGCAGCCCGCCCAGCCGCGGCGCGAGTTCGGGCAGGCTGTACGCCTTCAGCGCGACAAAGACCACGTCGGCACCGGCGATCACGCCGAGATCATCGGTCGCCGGCGGCCGGGCGGCGAAGTCGCCGCGCGGGGAGCGCACCCGAACCCCGTGCTCGCGCATGGCCGCCAGGTGCGCGCCCCTCGCGATCAGCGTGACGTCCGCGCCGCCACGGTGCAGCGCCGCCCCTACATAGGCACCGATCGCCCCCGCGCCGAGCACCGCGAATCTCATGACTGCCCCGGCCCGCCAGGTTGTGAGCCAGGCTGCCCGGCCGCGGGCGCCGCGGTCCCCGTGATGGACTCCCCGACCCGCCGCCGCTGCACCTTGCCGGTCGCGGTACGCGGAATCTGGTCAAGGACATGGATGCTGGCCGGCACCTTGAACGCGGCGAGCCGTTCCCGGCAGTGGTCGATCAGCGCCTTGGCCTCGGCGTCGGCCTGGAGCGTGACCGCGGCGGATACGAGCTCACCGTATTTCTCGTCGGCGACCCCGAAGCACACGGCGTCCTTCACCGCCGGATGGGCCAGCAAGACCTGCTCGATCTCCGCCGGGGAAATGTTTTCCCCGCCACGCAGGATCATCTCCTTGAGCCGGCCCTCCAGGTACAGGTACCCGTTACGGATAATGCCCCGGTCGCCGGTCCTGAACCAGTCACCGTAGAAAGCCTCGGCGGTGGCCGCCGGGTTGTTCACGTAGCCGGACATCACTCCTGGACCTCGGATCACCACCTCGCCCGCGTTCTCCCCGGGCAGCAGCGCCCCGTCCCGATCGGCGACGCCGATCTCGGTGCCCGTCGGGACGCCGACCGAGCCGGGGATCCGTTCTCCCGGCGGCAACGGGTTCGAGGCCATCTGATGGCTCGCCTCGGTCATGCCGTACGCCTCGAGCACCGGCACCCCGTAGCCGACCTCGGCTCGCTGCCAGAGCGCCGGCGACAGCGCCGAGCTGCACGAGCGGGCGAACCGCAGCGTGCCTGGCGGCCCTTCGGCGCCGGCCCGGTCCAAGATCATCTGGTGCAGGGTGGGCCCGGCCGACAGCCAGGTCGCGCCGTACTCGCGCGCCTGCGGCCAGAACCGGAGCGGGGTGAACCGCCGCGGCACGATCACCGACCCGCCGCTGCCCAGGGCGGCAAAGGTAGAGGCGACCAGGCCGTGCACATGAAACAGCGGCATCACGCAGAACGAGACATCCGCCGGGCTGAGCTGGTAGTGCGCGGCGATGGTCCTGGCCGAAGCCATCAGGTTGCGCTGGCGCAGCGGCACTTGCTTCGGCCTGGACGTCGTACCGCTGGTATGCAGGACCATCGCGACGTCGTCAGGCTGACCATGCTCGAAGCCGGACTGCGAGCCAAGTTCGTTACCCGCGACGAACAGCGCCGGCGGCCCGTCAGCGCCGGCCTGCGCCGTCAGCACCGTGATCGAACAAGCCTCCGCCGCGCTGACCGCCGCCTCCGGGCGGCTGGCCGGGATCAGGAACACCCGGGGTGCGATGTCCTCAAGGAAGAACACGTACTCGCTGCGGGTGTAGGCCGGGTTGAGCGGGGCCGCCGCCGCGCCAAGCGCCGTGATCGCCAGCAGGATCTGCACTACCTCGGGACCGTTGGGCAGCGTGAGCGCGACCCGGTCGCCGCGGCGTACGCCCGCCGCGGCGAGACGGCCGGCGAGCGTCTCGACCCGGTCGGCAAGCTGCCCGAACGTCAGGACCTGGCCGTCCTCGGGCACCACCAGAGCCGGCCTGGACGGGTCGGACCGCACCAGGAGCGCGCTCAGCGGCTCGCCCGGCAGCATCTTCTCGGTCATAGGGAAGCCTCCAGCGCTCGCGGCACACCAGTGCCTCTAGTCTGCCGGGCACCGCGCCGGCCGACCAGGCCTCCCGGTACCAATCCGCCTACCGCGATCGTGGCGGGCCGGCCCTGCTGGCCTGCCAGGCCTTTTCCGCGTGGCCCATCGGGGTCGACGGCGGGCCCTGCACGAACGGCCAGATCTCCTCGGCGATGGCACGCCAGTCGGCGGTGGCCCCCAGTTCGCCGAGCACGGCGAACAGTCCCAGGTTGATCCGCTGCAGCACGACGTAGGAGCGCGGGATGCTGACGTACTCGGCTACCGGGCTGCGGACGTCGAAGAATCTGCGTACCACCGCCGAGGAGTAGTCAGGCCTGATCGTGACCCGGCCAGGTTCCCTGATCGTGGCGTAGAAGACCGCGAGATGCTCGACGACCTCTTCCGTGCTCAGCGGCGCGCCGGGGCGGAGGAAGCCGGCCAGTTCCATGCTCCGGCGGAACTCCCGCGGATCGTTGCGCACGCACAGGTTGCGTGCCATCTGCATCAGCGGATGAAGCTCGTCCGCCGTGAAGTGCTTGACCAGCCCGAAGTCCAGGAACGTGACCCGCCCGTCGCCGTGGAAGAGGTAGTTGCCCGGGTGCGGGTCTCCGTTGAAGGCGCGGACCTCGTACAGGCTACGAAAGACGAACCGGTAGATCGTCTCGGCGGCGAGGTCCCGCTCGTGCTGCGGCCAGTCCGCGAGCTCGGCGAACCTGGCCCCGACCGCGAGTTCGCTGGTCACCATCCGCCTGGTCGACAGTTCGCCGATGACCTTCGGAACGCAGATCGTGGGATGACCGTCGTAGTACCGCGCGACGAGCGCCTGGTTGGCCGCCTCGCGGCGGTAGTCCAGTTCTTCCAGCACCCGTTCGCGCAGCTCGGCCAGGAGCGCGTCGACATCCTGGGCCGGCGCGGTGATCCGCAGCATCCTGCGCAGCAGCGCGACGTTGTCCAGGTCGGCCGCGATGGCTTCGGCGATGCCCGGGTACTGCACCTTGACCGCGACGGCCTGTCCGTCGTGAGTGATGGCGCGGTGCACCTGGCCGATCGAGGCAGCAGCGACCGGCTCAGGATCCCACTGCGCGAACGCGCGCTCCGGCGGGAGCCCGAGTTCCTGCTCGACCACTCCGGCGGCTAGTTCCGCGCTCATCGACGGCACGCTGTCCTGCAGCCTGCTCAGCGTACGGCGGACGCTGGGTGACAGGCCCTCGTCGATGTAACTGGCCATCTGGCCGATCTTCATCAGGACGCCCTTCATGGCGCCGAGTGTCTGAGCGACGTCCTCGGCCGTCCGCAGGGCAAGGTCCTGACGCAGTTGCTGCCGGTTCTCGCCAGCCGCGGCGAACAGCCGGGGGGCGCTGCCGGCGTAGCGCATCCCGCCGCGGGCAACCAGGTGCAGGGCTGCCAGGCCACGGCTCACCCGCACGTTCGCGGGCCGGCGGCGCAGCCGCCCGCCCGCAGGCAGACCTTCCGCCCGCCGGCGCAGCGCGAGCAGGCCCACGCCAGCGAGGACGCCGAGCACCGCGCCAGCCAGCAGTCGCTGCCTCATGCCCGCTGCGCGGCACGGACCCGCACGGTGATGCGCTGCCTGGCTTCGAGCACTCCCGGCTCGCCGATGAACACCGTGTCCAGCACGCCGAGTGCCTGCCGGATCTCGGTCCGCCTAGCTGGCGTCAGCGGCTCGGCCGAGTAGCCGTACATCTCCCTGGCCCAGTCAGGCAGCGAGGCAACCGCCCCGTCCTTGATGTCATCCCAGATGAGGGCGATGTCCTCGTCGAGGCCCGGCGGGTCGAGCAGGAACGCCATGGACTCGCTCGCGGCCGGCGTGCACCGCAACCGCGGCCGGACCGACTCCAGGTAGCTGTCCAGTTCGGCGACGCTTGCCGGGACGTGCGCACGCGGCACGCCCACCAGTTCCGCGGCGACGGTCATCTCGGCCACGTAGTCGTCGGCATCCTGCGGCGCGAACGGCGTGCCGAACCAGCGCCTGGCGACAATGGTGGACTCCACCAGGGCCGCGTGCACCCAGAGCAGCAGCGCCGGGTCGCTGGCAGAGTACGACTGGCCGGTGACGGGATCGACCCCGTTGACGTGCTCGTGGATTCGGCGGACCCGGGCCGCGGCCTGCTCCGCGGCGGCCTTCGCCCCGAAGCTCACCGTGGCTAGGTATGCCGACGTGGCCGCGAGCCGGCCGACCGGGTCCTGCCGCCAGTCACTGTGCTGGTCGACTCCCGCCATCGCCAGCGGGTGCAGCGCCTGCATCAGCAGCGCCCGCAGCCCGGCCACCGGTGCGGACAGGTCGGCGGTGGCCCGCCAGGTGATGCTGGCCGGCCCGAAGAAACCGTCGTCGGCGCGGTGTTCGGGCACGCCAGCCGCGTAAGCGGCGGCAGAACGCGTGACCAGCCCGGCCGCGTCCGCATACCTGTCCTCAGTCATCGCCCGCACCACCACACTCGTCGCCGCACCGCCGCGCCGTCATTGTCCGGCGCAGTGCCTTACCAGCCAACGTACCCACTGCCGCAAGATCAGGCCCACCCGCAGGCACCGCTGACGCCTAGTGCAGTACCCTGACCGCCACGCTCGCCAGAACCAGCCAGCGCGGGAGACACGGAAAGGCCGCAGGGACACATGGAAGAACCACCAGGAGGCACCGGCGGCTGGTACAACCTTGAGCGCTTCGTCGCCGCCCAGGAGTCCGGCGGCACGTATCACCGAGCCGTCGCCGAGCTACGCGCCGGCCGCAAGCTGAGCCACTGGATGTGGTTCGTCTTTCCCCAGGTCACCGGCCTCGGGCACAGTCAGGCCGCGCGAACCTTCGCGATCGCTTCGCTGGCCGAGGCCCAGGCTTACCTCCGCCATCCCGTGCTCGGCCCGAGACTCACCGAGTGCGCCGCGATCCTGACCAGCCTGCGCGGCCGCGGCGCGGAGCAGATCTTCGGCGTCATCGACGCGCTCAAGCTCCGCTCGTCGATGACACTGTTTCTCCGAGCCGACCCCGACCGGGGGCTGTTCGCTCAGGTAATCCAGCAGTACTTCGACGGCCTGCCAGACTCGGCGACCGATCGGCTGCTGGCGGCTCGATGACCCGGCCGATCGCCGCGCCGCGATCATAGATTCAGCTGACCACCAGGAACGGAGCGAGATGACCGAGCCTGTCCCCCGTATCGTCGAAGGCGACGCTGTCGGGCCTGTCGACGCCAGCCAGGTACCCAGATACGTGGGCGCCGCCACCTTCGCCAGGCTGCCCCGGATCGACGAGGTGAGCCGGGCCGACGTCGCCGTGCTCGGGGTGCCGTTCGACAGCGGAGTCAGCTACCGGCCCGGAGCGCGGTTCGGGCCTTCGCACATCAGGGAGTCATCCCGGCTGCTCCGCCCGTACAACCCGGCACTGCGCGTGTCGCCGTTCGCCAGCCGTCAGATGGTCGACGCTGGCGACCTCGCGGTGAACCCGTTCAGCATCGACAGCGCCATCGCCGAGATCGAACGTGGCGCCCGCCGCCTGCTCGAACGAGTGCCGCACCTGCTGACCCTGGGCGGCGACCACACGATCGCGCTGCCGCTGCTCCGCGCGTTCGCCGCGGTGCACGGGCCGGTCGCGGTCGTCCACTTCGACGCGCACCTGGATACCTGGGACACCTACTTCGGCGCGGAGTACACGCACGGCACCCCGTTCCGGCGGGCGGCTGAAGAAGGCCTGCTCGACCGGTCCGGCTGCCTGCACGTCGGGATCCGCGGCCCGCTGTACTCCGACGCCGACCTGACCCAGGACTCCGAACTCGGCTTCGGTGTGATCTCGGCCGCCGAACTCGACGATCTCCGCGTGACCGGCCTGGCGGAGCGCATCGCGCAGCGAGTCGGGGCCCGGCCGGTGTACGTCTCGGTCGACATCGACGTGCTCGACCCGGCCCACGCGCCGGGCACCGGCACGCCGGAAGCAGGCGGCCTGACCAGCCGCGAACTGCTCGGCACCCTGCGATCGTTCGCCGGCCTCAATCTGGTCGGCGCGGACATCGTCGAGGTCGCGCCGAGTTACGATCACGCCCAGATCACCGGCATCGCGGCCGCGCACGCGGGCTACGAATTGCTGTCAGCCTTCGCGGCAGGCAAGACTTCGGCCTAACGAAACCAGCCAGCCCAGTCGCCCTTACTAGGATCGGTCGATGACATCGGAGCGCTACGACGTCGCTGTGGTCGGTGCCGGAATAGTAGGGCTGGCGGTAGCGCGCGAGGTGCTGATCCGTCGTCCCGGTGCCAAAGTGGTCGTCGTCGACAAGCACTCCGCCGTGGCCCAGCAGCAGACCGGCCACAACTCGGGTGTGATCCATGCCGGCGTCTACTACGCCCCAGGCTCGCTGAAGGCCCGGCTGTGTGTCGAAGGCGCCCGGCTCATGTACGAGTTCTGCGCGGCGAACGGCATCGGTTTCGAGCGGTGCGGAAAGCTGATCGTGGCCATCCGTGCGGACGAGCTGCGCAGGCTGGACGACCTCGAAACGCGCGGCCGTGCTAACGGCGTGCCGGGACTGCGCCGGGTAGCCGCGGCCGAGATCGCCGAGATCGAGCCAGAATGCCGGGGGCTCGCGGCGCTGCATTCCCCGGCGACCGGGATCGTGGACTTCGGGGCGGTGGCAAGGGCGATCGAGGCTGAGCTGCGCGCCCAGGGCGTCACCTTCGAGCTCGGCTGCGAGATTACGTCGATCCGCCGCTGGAGCGGCCCGGCAGCAACGCCCGCCAGCCAGGGAGGCACCGGGCAGCCCGCGGCAGGGCGGTCCGCAGCGGCCCGTGCCAGCACAGTGCTCTCGCACGCGCACGGGGAGTTCCGTGCGGACTGGGCGATCGTCTGCGCCGGGATGTGGTCGGACCGGCTGGCGGTCTGCGCCGGAGCGCCGGCCGATCCGCGCATCGTCCCGTTCCGTGGCGCCTACCTGCGGCTGGCGGCCGGCCAGCCGGAGGTCGTGCGGGGGCTGGTCTATCCGGTGCCCGACCCGGCACTGCCCTTCCTCGGCGTTCACGTGACCAGGCAAGTCGGCGGCGGCGTGCTGCTCGGCCCGACCGCGTTGCTGGTGGCCGCGCGAGATGGCTACCGCGCCCGGCCCGGGCACCTGCCGGGCCGGACCGGCCAGGCACCCGCCGCGCTGCGACGGCTTCGCGGCGCACCGGACTCGCTCCGCGACGGCCTGGCGACCCTGACCTGGCCGGGCACCTGGCGCGTGGTCAGGGCCTTCTGGGGCACGGGATTGAGTGAGCTGGTAATGGCGACCAGCCGCAAGCGGTTCGTTGCCAAATGTGCGCGGTATGTGCCTGCGCTGGCCGGCGTGGCGATCGAACCGCTTACCCTGTTCGGCATCCGGGCACAGGCGGTGGGCCGGGACGGGCGGCTCGTGGACGACTTCGTGATCTCCCAGACTCCGGGCGCCACGCACGTGCGGAACGCGCCGTCGCCTGCGGCCACGTCCTCGCTCGCGCTGGCGCGCGAGATCGTCGATCGCTACGAAGCCGCGACTCGCCGATGATGCGACTGCGGCCGACCCGAGCGAATCTGCCACGCTGACGCTTGAACTTCGGGCGGACCGGCTCCGTCATCACTGTAGCTGTGCTAAGACTGCGCAGTAACTATTAACCCGGATCGAGTAGCCGATGTCGTTAATCGCACTTATTACATGGATCATTACCGCAATGGCCGGGCTATACCTTCTCGCCATCTGGCTCATCGAGTATGATCCGGAATTTCAGAGCGCGGCGGCGACCCGGCTTCCGGTACCCGTCGTGGTGTGCCACGTGCTGCTCGCCGTCGGCGGCCTCGGGGTCTGGCTGGCCTACCTGGTCACCGATCGTGACCTGTTCGCCTGGGCGGCGCTGGCGGTACTGTCGGTCGTGGTGTCCTTCGGCCTCGCCATGGCGCTGCGCTGGATCGGGGTATACCGCGGCACAAGCGTCAGCGCCGCCACGACAGCCGCGGCCGGACGCTCGCGTGGCGAGCGGTTCCAGGCCCAGGTCGCCGTACCGCCCGAACGCCACTTTCCGGTATCCGTAGTGGTCGGGCACGGTTTCTTCGCGGTCATCACCGTCATTCTCGTGCTGCTGACCACCTTGGGCCTGGGCGGCAGCTAAGCCCATCAGCACGTGCCCATGTCACGTCTATTCCGCTTTGACAATCCCCTAATTCCCCGCATAGCGGATTGTCGCCAAGCGAGTTACGTTTACGGTACGAGACAACAACATTGACGTCGTCCGTGCATGCCGGGAGGACTCAGTGACCGCCATGCCGCCAGGCTGGTACCCGTGTCCCGCCGGGCCGGCCGACGTCGCGGCACCGCCACGCTGGGTACCGCCCCGCCTGCCGCGATCCGCGTGGACCGCGCCGGAGCCAGAAGGCAAGGACGGCCAGGACCCGGCAGCCGCCGACCAGAACCCGGTCTTCGGGCTGGCCGATACCGAGGCGCCGGAGGAACCCCCGGCTAGTTCCTTGCCGGCATCACGCGACGACTCCCCGCATGCCTCCTCGATGGAGCCAGCGTTCGCTGGCTCGGCCGACTACGACAACCGGCCGGTACTGCGACCGCCGTTGCCCGGCACCTAGCATCGAGCACTCCGCCAGGCCCGGCCTGGTTCGCCGGCCCGGAGGGAAGCGCGCGAACCAGGCCACTTCCGGGCCGGCTTACCGGCCGCCCTGCGAGAGCCTGGCAGCAGATCCAGGCGGTCAGCCCGCCGCGGCGCACCCGGCCGCCGGGTGACCTGGTCATTGACGAGGCAGGCCGGTACCTCGACGACTATGTCGCACGCGGCACCCAGCGCATCCGATCGAGAAATGCCGGGTTGATTCTCCTTACTCAGTCCTTGGGGGATTTTCCGATTGAGTTGCTGAGTACGGTATTCTCCGCCACCGGGTGCAAGGCCGTCTTCGCCGGGATCAATCCGCGGGACGCTGAGTACTTCGCCGACTATTACGGCAAGCAATGGGTCGAGGAACTGACGCTGAGCCGGGCAACGGGGAGCAGCGAGTCGCACAGTCGCACCGGACGCTCGAGTTCACGGAGCCCCGCCGGATACGCAAGCACCTGGCACGGGCACCAGCACAGTGACGGGACCAGCGAGCAGGCCGGTGCCGCGGTGCGGCAGGTGGAGCGGTACGTCTGGTCTCCATCGGAGATCATCAACGACATCCCCGCGGGCCACGCCCTGGTAAGCCTCGCCCGCCCGGACGGCGTCCGTGTCCCGGCGACCCTGGTCAACCTGCGCGCCTGATGCTGGCGGGACCAATCGGCAGAAAGGGACGACGGCTCGACCCTGGCCTCACACCGAGCCTTGCCGCCGTCCCCGCGCGCCCCTGCCGACGGGTTACCAGCTCGCCGCTTCGGGGAGAGGCTTACGCGCGAAACAGTCTAGCCAGCGTGAAATAACAATGCGAGACTGAAAAGACAACTCCATAGAACCGGGCCTTTCCCGGCTCACCGGAGCGTCCATTTATCCGATGGCGCAACGGCGAACCGGTCAACCGCAGGGAGACAACCACCCGCAGGGAATCACCGCCCGGCACGCCGCCGTCCGGAACTGTCAGGCAGGCTCCGCACCGTCATCGCCAATTCCGTAAAGCCTGCCGAGCGCCCGCTGCCCGGCCGGAGTCACGGCCACGGCCCGGCCGGTCCCGATCCGGCTGATCCAGCCCTGGTCGAAATACCGCCCGCACAGCGCGGCACCCACCGCACCGCCAAGGTGCGGCCGGCGCTGCGTCCAGTCCAGGCAGGAGCGGACCAGCGGCCGACGCGACCTGGCCATCGCGGCCACATCGACATCGTGGTTCTTGGCCAGCCAGTCCGCGCCAGCCTCCGTCACTGCCAGGCCACAGGCCTGGTCAAGCAGTCCGCCAGCGATCATCGAGTCGGTAATCGCGACTCCGAGCTGGCCTGCGAGATGGTCGTAGCAGGTCCTGGCCCGTGCCATGGCGCTCGCGGCAGTCACGGCTCGCAGGGACCGCTCGCGTGGCGCGGCCGGCAGGCCGCCCGCGCCCACCAGGTCCTCCACGACCTGAGCGATCCGCGGGTCGGCCAGCCTGATGTACCGGTGCCGGCCGTGCTGCTCGGAGACGAGAAAGCCGCCGGCGACCAGCCGGCTGACGTGCTCGCTGGCAGTCGACGGTGCCACGCCCACGTGCCTGGCCAGCTCGCCTAGCGTCCAGGACCTGCCGTCGAAGAGCGCCACGCAAATCTCGGCCCTGGTACGGTCAGCAAGTAGGCCTGCCACGGCGGCCAGTCGCGCTGCTGTCACCTCTTCATCATGGCCGAACGACTGTTCGGCATACACCGAAACGTCACTGCCTTACGGTTGCCAGCATGCCGACACAACTCGTCACCGGCGACGCAGCCGTGCGCGCCGTCCTTGCCGACCCCAGCTACCTGGTGCCTCCGGCACCGGCGGTGCCCGACAGCGAGACCGGCACGCTCGGCTGGCTGCGGGCGAGCGTGCCGCGGTTCTGCAACGGGCCCGCCCACGCGCGCCGACGGGCACAGGCCGAACGCGACATCGCCGGTCTCGACCCGGCACGGCTCGGGCAGGCCGCGTTCGCTGCGACTACAGCAGAACTAAGCTCAGCCGGAACGCGGCTGGCCGGATTCCGGGTTGGCCAAATACCGCAGGCCGGCCCAGAGCAATTCGACGCGATGGTACTCGCCCGCCGGATACCGGTCGCTGTCCTGGCTGCCGAACTGGGCTTCACCGCCACTGCGGAAGCCGCCCGGATCGTGACTGCCGTGATCGCCGTTGCCGCTGGTTACCCCAACCCGGACCTGGCCAGGGGGGATACCGACGCGTCGGTTGCCTTCCTGCTCCAGGCGCTCGGATCGGCCGATCCGCAGGAGTCGGCGAACAAGATCGGCTTGCTGGTGCAGACCTGTGACGCGACGGCGGGCCTGATCGGCAACGCCCTCGCCCGCGCGCTCGGAACCGGAGCCGAGGACCGCAACGCCGGCGACGCCGTCGAGCAGACGCTGCGAGCCGACCCGCCGGTACTTCGGACCCGACGCGTCAGCCCGGCGGGCGACGTGGTCGCGGTCGATATCTCCGAGTTCCCGTTCGGCACGGGCAGTCGGCCCTGTCCCGGGGCGGACCTGGCTCAGGCTCTCGCGGCCGGCGTGGTCGAGGCGATTTCGGCCCTATGCGACCTCGCCGACACCGAGATCGACTACCCGGGCTCGGAGAACCTGAGAGTCCCGGCACGGTTGCTAGTCGCGCGTCGCTGACGGCTCAGCGATAGCCGCCGCCCTTGACCGGCAGTCCGGTGGCCACCCAGGCGGACATGCCGCCGCGGAGGTTGTAGACCTCGTGCCCCTGCTTGGCGAGCAGGCCGGCCGCCCGGGCCGAGCGCATCCCGGACTGGCAGATCGTGATCACTGGCCGACCAGCCGGGATCTCGCCCATCCGGCCGGACAGCGAACCGAGCGGGATGTGCTTCGCCGCCGCGACGTGCCCGGTGTTCCACTCGTGCCGCTCCCGCACGTCGATCAGCACTGCCCTGCGCTCGACCAGGAGCGACTGTGCCTCGCTTGCGGGGATCGTCGAGTATGCCTTGCTGACCAGCTTCTTCAGGACTTGGGTGATGCTCATTCCGTCACTTTCATCGAGTGTGCTCAAGGCACCCGAAACCGCGGGCGGGCTGCCCGTGATCAGGACCAAAGTCCCGGGGGGACGGGACCGTCGTACCTGGCCACTATACCCCCGTGGGTATCTAGGCTAGTACTGGGCATCAACGGCGATGAGGAGCGAGGAGCAGCATGAGCACTGCCGGCAACCAGATGGAAGTTGCCTTCCGCACTGGGGAGTCTTACGAGATCAGCGTCCGCGGCCATCGCATCGTGGTCGACCAGCCGACCGAGGCTGGCGGCGAGGACACCGCTCCTACGCCGACCGAGCTGTTCGTGGCTTCGCTGGCAAGCTGCGTCGCGTTCTACGCAGGGCGGTACCTCACCCGGCACGGCTACACCCGGACCGGTTTGACGGTGTCGACCAGTTTCGAGATGTCCGCGGACCGGCCATCCAGGGTCAGCGATATCAGGATTAGCGTGAAGGTACCGACCGACCTGCCAGCGGCACGGTGGCCGGCCCTCAGTGCCGTGATGCGGCACTGTACGGTGCACAACAGCCTGCACCAGCCACCGCCGGTCAGCATCGAGCTCACGTAGCCAGCCGGCTTGACCCGCGCCGATCGGAGTGACTCGGTGACCACGCTGCTTGACCGCATCAGGAACGGCATTATCGGCGAGGGCGAGGTGCTCGACACCCCGTACGGGCCGCGCCGGATCACCTACGCCGACTACACGGCCTCCGGCCGCTCACTCGACTTCATCGAGGACATCATTCGCGAACAGGTCCTGCCGACCTACGCCAACACCCATACCGAGAGCTCGGGCACGGGCCTGGCGACCGGGCGGCTGCGCGAGGATGCCAGGGCGATCATCCGCGACGCGGTCCGCGGCACCGACGAGGACCTGGTGATCTTCTGCGGTTCCGGTGCGACCGCCGCCGTCAACAAGCTGGTCGGCATCCTCCAGATCCGGCTGCCTGACCGGCTGGACCGCGAGTACCGGCTGGCCGCGGCGATCCCGCCGGACGAACGGCCGGTCGTGTTCGTCGGCCCCTACGAGCACCATTCCAACGAGCTGCCGTGGCGGGAGTCGATCGCCGACGTGGTCGAGATCGGCGCCGACTCGGACGGACATATCGACCTCGCCGACCTGGAGGACCAGCTAGCCAAGCACGCCGACCGGCCGCTGCGGATCGGCAGCTTCTCCGCCGCGTCCAATGTCACCGGCATCCTGTCCGACACCGAGGCCATCGCCGCGTTGCTGCATGCTCACGGCGCGGTGTCGTTCTGGGACTACGCCGCGGCGGCGCCCTACGTGCCCATCAGGGTGCGCGAGTCGGCGCCGGGAGCGGGCGACTACAAGGACGCGGTGTTCATCTCCCCGCATAAGTTCGTCGGCGGGCCGCAGACCCCTGGCGTCCTGGTCATGCGCAAGGAACTCGTGCGCGGCCAGGTGCCGACGGCGCCCGGCGGCGGCACCGTCGCGTTCGTCGGCCCGACCGGGCACCGCTACCTCGACGACCCTGTCGCCAGGGAAGAGGGGGGCACGCCGGCCATCGTCGAGTCGATCAGGGCTGGCTTGGTCTTCGCGCTCAAGGAAGCCGTCGGCACGGACGTGATCAAGGAACGCGAGGAGCGGCTGTGGAAGCGCGCGCTCGCACGCTGGTCGAATCACCGGCAGATCGAGGTGCTCGGCAATCCCGATGCCAGGCGGCTGTCCATCGTCTCGCTGCGGATCCGCTGTCAAGACCGGTATCTGCACCACAACTATGTCGTCGCGCTCCTCAACGACCTGTTCGGGATCCAGGCCCGGGGCGGCTGCTCGTGCGCCGGCCCCTACGGGCACCGGCTGCTCGCGATCGACGCCGCCAGGTCGGTTGAATTCGACCATGAGATCCAGCGCGGCTGTGAAGGCATCAAACCCGGCTGGACCAGGATCAACTTCAACTACTTCATCTCCGATGCCGTCGCCGACTACCTGATCGGAGCGGTCGAGGCAATCGCCACGGACGGTTACCGGCTGCTGCCGGACTACCGCTTCGACCCGGCGACCGGCCTGTGGGTGCACCGGGCCGGCCGGCCGCGGCCACCGCTGCGCCTCTCCGACCTGCGTTACACCGCTGACGGCACGCTGACCGCACCGCCGCGGCCGGCCCGGGTCGGGGAAGACGCGCTAGCGGGTTACCTGCACGAGGCGCGGGACCTGTTCGCTTCCCGGTCCGAGCGCGTCGAAGACGGCCCGACCGGGCTGCCAGCGGACTTCGAGGCACTGCGCTGGTTCCTGCTGCCGCAAGCCTGCCTGACCGCCGCCGGCTAGCACGGCAGACCCGGACAGGCTGGTGCCCGGCCGCCTCCCTCCGAAACGGCCGGGCACCAGCGGATCAGCCGGTCAGATGAACAGCAACTGAGCGCCTTCGGTCTTGTCAATAAAGTCGCCGGCGCTGATGACTCCCTCGACTGGGTCGTAGAGATCATTCTCGTCTAGCTGCATCATGTCGGCTGACAGCCGGCAGGCCCACAGGTGGCCGCCAGAGTCAACGATCTGGTCCAGGAACTCCGGCACGTCGGGAACGCCGACGTCACGGATCTGCTTGCGCATCTGGTGAGTCGCCACCGCGGTCATGCCGGGCAAGCCGCCGAGGCCCTGCGGCATATGCGTCGCCGTGTTGCCCAGCATGGTGAACTTCAGGTCACGCATCCGGGATTTGGTGATCATGTCAAACCCCCAGAACGTGAAGAACAGGTGCACCTCCACACCCTCGCCCAGGGCCGCGTTGGCAAGGATCAGGCCGGGGTAGGCCATGTCCAGGTTGCCCTTGGAGCAGATGACCGCGAGCTTGCGACCCGCGGACGCGCCGTCGCCGAAATCCGGAATGATGGCCGTCCCGGCCTGCGTGCTAGTCACCTGATACCTCCCCTTCTGGCAGTGCGCTCGCTGCTACGGCTCGGGCCGGCCACGGATAAGACGCAGCCGACCGGCTTGGGCAGCCCGGCGACGTAAGCCATCTTCTTGGCTGGTTTACCGGGAAAGAGTGCGAACAATTCCTTCACCGGGATGCCCGCCTGAGTCGAGACGCGGCGCAGGGTAGCCGTCTCGCCCTGTTCGGCGTAGTCCTCGCGCAGGAACCGGATCACCCGCCAGTGCGCGTCGGTGAGCTCGATGCCGATCTGAGCGGCGAGCTGGCTGCCGAGATCTTCGTTCCATTCGCCGTATTCGGTCAGGAAACCCTCGGCATCGACGTGGACCTGAGCGGCTCCGATCGTGGTCACGGTCATGATTGCTCCTCGGTCGCCGCGGTTTCTTGCCCGCGCGGCTGGTGCTTGCCGAGCATCGACATGTGGGCCGGAAGCGGAATCGGGCGGCCGGGCAGCAGGACGTTCCAGTACATCCAGCGGAAGGCGAGCTTGCCCCAGTGGTTCCTGGCGTTCTCCTTCAGCAGCCCGAACGGGCCGAAGACCGGCACCGGGTAGCTGCCGGTCAGCGGCTCGGTGTCGTAGTTGAAGTCGATCAGCAGGCCCTTGCCGTCGCCGGATTCGATGAAGCAATTGGCGTGCCCGTCGAACCGGCCGGTCATCTCCTTGCCCTCGACGTACTGGCAGAAGTTGCCGACGAGCACGTCGACGCCGAAGTGCGCGACCGAACCCGCCTTGGAGGTCGGGATGTTGTTCGCGTCGCCGACGGCGAAGATGCCGGGGTGTGCCTTGGACAGCATGGTGTACTTGTCCACCGGCACGTAGTTGAGTTCGTCCCCGAGGCCGGACCGCGCGAGGTACTCGGCGCCCATGTTCAGCGGGATGGTCACCAGCAGGTCGAACGGGATTTCCCGCTCGTCGTAGGAGACCAGCGTCTTGCGCTCTTCGTCGATCCGCTCGACCATGAAGTCCGGCTCGACAGCGATCTTGCGCTCGTCCAGCATCGAGCCGAGCTGAGCCGAGGCGACCGGCTGGGTGAACGCGCCCGGCAGCGGCGTCGCGTAGGTGAGCTCGACCCGGTCCCGCATGCCGCGGTGCCGGAAGTAGGCCTCGGCCAGGAAGCTGAACTCCAGCGGCGCCACCGGGCACTTGATCGGCATGTCGACGGTGTGCACCACGACCCGGCCCGAGTCGAACTCGGCGAGCGCGGCGGCCAGGGCGGTCGCGCCGTCGAGGCTGAAGAAGTCGAAGATCGACTCGCGCCACTGCGATCCCAGCATGCCGGGCGTCTGGTCCGGCCGCGGCATCGTGCCGGTCGCGATGATCAGGTAGTCGTAGCCGAGCCGCCGCCCGTCGGCCAGCAGCACCTCGTTCGCGTCCGGATCGACCAGGTCGATCTCGCCGAACACGAGTTCCACCCCGTCCGGGATGAACCGGTGCCGCGACCGCACCACTTCGCTCGGCTGGTAGATGCCGAACGGGATGAACAAGTACCCCGGCTGGTACACGTGCGCGTCGTCCTGGTCAACGACGGTGATCTGCCATTGCGAGTCCAGCCGGCGGCGAAGTTTGTTCACCACCATCGTGCCGGCAGTGCCGCCGCCGAGTACGAGCAAGCGCTGCATGGCGGTTCTCCCTCGTCGGCCGGTGCGGTCAAAGCGCCTTATCATCCCGAGGGTAGGCGGAGGTGATTTAGGAAATCAGGGTCAGAGGTCCCGCCAGGACAGGACCAATCGGCCAAGTCGGCTGGTAAGCGGCCCGCGCTACAGCGTTTCCCTCCCGTGCGGGCGGTCCCAGTCGAGTTCCGGGCCGTCAGGCACAATCCGGCGAGGGTTGAGGTGCGGGTGCGTCATGAAGTAATGCCGCTTGATGTGGTCGAAGTTCGTCGTCTCCCGGAACGCCGGCCGGCGGTACAGGTCGCGCGCGTATCCCCACAGGTTCGGGTAGTCGGTCAGCCGCCTGATGCTGGTCTTGAAGTGCGAGTAGTAGACCGAGTCGAACCGGGCGAGAGTTACCCAGAGCCGGACGTCCGCCTCGGTCAGCGCTGGCCCAGTCAGGTACCTGCGCTCGGCCAGCCGCGCCTCGAGCTGATCGAGCACGCCGAACAGCTCGGTGACCGCCTCGTGGTAAGCCTCCTGGGACTGGGCGAACCCGGCCCGGTAGACCCCGTTGTTCACGCTGGCGTAGATGACCTCGTTCAGCGCGTCGATCTCCGGCCGCAGTTCGTCCGGGTACAGCCGCACCGCCGGGTCGGCCCACTGCCCGAACTGGGTATCCAGGTCAATCGTGATGTCAGGGAAGTTATTGCTCACGATCCGGCCACCCTGCTTGTCCCACAGCACGGGAACGGAGATGTGACCCTGGTAGCCAGGCTCGGTCGCCTCGTAGGCCTCGCGCAGGAACGCGAAGCCGTTCACCGGGTCCAGGCCGTGGGCGTCGCCCTCGCGGAAGGCCCAGCCGCGGCCGTCCCTGACCGGATCGACCGCACTGAGCGAGATCACATCCTCCAGGCCCAGCAGCCCGCGGACGATCGCGGATCGCTGTGCCCATGGGCACGCCCAGGAGATGTAGAGGTGGTACCTGCCGCGTTCGGCCCGGTAGCCACCCGGCCCGTCGGCCGTGACCCGGCCGCGGAACGGGTAAGGTGCCCGCACGAACGCGCCCCGCTGCTCGGCAGCCTGCGCACGGGCCCGCCGGTAATCGCCGTAGTCGCCGTAGGTCGCGAAGTCCACCGGACTCGCGCCCCGCGCCGCGTCCGCCCGCTCACTTGTCGTCGTCATCGCCCCTCCCGCGCACCCAGCCCTCCGCCCAGTTAATCCCCCGGCCCGGCGGCAGGCAATCCGTTTTCGGGTATCCTGATCTCGTGATATCCGATTTCGAAAAATCAACCGGCTCCGCGCCCGGGTCACCGGGCACCTTGATACTCGAACTGCAGCGAGCCACGCATGCCATGTTGCGGCTGCTCGCCGCCCGCCTAGCGCAGGAGAACCTGACTGGCGCGGAAATTAACGCCCTCGCGAACCTCGCCGATGGCGCGGCCTGCTCGGTCGGCGACCTCGCTGCCGCTACCGGGACCAGGCCCACGACGCTGACCAGCGTGCTCGACCGACTCGCCCGCCGCGGCTATCTGACCCGCGAACTCGATCCTGCCGACCGGCGCTCCTTCCTGCTGAACCTGACCGACGACGGAATCCTGGCCGCCCGCGCCGCCCGCACCGCGATGGCGACGATCGAACAGCAGGCACTCGGCCAGCTGCCAGCGGCCGATGTCGCCGGATTCCGCAATGTCGTGCGCGCCCTGGAGAAGGTCGCCAGATGAGCCGCCATGCACCCGGCCTGGACAGCGAACTCGCCGCGATCATGGCCGACGTGGCCGGCCCCGGCGGCCGGTTCGGCCACCGCGAGCACCTGCACCTGGCCTTCATCGCGGCGCGGCGCTACGGTCCCCAGGCGGCCCCCGGCCTGCTCTGCGACTGGATTAGGCAGGTAGCCGCGAGCCACGGCGCGCCGCAGAAATACCACGCGACGATGACGATCGCCTGGGCGTGCCTCGTCGCACACCATTCCCGGGAGCAGCCAGCGGTCGATTTCGACAGCTTCATCGCCCGCTATCCGGCTCTGACCGACAAAGACCTGCTCACCCGCCACTACACGGCGGAGGTGCTCGGATCCGCCGCAGCCCGGTCACGCTGGATCGCGCCTGACCGGGCGCCGCTGCCTGGGTCGCAGCCACCTCGTCCAGGAGACTCCGGGCCAGGCAACTCCGGGCCGGGAGACTCCCCAAGCTAGGACCAATGCCACTGACGGCAGCAACGCGGAGGAACTGTGATGGCGTAAGACTCTGTAAGGAAGTGCCGGAATGAATATTCCCAGGCCGCGTCGTCGCCGGGTGCGCACGCCAATACTGTCCCGTCGTCTTGCCTATGCCGCCATCCCGCTGCTCGCCATAATCGTCTCGGCCTGCGGATCCAACAGCCCGATGCCGGCGTCGGCCCTGCCTCACGCAGCCCAGGCCGCCGTAGCGACACCGCCGCTGCCTAGTGCGCTCGGCGGCACGGAGTGGACCGCGGTCAAGACCTCGAGCAAGGTCGTCGCGCTGACGTTCGACGCCGGCGCGAACGCGGACGGCGTGAGCAGCATCCTCAGCACGCTGTCGACCAGCAAGGTGCCTGCCACCTTCTTCCTGACCGGGAACTTCGTCCGCGACTTCCCCGCGCAGTCGCGCGCGATCGCCCGCGCGGGCGAGCGCATCGGCGATCACTCGATCAACCACCCCTACTTCACCAAGCTCACCGACGCCCAGATGAAGGACCAGGTGCTCAGCGCCCAGAAGCAGATCACCGCAGCCACCGGCGTCAACCCGTGGCCATGGTTCCGCTTCCCTTACGGTGACCGGAACGCGCACACCATCTCGGTCGTCAACTCCGTCGGCTTCGTGCCGATCGGCTGGACGGTGGACACTCTCGGCTGGGAAGGCGCCGACGCCGGGATCACCGTGGCCAGCGTGGTCAACCGCGTCGTGGCGAACCTGAAGCCGGGCGAGATCGTCCTCATGCACTGCGGCTCGGCGAACGACCACTCGACGCTCGACGCCGACGCCCTGCCGGCCATCATCAAGGAACTGCGATCGCGCGGCTATTCGTTCGTCAGCCTCGACGCGATGCTCGGCTACCGGATTCTCAGCTCCAACGGTGATGTCAGCGCCTACGGCTCGGCGTCGTTCGGATCGGCCCTCGGCAAGCTCGCCTCTGGCGTCACCACTGTGGGCATCGCCGCCGACCGCGGCACCGGCGGATACTGGATGGTCAAGTCCAACGGCGGCATCGGCGGCTACAACGCTCCGTGGATCGGATCGCTGGCCGGGAAGCTGCCCGCCGGGATTCGGGCGACCGGAATCGCGGCGGGATACAACAACGGCTACCTGATCCTCACCTCCGATGGCGGCGTGCATCCGTTCGCACGGCCCTGGTTCGGCTCAGACGCCGGCAAGCTCCCGACCGGAGTGACCGCGGTCGGGCTCGCGATCAATTCGGCGACCGGCGGCTACTGGATCGTCCGCTCGGACGGCAGGGTGGACGGCTTCAACGCCCCCTGGCTCGGCTCACTGGCCGGCCAAGTGCCGTCCGGTATCCGGGTGACCGGCATCGCTGCCGCTTCGGCTGGCGGCTACTACCTGCTCACGTCGAACGGCGACGTCCATGCGTTCGGTACGACCTGGTACGGCTCGGTCCTCGGCGGCCTGCCGACGGGGGTCACCACCGTGGCGATCACGCCTGACCTGGCGACCGGCGGCTACTGGGTGCTGAAGTCCAACGGCGGGATAGCCGGATTCAATGCCCCGTGGTGGGGCTCACTGGTCGGCAAGCTGCGGACCGGCCAGAAAGTCACCGGGATAGCCGGCCAGTAGCCAGCCGGAGCAGACCACAGCAAACCAGACAGCGAAGCAGTCCGCCGGCGACTAGGGCACCGGCGGACGCCGCTCGGCACGGCCATAGTGCTCGTAGGCGCGCCTGTCCTGCTCGGTGAGCGGCGGGGCCAGTCCGCGGGGCCACAGCCGCCAGGCGCGCACGGTGCACGCCTCCACCGCGTACAACGTGGCCTGCGCCTGCAGGTAGAGCCAGGCAAGCAGGCCAAGCACGATACCGAACACGCCGTACAGGGCAGAACTGTGACCCAGCATGTGCCCCACGATGTATCCGCCGAGCAGTAGCAGCACCTGCCAGGACACTGCCGAAAGCACAGCACCGAGGCGCAGCTGCCGCCAGCTCACCTCATTGGCCGTGGCCAGCCGGAACGACAGCCAGAACAGTCCGACGTTGAGGCAGAAGGACAACGCGACCGCACCGGCTTCGGCCGCCGGGCCGCTGATCACATGGCCAAGCCCGCCGGCGATGCCGGACAAGAACGTGGTCAGGATCTGGCCCAGGCCGAAGACGACGACCATCGCCACTCCGCGCAGGGTTGACCACGGAAAGCCGGGCCGGCGATCCAGGGGCACGCTCCAGACCGAGTTGAGTGCGTTCTGCATCGCTGTCGCCACGCCGCGAGCGCCGAGCAGTGCCCCGATCAATCCGATGACCAGAGCCACGCCGGTGCTGTGCAGCGCATGGACGCTGCCGGCGAGTTGCGGCCCGATCACCGGATAGGCGTGCAGCGCCGAGTTGACCACCTGACGGCGCAGCGCCGGATCGTTGCGTGCCGCGATGTCGAGCAGCGTCACCAGCACCAGCAGCAACGGGAAAATCGACACGAAGGTGTAGTACGCGATCAGCGCGGCCAGGTCGCCCGCCTGGTCGTCGCCGAACTTCTTCCAGACCGCGACGGGGAATGCCAGCGTCGGCACGCGGCGCTGTAGCCGGTCAGCGGACTTCAGCCACTCCTGCGGGTTCCTCATCACCTCAGAGCTACCCAGCCGACAGCCCGCCATCCGCCGCCGCGCCCGCCCGGCCCCCGCCCCCGCGCACCGATGGCCCCCGCCCACCGCGGAACCCCGCCCACCGCATCGATGGCCCGTTGGTGATGCCAGAGCGTCATCGATGGCCCATTGGTGCGGTGACGCCGACGGCTGCGGCTGGCGTGGCGCGCACGCCGGGGACCCCTGGGGGCAAATTAGTTAGCTAGGGGAAATAAATTAGTCCGGCGGCAAGTTCACGAGAAGTTGACCCAGGACTTACACCCAGTGAGGCGTCACTGACTTGGCTACCACGGATCGCATGCAGGGTGAAGACGGCGCGGCAGGAGCCAACGGCGCGGCAGGAGCCAACGGCGCGGCGACGGGCGGCGCGGCCGCCGACCACGCTGTGCTGACGACGACCGGCAACGGCGCCGCCAAGCGCGGCCTGCGCTCGGGACACTACAAGTGGGTGGCCCTGTCCAACACGACGTTGGGAATGCTGGCCGCTACGGTCAACGCATCCATCGTGATCATCTCGCTGCCCGCCATCTTCCGCGGCATCCGCCTGGACCCGCTGACGCCCGGCAACATCAGCTACCTGCTGTGGATGCTGATGGGATACCTGGTCGTCTCAGCCGTGCTCGTCGTGACGCTCGGCCGGCTGGGCGACATCTACGGTCGCGTCCGGATGTACAACCTCGGGTTCACGCTCTTCGCGCTCGGAGCGCTCGCCCTGCCCTTCGACCCGTTCACCGGGCCATCGGGGGCGATGTGGCTGATCGGCTGGCGGATACTCCAGGCGGTCGGCGGCGCGATGCTGATGGCCAACTCACCCGCGATCCTGACTGACGCCTTCCCGTTCAACCAGCGCGGCATGGCCATGGGCATCAACCAGGTCGCCGGCATCTCCGGCCAGTTCATCGGCCTGATCCTGGGCGGCATCCTCGCTGCCGTCGACTGGCGCCTTGTCTTCATCGTCTCGGTGCCGATCGGGATCGGCGGCGCGATCTGGTCGTACCTGAGCCTGCGCGAGGTCGGCCAGCGAACCCCGGCGAAGATCGACTGGCTCGGCAACATCACCTTCGCCGTCGGCCTGATCGGCCTGCTGACCGGCATCACCTACGGCATCCAGCCGTACGGCGGTCACTCGATGGGCTGGACCAGCCCGCTGGTGCTGACCGGGCTGATCGGCGGTGTCGCGCTGCTCGTAGCCTTCTGCCTGATCGAACTGCGAATCGAATCGCCGATGTTCGACCTGCGGCTGCTGAAGATCCGGTCCTTCTCGACCGGGGTGACCGCCGCGCTGCTCGCCTCAATCTCCCGCGGCGGCATGCAGTTCATGCTGATCATCTGGCTGCAAGGCATCTGGCTGGTGCTGCACGGCTACTCGTTCGTCGACACGCCGCTGTGGTCGGGCATCTACTTGCTCCCGCTCACCGCCGGATTCATGATCGCGGGTCCGGTATCAGGCTGGATGTCGGACCGGTACGGCGCGCGATTCTTCGCCTCTGGCGGCCTGCTGATCTCGGCCGCCACCTTCGGCGGCCTGCTGCTGCTCCCGGTGAACTTCAGCTACCCGGCTTTCGCCGCCCTGATCTTCGTCTCCGGCATCGGCATGGGCCTGTTCTCCGCGCCGAATGCCGCTGCCATCATGAACAGCGTCCCGCCCAAGCAACGCGGCGCCGCGTCCGGCATGCTTGCCACGTTCCAGAACTCTGGTTTCGTGCTCTCCATCGGCATCTTCTTCTCGCTGATGATCGCCGGCCTCGCCGGCACGCTGCCGGTCACGCTGACCAGAGGGCTGGCCAGTCAGGGCGTACCGCTGCCAGTCGCGCACCTGATCGGGCAGCTGCCGCCCGTCGGAAGCCTGTTCGCCGCGTTTCTCGGCTTCAACCCGATCCACCAGCTGCTCGCGCCCACCGGCGTGCTCGGTCACTTGCCACCGCACAACGTCGCTGTCCTGACCGGCAAGCAGTTCTTCCCGCAGCTCATCTCTGGCCCATTCCACCATGGGCTGGTCATCGTCTTCGGCATGGCGATGACCGTGCTGGTCATCGCGGCGATCCTGGCCCTGCGGCACGGCGGCCAGGAACTGGTGCGGGAGCGCGCCGCCGCCGAGACAGCCAAGGCCGACGCACCGGTTCAGGCCTGACTCAGTCCAGTCAGGCCAGGTCAGGTCGGGTCAGGTCAGGTCAGATACTGGCTGACCACATTCACCAGGATCGCGCAGAGCTTGACCAGTTCGCTGATCGAAGCCCACTCGTTCACCGCGTGACTGTTTCCTCCGGCCGATCCCATCAGCAGGGTCGGGATGCCCGCCTCCTGCATGATGGCGGCGGCCGTCCAGGCGTTCATCCCGGTGATCTTGGGCTGCTTACCCAGTACCTCGGTCATGGACTTGACGACGATGTCCCGCAGCGCCTCGTGCCCCTTGGCGACGAACGGCGCACGGTCAAGCCGGACGACGATCTCGCCATTAAATCCCGGCTCTGACCTGGCGACATCGGCGAAGATCTCCTCGATCTCGGCGATCCGATCGGACAGGTGCTCCCCCGGCTGGGTCCCTATCTCGATACCCACCCTCGCGAAGCTGGGATAGGTGGAATAGTCGGTACCGCCGGTAATCGAGGCCGTGTGGAAGAACGTACGGCCGTTCAGCATTGACGGGTTCGCCTGGAACACGGTCCGGTCGATCCGGTGCAGCCGGGTGATGACCTCCGCCAGGTGCACGATCGCGTCGACGCCCTCGTCCGGTGCCGAACCGTGCGCTGCCACACCTCGCGTGATCACGTCGATCCAGCCGAAACCCTGGTGCTCGACCACCAGGTTCTGGACGGGCTGCGGCTCGATCACGATCGCGGCGTCGATGCCGCCGTACCGCGCTAGCTGCTCCGATCCGACGGAACAGCCCTCCTCGTCGACGACGCAGGCGACCAGCAGGTCACCGCTGAGCGCAATGCCGGACTCGGCCAGCGAGCGCAGCACCAGCATCGCCGCCGCGCAGCCTGACTTGTCGTCGGCGGCGCCGAGGCCATACAGGCGATCCCCGTCGACCCTCGGCACCAGGGCCTCATGCGGCCACAGGTCAAAGCCCACCGTGTCGCTGTGCGCGTTCAGGCACAAGGTGCGCCCGCCGCCGGAGCCGCGCAGCCTGGCCAGCACGTTCGGCCTGCCTGGTGCTGCCTCGACGACCTGCACCTCGGCACCGGTTTCGGCGAGCCAGCCGACGATAAACTCGGCGATCTTCCCCTCACCAGAACCGCCAGGAACCAGCGACGGCGTCACCGACTCGATCTTGATCATCGCACTGAGCAGGTCGACAACCTGCTTCGTGGTAATCGGCACCAGCGACTCCCCTCCGCAAAGGCACGACCGCGGCACCCGCCGAGCCAGTGCCGTTCCGGCTGAGAGCCAGCACGCCAGACCAGAGTAATCATCCTGCTGATAGAACGAACATCTCAGCCGACCAGGTTCCACCGAACGGCGAATAGTGGCTATCCAGCCGCGCTGGCGTGGCTCGGATCACTTCTACCGCGAAGCCCTGCCGACCTCGTAGGTGGTCGACCGGTAGGCGACGATCTGACTGCCGCACTGATCCGGCCCGGTCTTCCTGAGCCGCCCCCAGATCCTGGTCGAGAACTGGCCCGCGTCCCTGAGTCCGCGGTACCAGCCAGTCGCCCGCACGACACGGAACGTGCCGATCTGACGGATCATAAACTGGCAGGTGGCCAGGTCAGGCGGCGAGTACGTGGTGGCACGCACCCGCCTGACCACCTTGATCCTGCCCTTGGGGAACACGATCGTGCTAGTGCTCCTGACGAAATAGCCGGATGCGCGGAAGATCCCGGTCGCGGTCACCCGGGCGTGCCTGGGGCCCGGGACGGTACCGACGATCTTGAACACCTCCCGGCCCGCCAGGGCGGGCCTGGCGACCTTTGCCGACGAGGTGGCGCCCGCCGCGACCGGGCTGCCGGACACGAGCAGCAACGCGCTGGCCAGCACGGCGGTGAGGCCGCCGGTCAGCACCGACGAGAACTTCGACATCTGGTCTCCTCCGCAGATCGGAACTGCCTTCTCCTAGCTGAAATAGCGCACTCAGCTGAAATAGCGCACTGACGCGACAACCGCGACAGCGGCGACTGCTAGCAGCATGGCACCGTCGAAGCGCCGCCAGTACACCGTCTTGCGCAGGAAGTCCAGATGCACCGGCACCGCCGCGACCTGCACGCCCGGCCGTTCGGGCACCGGCAGGAACTGATCCGGCTCCGGTCCGGCCGCCTCGCTGGTCTCTTCGATGTCCCGCAGCAGCGCCCCGGCCCTGGCGGTGCCGTGAGCGAGGCCGATAGCGGCGGCGAGGGTCAGGCCGGCCCGGGCTCCGGCGCCGGCTGACCCGGCTGCTACGCCAGGCAGGGCGAGGACCGCCAGCGGGAGCAGGCCAAAGCCGGCATAGGGATTACGGGTGGCGAAGCCCGGCCCCAGGAGCGCTCCCCAGACCAGCACGCGCCGTCGCGGCGAGACTCGGATCAGCATGGACTGCGGTACCTGCCAGCCCCGGCCGGGCGGCGGAAGGCCTCGTCGTCCGGACACCTCAAGCAGGCCGTAGTAGCCGCCGTAGACCACCACGCCCGCCAGCGCCAGCCCGGCGGCCGGAAGCGCCACCAGGCAGAGCCCGGCGAGGAGCCAGGCAGCCACCGCCGGGCCCGCATACGCGGCAAGCACCAGGCACCGGGCCGAGAGCCTCCCGACCGGAAGGCCGGCCGCCAGTGAGGCAGCCGAGTTCACGCCTCATGGCGAGTAGGCCTTGGAGTAGCCGTTCACCGCCGCCAGCACGACCGCCAGCCCGGCCAGCAGCCCGGCCAGCAGCGGCGTCACGGCTGCCCGGCGTGGCGCGGGCTGGCCTGCCCGGCGTGCTGCGGGCCGCCCGGCTCGGCTGCGCCGAAACTGAGCTGCTCGGCGTGCTGGACTCGGTGCTGCTCGGCACGGATGTCGGCCACCCCGGCGCAGTGGCAGCAGATGCACGCGCTCAGGCAGGTGCACCACTCCCGGCAGCCGCCAGCGCCGATGCAGTCGTAACAGACCTTGTAGCCCAGTCCCTTTCCCAGGTTCATGCATGCGATCCAGCTACCCGACGGCCACTCGCACCGATACCCCTGGGAATTGAAGCAGTGACTCCTGAAGGAGCCCCGGCACAGATGGTGGCCCGGCGGGCAGCCCACGGCCGGACACCTGGCGCAGCGCCGGGTCGGGCCGCAGACGCAGGTCGACGCCTGGGCGGGGCTGGCGCCCATGGCCAGCGCGGCGAGTCCGGTGGTGCCGCCGACGATGACACGGCGGACAGCGTCCCTGCGGCTCAGCCTGCGGGCTGCCCGCTCGGTGAAGGCACCGATCCGCTCGTCGATGCCCGCGCCGGGCTTCTTGCGGCTCATCTGGCTGTCTCCTCTTGTCCGGCGACTTGTCCAGCGGTGTGTCCGGCGGCCGCGACGGCGGCGGTCATGCTGGTTCGCGAAGCACCGAGCAGGCACGCTTGCGCGAACGCGCGCACTTCCGGCGGCCGGACGACCGATCCGGCTGCCCGCACCATTCCGGTGCCGTCTATCGCGACCAGCAGCGGAGTTCCTGAGACCTGATAGGAGTCCAGGCCGTCCGGATCGGCCGGCCTGCCTACTTCGATGCGCGTGGCCAGGAAGACCTCGGAGATCCGCAGGTAGCTGGGCGGATCGGAAATCAGCAGCAGTACCCGCAGCCCGTCCAGCTCACCGTCGGCACGCAACTCGCCGAGGACGCCGACCAGTTCCTCGCAAGCCGGGCAGGTCGGGTCGACGAACGCAACCAGCACCGGCTGGCCGTGACCAGGCTCCAGCTCGAGTACCTGGTCCTCACCCGGCCTGGCGTAGCGCAGCGGCGCGGCAGTGCTGCCCACTCGCGGGCCAAGCTCCCCGGCCCTGGCCGCACCGCTGAGCAGCCGGCCGAGCTGGCGGAACAAGATCACTACGAGCACGCCCAGCGCCCCGAGCAAAGCCCACTGCGCGATCATCAGGTACAGCGGAATCCGGATCATCAGGCCCACCTCGACATCGTCTCGGGCCGGCCAGCTTCGAGCTTGGCAGCCCCCGGCCGGGCAGCCGCTGGATCACTGCCCGCGCCGATCGCCGCCGCCGCGCTCAAGGCCGCCACAGCCACCAGCAGGCCGACGAGCAGCGTGGCCAGCCGCCCGGCTGGTCCCACCTGAACCGCTGGTCCGCCGGCCCGCGCGGTCGCGAGCAGCGCGGCTATGGTCAGGCCGGCGGCGCGGGCGATCGCTGGCCTGGCGAAGGAGTGCCTGGACAGCGCACCGAAACACCGGCAGGAGCGGTGCGGATACCGCACATATCCGACCACCGAGACAACGAAGAAACCGCCGCAGATCCCGAGTACGACCAGGTTGAGCCAGCCCAGCCGGGGACTGGACAGGCTTACCGCACCTGCCGCTATCTCACCGCCGGCGATGCAGGTCGCGGCGGCCCGCGCGATCCGCGGGCCGGTCCTGCGGGGCGCGAACAACCGGACGCTGACCGTGAATCCCGGCAGATCAGCCAGCTTGGCCCCGCCAGCCACCAGGAGAAGGACGGCTATCAGTGCCTTGCAGCCAAGCGCAACCGTCAGCATCGGCTACACCGCCGCGCGGGAGAGCCGCCCGCGCGGCGGGCGGACCGCTCGTGGACCGCCCGCCGCGGGCTCCAGCGGGAGAAGCGCGACCTGGCGCAGCTTGTCCAGCTGCCAGTCATGGTTCACCAGGCTGGAAGCGCGGACCAGCCCAGCCGAATCGACGAAGATCGCGAATGGCATGACCCGCACGTTGTAGCCGGCATACAGGGCCGGCGAGCCCGGGATCACCGCGATGCCGTCCAGCCCAAGCTGGCCGGTCAGCTGGCGCGCGTCCGGCACCTGTCCGCGAGTCAGGATGACCAGCTCCAGATCCGCCGGGTCGCTGGCATCGCGCAGCCCGCGCAATCCTGCGACGACCGAGGGAAACGACTTCAGCGAATGATCGGCGAAGACCACGAGTTGCAGCGGGGGCGCCGGGGGCGAGGTGTGCTCGACGCCAGCGGAATCGGCCAGCGCCCAGCGCGGGGCCGGCCGGCCGCGGGCCAGGCCGTCACGTTCCAGCGCGTCGGTTCCGGACAGCCCCAGGTGACTGATTCCCAGCAAGCCGAGCAAGGAGGCCAGGAGCAGGATCACCGCAATTACTATGAAAAGGGCCGCTATCGCGATCATCTCTCCGCCCGTGCCGTCCGGCCTGATCTCATGCCTGAACCAAACCATTGGAGTCCGGCCACGGTCAAGCGCGATCCGCTGAACGCTTTACGCCGTGGCGTCCGGTCTGGCGTTTGTTCAGATCCCAGACCTAAGACTCTGTCAAGACAGTCCTGCGACCCTGCGCCGATTGCTGGGTACACAGCTTGGATAAGTGCTAGCAGGTCCGCATCCGGTCGTGGCGTGCTGGCCGGCGGCTAACCCGACACGAGTGAGGCAATGATGACCAGGGACGGTAAGGCCGAGCACATAGTCGTGGGCGTCGACGGCTCGCCCGCTTCCGCGATGGCGATGGCCTGGGCCGCGCGTTACGCCAAGGCGATGGGAGCAACCGTGCGCGCGGTGCTGGCCTGGCACTATCCGACAGCGGCTGGTCCCGCGCCGGTCGGCGTCGCGCCTGCCAGCGTCACCGGCGAGGTCGAGCAGGCCAAGCACGAGGAACTCAGGAAGGCGATCGCGGCCACCTTCGGCGACCCGCCGATGGTGGACGTCGAGGCGAAGGTCGTCTACGGGCATCCTTCGCAGGTGCTGATCGACGAGTCGAAAGACGCTGACCTGCTCGTCGTCGGCAGCCGAGGTCACGGCGGGTTCACCGGAATGCTGCTCGGATCGGTCAGCACGCACTGCGTGACGCATGCGGCCTGCCCGGTGACCGTCGTCCGCAGTACCTGACCTTCCAGGGGGACTTCATGACCAAGACCAGGCCAGCTACTATCACACAGGACGAGATCGCCACGCTGGACGCTTACTGGCGGGCCGCCAACTACCTGGCCGCCGGCCAGATCTACCTGATGAGCAACCCACTGCTCACCGAGCCGCTGCGGCCAGAGCACATCAAGCCGCGACTACTCGGCCACTGGGGCACCACGCCTGGCCTGAATCTCATCTGGGCGCACCTGAACCGGGTCATCTCCCGCGGCGACCTCGACATGATGCTCGTGATCGGACCCGGCCACGGCGGGCCGGCCGCGCTGGCGAATTCCTGGCTCGAAGGCAGCTATTCCCAGATCTACCCGAGCGTGCCGCGCGACGAGTCGGGGATGGCCACGCTGATGCGCCAGTTCTCGTTCCCTGGCGGGGTGCCCAGTCATGTCGCGGCACAGACGCCGGGCTCTATCCACGAGGGAGGCGAGCTCGGCTATTCACTCGCGCACGCCTTCGGCGCGGCCTTCGACAACCCCGGCCTGATCGTCACCTGCGTGGTCGGGGATGGCGAGGCGGAGACCGGCCCGCTGGCGGCGGGCTGGCACTCCGGCAAGTTTCTCGACCCGGCCAGGGACGGCGCGGTGCTGCCGATCCTGCATCTGAACGGATTCAAGATCGCGAACCCGACCGTGCTGGCCAGGATCAGCGCGGACGAACTCGACGGCCTGCTGCGCGGGTACGGCTACCAGCCCTGGTACGTCAGCGGCGACGAGCCCTTCGCGGTGCACGAGCAACTGGCCGCGGCGCTCGACGCGGCGATCGGCGAGATCCACGCGATCTGGGCCGATGCCAGGGGTGACGGCCAGCGCGCCAGACCCGCGTGGCCGATGATCGTGCTGCGGACGCCGAAAGGCTGGACCGGCCCCCACGAGGTAGACGGCCTGCCGGTCGAAGGCACCTGGCGGTCGCATCAGGTGCCGCTTGGCGAGGTCAGGACGAACCCGGCGCACCTGCACCAGCTCGAGGAATGGCTCCGCTCGTACCGGCCGCAGGAACTCTTCGACCCGGCCGGCCGGCCCCGCGAGGAACTGCTGACCCTAGTGCCGCAAGGAGACCGGCGCCTGGGCGCGAATCCGCATGCCAACGGCGGCCAGCTGCTCCGCGATCTGGACCTGCCGGACCTGGACGCGCACGCTGTCCCCGTGCCGGTTCCCGGCGCGACAACCTCCGAGCCGACCAAGGTACTCGGCGGCATGCTGGCCGAGGTGATGCGGCGCAACCTCGCCACGGCCAACTTCCGGCTGGTCGGCCCGGACGAGACCGAGTCGAACCGGCTGGGCGCGGTCATCGAGGTCACCGGCAAGACCTGGGAGGCCGACGTCCTCCCGGTCGATGTGAACCTGACCAGGGACGGCCGGGTGATGGAGCTGCTCTCCGAGCACACCTGCCAGGGCTGGATGGAGGGCTACCTGCTGACTGGCCGGCACGGCCTGTTCTCGTGCTACGAGGCGTTCATCCACATCGTCGACTCGATGGTGAACCAGTACATCAAGTGGCTGAAGATCTGCCGGACGCTGCCGTGGCGCCGCCCGGTCGCCTCGATGAACTACCTGCTCACCTCGCACGTATGGCGTCAGGACCACAACGGCTTCTCGCATCAGGATCCCGGCTTCATCGACCATGTGATCAACAAGAAGGCGGAGGTGATCCGGGTCTACCTGCCGCCGGACGCCAACTGCCTGCTGTCGGTCGCCGACCACTGCCTGCGCAGCCGCAACTACGTCAACGTCATCGTCGCCGGCAAGACCCCCTCGCCTGACTGGCTCGACATGGAGACGGCGAAAGCACACTGCACCCGAGGCGCCGGCATCTGGGAGTGGGCGAGCAACGACGGCCCGGATGCCGAGCCCGACGTGGTGCTGGCCTGCGCCGGCGACGTGCCGACCATCGAGGTACTCGCCGCGACCGACATCCTGCGCACGAACCTGCCCAGCCTGCGGGTCCGGGTGGTCAACGTGGTCGACCTGATGCGGCTGCAGCCGGCCTCGGAGCACCCGCATGGCATGACAGACCCCGAGTACGACGCGATCTTCACCGCCGACAAGCCGGTGATCTTCGCTTACCACGGCTATCCGACGCTGATCCACCGGCTCACTTACCGCCGGACGGGTCACGACAACCTGCACGTCCGCGGCTACAAAGAGGAAGGGACGACGACCACGCCGTTCGACATGCTGGTGCTCAACGACATGGACAGGTTCCATCTGGTGATCGACGTCATCGACCGGGTGCCCGGCCTCAGCCAGCGCGCCGCCGTGCTGCGGCAGAACATGGTCGACAGCCGCAGCAGGCACTCGGAATGGATCAGGGCACACGGCGACGACATGCCCGAGATCACTAACTGGTCCTGGCCGGCCACCGCCCGGCGCACTCCGCCACCGCGGGCAGCGCAGCGCGCCAGGGAAAAGGAACTCGGCGGCCGGGCGCTGCACGTGCCGGCGCTGTGAGCGCGCCCGGGCACGAAGGCACCGGGCACGCGGGCGGGCGGCAACCCGGCCGGCCTGAGCTCGATCCGGTACTGGTGGTCAACACCGGATCGAGCAGTCTGAAGCTGTCGGTGCTCCGCGCCGACGACACCGTCGCCGACCGCTGCGACATCGACCCGTGGGACGGCAGCGCGGACGCACCGCGGCTGCGCGCCTACCTCGACACGCTGGCAGGCCGGGGAACGGCGGTGCGCCCGGCCGCGGTCGGGCACCGGGTCGTGCACGGCGGTACCAGGTTCACCTCCGCCGCCCTGATCGACGAGACGGTACTCGCCGGGATCGCTGACCTGACTCCGCTCGCGCCGCTGCACCAGCCGCGCGCCCTGGCCGGTATCGCGGCCACGATGACCACGCTCGGTGACCTGCCGCAAGTCGCCTGCTTCGACACCGCCTTCCACCGCACGCTCCCGCCGCGAGCCGCCACTTACCCGCTGCCAGCCGACTGGCGGCAAGCGTTCGGATTGCGCAAATTCGGATTTCACGGACTGTCGCACAGTTACGCCGCGCGCCGGGCAGCGCAGCTGCTGGACATTCCCGAATCGCGCCAAATCCGCGCTGTCACATGTCACCTCGGGGCCGGGTCGTCGCTCGCGGCGGTGCAAGGCGGCCGCAGCGTCGAGACCACCATGGGATTCACGCCGCTGGACGGCCTGGTGATGGCGACCAGGTGCGGCAGCATCGATCCCGGGCTGATCGCCTGGCTGGCCGCGGACCGGGTACCCGCTGCCGAACTAGCGGCCGGCCTCGAGCACCGCTCCGGCCTGGCCGGCCTGGCCGGCCTGCCGGACGGCAGCGGCGACATCAGGGCCGTCATCGCCGCCGCACAGCGCGGCGATCAGGACGCCAGGCTCGCGCTTGACGTGCACGGGCACCGGCTGGTCGCGGCGGTCGCGGCGATGGCCGCGGCGATGAACGGCATCGACCTGCTGGTCTTCACCGGCGGGATCGGCGAGCACCAGCCCGCAGTGCGCACGGCGGCCGCGGCCGGGCTGCGTTTCCTTGGCGTCGGCCTCGATCCCGATCGCAACGCGGCCGCCAGCGCCGACGCGGACATCACGGCCGAGGGCGCGCGGGTACGGACCGTCGTGGTCAGCGCCCGGGAGGACATCGAGGTCGCCAGGTCGGTACGGGCGCTCGTCGCCGGGCTCAGCTCCTGGGCCAGCGTTTCGAGCTCCAGCGCGGGCCGAAGCAGGACCACTCCATCGCCCAGTACGCCATCCTGCGGCGATTCAGCAGCCACCTGAGCATGCCAGCGAACGCCAGCAACGCGACCGCCAGCCCGGCGATGGTGAGCACCTCGACCAGCACCACTCGCAGCGTCACCAGACCCGCGGTCAGCGGACGCCGCCCCGTCACCTGGCCGGCCCGGTTCACCCAGATCTTGACCAGCGCGCCAGCGGGAGTCCCCGATTGGACGGGAATCAGGCCGGTCAGGCGCGCACCGGAAGGTGACCGCCACCGGCCGCGTTCCCAGAAGGTGGCGGCTGAGCTGTAGCCGTAGAACTGCTGCGGAGCCGGGTGCAGCAAGACAGCGGTCACTTCCCGCCAGGCCCGCTCGGCCGTGACCTCGCGGCGGCCGTCGGTATCAGCCAGGCGGCCGGTCACCGGCGTGAGCATCGGCCCGGCAACCAGGAAAGCGAGCACCAAGACGATCCAGACCGCGCTCTCCAGCCGATCCACCCGGCGGCGCAGCGGATTACCGTCCACGCCCGCCCATCCGGCGATCCGCCGCATCGACCGACGCAACCGCTCTCTCAGGCTCCGGTCCCCCATCCGTCGCACTCCCGCAGCATTCCCCGCGCTGGCGATTCCCACCCTGCCAGGCGGGAATAGTCCTGGTTGCATGGCCGGAGCGTCCATGCATATCGGGACCTTCTTCCCTACGGGCCGCCGCCAGTGCGCTGAAAGACTAAGCACCGGGCGCAGGGTGCGCGCCCAGCCGCCGGGCGCTCGGGGGGACGCTCGGGCAGGCGGGCGCACGGGGCGCCTGGCCTGAGGAGGCACCGTGGACCAGACCGGACAGCGACCAGTGATCCTGGTGGGCGTCGGCGGTTCCGGTGCCTCGATGGCCGCGCTGGCCTGGGCGGCGCGCGAGGCGCGCCGCCGGGACTGGGGACTGCGGGTCATGCGAGCCTGGCGGTCGCACCCGGCCAGAGCCTCTTATGCCGGCACTGGCAGCCCGAGCGACGAGCCGACGTCGGAAGCGGCGGCCACCGAGCGCCTGGCCGCCGATGTCCGCGCCGCCCTGGGAGGGAATGCCAGTCCCGGCCTGGAAATCAAGGTGGTCGAAGGCGCCGCCGCGCGGGTGCTGGCCGAGGCCTCGGCCGACGCGGACCTGCTCGTGCTCGGCTCTGGGCACCAGTCACCGGTCGCCCAGCCAGACCCGCTGATCGTGGACCGGCCGGTCGGCCCGGTCATCAGGGCGTGCCTTAGCCATGCCCGCTGCCCGGTCGTGATCATCAGTCCGGCGATGGCAGCCGACCTGGGATTCGGCCCGGTCAGCCCGCCCTACCTGACCGGGACAGCCGCCAGGGCCTAGCGCACCGCGCCGCCCGGCGACACCTCGAATTCCGCTGCCCGCGGCGCTGATCGTGGTAGCGTGCGCCAGGTAGACGGGGGGTCGACGGTTGTGTACGGGGGGTCGAGAGTCGGCGCCGCGGCCGATCCGCTCAGGACCAGGCGCTTCTTCCTCGCCGGAGTTGCCGTGGGGGTGCTGGCGATGTCCGCGACCGGCTTCGCGGCGGCCACCTTGATCGCGTCGCCTGGCCAGGTCGCCGCACGGTATGCGGCACCGCCAGCAGCAGTGATCACCGGGTACGCGCGCTGGCAGGTACTGCGGCACGGCATCGTGCTGCCCGCGGTCGTGATGGCGGCACGGACGATCAGCGTGACCGCGTCCGCGCCGTATGCCAGGGACATCGTCACCGCCGTCGATGTCAGGGTGGACGACCGGGTCCGCCCTGGCCAGGTGCTCGCGCAACTCGACGGCAGGCCGGTCCTGCTGCTCCGTGGCGTCTTGCCCGCCTACCGCGACCTGCGCGAAGGCGACACCGGTCCGGACGTGACCCAGCTGCAGGCCGCGCTAGAACGGCTCGGCTACGCGGATTTTGACCAGCCCGGCGTGTTCGGCCAGAGCACCTCGCTGGCGTTGCTGCTGTTCTACCGGCACCTGGGTTACCGGCCGCCGCTCGTGCACCGGAGCAGAGCCAGCGCACGGCTGCCGGTACCGCGGGCGTACCTGCCGATGAGCGAGGTGACCTACATTCCTGCCCCGTCGGCACTCGTGCTGTCCGTATCCGCCCGGACGGGAACCGCCGTGCCCTCCGGCGCTCCCGTGCTCCGGCTGGCGGTGGGCAGGCCCTACGTCGCCGGCGTGCTCGACCAGTACCAGGCCGCGCAGGCTCGGGACGGCATCGCGGCGCGGGTCGTGTCGGCGCGGGTCGTGTCGGCGCGGCTGCGGCGAGCCGCCAGCGGCACGATCACCAGGCTCGGCGCGATCGCGGCGTCCGCAAGCGGCAGCGGCGCGGCGGTCACCGGTTATCCGGTCGTGGTCAGTACCCGGCGGGCACTGCCGCAGGCTCTGATCGGTACCGCTGTCCGGCTCACTCTCTGGGTCGCCGTGACGAGCCAGCCGGTGCTCACCGTGCCGGCCAGCGCCGTGTTCGCCGCGGCCGGACGTCAGTGGCCTTATGTCGTCACGACCGGGCCGCACGGCCGGCGCAGCAGGATACCGGTCCGCACCGGGCCGGTCGCTGACGGCGTGGCGGCCGTCCAGCCGGTCCGGCCGGGCACGCTGCGGCCAGGAGACCGGGTACTGATCGGATGGGGCCGATGACGCGGTTCCCCGCGGTCGGCGAGGCGGTCGACGCCATCGTCGCCAGGCCGCTGCCCGCCGTGGCGGCGGGCCTGGGGTCGCTGCTGGCCGTCGCGTGGTTTGTCACCGCGCTCGGCCTGGTCAGTACGGCCGCCGGGCACACGGCGATCGCGTTCGGGCAGCGGCTGGCGACCATAGTGCGGGTCAGCCCGGCCGGGCCAGGCCTGCCCGGAGGGTACTCTCCCTTTCCCGCGGACGTGGAGCAGCGCCTGGACGGCCTGCACGGCGTCGTCGCGGCGGGCGTGTACTGGCAGCTGCGGCCAGGCGGGCCGACCGCGGTCTCGGCCAAGCCGGTCCCGGCTGGCCAGGCCGGCGCCGCGGCCAGCGCGGCAGGACCCGCCGTGATCGCCGCCTCGCCCGGCTACCTGTCGGCCGCGGGCGTTCAGCTCAGTCAGGGCAGGCTGTTCGACGCGTGGGACCAGGCCCATGCCCTGCCAGCCTGCCTGGTCGGCGCGGCGGTCGCGGCGGCGCTGCGCAGCACCGTGCTCGCGGATCAGCCGGTCGTCTACATCGGCGGCCTGCCGTGCGTTGTCCTGGGAATCGTCAGCCGCGCCGTGCGGCAGCCGTCGCTGCGCCGGTCGGTGCTGCTGCCGTCGTCCGCGGCGGTCGCCTTCTGGGGGCAGCCCCCGCAGGCCGGCCCGCGGCCCGCGGTACTGATCCAGACCAGGCCAGGCGCCGCCGCGCTGGTCGCGCGGCAGGCGCCGGTCGCCATCAGCCTGGCCGGGCCGCGGCGGTTCCGCGCGGTCGTGCCGGCCGGCCCGGTGCTGCTGCGCGATCAGGTGAACGCCACGTTCGACGGCCTGTACGCGGCGGTCGGCTGGATCAGCCTGACCGCCGCGATCCTCAGCATCGGCGTCGTCAGCGCCGCGAGCGCGCTGCGGAGCGCACCCGAGTACGCGGTCCGGCGTGCGCTGGACGCCCGGCGGCGGCTTGCGGCGCCGGACCTAACCGGGGCGGCACTAACCGGGGCGGCACTAACCGGGTTGCTCGGCGGGCTGGCCGGAGCCAGCCTCGGCGTCGCCGTCGTGGTGCTGGTGGCACATGCCTGCCACTGGCTGCCGGTAATCGCGCCGCTCAGCCTGTGGCCAGCACCGCTGGCCGGCGCGGCCGCCGCGGCGGCGGCCAGCCTCGGCCCGGCACCGCGCACCGCGCTGGCCGGGCCGGAACGGGACCGCCGGGCACGCGGCCGCCGGGCACGCGGCTAACCGACCTTGCGGAGCCAGATCGAGCCAGGCCGCTCGGCCGCGAGCGGCGGCGGCACCAGGTCGGGCTGCGCCGGATACTCGAACGGCCAGAACACGTCGTGCACGTGGACGATCACCCCGGCCGCGAGCCTGGGCAGGACGTGCAGGAACAGCCAGACCACGTCCGATCCGGCCTTCACCACGTGGGTCGAGTCGATGAACAGCACGTCACCGGCACCCAGCCGATCGAAGACGGCAGGGCCGACGTCCTGGACCGGCGACCTGATCAGCGTGATCCTGGCCAGGTCCTGCTCGCTCAGCAGGCCGAGCAGCCGGTCAGGGAACGGCTCCACGCAGGTAACCCGCAGGTCACCTAGTCCGGGACCGGCATCGGCCGCATCCAGCGCCAGGGCGGTCGAGTAGCCAGAACCGATCTCCAGCACCGCGGCCGGCCTGAGCTGGCTGAGCATGGCACGGTAGACGGCCGCGTCGGCCGGGCCGAACATCCGGTTCGCCGCCGCGTACCGCGGCCCGGGCTGCGGCTCGGCCAGGACCGGGGCCAGCCTGGCGGCAAGCGCGAGCTGACGCTCTTCCGCCAGGTCGACGCCAGGCACGGGCAGCCCGGACCAGGTCAGGGCGCGGTCCAGGTCGGCATCGCACGGATGCGGTGAGTAGAAGTGCCCTGGCGGCACGTACAACGGGCGGGCGATGACCGCCCGGACCGTCCGTGCCGTGCGCACGGCACGGCTGATCGCTGCTCGGGTCATGTCAGCTCCTTCACCACGGCCAGGCCGCCGCTAATACGCACCGACCCCGCCGACCACCGCGGCGCAGGTCTTCCACAGGATCTGCAGGTCAAGCGCGAACGACCAGTTCTCCACGTATCGCGTGTCGAGCCTGACCGCCTCATCCCAGCGCAGGTCGGACCTCCCGCTGACCTGCCACAGGCCGGTGATTCCCGGCTTGACAGCGAGCCTTCGCCGCATCTGGCTGCAATAGCGCTCGGTCTCTTCCGGCAGCGCCGGCCGCGGCCCGACCAGCGACATGTCACCGATCAGGACGTTCACGAGCTGCGGCAGTTCGTCGAGCGACCAGCGCCGCAGCCACCGGCCGGTCCCGGTGACCCTCGGTCCCTGCGGATCTTGAACAGCACGCCGCTCGCCTCGTTGGCGGCGACCAGCCGAGCCTTGGCCAGGTCCGCGTCGACCCGCATGGTGCGGAACTTGTAGACCGTGAAGACGCGCCCGTTCCCGCCGACGCGGATCTGCCTGAAGAGCACCGGGCCATGGTCGACGCACCTTATGGCCAGCGCGATCACCGCGAAGAGCGGCGCGAGCAGGACGAGCGCGCAGCCTGCCGCCGTACGGTCGAACACGCCCTTGAGTACCTGCTTGCCGCCGCTCAGGTCCGGATGGTCCACGTACAGCAGCGGCAGGCCGGCGACCGGGCGGATCGTCGTCCGCGGCCCGGCGACGTCGAGCAGCGTCGGCGCGACGCACAGGTCGGTTCCGGTCTTCTCCAGCTCCCAGGCCAGTTCGCGCAGCCGGTCAGTGTCCATCTCCGAACAGGCGAGGACAGCGACGGCGTCGGCGCCGAACTCCTTGACGGTGGCGGGCACGCCCGCCAGCGTGCCCGCCACCGGCACGTCGGCCACGTGCGCGGTAATGGCCGGACCCGCCAGGCACGCCGCGACTACCGTCAGCCCGTGGTAGCTTTCCCTGCGCAGCGTCGTCACCAGGTCCGCGACGGCGGCAGCATGCCCGACCGCCACCACTCGCTGGGTGTACCAGCCCCGGGCCCGGCGGGCATGCAGGTGCTTGCGCAGCCGGTACCTCACCGCCAGGTCAGCCACCGTGGCGGCCGGCAGCGCGATGCCGACGTAGCCCCTGGACAGGTCGAGCCGCGCCAGGTACGACACGGCGATCACCCCGGCGGCAACGCACAGAGCGGCGTTGAAAGCGCGGCGGAACTCGTCCGAGCCGATCCCGATGAACCTGGTGTCGTACACGCCCGCGAGCAGCATCGAGACGCACCACAGCGCAGGGAAAGCGGCGGTGAGGATGGTGTAACCGGGCGGCAGGTGCGCGAATCCGCCGAACCTGAGCTGGGCCGCCGCCGTGGCACCGCCGAGCGCGCACAGGTAGTCGGCCAGCGCCGCGCGGCGAAGATAGGAAATCGCCCACGATTGCGGGCGAGGTAGCTGGAGAACCTGAATGTCTTGTTGTCCCGAGCGTACGTCGACGGCCCCCTCGGTCACGCTCATACCGTGGCCACACCCCTTGACATCGATATCCCATTTCGTCAGCGTCCGATGCGCATTCACCCGGCCCTCAAGCGGCCGGGCGGCGCGGGAGACCGCCGGACCAACCCCATTTATCTATAGGGCGCCACGCCAGCCGCGTTCATTTCGGCTGGCCGCTTAGCGAGTTTAACCATCCGCCTGACGATTCGCGGCGCGGTTACGATAAGTCATTGCCCGCGCACGCGAAAAGCACTTGCCCTTTTGAGATAAAGTAGCGAACCACGATGTAATGCGATACTGAATGGCTCATCGTCGGGCAATTAGCGGGCTACCCGCAGCGCAATGCCACGGGGTTAAGGCCGAAGTGGCTTGAGGGTGGTTCTTGTTCTCGTGACGCTGGGTGATGACCGCTGGCTGGTGGCGTGTTGCACGGCAGTATGGGTGAGGCTCCTGCTAGAAGAAGGGATTGCCTAGATCCGTCTCTTCTTGAACAGGAGCCCCCTGTGTCTTTCTGCCCTGCCGTGCCCGGTGACCGCGACGGCTTCGCGGAGGACGGGCTGATGATCGCGGTCCGGCTTGAGGACGTGGCGTCGCCGCTGCGCAGCGGCGCGCCTGTGGTGTCCGGCGGCGGGTCCGCGCTGGTCGTCGGGGGCACGGAGCGGATCCGGCCGGGCGAGGTGACGGTGTTCTGCAAGGTGGTGGCGGTCGCGCGGGCGGTCGTCCGCCGCGACGGGAAGGTGCAGGCGGCCGGCAGCCCCGCGGGCCATGCGGCTCTCGGCCCGCTGGAGGAATGGCTGGGGGACTGGGCCGGGCCGGGAGTGATCGAGGGCGTGGCGGGCCGGGCGGTCCTGGACGCCCGGTTCGTGAAGGGTGAACGGGAGCGGCTGCTGACCAGGGCGTTCATGATCCGGGTCATCGTGCTGATGACGCTCATGCCGGACGCCGGCATCCGGGAGGCGGTCACGGCGCTGGCCGGGGACCTCGTGATGGTGCCGTGGGCCAGGCCGTGGCGGGCGGCGTCGGAGCGGGCGCTCGGCGACTGGCGGAACGCGCTCGGCCCCGGGCCGCTGGAGGAGCTGCAGGCGATCGTGCTGGAGGCATCCCGGCGGGAGCACGGGGCGCGGGACTGGCGGGAGGCCGCCGCCGGGCGGCTGGCGGTGTCGTCGCTGGACGGGACGCTGATCCGGGTCCCGGACACGCCCGGGAACCGGGCCGCGTTCGGCTCTGTCGGCACCGCCGACGGCACGTCCCCGTTCCCGCAGCTCAGGGCACTGCCTCTCAACGACGTCTCTACCAGGGCACTGCCCGGCATGACCCACGGGCCGTCCGGCGGCGGCGCGGGCAAGGCCGCGGGCGAGCAGAAGCTCCTCGACGAGGCCATGGAGGCATACCCGCGGCTGTTCACCGAAGACCGGCTCTGGATCGCCGACCGCAACTTCCCCGGCGTGGCCCGCATCGCGCGGCTGATCGCCCGCACCCACGTGCTGATCCGGCTGAAAAGCGACATCTCACTGAAATGCGTCTCCCCGATCCTCGCGGACGGCTCCTACCTCGCCGGCCTGTCCGGCGACGGCCTCACGATCCGGGTCAGGGTGATCGAGTACTTCGCCGGCGTCGAGGGCCAGGAGGTCCCGGAGATGTTCTGCCTGATCACCGACCTGACCAGCATCGAGGAGTACCCCGCGCCGCAACTGGCGGCGCTTTACAAGTGGCGGTGGGCCGGGTCGGAGACCGCGCTCCGCGAGGCCAAGGAATCCCTGGACGGCGCCGGCCCGGGCACCGGCCCGATGCTCCGGTCCCAGACCCCGGCCCTGGTCCGGCAGGAACTCGCGGCCTGGGCCGCCGCGACCGAGATGACCCGCGGCGTCGCCCGGGACGCCGCGGCCGGCGCCGTCCCGGCACGGAAGGGACGCCGCGCCGGGCAGCCCGTCCGCCCCCGCGAGATCTCCCACGCGCGCACCCGCCGCGCCGTCACCGCCGCCATCCACGTCGGCTATGCCTGCTACCAGGCCCTGACCAGGGAAATCGCGGAATACCGGACCATCGTCGACCGGAACCGCCACCGCTCCCGCAAATCGAAATCACCCAGCAGATTCGGCCACGCCACCGCGAAGGACACCCGGACCCGCATCGCTCCCGCCGTCATCACCATGGCGAACAGCCCGGCCTGACCAGCACGAATAAGCCGCTACCCGCAGTCACCAGAACACGGAAACAGACACTAACGCCGAAACATCTAAACCCCATGGCATTGACCCGCAGCGTGCCTCGATGGCAGCGTGAATATCCGCCGCGCGCCTGGCCCAGCTATGCCGGGCCGCGAACTCCCTGCGGGTAGCCGCCAGGGCAGCGGTCCTCGGCCGCGCGGCCTCCCGCTCGACAGCATCGGCGAACGCGGCCGGCTGGTCTGCGATCCGCACCAGGTCGGTGCCGAGCCAGCGGGTCGCGGGCAGGCCGGTGCCGACGACACCGCGCCCGGCGGCCAGGTACTCCAGGGTCTTGAGCGGAAAGCTGCCGCGGTTGAACGCCGAGTTCCGGTACGGCACCAGTCCCACGTCGATGACCCGCAGGTAGCCCGGCAGCGCGCCGAACGGCTTCGGCCCGACCCAGGTCACGTGCGGCAGCCCGACCAGGGCCTCGAATCACCGCGGCTCGAACGCCGGGTCCTTCGGCCCGACCAGGAGCAGCGACCGGCCCCTGGCCGCGATGGCCTCGAGCAGGCGCAGGTCGGTGCGGTCGTTGATGTGGCCCACGAAGCCGGCCACCGGGCCCGGCAGGGTCACCTCAGGCGGCCAGGGTGCCCGGTCCACGTCGCGGTAGGCGTCGACATCGGTCCCGTACGGGATGAGCGCGGTGTCCAGGCCCCGGAGCCGCCAGGTCTGGGCGACGATCGGGTTCGCGGCCACGACCAGGTCCGCGTCCGCCGCGATCCGCCGCTCCCTGCGGTCGACCAAGCCGGCGTCCAGCCCGAGCAGTGCCGCGCCGCCGACGAAGTCGTCGTGTGCCCAGTAGAAGCGGACCTGCTCACCGCACACGCCGAAGGCGGGATACAGCGGCCAGCCGCTGATCACCGCCCGTACCCGGCCGCCCATCCGGGCGGCTGCCCGGCGCAGGTACTGACGAGTAAGGCCGCTGGTCAGGCCCGCCGCGGCTGGCCGGGACGGGAACGGCTGGACCACGGGGGTGAGCCTGGCGATCCCGGCTGCTGCACCCGCAGCCTGGGCCGGCCGAGCGCCGCGGCCGCTCCCGGCTGCCGCCGCGGGGTCAGCCGGGACATCGGCGGGTCGACGTAGAGCACAGGGCACAGCTTGGACAGCTGGTGCGCGAGGTGCCAGTCACCCATCGCGATGCCGTCGTACCGGTTGACCGCGCAGAGCACGATCAGCTGATCCCACTGGCCCTGGCTCGCGGCGATCGCCCTCACCGGACTTCCCCGGCTGGCTGCCGGGGGACTTTCCCGGCAGGTTCCCGCGCTGGACCGCCGGACCTGCTGCTCTCGTCCCGCTGCCAGGTGGCGTAGTCGCCGCGGGAGATCACCCGGCGGGCCCGCCACCGGGCGGCCAGGGTCACGGCGGCGAAGACCGTGACCTTGACGGCCACGGCGGGCTCGGCCCGCACGATGGCGACCAGGTCAGCCGGGCTGGTGCGGGCGGTCGACGGCGGAGCGTCGGCCGAGCGCTCGATCTGCGCCACCCCTGTCACCACCCTGATCCGGCGGCGCAGCAGGTCGCGCAGTGTCCTCGGGGGGTAGCAGACAACCCGGGCACCCGCCGCGACGCTCCGTTCCGACGGCGCGAAGCACAGCGACGCGGCCAGGTCGTCGGCGAGCAGCGGCGACAGGCCGGCCAGTCGCTGGTGCCCGGCCGTGCTGAGCGCCACCACACCCCTGCCGAACAACCCGCGGCGCACCTCGGGCAGCCGCTGCCAGATGTCGTAATACCAGCGCACCGGCCACGGGCACCCGGTGAAGTCGAAGTCACGGCGCGGAGCGGCGGCGAGCACGCCCGGCCTTTCCAATTCCGCGACGAGTTCCCAGATATCCACCGCCCGCACCGCTACGTCGGAATCGAGGTAGACACGCGGGAATCCGGTCGCGGCTTTGTCTCCCTCCAGCAGCGCCTGATGCTTGGAGGCCACCGGCACTGACCGGACCACGATCCGTGGCCCGAAGGACCGGGCGATCTCGACGGTATTGTCGCTGCATCCGTTGGCGACGACGATTATTTCTAGGTCCGAGGATGATCTGGCCGGGACGAGCTGGCTCAGCAGCCGGCCAATCACCTGGCCTTCGTTATATGCGGGGACGATCACGCTAGCCACGACGAGACAGTATGCGCGACGCACACGACGCGCGGATAATCTTCGTCAAATTCTGGCTGCTGATCAGAGTCGGCAGATAGACTCCGGCGGCATCGCGGTACGATTGGCGCCGGGTACCGAGTACGCAATAACGAGCAAATTAACCGTGATTGAATAATGGAGGCCTAAAATCCGACAGCGGGTGACGCGGTCGCCGATCGGCCTGGCGATCGTGGGCGCGGGTTACTGGGGACCGAATCTGGTCAGGACGGCACTCGCCACGCAGGCGCTGGATCTGAAGTGGCTGTGTGATACTGACGTCGATCGTGCCGTCAAGGTACTCGGGCGGCATACGACGGTCCGGCCGACTCCTAGCTTCGACCAGGTACTCGACGACCCGGCCGTCGCGGCAGTAGCGGTCGCGACCCCCGCGGCGACGCACTTCGAGCTGGTCAGCGCCGCGCTCGACGCCGGCAAGCACGTGCTCGTGGAGAAGCCGCTGACCGCCTGTGCCGACGAGGCGGAGAAGGTGATCGCGCAGGCCGCGGCCGCCGGCCTGACGCTGATGTGCGACCACACCTACTGCTACACCCCGGCGGCGGCCAGGGTGCGGCAGGCCATCCGCGAGGGCGAGCTCGGCGAGCTGCGTTTCATCGACTCGGTCCGGATCAACCTCGGGCTGGTGCAGCCTGACGTCGACGTGCTGTGGGACCTGGCGCCGCACGATGTGTCGATCATGGACTTCGTGCTGCCGGCCGGCGTCGAGCCGGTCGCGGTGGCGGCGCACGCGACCGACCCGCTCGGGGCCGGGCATGCCTGCCTGGCCTATCTGTCGGTCTGGCTCTCCAGCGGCGCGATCGCGCACCTGCACGTCAACTGGCTGAGCCCGATCAAGGTACGGACCACGATCTTCGGCGGCGCCCCGGACCATCGTCTGGGACGATATGAACCCGGCTGCCCGGCTCATGATCCACGACCGCGGCGTGGAGCGGCTGCCGGGCAGTTCCGCCGAGGCGGCCGCCCGGCGGCAGGCACTGATCTCCTACCGGCTCGGCGACATGCGGGTCCCGGCGCTGCCCGAACGGGAGGCGCTGCTCGGGGTGATGGCCGAGTTCGCCGATGCCATCACGCAGCGCCGGCCGCCGCTGACCGACGGGCGGAGCGGGCTGCGTGTCCTCGCGGTACTTGAGGCGGCCTCACGCAGCATCGAACAGGGCGGCGCGCGCGTCCCGGTGGGCCGCCGCCAGGCTTATACCGTCGGCTGAGACCGCCGCCCGGCGACGGGTATTCCCTGGTCACGATGGGTATCGTAATACTTGCGAATTGTAATCGTTGCTGGTACGTGGGCCTCGCCAACCGCGTGGGAGCCGCAGATGACCATGAGCAACGGCGGGCAGCGGCAGATCAGGGTGTTCCTGCTTGACGACCACGATGCGGCCAGGCGCCGGCTGCGCGAACTGCTGGCCGAACAGCCTGACATGGAGGTGGTCGGGGAAGCCGGGCGCGTGCTCACCGCACGTCAGCGGATACCGGAGCTGCGTCCCGATGTCGCCGTTCTCGACGCCTGGCTGCCAGACGGCGACGGCATGTCGGTCTGCCGCGAGATTCGCGCGGTCCTGCCCGGTACGACGTGCCTGATCCTGCTGCCGCACGGGGACGAGCGCGCGCTCGCTGATTCAGTCCTGGCCGGCGCGGACGGCTGCGTGCTGAAGCACGCACGGGCCGGCGATCTCGTCGACGCGGTACGGACGGTGGCGGCGGGCCTGTCCACCCTCGATATTCATGCCGCCAGGCTGATGATCGAACGCATCCGGATGCCCGGCCCGGACCCGCTGGCCGGCCTGACCGGGCAGGAGCGCCGGGTCCTGTGCCTCGTCGGTGCGGGCCTGATGAACCGGCAGATAGCCGAGCGCATGTCGCTGTCCGAACTGACCGTGCGGAATTACGTGGCTTCGCTGCTCGCCAAGCTCGGCATGCACCGCCGGGCACAGGCAGCCGCGTTCGTCGCCCGCCGCGGGCTCGCCCGGCGGCGCGACCACTCGGCCTGACCAGGCCAGACCAGGCCGAAGCAGCCAGGCCCGAGTACTCACCCAGAAACATCAAGGCGAAGCACCGTAGCCCGCGCACCCCGGCCTAAGTAACTCAAGGACGAAGGAACCAGGCCCAAATAACCAGGACGAAGTAACCGGGCTGAACTAACCGGGCTGAACTAAGCGGGCCGCGCGGGCCGAAGCGACCCAGTGAGAACGGGAGGATGCCCCCGCGAGCCGGGAAATTCGCCTCTGCGGCGGCGTCAGGCTCATCAGGCAGCGTGGACCTGGGACTAGTCGTGAAGAGGGGGCAGACCATGTCTACAGCGATGAACCACGCCGGCGACAAGCCGCCGCGCGATCCCGGCCGGCACCGCGGCAGGCTCGTAAGGTTCGTGCTGATCACGGCCCTCGCGCTGGTGCTGGTAGCCGTCGGCCTGATCGCGGGGCTCAACCTGCGCGGGCCGGTCTCGATATCACAGCAGCTCAACTGCGGCTCCAGTCCCGCCACCTGCGGGTATCCGAGCGCGTCGAGCACCGGCGTGCCCGCGGGAACCGTCCTGCGGACCGTTCCCGGCCAGGTGTCGAAGGGCACGGGATGGCACTACGACTCGCGCGGCTTCGTGCAGGTGGACGGCGCGGGCGCGGTGCTCAACGATCTGTACATTCCGTTCAACGTCAACATCGTGGCCTCTGGCGTCACTATCTCGGACGTGCATGTGGTGGCCGGCGGACCAGACGTGATCGGAATCAGCCTGCGGCACACCCATGACGTGACGATCAAGAACACCACGATCAGCGGCATCGACACCGGTTCGCGCCGGCTGATGACCGGGATCAAGGACGTCTACGGCGATTCCGCCGATACGACGATCTTGCGGAACAACATCTCCAGGTTCGAGACCGGCGTGCAACTCGACAGCGGCGTGATCCAGGACAACTACATCCACGATCCCGGATACATCTCCGGCGACCACACCAACGGCGTCATGTCCAACGGCGGGACCAGCCTGCTGTCGATCACCCACAATACGATCCTGAACAGCAGAGGGCAGACCGACGCGATCGGCCTGTTCGAGGACTTCAACACCCAGGCGAGCCGGTCCGTCACGAACAACCTGGTCGCCGGCGGCGCGTACGCCATCTACGGCGGGGCAACCAAGGCCGCCCTGCCGACCAGCGACATCGTCATCTCCGGCAACCGGTTCAGCACGATCTACTACCCCAAGTGCGGCGCCTACGGCCGGTCGCGTACTTCGACCCGGCCGGGGCGGGCAACATCTGGTCCGGCAACTTCTGGGATGCCACCGGTACGGTAGTTCCTTCGCCATAGCAGGTGATCTTCCCGCCGTCCGGGTGGCTTCCGCACCGTTAGGGCGCCGCCCGGACGCATTGCTGACTACAATCCGTTCCATGTTAACTACGCTTCGCGCTCACCCCGTCGTGCTTGCCGTCGTCGCGGCTGGCGTGGCCGCGCTCTGCTACCTGCTCGTGCTGGCAGCCGGGCACCGGGCGGGCGGCGGCCACCCGCGCCCCGCGTCGCCGGCGAACGTCTTCCCCAGCGCGCTGACCACCGGCGTACCCAAGGGGACAACTCTGCTGGCCGTGCCGGGTCAGGTGTCACACGGCCCGGGCTGGTACTTCGATCCCCGCGGCTTCGTCCAGGTAGACGGGGACGGTGCGGTGCTCAGTGGCCTGTACATCCCGTACAACCTGGACATCACCGGGTCCGACGTGACGATCAGGGACGTGCGGGTGGTGGCCGGCGGGCCGAACGTGATCGGGATCAGCCTGCGGCACACGTCAGACGTGACGATCAAGGACTGCACGACCAGCGGCCGCGACACTCGCGCCGGACGCCTGATGGCCGGGATCAAGGACGTCTTCGGCGACTCCGCGAGCACCATGATCCTGCGCGACGACATCTCGATGTTCGAGAGCGGCGTCCAGCTCGAGACCGGGCTGATCCAGGGCAGTTACATCCACGATCCCGGCTACCTGCCCGGCGACCACACCAATGGCGTGACCTCCAACGGTGGCGGCACCAGGCGGCTGACGATCACCGGCAACACCATCCTGGTGGACCGGGCGCAGACCGACGCGATCGGCCTGTTCGAGGACTTCGGCGGTCAGCAGAACCGCATCATCACCGGAAACCTGCTCGCCGGCGGCGGATACACGGTCTATGCCGGGCAGAATCCGGGCGGGCCGCCCAGCCGCGACATCGTCATCACCGGTAACCAGATCAGCAGCCGGTACTATCCGCGCGGCGGTTTCTACGGATGCGTCACGGATATCGGGATGCGCAAGTACGGGAATATCTGGTCCGAAAATACCTGGAACACGCAAGGAACGGCTGCTTTTAGTCGCTGCAATTAACCGGGTGGACGCCCAGCGATTCGAATAGACTACGGCATATGCCGCCGGACATAGTCGCAGTCATCGTCACCTACAATAGTTCCGATGTCATCGGCGACCTGCTGGATTCCCTCCCCGGAGCGCTCGGCCGGCTGACCGCCGACGTGGTCGTGGTGGACAACGGCTCCCGCGACGGTACCGCTGACCTGGTGGAAAGACGAGATGACTGCAGGGTCATCCGCTCGGCCAATACAGGCTATTCCGCCGGGATCAACCTCGGCGCCGCCGCATCCGCGGCTGCGGCGATCCTGGTGCTCAATGCCGACATCCGGCTGCACAGGAATAGCGTCCCGCCGCTCCTGGCGGCGCTGCGGGAACCGAACGTCGGCATAGTCGCGCCGCAGGTCCGGAATCTGGCCGGCGGCCTCGAATTGTCACTTCGCCGCGACCCGACCCTGCTGCGCGCGGTTGGCCTCACCAAGACCAGGCTGCCGATTTTCAGTGAATACGTCGCCGGCCTCGCGGCCTACGACCGGCCGCGCACGGTGGACTGGGCACTCGGGGCCATTCTGCTCATGTCACGCCAGTGCTATAACTTGCTCGGCGGCTGGGACGAATCGTTTTTCCTGTACTCAGAAGAGGTCGATATCGCGCTGCGGGCACGCGACGCCGGCCTGCTGGTCAGGTACGAGCCCCGAGCGGTAGCGACGCACCTGGGCGGGCACTCGGGCCGCGACGCCACGACCCATTCCATGCACTCGTCAACCGGGTGCGGCTCTACCGGCGCCGCCATGGCGCGGCAGCCTCCTGGTGCTACTTCCTCGTCTGCGCCGCGCTCGAGCTGACCAAGGTGCCGCGCGGCCGCAAGGAGTCGTGGCCGGCCGTGACCGCGCTGCTCAGGCCGGCCCGCCGGCCCGCCTGCCTGGGCTGCTCGGACCAGCTCATGCCCCGGTAGCCGGACAGCCCAGGACAGGAGACCGAACCGCCGTGAATTTCGAGTACGCGATGCCGACGTCCGCGCCGCCGGGAGCGACGCGTCAGGGTGCGGACGCGGTAGCCGCGCTGAGCTGCTACCTCTTCCTGCTGATGGCAATCCCGTCGTCACTGGTCGTCGGCACCTTCGGCGCCGCGGGGCCGCCGGCCACGCTGTTCGGCATCGCCCTGCTGTGCTGTTACCTGGTGGCCAGGTGGCACCCGGCGTTCTGGCTCGACACCGGTCACCAGCCAGTCAGGATCGCGGCTTGCCTGTTCTGCTGCGCCACCCTCGCCGCCTACGTATCGGCCAACTGGGCGGCACTGCCAGCGGACCAGATCCGCGGTGCCGACCGTGGCCTGATCTTGCTCGCCTCCTGGCTCGGGATCGTGCTGCTCGCGACGGACGGGATAGACCGGGGCGACCGGCTCGAAGTGCTCATCCGCCGGATCGTGCTCGGTGCGACGGCGACGGCGCTGCTGGCGCGGAAAATGGAGTCGCTGCCGGAATTCATGAAGAACAGCGTGACCTGGGATCAGGGAAAGGAAATGGCGCGGCACGCCGACTTCACCGTGCGCACTGGGATGCCGGTCTATTTCTGTGATCCGCATTCCCCGTGGCAGCGTGGCTCGAATGAGAACACCAACGGGCTGCTCCGCCAGTATTTCCCGAAAGGAACCGACCTGTCATTGCACAGCCAGGCGGAACTTGATAGAATCGCGATGCGCCTCAATGACAGGCCGCGCAAGACGCTCGATTACCGTAAGCCCGTCGAAGTTTACGATGAGATGCTAGCAGAATCTTGTGGCGCTA
>DATLSX010000095.1:0-9309 GCA_035533915.1 Streptosporangiaceae bacterium
TACCGCCCGCCCGCATCACGCATCCCTTCCCGGAGGCGCGCTTCGCCGCCATGCACCCGAGGTAGGAGCCCAGTGCGGTAATCCCGCACGCTGGGATCTGTGCGGGGGGCCGCCCGCAAGGGCGGTCCCTACCGCGACTGAGTTCCGTCAGGGCGGCGGGCTGCCGGAGCGCGGCGGGGAGGGGATCGGGTGGCTGGAATCATCACGATTTCCAAAGGCCACGACGCCTCCTACCCGTGGAAGCAGATCGGCACCTCGGATCGCGGCCAGGACCGCACGGGCACTGGTGGTGCCGGGTACTACCTGTCTCCGGCGGAGCGTGGCGGGGAGCCGCCAGGGATCTGGACCGGCAAAGGAGTACCGGAGCTGGGCTTACGTCCTGGCGGCGTCGTGGACCGGGCGGTGTTCGAGCCGCTGTACGGCCAGCACCTGGACCCGCGTGACCCGGCCGGCCAGGTCCGGCTGGGCCGGGCTCCCGGCAGGTACCGCGCGGCGGAGGAGATCTACGCGGCGCTGCTGGCGGCGGAGCCGCACGCCACCGCTGAGCGTCGTGACCAGCTGATGGTGGAGGCCAAAGCCCGGGTCCGGACCCCGGACCTGTACTGGGACGCGACGTTCAGCGTGTCGAAGTCGGTGTCGCTGTTCCACGCCAGCGCGCTGGCGAACGCGGTCGCCGCGGCGCAAGCGGGAGATCTGGCGGCTGCCGCAACCTGGCAGGAGGTGGCCGACGGCATCTGGGCTGCGGTCATGGAAGGCAACGCCGCCGGGCTCGACTACCTGCAGCACGAAGCCGGGCAGACCCGCGCCGGGTATCACCCGGGTGGGCGATGGGAGGACGCACGCGAGTGGGTGATCGCCTCGTTCCGCCAGCACACCAGCCGGGACGGCGACCCCCAGCTGCACGTCCACAACCTGATCCTGCACAAGGTCAAGCGGGAGAGCGACGGGCAGTGGCGGGCGCTGGACTCGATGTCGCTGTACCGGCAGCGGCCGGCCGCCTCGGCGATCGCGACGCTGGCGATGGAGAACGCGCTGACCCGCCGGTTCGGCGTCGGATGGGTGCCGCGCCGTGACGGGCACGGGCGCGAGATCGCCGACGTGCACCAGGCACTGATGGACATGTTCTCCTCGCGCCGGCGCAGCATTGGCCCGCTCACCGGGCGCCTGGCGCAGGCGTATGAGGCGCAGTTCGGGCGCGTCCCGGACGCGCGGGCGCTGACAAGCCTGCGCCAGTGGGCCAACCACGCCACCCGGCGCGGCAAGGACAGCGAGCCGCTCGATTTGGCGGCGCTGGTGCGCCGCTGGTCGGCGCAGGCCAGCGCCAGCGAAGCAGGCGCACTCGAACCGTTGGCGCCAGCCGTGCTGCGCGGCGCCTCGCCCCCGGCGCAAGCGCCGGGCCAGGACCCTGCCACACCTGACGCCGAGCCCGCCGCGCCGGAGCCCTCACCCGCCCGCGCCCAGGCAGCTCCCGGCCCACTCACCGACGCGCAGGCGCAACGCCTCATCCAGGAGGCGGTCGCCGCTGTCCAGGCAGCCCAGCCCACATGGACCGAAGCCGACCTGATCCGCCACCTCGGCGAGCGCCTGCCCGCTGAGGTTCCGGCCATGTCCCACCACGACGCGGCCACCCTGCTCCCGGCCCTGGCGCGCCGCGCGCTCGCTGCCGAAGCGGTCATGCTTTCAGCCCCGGAATGGCCGCGGGTCCCGGACAGCTTGCGCCGCGCCAGCGGAGAGAGCCTCTACATCCCGCACGGCGCGGCCCGATACACCACTGGCGCGCAACTTGACCTAGAAGAACGCCTCCTCGTCCAGGCGCAGGAGACCGGCGCGCCGCGCCTGGAGCCCGCCACCGTGGCGCTATTTCTCGGCGCGGAACAGGCGCACCTGGAAGCGCAACTCCAGGCGCAAGACACCGGCCCCGGCGCCATCACCCAGTCCACGGGGTGCGGGCTGCGCCTGGACCAGGCCGTCGCCGCATACCGTCTGCTCACCTCGGTCCGCCGCGCCGAGGTGATGGCTGGGCCGGCCGGGTCCGGCAAGACCCGCACCGTCGCCGAGATGGCCCGCGTCTGGCGTGAGTCCGGCATGGGCGAGGTGATCGGCCTGACCACGTCGCAGACCGCCGCGAACGTACTCAACGAAGCAGGCGTCACCCGCGCTTACAACACCGCCCGCTTCCTGGGCCACCTCAAAGACCGCCGCGAAGCACGCGGTGCCCTGCCTGTCACGCCCGGCTCGCTGCTGATCCTCGACGAGGCCAGCATGATGTCGCTCGCCGACATGGCCGCGATCCTCAACCTCGCGCACCACCACGACTGCAAGGTCGTCATCACCGGCGACCACGAGCAACTCGCCGCCGTCGAGGGCGGCGGCGCGATGATGATGCTCGCCCGCCGCCAGGGCTACGTTCAGCTCACCGAGCCCCAGCGGTTCACCCACGAATGGGAACGCGACGCAACCCTGCGGCTGCGCACCGGCGACGTCACCGTCCTGGCCGAATACGAAGAGCACGGACGGCTGCGCGGCGGCACCCCCGACGAGGCCACCGAACAGGCCTACCGCGGCTGGCTGGCCGACTTCCTGGACGGCAAGGACACCCTGCTGATGGCCCGCACCGAGGACCAGGCCCGCGAACTGTCCCGCCGTGCCCGCGACGACCTCATCCGCTACGGCCTGGTCTCTGCCGGCCCGCACCTGTCCCTGGCCTGCGGCGAACGCGCCAGCGCCGGCGACCTGGTCATGGCCCGCCGCAACATCCGCACCGCCCACCCAGGCCGGGAGCTGACCAACCGGGATGTCCTCCAGATCACCAGCACGGCGGCTGACCTGGGCGGGCTACGCGCCGAGGTGCGCCGCCTGCTGGGCCGCGATCCGGCCACCGGCGAAGCCCGCTGGTCGGAACCGTTCCAGGTGCCCAAACGCTACCTCGCCGACCACGCCTGCCTGGCGTATGCGACCACGCAGCACGCCGCGCTCGGCCGCACCGTGGACACCGCCCACGTCCTGGTCGACGGGCTCGGCGGCCGGCAGGGCCTGTATGTGGCGATGAGCCGCGGCCGCGACGCCAACTACGCCTACTGCATCACCCAGTACCCGCGCCTGGCCGACATCCGCGAAGGCACCCGCCCCGCCCCCGAACTCGACCGCGCCCGCCGACTCGCCCGCGAACGCGCAGGCCTGCCCACCCCGCAGACCGCCGGCGGCGGCGACGAGATGCCCGTTCTTGACCCGGTCACGGTGCTGGCGGGAGTGCTGGCCCGCGACGGCAGCGAGCTATCAGCCACCGAAACCCTCGAACGTGAACTGTCCAACGCCGACCACATCGGCGTCCTCGGCGGGATCTGGGACGACCTCACCCGCCGCGCCCAGCACACCCGGTTCGAGCAGGCACTCCGCGACGCCCTGCCGACCGAACTCGCCGAGCAAGCCCTCGCCGATCCGGCCTGCACCTGGCTGTGGCGCACCCTCCGCGAAGCCGAAACCGCCGGACTGGACGGCACCCAGGTTCTGCGCCAGGCCATCGCCGTACGCGGCATGGACGGCGCCCGCGACCCCGCCCGGGTCCTCGATGCCCGGATCCGCCGCAGGCTCGGCAGCATCCAGCCGCAGCCGCCCGGCCCCTTCGCCAGCCGGGTCCTGGGCACCAGCGACCCTGACCTGGCCCGCTACCTGCGCGAACTCGCCGAAGCCATGGACGAGCGGACCCGTCGGCTCGGCGAACACGCCGCACAGACGCAGCCGTTGTGGGCGATCCAGGGCCTCGGCCCGCTCCCACCCGACGCGGCGGCACGGGCGGACTGGGAACACCGCGCGGGCGTGGTGGCCACCTACCGGGAACGGTACGGGTACGCACATCCGGCCGACCCGATCGGACCCGCGCCCGGCCGGACCAGCCCCGAAGCCCGCGCCGCCTGGCACGCCGCGCTGGCCGCGCTCGGCCGGGTCGACGGCATCGACCTCCGCAACTGCACTGACGGGGACCTGTGGCTGCGGCGCGGCACCTACGAACGCGAGACCGCCTGGGCGCCACCCCACGTCGCCGAGGAACTGCGGCTGATGCGGGTGGCGCAGCGCGACGCCCACGTCAAGGCGGTCCGGGCCGAGCATGAGGCGCACGCCGCCACCGATGAGGAGACGGCGGGGCGGCACCGGCGGCTCGCACAGGTGTGGCGGGCGCTGGAAGCCAAGGCGGCGCGGGAGGCGGACCTGTTCACCGCGGTGCAGGAGACCCGGCGCCAGTGGGAAGCGGTCACCGAGTCCACCCGGCGGATCGCGATCGCCGCCGACCTGGAGTTGCGCCGTCGGCACCCCGGCATGGTCATCGCAACGCTCCGGCCACACCCCGCCGAGGCAGACGGCCTCCCGCGACAGGAGGCTCCCGCGCCGGGCGCAGGTAAAGAGGTATGGGTGCAGCTCACCCTCGACGGCTCGGCGCACCTGCTCCCCGGCCCTATACCCCGCCAGCAGCAGAACGAGCTAGCGTCCAGCAGGCAGCGCGAGACCGCCGGCCAGCTGGTGCTTGGCCTGACCCCTGAGGCTGCGCATGAGGGCATCCCGGAACAGGTGCTGCGGATCCGGGACAACGCCAAGACCGTCCAGGCCAAGCTGGACGAACTGGCGAACACACCCCTGCCCGGAGCCGAGGAAGACGACCTGTCACCCGGACTCGCCTGGCCGGCCCAATCCAAGCGGGAACGGGCAGCGGTCCTCCAGCCGCCCAAGCCCGAACTCGTCCCATCGGCCCAGGTCGTGGAGCGCTACCAGGCAGCCTAGGCAGATGCCGGGCCCGGCGAACCGGAACGAGGCTGACCAGTGACAGAGGAGCGGCTCACAATAGGCACCGTGACCGGATACTTGTCATCGGACTCAGGGTCTGCATTCGCCCGGATTGGCGGGACGTTACCAGCCGCCATCGCCCGGCCCCATCACCAGGTCGAAGTCGTGCTCGCGCAGAGCATGGTCGAGATGGGCACACGCGGGCGCGTCTGGCAAGCCTGGCGATGGGTACTCAGCGGCGACCAGCCCACCACACCGGTGACGCTCGACCCTGCTCCGGGCCAGACCCCGTCGCGTGAGCAGATCCTGGCCGAAGCCGACGCCGACCCCGTCGGTTCCACCGCCCCACCTGGCGTGCCGACCGACTACTGCGATCAGATCGGCGAAGTCCGTCGCCTGCTGCGCTGGCTGGCGGGCGAGTCCGACGAGATCCCGGTGGATGGTGACAACCGCAGCCAGTTCGTCGGCGCGAGCGGCGACTACGCCAGAACAGACGAGGAGATGCGGCGGGTCCGGGACCAGGCGATACGCGGACTGGAAACCTTCGACCTCCCTGAGCCGATGGACCCAGCCGACGCCAGCCACCCCTGGCGCTGGGACCCGGCGTGGATGAACGCCGCCTGGCTGCGAGGCGTCCGCGACCTACTGAACTGGGCTCTCGGCGACGAGTACGTCTCGCCGCTGCGCAACCAGTTCATGGTCCGGCCACCGCTGGACTATCTGGCCATCGAGGAAGGAGCCGCTGAGGAGATAGCTCGGCAAGGACGGCCAGGTGGTGAGCCGGTCGATCCCGATGACCGCCCGCCGCAATACGGAGAGGCCATCCAGGCAACGATCTGCTGGCTCCGCGGTGAAGCCACTACGCCACCCGTGGACCACCACGGCTGCGGCCCCTACGCCTCCTGTCCGGATGGAGATTCGCACTGAACCAGGCAGTGCGTACGACCGCCCGGCCCACACTGGCCAAGATCAAGACCCTTGAAGTTGTTCCCAGATCGCGCCCCGGCACTGAAGACAGGCGCAGCCTGAGATGACCTGTCCAGACGGATATGTACCTGTATAACCGCCGATGTAATGGGTCGGTCGGCGCAAGTGGGCTACCAGTAGTGACTTCAGTCCCAGAACGAAGGACCTCCGAGACTACGTCACGCTCATGAGCGGTCTCAGGCTGATACTGAGAAGGTCTGAGTGGCGGGCTCGTCCGGTTATGACGGCTAGCCAGGGACGCGTGCTTGACACGGCCCGCGCCAAGGTGAACTGGCTTCGAGCACGTCGCTGCCAGTGGCGGGGGTGCCGGCGTGAAGAGAGGCAGGGGACACACTGAGGTTCCTGAGTGGCGCCGGGCCGCCGCTGAGCGCCTCGATCGTTTGCTAGCCCTCCCGATGCTTGTGCTCACCTTGATCTTCATCGTCGCCTTGGTGCTTCCGGTGCTGAATCCGCACCTGTCACCTCAGGTGCGTGCGGCCTTGGCAGCAATCGATCTTGGTATCTGGGCGGCGTTCCTCGTTGAATACCTGGCACGGCTGTTCGTCGCACCGGATCGACTGGCCTTCCTGCGGCATAACATCTTCGACCTGCTGATCGTTGTCATTCCTGTGCTGCGTCCGCTCAGAGCCCTGCGGTCGATCCGGCTCATCCGGGTGGCCAGGCTCGGTCTCCTGACGTCGGCATCGGGACGCGCTGTAACCGAGAGCCGCTTGCGTCTCGCCAGCCGTGCGGCATTGATGGCGGTGGGCACTGCCGGAATCCTCATCTTCGCCGCCGCGGTAATGGAACTCGACGTGGAGCGCACCGCGGCGAGGGCAACTATCACCACCTTCCCTGACGCACTGTGGTGGGCGGTATCCACAGTGACGACGGTTGGGTATGGAGACCACTTTCCGGTGACTGCGGCCGGGCGTGCGGTCGGGGTGGTGCTCATGTTCGCTGGTGTTGGCCTACTCGGCGTCATCACCGCCTCTGTCGCAGCCTGGTTCGTCACCTTTGGCCGCGAAGAGCATGAGAAGCAGCAAGCTGCAGCCCTGTCGGATCTTGCGGCCAAGGTTGCCGCTCTGCGGGAGGCTGTCTCGGCCCTGTCTTCGCGGCGCACCCCGCATACGGCTCAGCGCAAGGGCCGCCGTGGCTCGGGTCCTGGAGTCCCGACTTCCAGACACCCACCGCACCATCGTGGGACCAGTACGTCCGCTAGGGACTCTCGAACTGACCGCAGCTGAGTCTGAGTCAGCTATATCCCACGCTCACGCTGCTGCTCTGGATGCAGGGATAGTGGAGCGCCGACAGAGACCTTAGGGCGTGGGCTGAGCGAGCGCCATCAGGGCTGTGCCATAACGTACAAGGTCAAACCCGTGCGCACCTGCATGCAGGTCTCGCGCCACGCCCAGGACGGCCTTCACAACCGGCTGGGCCAGGAGTGTGCCCGATGGCGCATATAGGCGGTACCGCATCGGTACTATTCCGGTCAGTGCCCAGCGGAGCATGCCGCGGGCGGCCCAGGCTTCGGCGCTGCTGCCTTCCACAAGGGGTACTTCGGCGTAGTCCTCGAACCCGTGCAGTATGCCTGTTACGAGCAGGTCGCATTGTGAGGCGATCAGGAGTTCGTCCAGCTCCCACCCGACCCGTGCGCCTGCGTCGGTCAGCGCATCGGCGAGTGTGCGGAGCTGGCCGTAAGGGACGCAGAACAATGGTGTTGTGCCGTTCTCCCAGCCGAGCGCAGTCCCATGGCTGACAGAGAGCATCTGCGCAAGCCGCCGCCGGGGCAGGCCAGCGGAGCGCCTGGCTGCCCTGATGACAGCTGCGCCGATCACGCCTGGACGGGAAGCTGGAATGACGATGCCGGGTGGGCCGGTGACGTGGGCGGTGCAGCTGATGGTCATGACGACCTCGCATCCTTCGCGCCTGGAACCAGCGGCGACGCGCCGTACTGGCCGGCATCGCCAGGAAGCTGTGCGTACAGGCCGAGCAGCCGGCGGGCCAGGGCGGCGCACAGGCCAGAGGGCTGGCAGGTTAGGCAGGCTGCCCGTTCCTGCTGCCGGATTCCGGCCCGCAGGACCGCGAGCGGAACCACGAACACGATGATGAGTAAGAGGCCTAAACCAGCGAGCATGAGTTCCATGCCAGGCAGCATGCGACGCACTGTGTGGACGCCGTCACCGCGTGGCTGGACCCGGCCGAGACGTCCCGGCTATGGTGTTCCCGTCCTAGACGTCCCGCCGACCCGGTCTGGTCCATGCCGAACGAACGGTTGCGCGCCGCGCTGCTTGAGCGCGGGATCACCCCCGCCGACTTGGGCGAGGAGCTCGGCGTGGACCACAAGACGGTCGAGCGCTGGGTGGCTGGACGTACCCCGTACCGGAAGCATCGTTATGGGGTCGCTGCCCGCTTGGGCGTGGATGAGGCGTACCTGTGGCCAGACGCGCTGTCGCACGATCAGGTCGCTGCGGCATCCCAGAGCGAGGTCCTGGCCATTTACCCGCACCGTTCGGTCGTTCCGCGCGATGCCTGGGAACGCCTGTTCACATCCGCCGAACAAGACATCGGGGTGCTGGTGTACTCCGGGCTGTTCCTGGCCGAAGACGCGGTCTTGCAGAAGATCCTGGCGGATAAGGCTGGCGACGGGGTGCGGGTCCGTATCCTGCTCGGTGACCCGGATAGCGCGCAGGTGGCCGAACGCGGCGCGGATGAGGGTGTCGGCGACGCGCAGGCCGCCAAGATCCGCAACGCCTTGGTGATGATGCGCAACCTGCGCCGGGTGGATGGCGCGGAGTTCCGGTTCCACCGGACGGTGCTGTACAACTCGATCTACCGTGGCGACGACCAGCTGCTGGTCAACACCCATGTGTTCGGCATCCCTGCCGCCCAGGCCCCGGTGTGGCATCTGCGCAAGCTCGCCGGCGGCGAGATCGCCTCCATTTATTTGGAGAGTTTCGAACGGGTGTGGGAGTCGGCCACGCCGGTCCCGGAGGGCTAGCCGGTGGCGCGCAGGATCGACTATCACCACGACCCGGACGCCCCGCCCGCGAACAGCATCGTCCCGTCGGTCAACGTGGCGGTCACCAACGACGCGGGTGAGCTGCTGCTGATCCGCCGCTCCGACAACGGCAACTGGGCACTGCCCGGCGGTGGCGTGGACCTCGGCGAGTCCCTCGCCCAGGCCGCGGTACGCGAGACCCGCGAGGAGACCGGCATCGACTGCGAGGTCAGCGGGCTGTCGGGCATCTACACCGACCCCGGCCACGTCATCTTGTACACCAGCAACGGCGAGGTCCGGCAGGAGTTCTCGATCGTCCTGATCGCTCGCGCCGTCGGTGGCTCCCCAACCCCGAGCAGCGAAACGTCTGACGTCCGCTGGGTCCCGCTCGCCACCGCCGGCTCGCTGCAGATGGACCCCTCGATGCGGTTTCGCGTCGGCCATGTCGCTGAGCATCGCGACCAGCCTTACCTCGGCTAGCATCCTGCTGTCCGCGGCGGTCGTTCACAGATTCATGCGGGTGGCAGTGAGGAAACCGCTGCTGGCTGAGTCCGGCACCGGCCGGC
>DATLSX010000096.1:0-5456 GCA_035533915.1 Streptosporangiaceae bacterium
GCGGGGAGCCGAGGCTGCGGTAGTCCTCGGAAGCACCCAGCACCTCCTCGCTGAATTCGCGGACCATGCACCGCCACAGGCTGAAATCGTTCCGCTCGTCAGCCTGTGTATCACCGGCGGGCTGGAAAATACCAACAGGCAGGACCTGGTACAGGCGGCCACCGTGGGTGACCTTGGCCGGGTCACGCCAGTGGAGCAGGAACGAGGCCTCGCCTGACGGGAGGCGCCGCAGGGTCAGCGTGGTGATCGCGGGCATGGCGCTGCGGCGCGGCAAATCGCACGGATCTCCCACGGCGCGGCGAAAGGGCAACCGTTCCATAGCCAGTGCCGCCGAGTCGTCGCGCCAGGCAGCTGCCAGTTCGTGGGCCACCGCTTCGCCGACGTTCACGCCATCGAAGTACCGGCCACGGGCCAGGCTCATGCGTGGTTTCTCGCTGGTCAGGTCAGCGGCCAGCAGGCGATACGCTGACCGGTTCTCGAACACCGCTGGCGGATCCAGTGCCCCGAGCGCGTCCGCGTAAGCCGGGTACCGTTCCGCGTCGGCGCAAAACGGCCGCACACCCTCAGCCACCGCCTCCGTCCCGTCCACCGCCGGTGCTGGAGCGTCCTCCACCCAGCCCAGCATCACCCGGTCCAGCTCCACCGGCACGCCGGGGACCCACTGCTGACAGCAGAGCAGCGGGCTGGTAGCAACCCGCCGAGCGCCGGGGTAGAGCGGGCTGGCTACCCCGGCCAGCTCGTGGCGGTGCTGGTTCAGCAGTTGGCGGACATCCCGCCAGTGCTCCGGTGTGTCCACCGTGTGGCGCGCTGCGCGCGGCATTGCCAAGTTCCCTTCTGCGGATTACCGGTCTCAGCCGGCCCCTGGCCACAGTAACTGGCTAACTGGACAGCAGCGCGATCCGGTGGCGCCAGGCCAGGGCCAGGCATGCGGCCCCCGGCGATGCCATCGGCTCGTGCTCCAGCAGCCGGGCAACGTTCTGCTCGCTGAACGCGATTCCGTGGCCGCCGTCGTGGCTCTGCTCGTCAAACACCGTGATGCCCTCCGCATTGACCTGGACGGCGTCGCGGAATACCTCGTCGAACACGTCATCGTCGATGATGACCACGGTCAGGATCGTCGCCGCGAGTGTGAGCGCGTCGAGCCCGGCGCCAATGCAGGCCGCTTTCAGCTTGCCTTCGGTTCGGGCCTGGCCAAGCGCACGGTAGAACGGCCAGCCGTCATAGTCGATCGGGGTGCTGCGGGAGCCGTCGTGCTCCGGTTCACCGAGTAGCTCCTCGCTGAACTCACGGACGATGTTCCGCCAGATATCGAAGTCGTTGACTAGGTCATGCGGTGCGATGCTGGACGGCTGGAACTCCCCGGCCGGAATCACGTCATAGACGCCAGCGGCCGTTGCGACCTTGCGCGGGTCACGCCAGTGCAGCAGAAAGCTCGCGGTGCCGCGGCTGCGCCGCAGCGTCAGCGTAGTTGCCGCGGGCAGCACCGCCCGCCGCTGAAGATCGAACGGGTCACCAATCAGCGACCGGAACGGCAGGTCGCTGGCGCTGATCTCGCCGTTTGTGCCGACCCGGGCGCGGGCAAGCTCATGGCCCACCGCCTCGCTGATGTCCAGCTTGTCGAAATAGGTCGACAGGCCGAACCGCATGGCGCCCGTTCCCCCGGTCCATGCCAGGCCGAGCAGCCGGTAACTTGGCCGGTTCTCGAACAGCGACGGTGGGTCCAGATAACGGATCGCGGCCGTGTACCGCTCGAACTGGTGCCCCGGCACACGCAGCGGACGGACCGGCTGGGTCTCCGGCTCCGCTCCGGTGACACGCAGGGCCGGAGCGTCATTCACCCACGCCATCTCGATGTCGGCCAGATCGACGGGTCCGGCTGGAAGCCACGATGGCGGGCAGATAAGCGGCGTTCGCTTGATCCGGAACTCCGCGGGGTAAAGGTCGGTGGCCATCTGGGCGAGATCGTTGCGGTGGTGATTGAGGTAGCGCCGGATCGCGCGCCACTCACCTTGGCTGGACTCCACTGACGCATGAGCCCCCGCGAGCTGCTGGCCGCCCGTCTTCCGCGCCGGCCCGCGCCTGGCAGCCTCACCCGCGCCCAGTAGCTCGTTCGACAGCCCCAGATCGGCGGGCGGTATCCGCAGCAGACGCGACACCCGCAGCAGGAAGCCGACATCGCGGATCTGGCGGCGCCCGCGTTCGATCATGGACACATACGTCTGGTCCACCTGGAGCAACTCGGCCAGCGCAGCCTGCGTCAGCTGGTTCGCTGTCCGGTACTCGCGTAACACCTCGCCCAGGCGTGGCAAGACGGCCGCGTTGTCATCTTCCGCTCCCGGCCATAGCCATGGCCTCATCCCCTCCGTCATGAGACCCCCGGCCACACGATGGATGACTGGGTTCCGGGCACCGCCACAGAGTCTTGCCGCATCTTCGCTGTCACGCGCCGTACCTTCATTCCGCAGGGGAGACGGTCCGCGCCCCGGCTGTACCTGCGACCAGTGTCTACCACGCGGCCACGCCCTAACCACATGCAGAGCCAGATCAGGTTGCCGGAGGCCCGCGCCAGCCGCACGCGGCGGGGCGTGGCCAGCAGACTTCTCGCTAGCCGCCGTGGGCCCGACATCGGTGGTTCCAGCGCGGCCGGGCCCCGGATTGATGCAGATTGCACCATGAGACCTGGCGGTAAGATCGTGCCATGGAGCATCCGATATGCCCGAAATGCGCGGTAGGCAACAAGCTCGGCGTGGTACGCGCCAAGGTTGCCGCTGGGCTCGACACCCCGGTGGGGGTCTTCTGCGTGCTCTGCGGCGCGGGCATGCCGGGTACAGCATTCCACTCTCACGCACGCGGTGACGGCAGCACCCAATCGCGCGCACTGTGACGGCGGCACACGGCCTGCCTGAGTACCCGCTCGGCACCAGCCGCGACGAGGACCCGCACCCGCCCGAAGGGCGGGGACTTAGCCACATTGGGGCAGCCGAGTACAGCGCCCGAGGCAGCGCAAGCACTACCACGTGGCACACTGGACGATCTCAGTCAAGTTCACCCCGGTTCCGCAACCACCATCAGGTTGTAGCGACTAGCCCGAGCCGGAGTGTGGCTCCCTAGGCCCCTGCCGGATGACGTCGAGTCGCCCAGGCCGGGTACTCCAGGTCGTCCGGCGGTTCCGGCTCGTACTCACCCTTGCGGAACACCCGCCTGTCAGTTGACGGCATCGACGCAAGCTCCTCGCGTGTACACGGGAGTGCCGCCATCGTTATCCGGCCAGTCCACATGCTCGCCGCCACGTCGCCGGTTTCGGGATCGAAGTCGTGGGCGATGTACACGCGCCCGCCCGCGCGCACACGCCGTAGTGGGTTCAGTTCCTCAAGTGCCATGATCATCCTCTGTGAAGAGAGTCATCTGTGTTGGCCCGGACCCTACCGAGCAACGGCGATCTGGCAAAAGTTGATCCGCTCAACTTCGGGCCGCCCGCGCGGGTTCGGCGCTGTCCCGGTCGCATCCGGCGCTGTCCGGTGACATCCGGTCGTTTCCGCGTGTAGTTCCTTGCCGCTAGAGCCAAAGTCTTGTAGATGTAGACACACAACGTTGACTCACACTGACTCACACTGACTCAAAGTGGATCAACAACAGGGAAGAAGCCCCGCCCGGCGGAGCAACCGAAGACGGGGCCTCTCCCACCAGCCCGTTGCGGCAGGGAAGGGTTTAGAAGAAACCACCCTTCCCTGTCGCGCGGAACAAGGTTGTGATCATCTCGCGGATGATCATCTGTCCGGCGAACAGGATGAGTGCCCACTTGACCTGCTGGGCGTCCTCGTCCTTCGTTCGCGGATGGCGAGACTTCCCCTCCTTCCTTTTCGGCGGATCGCGGACCTTCTGCCCCTTCCTTCGGGGCATGGCACCTCCCTTCCCCGGGGCCGATAGGCTGCTACACCGATTCGACCGCCCCTGAATCGATCGGCTCTAGATATCGATCGAGGTCAGGGCTTGGCGCGGAGATTACCGCAGACGAGATTAGTCCGCCGACCAGACAACTGGCTCGTAACCCTGCGCACCCGCGTGTTGCGTGTCGCATGGGGATGAGGCTAGACACGAAGTGGCTAGAAGCGGGCATGAGCCACTACAGGAGGATGAACGGCCTCCCGCACCTGCATCGATGCGCGGCCACGTGCCTAGGCCGAAGTTACGGCTGGTTTGTATGCCGAGTGCGGCGCTGGCCTGCGGTTTCGCGGCGAGCTTGCCGGCTTGTTCTGGCTACTTTCGCAGGTGAGGGGGATGGGGGCTTCGATGAGGTCGAACGCCTGGCGCTGTTCGCTGGTGGGGTCGGTGAGGACGGGGACGGTGGCGGTGGTGCCGGGGAAGCGGAGGTCGTTACGGGTGAGGGTGCCCAGGTGTGCGAGCAGGCCGCGGAAGCTGCGGTAGGGCCGGCCGTTGCTGTCGTGCTGCCGTGATGCCTTGGCGTCGGCGGATGCCGAGCGGCGGGCGGGCGCGACGGGGCTCGCCTGGGCGGGGGGTTCCTCGTCGGTGTAGGTGAGGGGTGCCCAGGCCTGGCGGAGGTGCCAGGTGAGGTAGGCGGCGAGCATGCAGATCAGCACGTGTCCTTTGACGCGTTTCTCCAGCCGGTGGAACACCGGGCGCAGGTCCAGGTCGTCGGCCTTGATGTGCCGGAAGTCGCGTTCGACGTATTTCAGGTTCTTGCAGGCGGTCACGGCGGCGGCCGCGCCGAGGTCGGTCTCGGGGACGGGGGTGCGGATGACGTAGATCCCGTCGAGGCGGGCTTCCTCGCGGATCTGGTCCTGCTTCCGCTCGATGGCGAGGCTGGTATCGGTGATGGTGACGTCGAAGTGCTTGGCCATCTTGTACCTGCCGATCTTCTCCCCGACGGCGGCGCCGATCTTCCCGGCCCCGGTCAGCCGGCCGGCGGCGACCCGGGCGATGACGGGGGCGAGGTCCTTCTCGGTGGCGGCGAGCAGGGCCTCGCGCTTGCGGGCGCGCTCGTCGGCGAGGGCGGGGTTGCGGCAGGCGACCAGGCGCTCGCCGGGGAAGTCGGGCGAGGTGATCTCGGCGAGGTCCTGCTCATCGAACAGGCTGAGCTGCAGCGGCCCGTCATCGGCCATCAGCTTCCTGATGGCGGGGGCGCGCAGCGCGGTGATCCACCCGTACTTCCCGTCGAGCTCTTTCAGGGCCTCGATGCGGGCGGTGGTGATCATGCCGCGGTCGCCGACCATGACCATCTTCTTCAGCCCGAACTCGCCGTGCACCACCCCGGCGATCTGGGTGAACGCGGCGGGGTCGGCGGTGTTCCCCTCGAAGACCCGGACCGCGACGGGCCGGCCCTGCGGGTCGGTGAGCAGCCCGTACTCGATCTGCACCTTGCCTTTCTTGCCGTCGCGGGAGTAGCCCCGTGCGCCGAGCGGGCAGTGCGAGCCTTCCAGCCAGGACGAGGACAGGTC
>DATLSX010000097.1:0-2966 GCA_035533915.1 Streptosporangiaceae bacterium
GCGGGCGCGGTGCGCGGCGTCGATGTAGACGCACTGGCCGCGCCAGCCCCTGGTCGCGGCGGGCAGGTTGGTAACCCACAGGGAGTACGCCAGCCGCCGGCGGCCTCGAACAGGGACAGCTACGCGCCGGGGTGCGGCCGCGCGGCGCCCCGGCAGGTACTGGCCGCGGCCGGGTGCCGCCGGGACTCGGCGGGGGCCTGCACCCCGCCGCACCCGGACACCGTCGTGCGGGTCTTCACCTTGCTGGGCGCCGGGCAGCTGGCCGGTCACGCGGGGGCCTTCCTGGCCCGCCGCGCCGCGCCCGGCCCGGTCACCTTCCCGGTCGCCGGGCCGGGCTGGCTGCCGGGCATCGCGGCGGACGGCAAGGCCGTCCGCGGCGCCGCCGGGCCGGACGGGCTGATCCCGTACCTGCTGGCCGCCGCCACTCACGATGCCTGCGCGGTGATCGCCGGGCGGCTGATCGGGCCGAAGACCAACGAGGTGCCCGAGCTCGCGCCGCTGCTGCGCGGCCTGAACGAGTACTACTGCCTGGCCGGGCATGTCATCACCGTCGACGCCGGGCACACCGTCCGCGCTCACGCCTCTTTCATCTGCGAGGAGCTGATGGCGCACTACGTCATGACCGTCAAGCTGAGCACTCCTGGCCTGTACGGCGCGCTCGACGCCCTGGACTGGGCGTCCGTCCCCGTCCAGCACGAGACCACCGAGACCGGGCACGGGCGGCACGAGCGCCGGACCATCCAGGTCATGGACGCCCCCGCCCACGTCAGGTCCCGGTTCCCGCACGCCCGGCAGGTCGCCCTGATCGAGCGGTACGTCACCCGCGCCGTCCGCAAGCGCAAGGACAACGGCCGCGGATACCGCAAGGTCACGGTCAGGACCGCGGTCGCGGCGCTCGTGATCACCAGCCCGGGCGCCCGCGAGGCCGGCCCGGAGCACCTGGCCGGCTACGTCCGCCGCCACTGGCGGATCGAGAACAAGATCCACTATGTCCGCGATGTCACTTACCGTGAGGACGGCTCCAGGGTCAGGACCGGTACCCGGCCCCGCATCATGACTACCCTGCGTAACCTCGCTATCGGGCTCATCCGCCAGGCCGGCCACGCCCGGATCGCGCCCGTCATCCGCAAGATCAAATACGACTCTCGCCTGCTCCTGGCCATCCTCGGCCTGCAAAACCCATCATGACCAGCACGAAAGACTTTGCGGGTCGCCCTGGAGCTGGGCGGGTGTCCAGACCTTGCCAAGCTCTGGTCGAGGCTTGCGGGGGCGCTTGGCGCGCTCGACCGGGTTGGCGGGCAGGATCTGATCTATTACGACCGCGTCGCGGAGAGCCTTTCGCAATATGGCGTGCACATACTCGACGGTGCGCGGCGAGAGGCCGGTGCCATTTCGGCCGCCGCTGGTCACCAGGTCGCGGTGATCGGCCCGGCGGGGCCGTCGATGCGGATGATGGCGTGGAAGTGGATGACGCCGCGCCGCTGGTATTCGGCGACCTTGGCGTAGGACACGCGGGCCTGTTCGGCGAGGTTCTTGCCGGTGAGCCCGGCGTGGCGGGCCAGGTTGCGGCGCAGGGTGATGGTGAAGCGGCGCCACAGCTCGGGGGCGAGGGCGTTGAACAGCACTGAGCCGGTGTAGTCGTAGCAGTCCGGGCACAGCGGCTCGCCGGGCCTGGGATCATCTGGCGCGTGCCTGGCCGAGCAGGATGCCGGGCTGCCAGTCTTCAAGGGCGGCCCGCTCCGCGTGCTACGCCGAGGCGTTCGAGTGGGATCCAGACGACGACGATTCCGGCAACACGGCTCACCTTGCCGAGAGCAGGCCGGACCGGCCTGGCATCAGCGCTGACGAGGCGGAGCAAGTGTTTGCCAACGGTGGAGTGTTCCTCCCGAACAAGAAGGAAGGAAGTGGGGATTGGAAGCTGCTGGGACCGATCGACGGGGACAGACTGTTGACTTTGAAAGTCGCGTACCACGACGATCGGAGAGTGCTACGGGTATTCACGGGCTGGGACTGTACGCCTGGCGAACGGACGCTGTACCGGCGAACGAGGCGGGGAAGGCAATGACGAGCGAACGAGAACGAGCTGCCTACTACGAAGCCAACAAGGATGATCCCGACGAGTGGGGCGAAGCTAAGCCTCCAACTAGGCCGCGTCGTCGGCTCGCGTCCATGTTCTCTGTTCGGCTAGCGCCTGCGGAAGCTGCTGTCGTCCGTCAAGCAGCGGAAAGCAGCGGCATCAGCGTGTCAGCGTTCCTGCGCACCGCCGCGCTAACTGAGGCGATGCATGGACGAAGTTGGATAATGCCCCCGAAGGTCGAGGAGCCTTCAAGGGCAGAGGTCGATCTCTCGTTCGCGACCAGCTTCGAGGGCGCCGACGTTGCGGCGATCGGTGGCACTGCGCGTCCGCAGTTCACAGCAGCCTGGGGCGCGATCCCGGCATAGCACCACCGCCACCTTCACAAGCGGACTATACGCCGGCAGCGATTACTAGGCGTCGAGCGAAACCCGCTGATGGTTAGCTGCCGAAGCAGGGAATAAGGGGCGAGGGTCGCAGTGCTGCTGCGCCGCTTCCGGTCCTCGGGCCTGGCGGCCCTGCGGTCCGGGTCGGCTTGCCACCGGATCGTCAGGGCTGAGATTGGCCGCGATCGCCAGATCGATCTGGGGCGCCGATCCTGCTAACGCTGGTGCTAACAACGGCGCTGGACAACTGTGGACAACACTGATCTTGCTACGGATCAGAAGGTTGGGGGTTCGAGCTGCCGCTCCCATCGGCCAGCTCAGGTACTGCTCCGCCAAGATGGCGGGATGAGTTGTGACCGGCCCGTCGTCGTCGTAGTCGTTGTTGAAGACCTGGGCGATGCGGTGTGGCGCGGTGGCGCGGAGCGTGCACTCAGGACCGTGACCGTGACCAGGAGCAGGATCGCAGCACCTCGGCGACGCATCCGCTGCCTCCTGCGGCCTCTAGG
>DATLSX010000098.1:0-2548 GCA_035533915.1 Streptosporangiaceae bacterium
AGGCAGCCCGCCCTGTTCGCGCACTGGAAATGGAACACCGAGTTCAAGTTCAGCCTGTAGATGGGACGAGCGGAGTAAAGGGAGACTTTTACGCTCCGTTCTGTGGGAGCCCGGGGCTGAGATGCCCCGGGCCACCCGGCGCCTGGTTGCCCTGGCGGAGGATGTTCTGGGGCGCGCCCAGGCTAAGTGCCTCAGCTAGTTGTCCCCCCCTCCGGGTAATTATCGTCTTCCACACTCCTGGGGAAATCACGCGCCCAGCTTCCGGCGCCACCGCAGAACTGGTCGCCGTCCGCCTGGCTAGCGAGCGCGACATGTTCACCGGGCTGGTGCCGGCGCCATCAGGGGCCGACGCGCTGACCGCTTGCGGATGGCTGCTGCCCTTTGCTGATGAGCGAGTCATCTGCTGCTGCGTTGACTACGCGGTCTCCTTCGGGACCCAAGGTCAGATTTCGGTCCGGATCGAGCAGCCATTCGTCTACAAGAATGCGAATGGAGTCGAGCACCTGATCATCCCGGAGGAGGACCCGGTCCGGATAACGCCTGTGCTTGCTATCGCTCGGCTGTCCGTCCGTGACGGCTTTGCTTATGACGACGGACATCTTGGACTGGCGTTCAGCGATGGCAGTACGATTGGTGTTCCAGGCACACAGGACTACGAACCTTGGGAGTTGACCGGTCCTAACGGACTAAAGGTGGTCTCGGTGCCTGGGGGGAGCTATCGATCTGGTGCCCTGCGCCTTGAGCTGCATCGGTCACTGGCTGGGTCATGGCCCGGATCGCGCTGGCTATCTAGCCAGCGCGATCCGGGCCATGACGGGTTTGCCGGGATTAGCGGCTCTTCGAAGTTAACCGGGGTCGGGTTGTCGTCCGGTTACCTGACGTGATCGCCGTGGCGTGGGAGCTCGGGATCGCCGGGCGGTCCTGGTACAGGCGATGCGGACACGGCGGCGCTGGTTCGCGGGATTACGGAAGGAACGACGATCTGGTCCTCCCACCTCGATATCGTCCTGGCCAGCGTGAGCAGCTCGGCGATGTCGTCGTTCTGCGCGCACTAGTCATAGAAGGAGGCCAGTCGGCCGCGGACATCCCGCTCGCATGGCGTGGACCGGGTAATCCGGGCCCGCAGGTTCAGCGCGTCGCGGAGCTTTTCCCTGCCAATCCAGGCTGCGGCGATCTCCTGGCCGTGCCGGTCAGCGCCCGGGGTGTCCATGACCTTGGCGAACTGCTCCGGGCGCAGGTGCTCCAGGTTGCGCGCGAGCAGGCCCTTGACCCCGTACTCGGCATCACCGGACCGGCCGCGCCGCCCGTACTTCTCCCGTACCGCCCGGCGGCGCACGTCCCCGGTCATCTTGACCGCGAGCTGCACGACATGGAACAGGTCAACGACCAGCTGCGCGCGGGGGAGCGACCGGCGCACCGCCGAAGCGTAAATGGAGCACATGTCGATGGCGGCGACCTCGGCAGCGTCGCGCCAGGCCGGCGAAGCCCGGGCCGGCCAGTACGCCGCGTCATCAGCGGTGCGGCCCTCCACCTGCCCTAATAGCCCCCGATCTCCAGACATGTCAAAGAAGCAGGTGTGCCAGCGGTCGGCCAGGAGAACGTACTCGCCGGTCTGCGCATCGGCCCGCCACCGGGGCCGGCCGCGCCGGTGCTCATCGATCCCCAGGTGCGCCACCGGCGCGGGCGGCTGGTCCAGCAGCGGGTCCGCGGTCCTGGCGAATGCGGCCTGTGCCGCCGGCCATGACAGCCCGCACTCGCGCGCCGCCTGCGCCACCGTCCGCCCGTCCCCAGCGACCAGCCGCCCCGCGTGATCACGCAGCCGCCCGGTCACCCGGCACCGTGGCGGGACGGCCGGCAGCGACTCGGTGAATGTCTTGAGGGGGCAGGAGGCAACCCGGCACTCCCACCGCCGCTTCACCGCACCACCCCGACCCGACCGCCACCATGGGCCACATCCGCCGGGCCCGCACCGTCCGGCCGCCGCCGGGCTCCTCATCAACCTCCGCGACCTCCGCGCCGTCCAGCGCGAACAGCCGCGACGCCATATCCTGACGCACGTGCCCGTGGCTCTCTGGTGATCTTGCTTCCCTGGAAAGAACCATGATCTTGAAAGCCGCGGGCACTCTCACGCAGCGACACGCCAGGTCATCCTTCAAACGCTACGCACCGTCAGCAGGAAGTCACGCCACTCCGGTTAACTTCGAAGAGCCAGATTAGCTGGTGTACTGGGCGAAGATCTTGGTGAAGTCGAGTGATTGCTGGCTGATCTCCGAGCATGAGGGCAGGCCGCTGGCGCTGCCGCCGCACGGCTGGTCCCGGTCGACCGACCAGAACGCCAGCCGTCCCAGGTGGTTGGCCTGGGCGAAGCTGACCAGGGTGGCGGCGTTGGCCTCGGTGAAGACCTCGGCCGGGTCGTCGTTCTGCCCGATCATCGGGGTCACGCCGATGTTGGCGTAGGTCATGGCCGGCCACAGTGTCCTGGCGAAGGCCAGGGTGTTCTGCGCGGCGTCGACGGCGTAGGCGCCCATGTCCGCGCCGCCGCTGTCAT
>DATLSX010000099.1:0-2889 GCA_035533915.1 Streptosporangiaceae bacterium
CTGACGCGAAGATTCATCTGGGCCGGTCTAGCGTCAGCCTGAGTTTGCGGTGGTCACGATGCTTGTTCGAGGGTGACGCTGTAGCCCAGGGCCTGGAGCTGGCGTAGGGCGCGGTTGCGTGCCCGGTCGGGGTTGAGGCGGGTGAAGTGATCGGCGCCGGGGTCGTCGTAGAAGGCGCCGTTGGCGCCCATGTGCCAGATCGCGATGAGCATGGCGTGCTGGACGGCGACGTTTGCCTTCTGCGGTCCCCGGCGGGCGGCGATCCGGCGGTACTTGGCGCCGAGGTAGGTGCGGGGGTTCTGGGCGCAGGCCATTGCGGCGGCGCCCAGGGCTCCTTGCAGGTAAGGGTTGCCGGGCCGGGTGCGGCTGGATTTGACCTTTCCGGCGGACTCGTTGCTGCCTGGCGTGGTCCCGGCCCAGGACGCGAGGTGCCCGGCGGTGGGGAACCGGGTCATGTCCGCTCCCGTCTCGGCGATGACGACGTCCGCGGTCAGGGTGCTGATGCCGGGGATTGAGCAGATGAGCTGGCGGAAGCCGCGAAAGGGCTCCATCGCTGCCTCGATGCGGTCAGTGATCTGGCTGATCGCGGCGGTGTGCTGGTCGATGAGGTCCAGGTGCACCCGGGCGAGGAAAGCGTGGTGGCTGCTGAACCGGCCGGCGAGTGCCTCGGTCAGCTCAGGGATCTTCGAGCGGAGCCTGCGCCTGGCCAGGTCCGCCAGTCTGGCGGGATCACGGTCGCCGGCGATCAGCGCCTCCAGCATCGCGCGGCCTGAAACCCCGAGGATGTCCGAGGCGACCGCGGACAGCTTGATGCCGGAGTCTTCCAGCAGCTTTTCCATCCGCTGGGCCTCACGCGAGCGCTCCCGGGTGACCGCGGTGCGGGTCCGGGTCAGGTCCCGCAGCTGCCGGATCGGCTCAGGCGGGACGAAGGAGCCGCGCACCAGGCCGTGGGCGCCGAGCTGGGCCAGCCAGGTGGCGTCGGCGACGTCGGTCTTGCGGCCCGGCAGGTTCTTCACATGCCGGGCATTGACCAGCATGATCTCTGCGCCGCAGATGTCCTCGAGCAGGTAGTAGAACGGCTTCCAGTAGTCGCCCGTCGCCTCCAGCACCACGCATGTCACCTGCTGGGCGATCAGGTGATCGCGCAGGGCGAGGATCTGGCTGGTCATCGACCCCCACGTCGTGACCGTCTCGGTCGTCTTACGGCGGCCGGCGCCGGCGATCCGGACGCAGACCCTGGCGTCCTTCTTCGAGATGTCCATCCCCGCGCACCGGGCGTGCACCACTTCCATCCCCGCTCCCTTCCCGTGACCGAACCGGCGTGCTCGCCACGGTGGAGGACAGAAGTAGTCAAAGTCTGACGCGCGGGCTCAAGGCACCAATCCACGGTTCCCGTGGAAGCCCTCCGCCACCATGCTGACCTGCGGGCTCATAGGCACCACAGAGGCGATCGGGGTCTTCCGTGACGGCACACCGCTACCATCCCAGCCATCAGGCCAGCGCAAGCGGCGAACGACACCGAATCTTCGCGCGCCATGGTGCGGCCCGAAGGGACGCCGAACTGCTGACCTGCACCGATGCGGACGCGCCACGCCGATCTGAACGATGAACTAGACGACCCTCTTTTTCATGCTAGGGTGGTCCCGGAAAGTAAGGCTCCCGCACCGCGTGCAAGGCGGCCGGGAGCGTGGCACCGAGTGAGGAGACACTCAGATGCGATTCAACATTAGCCGCGCCGTCCGCTGCGAGAACGTCCGCCTGGACGACGGCACCGAGGCCGAGATCCTGCTCATCTGCGGCCGGTCGGCACTGTCCCTCATGGTCCGCACGGGCGCCGTGCTCTTCGCGGCCATGCCCGTCGTCCTGGTGATCGGGTACTTCCGGTGACGGCCTGTGCCATCTGGGCGCGCGTATCCACCGCTGATCAGAACACAGCCAACCAGCTCGCCGAGCTGCGCAGCTGGGCTGAGCGCCGCGGCCTGGACGTGGCCGTCGAACTCGTCACCGAGGACTCCGCCTGGACGCGCAACGGCAACGGCAGCAAGGGCGCCGAGTTCGACGCGCGCCGCGCCGAGCTGCTCGAAGGCGCCAGGCTCGGACGGTACCGGGTGGTGCTGTGCTGGAGCATTGACCGGGTGTCCCGCCGGGGGGCGGAAGACATGCTGTCGTTCGTCCGGCGGCTCACTGACACCGGATGTGCCGTGTGGTCGCAGCAAGACCCGTGGGTCGAATCGACGGCCGACCCGATGACCCGCGAGCTGCTGTTCGGCGTATTCGGGACCATCGCCCGGTTCGAATCCGAGCGCCGCAGCGCCCGCACCAAGGCCGGCATGGCCCGTGCCAGGGCACAGGGCAAGCAGCTCGGCGGCAGGAAGAAGGGCGCCAAGGACAGGAAGCCACGGCAGACAGACGGCTACGCGGCTGCGTGGGCGCCAGGCGGAGCACGACGGGCAGCCGGCGGGGATCCGTAGACCGCCGGCCAGCCAGACAGTCCCAGGCACGCACAGCGCCCCGCCACCAGCCCGACCGGTGCGGGACGCTTACCTGTAGCGATCGTTCGCCAGCACCGGGGAACGGCACGGCCAGGCAGACGGTGCGGTATGGCCGCGGAGTCTGGCCTGCGGTTTCGCGTTTGACGGTGCCTGGTGCGTGACGGCGGGGCGTGACTATGGCGTCACGGTCGTGACGGGGTTGGGCGTCACGCTCGCCTGCGCTCCCGTTCGGGCTCGCTGGCGCTGCGGGCCGGATACCGGAGCTTCATGCGGCCTCGCTTTACCTCGACGCTGAAGTCCAGGTTCAGCGCCTCGGCTAGGCGCGCGAGCGTGGCCAGCGTCGGATTGTGCTCGCCGGACTCCAGGCGTGCCACATGCGGCTGGGGCATGCCTAGCA
>DATLSX010000100.1:0-12574 GCA_035533915.1 Streptosporangiaceae bacterium
CAAGAGGAAGAGCGCAGCGAAGACGACGATCGTCAGGCCGATGTAGACGAGGTCGAGCACGGGTCCTCCTTGTGTCCGGGGCATAGCGCACCCCGATGGCACTCGATGACCTCAGTGAAACCCCTGGAAACAGGCATAAGCGGCATCCATGCGGCACCCATGCGGGCCCGCGGCGGTTCCTGACAGACCCCATGCGGGACCATGATCACCAGCTCCTGGTGCCAGCCGCAGCCAGCCGCCCAGCCTGCGGCTGGGAATGATGCTGGCTGGGGCTCAGCTGCCGGGTCAGCCGGGCGGCACCAGCCCACGCACGCCGACCTCGTCGGCGCGGGCGAGCAGGTCGGCCGGGTCGGCGTAGACCCGGTAGGCGCCGGCCCGCTCCAGCTCCTCCCGGCCGTAGCCGCCGGACATGACGCCGATCCCGATCGCCCCGGCCCGCCTGGCCGCGAGCAGGTCCCAGACGCTGTCCCCGACCACGAAGGCGCTCTGGGGCTCCACGCCGAGCAGGGCCGCGGCGGCCAGGAACAGGTCCGGGTCGGGCTTGGCGTGCGCCACCATGTCCCTGGTCACCATGGGCGCGTCATCGGGCAGGCCGAGCATGGCCAGCGCGTGGTGGGCGGTGGCCCGGTAGCCGCTGGTCGCGATGGCCCAGGCCACCTTGCGCTCGGTCAGCAGGGCGAGGAGGTCGGCGGCCCCGGGCAGTGGCCGGACCGAATCGGCCTGTGCCAGGTACTCGTCCCGGTGTGCCTCCTGCAGCATGGCGATGTCGTCCGCGGACAGCGTGCGGCCGGTCTCCCGGAGCAGGGCAGATACGAACAGCCCGCCGCTCATCCCGATCCGGCGGTGGATCCGCCACACCGACAGGTCGATGTCCAGCCGGGACAGCGCCGCCCGCCAGGCGATGACGTGCTGGTACACACTGTCGATCAGGGTTCCGTCGAGGTCGAACAGGAACGCGGGCGCGGGTGGTTCTCGGTAGCTCGCTGGCGCGGTCATGACACCAGTGTGCCGGTGCCGCCGGTCAGGCGCCGGACACCGCCACGGCCCCGCTCATTTGCGCCGGCCAGCCCAAGGGCGCGGGCTATCGTGGTCATGGGCCGTCGTGCGCGCAAACCGGGGCGATGACATGAGCAAGATCTACGATACTTTCCGGGACTATGACGGTCCTGAGGAGGTCGCCAGACGCAGTGAAATGCTCCGCCTGTTCCGGCAGTGCCCCATCACCGACGAGGATATCCTGTCGAATCTGGCCTTGTACGCCGGTAAGGTAGAGATTGCAAGAATGCTCTATCTGCATGAAATTTACCTGAAGGTTCTGGGCGTTCCAGGAGTAATCATGGAATTCGGCGTCCGGTGGGGCCAGAACCTAGCTCTCTTCGAGGCGTTCCGGGGAATCCATGAGCCTTTCAACAGAACCCGGAAGATCGTTGGCTTCGATACTTTTAAGGGATTTCCTTCCATCTCGGACAAAGATCCTGGCGCTACCTGCGGTGAATATGCCGTCACGCCAGGATATGAAGACTATCTGGAACTTCTTCTCGCCACGCGTGAACGCGAAGGTGCCCTTGCCCGCTGCAAGCGGTTCGAACTGATCAAAGGTGATGCGTCAGTCACGGTCGGGAAATATCTGGAGAGACATCCTGAAACGGTCATCTCCCTGGCCTACTTCGATTTTGACATCTACCCCCCCACCCGGGTGGTGCTAGAGCTGATCCAGCCGTATCTGACCCGCGGCAGCGTTGTCGTTCTCGACGAGTTCGGGGAAGAACGTTTCCCGGGGGAGACCGTCGCCCTCCGTGAGGTCTTTGGGCTTGACAGAGTCAAGCTGGTGCACACTCTTTACAGTTCTAACCGGGCCTACTTCATCCACGAGTGAGCAGGCCGGGAATGCACCATTCCTGGGCTGCTGCGGGGGCTGTGCCGGAGCGCCCTTATCAGGATGCCGCAGACAGTTTCCACCTGAGCGTCGGTCATGTGGGGGAAGAGGGGAAGGGAAAGAACTTCGGCCGCGGCGCTCTCGGCCGCCGGTAGGGGGCGCTCGGCATAGCCGCGCAGCGGGGGCTGCTGATGGCATGGCACCGGGTAGTGCAGGCCGGTTTGGATTCCCCGGCGGCGGAGTTCCGCGCGGATCCGGGCGCGCTCGGAGACCCGGATGACGAACAGGTGGTACACGTGACGTGTGCTGGGCATGACGTCGAGCAGGTCTACCGGTGCCCCCTGGAGAAGCCGCCGGTAGAGGCCAGCGGCGGCGATCCGCCGCTGGGTCCACGATTCGAGACAGGCGAGCTTGCCGGAGAGCACTATCGCCTGGAGGGTGTCCAAGCGGCTGTTCGTGCCGACAAGCTCGTGCTCGTCGTGAGATGTGCCACGGCTCCGCCCGTGGTTGGCCAGTGCCCGCACACGCTCGGCAACCTCGGCCTGCGAGGTCACGACAGCGCCTGCATCGCCGAAGGCTCCCAGGTTCTTCCCAGGGTAAAAGCTGAAGCAGGCAGCTGCCCCCCAGGAACCGGCTCGCCGCCCCGCCCATTCCGCGCCATGAGCCTGCGCCGCGTCTTCGATGATGAGGATTCCTGCGTCATCTGCGACCTTCTGCAGACTCACCATGTCTGGCACCTGCCCGTACAGGTGAACGACAATAGCGGCACGAGTACGAGGGGTGATCGCCGCTGCCAGAGTCTGTGGTGTGAGGAGCAGCGTCGCTTCGCTCACGTCCGCGAATCGCGGCGTCGCGCCCGCCCGCACGACGGCGGCGGCGGTAGCTATGAACGTGCTGGCCGGCACGACGACGTCGGCGCCGGGCCCGATTCCGAGCGCCGTCAGGGCGAGCTGCAGAGCATCTGTCCCGTGGGCCACGCCAACGGCATGATCGGCGCCGCAGTAGGCCGCCCATTCCCGTTCGAAGGCGCCAACGGCCGGGCCGCCGATGTAATCGGCGGTAAGGAGGCAGTCGAGATACTGGTCCCGAATAGAGGGCCATACTTCTCTGGTCATGGCCGCGATATCTGTGAAGGGAACTATCACGGGTCATCCCTGGAAGGACATCTGTGGCCGGTGCGAGGTACCTGACACGATCTCTTTCAGGGCGACAGGGCGTTGCTCGGTGAGCGAGAGCTGCGCGCATTCCAGGGCTTGCACCACCCTGAGTCCGCTGTATCCGTCCGGCGACGGCCGGAACCCTCGCACGACACAGTCGATGAAATGCTGATCCTGCACGGCCAGCGGTTCAGGGAAGGCTATGAACGGCGATACCACCGTCCCGACCCGGTAAGCAACCTGGGCCAGTGGGCCGTCAGGCTCCTCGGGCGGGACCGCCGCTCTGTCATAGACACGGATCCGTTCGTCGCCCGCGAGGTCATCGTAAACCGTCATCTTCGCCGACCCTACGGCCGTGATCTGCCGCACCTTCACCGGGTGAAGCCAGCTCACATGAATGTTTACCCGCACGTCGATATCTGTATAGTCAAGCCGCAAATAGGAGACGTCCTCGAAGTCAGGGTGAACATGGCGTGAGCCCCATGCCGTCACCGTGGTCGGCTGCGAGCCAAGCACGAAGTTAGCTATTGATATGTCATGGGGTGCCAGATCGGCGATGACGTTCACATCGGACTGGTACAAGCCGAGGTTGAGCCTGGCGCAGTCCAGATAGTACAGCTTTCCCAGTTCCCGTCCTTGAACCAGGTCGCGCAGCTTCTGGACGGCTGCGTTGTGCTCGAACGTGTGACCGCACATGAGGACGACCCCGGCCGCTTCGGCGGCGTCGATGAGCAGCTGGGCATCTTGCACGGTGGTTGTGAGGGGTTTCTCCACGAGCACGTGCTTACCCGCCTGGATCGCTTGCATGGCGAGCCGCGCATGACTGGTCGGCGGAGTTGCTATCACGACCGCGTCGACTCCCGGCAGAGCTTCCCCGATGTCCGCGTATCCCACGTAATCGCAATCGATATTGTCGCGCGTATCATTCATGAGGGAGAATCGCTGATCTATGCCCACTACCGCCGCTACGCCGGCGGTAGTACGCAAAACGCGCATATGCTTCGACCCCCAGTAGCCGACACCTACGACGCCGACACTGATCCCGTACGGATGGGCTCCCACGCTGTCCCCCGTTCCTGCCTGCGAACCTCGCTCCGGCCGCAGTCAGGATTATCGGCCACGTTCGCGAATGTAAACAGCCTGAGAACGAGGGAATACGGGGGCACGGTTGCGCCGGGAAACCGGACAGCCCCATCGGCTGAATTTCAGTGTCCGGGGATATGGCTGGTTTGCCGGGCCGGCATCGGGCTCCTGGGAAGGGGTTTCGCGGGCGGGTCGCTGGAAACATCTCCAGTGCAATTTGCGGATTGCGATGCCGGGAATGTGCCAAGTGGCATGGGTGCAGGGTCTTCGCCCGACGAGGGATGCGTCATGGGAAGAGTTGCTGTCATCGGCCAGGGGTACGTAGGTCTTCCGCTGGCCATGCGGGCGGTAGACGTCGGCTTCGATGTCGTTGGCGTCGACCGTGATGAGCGGCGTGTGAAGCAGCTGGAAGGGGCGGTGTCCTACGTCGAGGACATCTCGTCCGCACAACTGGCCACCGCCCTCGACAGCGGGCGCTACCGGCCATGCGATGACTACTCGGCAGTCGCCGGCTTTGACGTGTGCGTCATCGCGGTGCCGACCCCGCTGAGCGAGGGCGTTCCGGACCTGAGTTACATCTGCGACGCGGCCCGCTCCGTCGCACCGTATCTGGCCACCGGCTGTACCGTGGTCCTGGAGTCCACCACGTACCCAGGCACCACCGAGGAACTGCTGGGACCGATACTCGAGGCGGGCAGCGGGCTGCGGGCGGGCGAGGATTTCTTCCTCGGTTACAGCCCGGAGCGGATCGACCCCGGAAACCGGCACTGGCGGCTGGAGAACACACCCAAGGTGGTGGCGGGGGTAAACGAGCGCTCGCTGGCCAGTGTCCAGGAGTTCTACGCCCGCATAGTGCAGCGCACGGTGGTGGTCTCGTCGGTCAAGACGGCTGAGCTGACCAAGCTCCTGGAAAATACCTACCGTCACGTCAATGTGGCGCTCGTCAACGAGCTCGCGATGTTCGCAGCCGATCTGGGAACCAACATATGGGAGGCCATCGACGCGGCGGCCACGAAACCCTTCGGGTACCACCCTTTCACCCCGGGCCCGGGCGTGGGAGGGCATTGCCTTCCGATCGATCCCTCGTATCTGTCATGGCAGGTGAAGCGGCGGCTCGGATGCAACTTCCGGTTCGTCGATCTCGCCAACGACATCAACGACCACATGCCCGATTACATCGTGCGCCGCGTCGGCAGCGGGCTGAACAAGCGGCGCAAGCCAGTCAACGGGAGCCGCGTGCTCCTGCTCGGGCTGGCCTACAAGAAGAACGTCGGTGACGTGCGCGAGTCCCCCGCCATCCAGGTGGCACACGGGCTGTGCCGCGGCGGTGCGGAGGTGGTGGCGGCGGATCCGTTCGCGGACCCGTTCCACATCCCCACCGGCCTCATGCTCGTCGAGCCGGCGGAGACGGAGATCGCCAGGGCCGACGCGGTCGTGATTCTGACCGATCACGACGCGTTCGACTACGGGCTGGTGGAGCGTTCGGCGAGCTACGTGTTCGACGTGCGCCATCGCTGCCATGGGGACCACGTCGAGCACCTGTGACGGGGCGGGAGCCCGGTCACCGCCGTCGGCCGTCAGTGCCGGGCAGCGGCTCCGTGGCGCAGATCACGGCGGTACAGGAGCCATCCCAGTGGCAGCGCCACCGCCCACAGGGTACGGGCGGGCCAGCTGTGAAGTCCCGTGGTGTGGGCATGGACCGGGACGCGCTGATGCAGCTTCCCGCGGGTGTACAGTGCCGCGCCTTTGAGGAACGCGGCTGGCGCGTGACGGAGCCACCGCGTGTCCTCATTCAGCATGTCAGCGCAATAACTGGCGGCGCTGTCGGCGCACAGCGCGAAGGGGACCTGGCTGAGATGCCCCGCGCCGGAGGTCCGGTAGACGCGGAAGACGTCGTTGACGTAGCGGGTCCGGTAACGGCGGCCGATGCTCCGCCAGACCACGGCCTCGAAGCCCTGGCCAGCCGGGAATGGATGGTCGCGCAGCGTGTCCGTGCGCAGGAAGCCCCACTTCTCGCCGCCCGGCCGGTACCGGTAGTGCATTTCCTGCCAGGTGGCATCCACGATGTCGGCGGGAAAGCGGTCACCCACGGCGCGGCCCGCCTCGTCGACGCACAGCCCGGTGACGCCGGCGTAGCGGGCCTGGTCGCCGATCGCGGCCCAGCGAGCCGTGAGGCGTTCGAGTGCGTGCGGCATGAGCATGTCATCGGAGCCGAGCAGGGCGGTCATCTCCCCACGGGCCGCGGCCACGCCCCTGTTCATGGCCGCCCATGCGCCGGTGTGATCCTGGCGGAGGTAGTAGACAGGGAACGGTGAGCCAGCGGCCAGGTCGCCGATGAGCCGTGCGGTGTCGTCGGTTGAGCCGTCGTCGACGACGATCCATTCCAGCGGCACGTGCTGGTCACACAGGCTGCCGAAGGTGTCCCGCAGCGTGCCTGCCCGGTTGTAGGTCGGGGTGATGACGGAGATCAGCAGGCCGGTCACCCCGTCAGCGTCGATCCGACCGGGACGTCCGCGACGTCCGGCACGTCGTCGCCAGCGGCTGGTGCCTGGGACCGCCGGAACCAGGCCACGGTCCGTTCCAGGCCCTCGTCAAGCTGGACCGGCTGGGCGCTGGGGAACAGCAGCCGCAGGAGACCGGCATCGGCCTGGGAGTCCCGCACGTCGCCCGGCCGCGCCGGGTCGTGCTCGACCAGGGGTGGCACTCCGGCGGCGGCGGCCACGCGCCCGGCCAGCTCCGCGACCGACACCCGGGTGCCGAAGGCCAGGTTGACCGGTGACGGGCTGGCCACCCGGCCGAGTACCGCGTCCGCGAGGACGCCGGTCACGGTAGCGACGAAGGTGAAGTCCCGTACCTGGCGGCCATCTCCGTGGATGCGCATCGGGATGCCGCGCAGCGCCGCGTCGATGAAGGTGGGGATGACCGCCGCGTAAGGGTGGCCAGCGGACTGGAGCGGCCCGTACACGTTGAAGAACCGCAGGGCGAGGGTGGGCAGCCCGAAGGCTGCCCCGTAGGCCAGGACGCTCGCTTCACCGGCCAGTTTGCTCGCGGCATAGGGGCTCAGCGGGCGGGTGGGCAGCTCCTCGTGTTTGGGGGATGCCCCGGCCGACCCGTAGACGGAGGACGACGACGCGGCCACCACGTGGACCGATCCACGGCGGCACGCCTCCAGCACCTGGACGGTCCCAGTGGCGTTGACCTCGTGGGTCCGCAGCGGGTCGGCCAGGGATCGCGGCACCGACGGCAGCGCTGCCAGGTGAATCACCGCATCCACGGCGTCCACGGCGTCATCCAGCAGGCGCCGGTCGAGAATGCTTCCCTTCACGAACTCGGCGGCGACTCCGCTGAGATTGTCCGGGAATCCGGTGCTGAGATCATCGAACGCGATGACGTGGTCGATCCCGGGGCGGCCGGCTAGCTCCCGGCACAGGTTGGCGCCGATGAACCCCGCCGCCCCGGTGACAAGTACTCTCACCGAACAGCCCCCTCCGTAGTTGGGGGCCGGTGAGAGTCCTGCCACCAGCCCCGGTCATGTGCGATCGATTCGTAGATGCGGGCCACGTCTGACACCAGGCGTTCCGGGCTGAACTGGGCACGGGCCCAGGTGCGGGCGCAGGCGCCCATCTCGCGCCGCAGTCGCTGGTCGTGGAGCAGCCGGGTCACCGCCGCGGTGAGGGCGGCATTGTCGGTGCCAACGAGAAGGCCAGTGGCTTCGTGCTGGACGACCTCCGCCACGCTGCCAACGTCGGTGGCGACAGCCGGCACGCCGGCGAGGGCCGCCTCGATGAGCGACAGTGGCATCCCCTCGTTGTCGGACGTAAGCAGGACGAGATCCGCGGCCGCATAGACGGTCTCCACGTCCGCTCGCCAGCCGAGCACGCTGATGGCGCCGTCGCTGCCGCAGGCGGCCGACTCGAGGTCGGCGGCGAGGTCCCCATGCCCGCAGACGAGGAACCGGGTGCCGGGAACGGCGCGGGTGACGTCCCGCGCGACGGCGAGAAGCCGGTCGGGCCGCTTGACCCGGGTCACCCTCCCGACGTACGCGACAACCGGGACGTCCGGCGGGATACCGAGCGCTCGCCGTGCCGCCAGCCGAGTGGGAAGCGGGCCGAGCGACGTTCCCGGTGGCACCACCACGTACTGGTCACGGGAGCCGATTCCCGCGCCCAGCAGGTCGTCACGGACGCGGGCGCCGACGGTTATCAGCCGGTCGGTACGGCGGGCGAGGGCACGTTCCGCCAGCACGACACCGCGGGTCGCCGGACGTGAGAAGTACCCGTGGAGCAGATGCCCGTGAAAGGTATGAACCCGGCCTGGGACACCGGTCGTGAGCGCGGCCAGGCGCCCGGTGACTCCGGCTTTCGCGGTGTGCGTATGCACGATATGTGGCTTGAATTTCCGCATTTCGGACGCCAGGAAGCCAATGGCGTGGGCATCTTCGCCCAGCCGCACACGGCGGCTGAGCGACGGCACCCGGTAGAAAGGAACACCGGGTGCGCGAAGCTCGAAGAAGTCGGCTTCCCCCGCCCCAGTAGAGCCTGTGTACAGCCGCTGCTCGAACCGGTCGGCGGGCAGCCCCCGCATAAGCGTCACCGCCTGCCGAGCGGGCCCGCCGACGTTGGTACGCGCAATAACCCGCATTACGCGGAGTGGCCCGGCCCGCCCTCCCAATTCCTGCCTCCGATCGTAGGGTACAGTCATCATATGCTTATGCTGAGTAACAATTAGGTGATGGCGGAGAACGGGATTCTTAAAGTCACCGGGCATGACCGCCAGCCTAGTTCGCAGCGGGTGGGAAGAGTCGTGCTCATGATCGGGCAGCTCGGCATGGGGGGCACGGAGAAGCAGGTCGTCCTGCTGGCGCGTGGTCTTCGTGACCGAGGTATCGATATCAGCGTGTGGGCTTTGTACGACAGCGCGCGTAACCACCATGAGGACGAGCTGAGGCAGTCAGGTATCAACGTGGTGAACGTGGGGCTCCACGGATACCGGGAGGTATGTTACACACTGCAGAATATTGCTCGGATTGGTGGCATGGTCGCACGTCTGCGCCGGGAGCGCCCCGACATCGTCCATGCTTTTCTATTTCATACATATGTCATTGCCGCCCCAGTCGCCCGAATGGCCCGGGTCCCGGTGCTCGTGGCGGGCCGCCGCAGTCTCGGGAACTTCAAGGAGGATCGCCCGATGGCACGGGTGGCCGAGCGGCTGGCTACCAGCGCCACAGATCTGCTCATCGCGAATGCAGCTGCTGTCGCTGAGGACACCAAGCGACGTGAGCGGGTGAGGGAAAGTATGATCGAGGTCATTTACAATGGCCTGCCCGCGCAGGCATTCGCGCAGGTTTCACCTGCGGATGTCGAGACCGCCGGCCCGCTCGTGCTCTGCGTCGCGAACCTGAAGCGGTATAAGGGGCACCGTTACCTGCTGGAAGCGATGAGCCTCCTTCAGCGCGGTGGCCGCGCGTGCACGCTGCTGCTCGCCGGCGAGGGCGCGGAACGTCATGCCCTGGAACGTCAGGCCGGGTTGCTTGGCATTGATGTCCGGTTCCTCGGCGCGTGCGATGACGTGCGGCCCCTGCTCGCGCGAGCGGATGTCGTGGCCCACGCTTCGCTTGAGGAAGGCATGAGCAACGCCGTCATGGAGGCGATGGCGGCGGGCCGGGCGGTGGTCGCCACCAGTGTTGGGGGGACGCCTGAGCTGCTCCGCGGCCGTGGCCTGCTCGTGCCGCCCGCTGATCCGGCGGCGCTGGCGGATGCGATCGAGCAGGTCCTGGCCGACCGGGTGCTGGCCGGGCGGCTGGGGGCGGCCGCCCGAAGCTGGAGCCGCGCCCACCTGAGCGCCGGAGCCATGGTGGACCGGCATATCCAGATCTATTCCGACCTGATGGAGCGCCGGTGTGCGGGATAGCGGGAATCGTGTCGGTCGGCCATCCGGATCCGGCGCTGGTCCACCGGATGTGCGATGTCCTCGCACACCGCGGCCCGGACGGGGCGGGCTATTACCGGGGCGAGCATGTCGCGCTCGGCATGCGGAGGCTGGCGATCATCGACGTGCCCGGGGGACAGCAGCCGGTCTACAACGAGGACCGCACGGTCGTCGCCGTCTTCAACGGCGAGATCTACAACTTCCGGGAGCTCAGGGCGGAACTGCGGCGGCGGGGTCACCGGCTCGCCACCGGCTCCGACAGTGAATGCCTCGTCCACCTGTACGAGGAGCATGGGGATGCGCTGGTCGGCCGCCTGCGCGGCATGTTCGCCTTCGCCATCTGGGACAGCAAGCGGCAGCGCCTCCTGCTGGCCCGGGACCGGGTCGGCAAGAAGCCCCTGTACTGGCGCTGTGATGGCGGGTCGCTGTTGTTCGGCTCGGAACTCAAGGCGCTGGCAGCCGATCCGGGGTTCCGGCGCCGGATCGACCCGGTGGCCCTGCACCACTACCTCACCTACCAGTACGTGCCGGCGCCCTGGTCCATCTACGAGGGAGCAGAGAAACTCTCGCCGGGGCACACGCTCACCTGGCAGGCCGGGAACATCGAGATACGCCGGTACTGGCGGCTGGACTGCGCGGAGCGTCAGGTCACATCCGTGCCGGAGGCGGCTGAACGGCTGCGGGAACTGCTGCTTGAGGCGACCAGGATCCGGATGATCAGCGAACGGCCGCTTGGCGCGTTCCTGTCCGGCGGGGTCGACTCCTCGGCAGTGGTGGCGGCGATGGCGCGAAGCACCGCTGAGCCGGTCAAGACGTTCTCCATCGGATTCGAGGATGGCCGGCTCGATGAACGGCGCTACGCCCGGATGCTCGCTGCCCGCTACGGCACCGACCATCACGAGTTCGTGGTGACGTCATCGGCCCTTGATCTGCTGCCAACGCTGGCCTGGCACTTCGACGAGCCCTTCGCGGACTCCTCGGCCATCCCGACTTTCTACGTTTCCCAGCTCAGCAGCCAGCACGTCACGGTGGTGCTGACCGGGGACGGGGGCGATGAGTCCTTCGGCGGGTACGAGCGTTACCTGGCCATGGCGGCGCTTGGCCGGATTCCGGTGCCCGCGCCCGCGCGGCTTGGCTTGCGGCGTCTCGGGTCGCGCCTGCAGCTGGCGGGAGGGCAGCGATCGCGGGTGGGGCGGCTGGGACGGGCACTGGACGCGGCCGGCCAGCCGAGATCGCGCCGCTATGCCGAGTTCATGTCATATTTCACGCCGGAGCAGAAAGCCCGCCTTTACACCGATGAGTGGCGCGAGCAGCTCGCGGGCATCGACAGCTACCTGCTGGTGCGCAATGCCTTCGCGGCCTCGAGCGCACCCTCTGATCTCGGCAGGATCATGGACGTCGACATCAACACCTACCTTCCCGGGGATCTTCTCGTGAAGGTGGACATCGCGACCATGGCCTGCTCGCTTGAGGCGAGGTGCCCGTTCCTCGACCATCATCTGATGGAGTGGGCCGCCGGGCTTCCCGCCCGGCTGAAAGTCCGCCGGGGGACGACGAAGTTCCTCCTGAAGAAAGCGGTGGCGCCATGGCTGCCGCCCGAGCTGATCAGCCGCCGGAAACAGGGTTTCGGTGTGCCAATGGCAACGTGGCTTCGCACGGAGTTCCGGGAGCTCGCCCGCGATGTCCTCACTGACGCCACGGCCCGGTCCCGCGGCCTGTTCCGTCCCGAGGTGGTCGAAAGCATGCTCGCCGACCACGATCAGGGCCAGGACCATACCCGTTGCCTGTGGGCGCTGATCCAGTTCGAGCTCTGGCACCGGGCGTTCGTGGACACGCCAGCCATCCCGCTGTCGGCGCCGTCCGGCTGCCCGTCGGGCGTCCTGCCGGTATGAGGCCGCGCCCGGCCGACGCGGGTGCCGGAACAACACTGCCTGGGGAGCCGATGCGGACCCGCGCTGGCATCTGGCGACTCGCAGCGGTCCCGCTCGTGGTCGGCGCGGTCCTGCGCCTGCTGCTGGTGGCCTACATCCAGGTTCTGCACGGGAGCTTCCTGTTCCTCGACGACCAGGGATACGACAGGATCGGATGGTCGCTCGCCCAGGCGTGGCACATGCACATGTTCCCGTCGCCAGCGTCGGTCGCCTACGCGGGCACGCTCTCGTACCTTTACTACGTCTTCGTGGCCGCACTCTACTTCGTGTTCGGCCACCACTGGCTGCTGGTGAAGGTGGTGGCCGCGTTGCTGTCGGCGCTCTCGGTGCCGGCCGCCGCCGCCGTCGGCGATTCCCTGGCCGGGCGCCGCCTCGCCGTCCCGGCGGCGTGGCTCGCAGCCCTGTACCCCAACGCGGTCTTCTGGGGGGCGACCGGCCTGAAGGACGGCCCGCTCACGACGCTGGTGCTGGTGATGGCGGCGATCGCGCTTCGGCCCCTGACCATGAGGGGCCTGTCCTTCGCGGTCGCCGTCATCGCGGTGGCCCTCCTGACCCGTCCGGTGATGGGCTTCACCGGCCTTGCCATGCTGGCGGTGCCG
>DATLSX010000101.1:0-145276 GCA_035533915.1 Streptosporangiaceae bacterium
GGAGGGCCGGCCTGTAACCGGACATGCTCACCGTGTCGCCGGGCACCACCGCCCGCAACCCGAACCCCGAAGACCCGCCCGATCCCCAGCTTCAATGACGCAGCCAGGCCCCACGTGCTCACCGTGAATGGCGGCTAACACCCGGCAAGAGGATCTGCTGGCACGACGCGGATGCCGACTCCTCCGCGCGCGGCTGACCCTGTAGAGGTGCGCCCGGGCGCCATTGGGCGTGCGCCAGCTGACCGGTGGGACACCGCAGTGACCCCTGGGTGGTGCGGGCCTGCGGGGCGCGGTAGAGCCGGGCGGCGAGGTCACCGGCATCGACCTCCGCGCTGACGCCGTTGGCTCGCCACCGCCTGGGTGATCACCCACGCACTGACCAGTCTTCGGCGAACTGCCGGGTGAGAGGGCGCAGAGCCCGGGTGAGCTCGGGTTGGAGGCTGCGGACAGAGCCGTGAGTCGGCCAGCGGTTGAGGGCTCGGGCAAGCCGGACTAGGTCCAGCCGGATGGTTGCGGACGACAATTCCTGCGCGTCGCCGAGCAGTTCGCGGGTTAGCCCGCAGGCATGGTCCACCTCGCCGGCCGCCGCGTAGGCCAGTGCCCGCCGGGCCGCGAAGCGAGTGCGGGCCTTCTGCGCGGTCGCGGGCAACTGCGCGATCTCGCGGTCGAAGACGGCGCCCGCGTCTGCGGGACGTCCGAGGTCATGGAGGCACCATCCGGTGACCATGGCGGCGGGATCGGCGACGGTCGATGTCCCGAGCATGGCGGTCGCGGGATCGTCCTCCGCCCGGGCCAGGTGCTCACGCCCGCGCTCGAGGGCATTTTGGCAGGCGATGTCGTCGGCCATTAATGCATAACCTTGAGCTTCCCGCAGGGCTGCGAGGCCGCGGACGCGTTCGGACGCGCGCGGATCCGACCGAGCCATCCGGGCCAGGTCGATGGTCTCCGCAGCGTCGCCACGGTACATCCCCACCAGCGCCCGGCGGACCAGCGCGTAGGCACCCATCTCCGGCTGGCCGGCGGCATCGGCGAGCCGCACAGCCTCATCGGTCCACCACAGCGCGGCGTGATCGTCGCCGATCTCCTGGGCCGTCCAGCCCGTGTACTCCGCATAGCGGGCCGCCAGGCCGAGCAGGATCGTCCGGGCCGGGTCCCGCGCCGAGGCAGCGAGGCCGCGCAGCGTCTCAGTCTGCGCGATCAATGTCGGCAGCAATGCACCTGGGAACACGCACTGGCCAAGCTGGCGGAGCTGGCCGAACAAAGCGGTGAAGGCCGTCGTGGCCGATTCAGCCTGGGATGAGCTGATCCGGGCGGGCGAAGGAATGGCAATCGAGATCACCGGCATCCCCGCAGACAGGAGGTCCTCGCGGACGAGAGGCACTGGCCGACGCCTCGCATCCGGGTCGCTGCTCACCACCGGGCCTCCCTTTCTTCTGCCGCCCACGGCCGGTCGGCGGTCGTGGGCGGACGCGGCTATGCCGGTCAGTGCGCCGCCTGAACCGAGCGCTGAGTCGCACAGCCGCGCTAGCTCGATGCTCGCGATCGCCTGGCCGGTCTCCACCTTGCTGAGGTAACCGCGGCTGTAGTGGACCAGCCGGGCCAAATCCCGCAGGGACAAGCCTGCCTTTACACGCCGACGTCGTAGTTCATCGCCGAATTCCATACCCCCCTGACCTCTCAGTTCACGGGGTTTCCTGTTTCCTCTTCATGGCGCAACAGCCATTCCATGGACCATATCCCCTCGTACCCATACGCTTGCAGCGTAGCGACATCCCAGAAGCGGGAGTAGAGCCGTGACACAATCCGCCATACCACAGGAGCCTCACGCCGATCGCCCGGTAACCGGTGAGCCGCAGCTTGAGGAGGAGCCGGAGGGCTGGCATAGGTGGATGGCGTTGTCGTCGGCCATCACGGGCGTTCTCGGAATTGCCCTCCTGGCTAATAGCCACGGCAACGCCGGGGGCATCCTCTTCGGGATCTTGTTCCTGCTCGCGGTCATCGCCGGGACCGTGGTGACCGGATTCTGGCTACATTTCGATCACCTGGAATGGTGGCAGAAAGGCCTGGCCAAGGCGGCCTACTATCCCGGCGGCGCATTCGGGATCTGTGCGGTCTGGATCATGAAGACCATCAACGTCATCGCCAGGACGATGCGCTGATTCCGTAGCGCAATCAGCCACCGAACGCCTGCGCCGGCACGTTGGGGGAGCATTTGAACGATGACGACGAGGTAGACGACATGCTCAATGCGGCTGCGACGCCCGAGACCTCGGCACCGCTCGATCCGCCGCGCGCCCGCGCCCCCAGGGCCGCCGAAAGGCTGACGATGCCAAAGATTTTCATCAACTTCCGCAGCGGAGATGGCGACTGGGCCGCCGAGGTACTCGGGGTGGTGCTTGAGCAGCGTTTCGGCAAGGACCACGTTTTCCTGTCCCGCAGGTCCATCCCGATCGGCGAACAGTGGCCGGACGCCCTGCTGGAGAACGCGCGGACCTGCGATGTCTTCCTGGCCCTCATCGGTCCGAGGTGGCTGACCATCAAGGGCGAGGACGGCCACCCCAAGATCTTCGACGAGCACGACTGGGTGCGCCGCGAGATCGCCGCCGCCCTCGCCGCCGACCGCGTCGTGACGCCGATTCTGCTCGGCGACACCCCGAGACTCGACCCCGCCAGCGAGCTGCCGGACGACATCCGTGACCTAGCCAGCAAGCAGGGTCCGCGGCTTGACGCGCGGCAATTCGATGACGATTACGCGGGACTGGAGAGGAAGCTCATGGAGATTGTGCCGGGCCTAAGACGGAAGCTACCGGGGGCCAGGACTCGTGTGAACTCAAATCTTGAAGTGGGAGAAATGGATGGCCATGTAGCTATTGTTCATATTCCCGGAGAAGAAGATTTGGATATCACAGCCCGGACAGAGATCGACCACATGGGACCGAACTCCTCATACACCGTGCTCAGAGTGGACGCGCTCATGGCGGAAGAGGGTGATCAGGGAAAAGAGGACCGCGGGTAGCCGCTGACGCGGCGACCCGCGGCGCGGCCTGGCTGCGGTATGGGGTTCCGGCTGCGGTGAGCGTGGTCTTCGGCTGCCTGGTGGCGGTCCTCACCAACTTGGCGACGGCGGGCGGCGCGGGCGGGAGCACCCTCGGTGGCCTGGTCGCGGGCATCGTCGCGTGGGCAGGATGGGAGGCGTGGCGGGCCATGCGGCGAGCGGCCGGCCGCGGCTGACGGGAACGCGGACACGGCCAGGGAGCGGGAAGAGACGATGGGCAAAGCAGAGTCAGCCGCGGGCGGACGGGAGCCGACGCCGGAGACGGCAGACGGCTACGCCGAGCTCTTCGATGCGGAGCTGATCGAGGAGCTGACTGGTGGCCGGGGGCGGGTTGTCTCCCGGGAGCCGCTGCTGGCGGAAATCATCGCCAGGCTGGATGAGCCTGACTGCCGGATCGTTCTCCTGGTCGGCGGGGCGGGTGCGGGGAAGACCGGCGTCCTGGCCGAGCTGGCGCGGCGGAACCGGGACTGGCCGAGGTACTTCGTCCGCCGCGCCGCAGAGCCGGAAACCGCCTACCAGCACGAGGGCGGCCTGGCTTCCTTCCTGACCGTGGTGGGCCTGCAGTTGCGCGCGCGCCAGCCCGAGCTGTTTCCCGGCACCGCGACGCTGGACGAAGAGGTGCAGGTGGGCGTGGTTGAGCGCGGCGCCAACCTGACGCTGCAAGATATCGACCGCGTGATCATCAACCCGTTCACGGACCTCAACCTCGGCCTCCGGGCGAAGGCCGGCCGGATCTCCGGCAACCTGACCGTGGTACGGATCGGCGACATCGTCGATGCCGCCTACGCCGCCCCGCAGGCGCTCGAGCCCGCGGCGCTGCTCGGTCCCGCACGTGAGCTGGCCGCCCGCGACCCGGATTCCCGCATCGTCATCCTGCTCGACGGCGCGGACGAGCTGCGGCTGCGAGACACCTCGGTCGACGTGCTTAACTGGCTTGCCGATCACCCGGAATTCCCCGCCAACGTGCGCTTCGTGATCGCTAGCAGGCCCGTCAGCGCGCGCTTGGACCAGTTGACCCGCGGCGAGCACGGGCCGCACGTCAAGCAGGTCAACCTGGACAAATTCAGCGCGGACGCGGAGAGCCTCGCCCAGCGGATCGCCGGGGACGAGGTCGTCCAGCAGGTGCTCGCCCGCCTGGGGGTGCGTCCCGCCGCGTTCGCCGCGTACGCGGCGAAACGGTCGAATGGGAACTTCCGCTACCTGACGCTGCTGCGTGCCATGGTCCAGGAAGCGGTCGACGACCCTGGCGCCGACCTGACCTGGCTGGCCGAACACGAGGACCGATGGCCTGACGGACTGAACGCACTGTCCCGGGACTACCTGCTGCGGACCCGGGACCGGGTCGGCCGGGCCGCCCGCGACGAAGGCGCGTGGGAGCGGCTGTACCTGCCGGTGCTCGGGATGCTCGCGGTCGCCGAGGCGGGTCTGACTATGCCGCAATTCGAGGCCTACGGCGGCATCACCGCCGTCGGCGGTGAGACGTGCGCGACCGCGCTGGACAGGCTCCGCCAGCTGCTGCGGGTGGAGCGGGGCAGCTACCGCTTCGATCACGCCTCAACCGCGGACTTCCTGCTTGACGAACAGGCCGCCGACGCGCTCTGGGTCGACCCCGGCCGCTGGCACCGGAAGATCACGGACTACGCGTTCGACAACCATGGGGCGGACGGGAGCTGGGGCGCCGCGGATCCGTACCTGCTGAGCTACCTCCCCGCGCACGCCGAGGCCGTCGGCCAGCTCGACGATCTCATCGAAGATCCCCGCTTCCTCATGGCACCGGGCTTGGATCTGGGTGACCGGGGACTCCTGTCCCTGCTCGGCGCCGTCGGCCGGGCCAAGCCCATCGCCCAGCTGATCCGGCAGGTCCTGCCCATGCTCCGCGGCCGCGTCGCGGGAACGCTGCCGCACCTGCACCTGTACGCCACGCAGGCGGGTCTTACCGCCTTCGCGGACCGGGTGGCCGCCCTGATCACCGACTCGTCCTGGTCGCTGCTGTACACCCACTGGCAGCCGGAACTGGTCCGCGGCGCGATCGGACAGCACGCGGGCGCCGTCAACGCCATCGCCGTGACCCGGGACGATGAGGGAAGCCTGCACGCCTTCACCGCTGGCGACGACGGCGTTTTCAAGGTCTGGGACCTGACGACCGGCACCCACCTGTCCGCGGTCGGCACCAGTTTGGAGCAAGCGGATCCGCGGAAGGTCACCGCCGTGGCAGGGGGCCTGGGCGACGCGGGAACCCCTGTCGTCGTCTCCGGTGACTCCTATGGCACGCTCCGGGCCTGGGACCTGGCCGCGGGCGTGGCGATTGGGAGGCCGCTGGAGTCTTTCTCGAACTGCGGGCGCGCCATCGCGGCCGGTGCCGTCCGGGGCGTCCCCCTAGTGCTGTGCCGGGCCGGCGCCCGGCTGCGGGTATGGGATCTCCGCGACCGCGGGCCGCTCGGGGAGCCGATGCCCGCCGGTAGCGTGTCCGTGTTCGACACTCTCGCCGGCGCCATGATCGAGACACCCGGAGGCGGAGCGCTGGTGGCCGTCCGGCTGAACCCGGAGGTCAACTCCTACGAGGATGACGTCCAGGTGTGGGACCCCTCGACCGGCGAACCCCGGGGGTTGCCAGTGCGCGCGACAGAGTCTGCCACCGCGATCGCCCTCGCTAAGCCCGCGACCGACCCGGGGTACGCGATCGTGATCGGGGACATCGGTGGCGGCGTGCAGGTGTTCGACATGGATACCGGCGAGCAGCGCTGGTATCACCGGGTGTTTGACCGCCCGGTCACCGCGCTGGCCGGGGGCGAGTTTGGCGGGCGTCAGGTGATAGTCAGCGGAGACCAGGAGGGCAAGGTACGCGTATGGGACCTGGCCACCGGAAAGCTGATCAGCGGCCCGCATCAGGTACCCGACCTCGACGCCGGCATCACGGCCGCCGCCATCATCCCCTCGTGGGACGGCGGCCGGCTGGCGCTCGCCGGGAAGAAGCACGTCCCCCGCGAGGACCCGTACCTCGACAAGCTGCGGGACTTGGCGGCGAAGTCCGCAGACGATTCGCTGGCGGCGCTCATCGAAAGCTCCAGTCGCTCGGTCTCCATCACCAGCGAGCGACGGATCGTAATCACCTCCCGTCCCGGGCCCGGGCCTGGCCAGCCGGAAGACGCTGACCGGCGCCGGAAGTACGGGAAAGGCAAGAAGAACCGGAAGGCGCGGTCGGCGACCGGGGAGCGGCCGCTGACCGCGCAGCTCGTCATCCGCCCGGACGGCGTCCTGCACCCGGACGAGGTCGTCCGCGGCATGACGGTTGCGAACGGAGGTGACCACCGGGTTCTGGTCGCCACCGACGGATACCAGGCGGGCGTGTGGAACCTGGCCACCGGAGCGTTCGAGGACGGTCCGTTCTGCGGACCCGCCGTGCAGGTGGAGGAGGTCGCCTTCGTCCGCGTGCGTGACGAGCAGCGCGCCGTCGGCGCCATCGGCGGAACCCTGCACGCCTGGGGCATCCAGTCCGGGCAGGAGATTGGCGATCCCGTCGTCCTCGCCGACGCCCGGATCAGTGGGCTGGCGGTCACCGACCTGGACGGAACCCCGATCGCCGTGTGCACGACATTCCGCGACGGCGCGCACGTCATCGACCTGGACATGATGCGGCCGGCCGCGCACTGGCGGGACGTGGACTACCTCACGTCGGTCGCGGCTGGCGAGCTCGAGGGGAGGCCCGTCGTCGTGCTTGGCAGCCACGGCAGCCCGCGCGTGGTGATCGCCGACGCCCGAACCGGCGGCTCGCTCTGGTCGCCACCACGTGGTCACCTGACCCCCCAGGTCGAGTCGGTCGCGGCTGCCAGGCACGGTGGGCGGACGCTGATCGTCTCGGGCGGGCTCGACCGGACGCTGCACGTCTGGGATCCGAAGGATGGCGCCGATCCCCAGGCCATCCAGGTAGACGGCGACGTCAGCTGCCTCGCCATCACCGAGCAGGACGGTGACCTGGTCGCAGTGTGCGGCGGCGGAAACGGGGAGGTACGCGTAGTCGGCTTACTCGAGCCGTCACCGGCGCCGGACGCGATTCCGCCCGTCAGCGCGGTGGCGGTCAGCGGGGACACGCTGCTGTGCGGCACCAAGCGGGGACTGCTCGACTTCAGCCTCGCGACCGGCACCTCGCGCCCGGTCCCGCAGACGGTGCGGGCGGAACTGCGGGATGTGCGGGCGGTCACCACAGGAACGCTGCACAACCGCCCGGTCGCCGTGGCGCTCGAACGTTACGGGCGGCCCTGCGGATATGCCTGGTACCTGGACGACGGGACGCCGATCGGGTCTGGGTGGATGCCGCCCGACGCCGAGGCGGTCGCCCTCGCCCGCGACGGCGACCAGACGCTGGCAATCGTCGGCACATTCGGCGGCGCCGTGATGGTGGCCGACCTGGCCACCGGCGAACAGGTCCGCCAGCCGTACACTTTCCACTCGCGGATCAGCCACGTCGGGCTGACCACGGTGGCGGGGGTGCCGATCCTCGTCGTTGGCTGCCATGGGATCGTCTTCAGCCGCTACCTGCATGACGCGGACCGTGAGCCGTGGTGGCAGGCCGCGGCGCCGCCGATCCGCGAGGATAAGGCGCTGCCCAACACGGACACCGCCTGGGCGACCGCCATCGGCGACCTGGCCGGGAGGCCGTTCGTCGCGTGCGGGAACGAGGACGGGAAGGTGGCCATGTACACCTTCCCGCACGAGCGGCTGGACAGGTCGCCGCTGACAGGCAGCTTCGACAAGATCAGCGCGCTCGCGTTCAGTCGGCTCGGCGGCCGGCCGGTCCTGGCGTCCGGAGCCCTGGACGGCACGGTGCGCGCGTGGGACTTGAACGACACCGCTACCGTCATCACGATCTTGACCCGCGCTGCGGTCGGCGGGATCGCTCTCGCCGAGCCGGACCTGTGCGTTGTCGGGACGACCAAGGGCATCCTCGCCGTCCGGCTGCGGTTCTCCGGCCTCGTGGGCGGATCAGAGCCAAGGCCGGAGTCGGCCCTGGCTCCGCGGGAACTGCGCGCGAACCCCTAATGGTTTCCATGTTTCCCCGGCCAGGTCCAGGAGCCGGTACCAGGCAGCGTTGTCGCGGCCAGCCGGGAGGCCTCCAGAGCCAGGATGATCCCGACCTGGCCGAGCGCGATCTCCGGATCAACCTGGTCGCACTGGAAGACATTGACCGCCCGCTGGCCTGACCGCCCCAAGCCCGCCCTCGACTCCGGGCGAGGCGGGCATGGGACCTTTGCCTCTATCTGTCGTGCCCACGGCGGGATTTAATGGGCAGAGATCCGAGTGGCCGCTCCGTTCAGGATTTCGTGGTCGCGAGAAGCGCCGCGGTGCGGGAGCGGCAGGAGCCAGTCATGAGGTCATTCGATTCGGGAGCTGCCTTGGAGCCAGCCATGAGCTCGTTCGAGCCGGAAGTCGGCGAGACCGCACGATGGTTTGCCAGTCCTCGATTCGAGAGCCTCACGCGTTTGTATTCCGCGCGTCAGGTAGTGGAGCAGCGGGGCACCATCCCCACCGACTACACCGTGGCGAGGATGGCGGCCGGGCAGTTCTACGATCGGCTCCGGCAGCTCTTCGCCGAGCGCAAGCAGATCACCACCTTTGGTCCCTATTCGCCCGGTCAGGCGGTTGCGCTGAAGCGGATGGGCATCGAGGGCATCTACCTGGGCGGCTGGGCCACGTCGGCGAAGGGATCGGTGACGGAGGACCCGGGACCCGACCTGGCCAGCTATCCGCTCTCGCAGGTGCCCGACGAGGCCGCGCCGATCGTACGCGCCCTTCTCATGGCGGACCGGAATCAGCACTTCGCCCGCTCGCGCCTGAGCGAGGCGCAGCGTGCTGCCTCCCCCGAGATCGACTACCGGCCGTTCATCATCGCCGACGCGGATACCGGACACGGCGGCGACGCGCATGTCCGGAATCTGATCCGCCGTTTCGTCGAGGTCGGAGTCCCGGGCTACCACATCGAGGACCAGAAACCCGGTGCCAAGAAGTGCGGACACCAGGGCGGGAAGGTGCTTGTCGGCGTAGACGAGCAGATCAAGCGACTGAGCGCCGCGCGCTTCCAGCTCGACGTCATGAAGGTGCCCGGCCTGATCGTGGCCCGGACCGACGCCGAAGCGGCCACGTTCCTGGAGGGGCGCGGCGACGAGCGCGATCATCCGTTCATCCTGGGCGCCACCAACGTTGAGCTGCCGGCCTACAAAATCGGCTACCTCGCCATCATGAGGAAGCTAAACGAGCTGGGCATCGACGACGCGCGCGGTCATCTGCTGTTCAAGATTTCCGCCGCGGAGTACGACGAGGCCAGCGCCTGGCTCGCGCGGACGGGTGTGCTGCGCGTACTCGAAGAGAGCGCGAAGGCGTTCGCGCAGGCCGACGGGTCGTCGGTCGAGGCACTGCTAGAGAGCATCGAGACGGAGTACCTGGAGGCGTGGCAGTCCGAGGCCAGCCTGAAGAGCTATCCCCAGGCGGTCGCGGACGTGATCGAGTTCCGTGCCGGCGAGGGTGAGCGCTTCGACGTGAGCGCCGACGAGTGGCTGGCCTTCGCGAACCACACGTCGTTCCACGCGGCCCGGGCCAGGGCTAAGTCGATGGGAATCGACATCATCTGGGACTGCGAGCTCTCCAAGACTGCCGATGGCTACTACCAGGTACAGGGCGGAATCGAGTACGCGATCGCCAGGTCGCTGGCTGTCGCCCCGTTCGCCGACCTGCTGTGGATGGAGACCAAGACCGCGGACCTGGCAGACGCGCGGCGCTTCGCCGAGGCCATCCACGCCGAGTTTCCCGCCAAGATGTTCGCGTACAACCTTTCACCATCGTTCAACTGGGACACGACCGGGATGAGCGAGGAGGAAATGAGGCGGTTCCCGGAGGAACTCGGCAAGCTGGGGTTCGTCTTCAACTTCATTACCTACGGCGGGCATCAGATCGACGGCCTGGCGGCGGAGGAGTTCGCCGCCGCGCTCAAGCAGGACGGCATGCTCTCCCTGGCCCGGCTGCAGCGGAAGTTCCGCCTGGTCGAATCGCCCTACCGGACACCACAGACGCTCGTGGGCGGGCCGCGGCTGGATGCGGCGCTGATGGCTTCTTCGGGCGGCACGGCGGCAACCAAAGCGATGGGCAAGGGCTCGACCCAGCACCAGCACCTGGTCCAGACCGAGGTGCCGACCAAGCTGCTCGAGGAGTGGCTCGCGATCTGGGCGAAATACCACCAGATCCCAGGCACGCTTCGTGTCGAACTGCGGCCGCACACGGCGGGTTCGGAGTTGCTGGAGCTGACGCTGTCCAAGACGAGCGGGGAAAAGGTCGCCAACATCGTCTTCGACGTGATCGTGGATCGCCGGGGGCGCAACATCCTTTCTGTCCGAAACCAGAACACCTTTGACACCGCACTGCGCAAGAAGCGCCTGATGACGCTGAACCACCTGTTCCTGGTCCACCGCTACAAGATCCGGTCGGTGCATTACGTCAGCCCGACCGACGACAACCGTTACCAGGCCCAGAAGATGACGACGCATGGCCTCTTCAGCGACGTCCACGACGAGGTCGGCGACGTCATCGTCGCGGACGTCAGTGCGGAGGGCGTCAAGGCCCTGCTCGCTCCGGACCGGGACCGCCTGAACGCATTGATCCAGCGCAAGGACCCGTATGAGACGGTCGGCGTCCCCGCGCGAATCCAGTAAGGCACCGGCAGGGGCAAGAGGATGCATTGATGCCAGAAAGGCACTGACGCCAGAAAGGCACTGACATGACTGACCTGACCGCCCTGCCCGACAACCTGCCTGTTCCGGAAGACGACGGTGCAGCCGCGCATCTGCCCGGAGCGTCAGTGCCGAACCTGACGCTGCCCGCGACGGCTGGTTCGCCGGTCCGTCTCGACACTTCGGACGGTGAGCGGACGGTCATCTACGTCTACCCCCTGATGGGGCGGCCAGGGAAGGACCTTCCCGCGGGGTGGGACTCCATCCCGGGGGCTCGCGGCTGCACCCCTGAGGCGTGCGGCTTCCGCGACCACTATGAGGATTTGCTTGCGGCCGGAGCTTCGCGCGTGTTCGGCTTGTCGAGTCAGGACACCGCGGATCAGCGTGACAGCGTCGAGCGGCTCCGCTTGCCGTACCAACTGCTCTCCGACCCCGACCTGACCTTGGCCGGCCGGATGCGGTTGCCCACCTTCGAGGTCGAAGGCCAACGGCTCTACCGCCGTCTCACGCTGGTGGTGCGCGGAGGCGTCGTAGAACACGTCTTCTACCCCGTGTTCCCGCCGGACAAGCACGCCCAAGAGGTACTGGACTGGCTTGACGAGCACCCGTGACCGTTGTCCGGCAACGTCGCGGCTGCCACAAGGAGGAATCCGACATGAGGGTGTGCGTACCGGTCACTACCGAGGGTCAGGTCGACCAGAGCTGGGGCCGGGCCGAGCGCGTCGCGGTCGCCAGCGTGATCGACGGCCAGATCACCGGCTGGCAGGAGTTCACGGTCGCCTGGGGAACGCTCCACGACGAGGGCACCGAGGGTGCCCACCATGCCCGGGTGGCACGGTTCCTCCGGGACAACCAGGTCCAGGCGGTCGCCGTCCATCATGTGGGCCCGGGCATGCAGCGCATGCTCGGCTCGATGGCGATTCGGGTCATCGACGGCCTTGGCGGGGACGCCCGCAGCGCGGTGAGCACGGCTGGGTGACTGCCAGCCGCACCGCGCTGGGTGACTGCCAGCCCGGCCGCGGCGAGGCGCCGCGACGCCGTTCTCAGCCGAGCGCTGTCACCGCTTTCACCAGCGCTTCCTCCTGGGTCCAGTTGCTGGCGAAATGCTTGTTGGGCTCCTGCATCTGGTTGTAGTACCACCAGAACGTGTAGATGCCGAAAGAGACGATCCAGGCCGCGATCCGGCCGACGTAATTGTCTGGCCCCTTGACCCGGCCCTGCTGAGGGGAAGGCAGGTGCTGGCCGAGCCGGCCGTAGATCACCGACAGTTCGTGCTCGACGCCCGCCTCGGCCTGGTCGTGTTTGATGAGGTCCTGGTCGAGCAGCACGAACGCGACGATTTCGGCCACCCCGGCCACGATGGCCAGCAGCACCCAGAGGACGGGGTCGCGGAAATCGCGGGTCATCCGCCGCAGCACGGCCAGGTGATCTGTGGTCCGCTGGAAGGACGGGGCCAGTTCCTGCCGCAGGCCTCGCTGTCCGGCCTGCTCCCACGCGAGGGTGGTCGCCGCGTCCAGGAGTTCGAGCCGGCGTGCGTTGTGATCACGCATTCGTCGCACGAGCTGGTAGAAGACGTAAAGCCCGTAGATCCCGAAAGTGAGCAGGGTCCAGCCCAGCGCCGACCAGTAGCTGAAGATGTAGTCAGACTCGCCCCGGCGTTGCGCTGCGAGGCGGACGCGCTCGGACGCGGGCATCTGGGGCGGGCCGGGCAGCGCTGGAGTGCCCGCGGGCTGAACCGGCCGCATGGCCGCCGGCGCCGCTGCCGATGCCGGCGCCCTCGCCTGCCGAGGTTCATCGCTCATGGTGACCGCCTTTGCTGTCTGAGAGTGATCAGGAGGGGCGCCCGGCGATCACTCCTGCTGGTGTCCAGGCGTGGCCTGCGCCATGCCTGCTGGTATACCCCGCATCACGCAGCAGTGATCTTGGGGCTGAGGATGATCCGAGCGCCAGCAGGTACTGTTCTCGGCTATTCTTGCGAATGCGTCCACTACGCGAGGCCGCGGCGGACGCTCAGCTACTGCTCGGGACGTCGGCGAGCACGCGAGGCCACAGGAGCCAGCCTCGGGCATGCCATGAAGATCTCGGCGGACGATTTCGCTCCAGACCTGCGATCCCCTGGGCTGACAGCTTGATCCAGGCGCATGGATCTGGCATCGCAGTCCTCGGCGGAGCGCCCGGTTCCGTCACTCGGGACTGTGCTCACCATCCGGCCAGTCGCCGTCGTCCGCGCTCTGTGAAGCGCGTCGTTCTATGACAGCGCAGTCAGCATTTCCGAGACGCGACAAGGAGCCACCGCATGCCGACGACCTACGCATTGCTCAGCACCTATCCCCCCACACAGTGCGGGCTGGCAACTTTCAGTGCGGCCCTGCTCGGTCATCTGCCCGAGCCGGGCGATCACATAGCCGTCGTGCGCGTGCTCGATGAGCCGATGCCGTGCTTTGCCGACGAGGTCGTGCATGACCTCGTGAACGGCTCCGCCGCGAGTGCGGAAGCCGTAGCCGACGTACTTAACGGATTCGATGTGGTGATCGTGCAGCACGAGTACGGCATCTATGGCGGACCCGACGGCCAGGACGTTATCTCGTTGCTCGAAGCGCTGTACGTGCCGAGCATCGTGGTCCTGCATACGGTACTGGCATGCCCCACGCCGCGGCAGCGCTTCATCCTCGATGAGGTTGTAGCCGCTGCCAGTGCGGTCGTCGTGATGACGCACACGGCCCGCTCGCGACTGCTGGACATTTATGGCACGAGCCCCGAGAAGGTCTTCGTGATTCCGCACGGCGCTGCCGACAATCGCGTCGCCACATCACCGACCGGGAACACTGGCGGGCACAAGGTGCTGACCTGGGGCCTGTTGGGGCCAGGCAAGGGCATTGAGTATGCGATCGATGCGATTGCCCTGCTTGGCGGTCACGGCCTGCGGGTCGATTATCAGGTGGCCGGTCAGACTCATCCGCGTGTGCTCGGGCGCGATGGCGAGGTCTATCGGCGGTCGCTGCAGGCGCGGGTACGAGCCCGAGGTGTCGAAGATCGCGTGCACTTCGATGCCCGGTTCCTTCCGGCGGGAGTATTGAGCCATCTCATCAGCGCGGCAGACGTCGTGCTGTTGCCGTACGACTCACTGGAGCAGGTCACCTCCGGGGTCTTGATCGAGGCGGTTACCGCGGGTAAGCCGGTGATCTCGACCTGCTTCCCGCATGCTGTCGAGCTTCTCGGCGGCGGCGCGGGACTCCTGGTCGAGCGGCAGGACCCGGCAGGCATCGCGCATGCGCTCTGGCGTGTGTTCACCGAGCCCGGCCTGTCGGCGCGGATGAGCGGCCATTCGGCGGACCTCGCGCCGCAGCTGTTGTGGCCAGCGGTAGCGAGTTCCTATCGGGGGCTCGCATCAGCGCTCATCATGACTGCGGCGGGAGCCGGGATATGAGCTACCCGATGACGCCGTTCCGGCACCTGCAGCGACTGACCGATAGCATCGGACTGCTTGAGCACGCCGAGGGGATTGTGCCCCGGTACGAGCACGGCTATTGCGTCGACGACGTTGCCCGCGGCCTGGTGGTGGTGTGCCGAGAGCCGTCGCCAGCCGAGGAGCTCGTCACCCTGGGACGCCGTTACCTCTACTTCCTCGCGCAAGCGCAGGCGCCAGACGGAAGGTTCCGTAACCGGCTTGGCTACGATCGCCGGTGGCACGACCAGCCTGGAACGAACGACTGCTGGGGCCGCTCCCTCTGGGCACTCGGCACCGCTGCCGCACGGGGTTCCACCATGGGGATCCGCGAGGAGTCCTTCGCCCGGTTTGGCCGTAGCGCACAGCTCTCTTCTCCGTGGCCGCACGCCATGGCGTTCGCGGCGCTCGGCGCCGTCGAGATACTCGGGAAATGGCACGACCATTCCGCCGCGCTTACGCTTCTTGACAGAGCCAGCGCCGTCATAGGTGAACCGACCGCGGACACGACCTGGCCGTGGCCAGCACCTAGGCTCAGCTACGCGAACGCGGCCATCGCCGAGGCCGTCATCGTGGCGGGCTGGAAACTCGGTCGTGACCGGGTTCTGCGGAATGGCCTGCGCATGCTCGACTGGCTGCTCACCGTTGAGACCAGGGACGGCCACCTGTCGGTGGTACCAGCCGGAGGCTGGAGTCCCGGCGAGGCCCGCCCCGCTTTCGACCAGCAGCCGATCGAGGTGGCCGCGCTGGCGGATGCCTGCATGCGCGCGGCGGCGGTCACCGGCGACAAGAGCTGGCTTACCGGCGTGGAAATGAGCGTGGCGTGGTTCCTCGGCGACAACGATGCCAAGGTTCCGCTCCTCGACGAGCGAACTGGCGGGGGCTGCGACGGCCTTGGCCGCACCAGTCGCAATCGTAACCAGGGTGCCGAGTCGACGCTGGCGATGATCTCCGTAATGCAGCAAGGCCATGTATTGCGGCAAGGCCGTCTGCTGGCCACCGTGCCGCGATGAAGGACCTTAGCTCCACGGGCCGGCTCCTGGTACGGACGCAGCATCGGCTGCGGCCAGACGTATCTCGAACGCTCTGCCGGCTGTTCGTGCCCGGTCAGGAGACGTTGATTCGCGGCGGGTCGCGCGCGATGGCTGTCATCGACCGGGTGCTTGAACTGAGCGAGCATGAGGTGGAACGAGCGCTGGCCCGGACGTTGGCTCGATTCTCCGACAGGCACCGCGACCTAGCCGAGACCATGGAGCATAACTTCGGGCTCGTCGCCCATCGGCTTGGCGCGCAGATCAGGGTAGGACGCGCGCGACGGCGGCTGATCGGAGCGTATTTCACTCAGGAGTACGCACTCGAGGCCGCAGCCCTGTTCAATCCGTCGATGGTGGCGCATCCTGACCAGGCGGGCTGTCCGTCAGGAACAGCCCGGTTCGTCATGAGCCTTCGGGCGGTCGGGGAAGGCCACCTGTCGAGCATCGAGTTCAGGACCGGCACGATAGGAAGCGACTCCGAGATCCGCTTCGACCCGCCTGGCCGTTTCCTTGACACCGGCTGCCCGCGGTCCGTTCCTTACGATCGCGACCTCTTCCAGGAGAAACTCACCGAACTTGGCCATAACGACGAGAACGCGCGATTCCTCTGGAGCACCCTGCCGTCCCGCTTCACGTCGGCCGAACTGGATGCCGCACTCGCCGAGCTCTCCAACCAGCATGTGACCCGCGGCGACTCCGCGGTGCTTGCCGACAGGGTGCGGTGGATGGCGGCCTGCAACTACGCGGTCGACTTCGATGAGCAGCACGCTCTCTCCGAGCGGGTGCTCTGGCCCAGCGGTCCGGCCGAGAGCCACGGCATGGAAGATGCGAGATTCGTGCGCTTCGCCGACGGCGAAGACGACCCGGTCTACTATGCGACATACACCGCTTTCGATGGCTCGCAGGTCGAGCCGCAGCTTCTGGAAACCAGCGACTTTCGAACATTCACCGTCTCCCAGCTCTCAGGTCCATCGGCCAGGAACAAGGGGATGGCGCTGTTTCCCCGGCGGATTGGCGGCCGCTACGCCGCACTGTCCCGCTGGGATAGAGAAAGCAATGCGATCGGATACTCAGACGATGGTCGTCGCTGGTCCAAGGCCAGCACGGTACAGGTACCGACGCATCCGTGGGAGCTCATCCAACTCGGCAACTGCGGCTCGCCGATCGAGACCCCGGTCGGATGGCTGGTCTTCACGCACGGCGTCGGGCCAATGCGGGAGTACGCCATCGGCGTTACTCTGCTCGACCTGGATGAGCCCGAGCGCCAGCTTGCGGCGCTGCCTGAGCCGCTCCTGGTGGCCGACGAGTCGGAGCGCGAAGGTTACGTCCCGAACGTCGTCTACTCCTGTGGCCCCATGATTCACGGCGGAACAATCGTGCTGCCCTACGGCTGCAGCGACTCATCCGTGCGGACTGCCACCGTCGACCTCAGCCTGCTTCTCGACCGGCTCATGCCCGGCTGAGCGTGCCGCCCGGCAGCGCGCATGATCGTGGTCGATTTTCAGTAGCTGCGACTGACTGGTGACCACGATCATGGAGCCAACCATTCCACGGCGCGCAGCCTTCGCATCGACACACTCAGAAGCATCCTTGTTAACGCAATGGAGCGAGGCTTCGGCGGCGCGATAATCGGGGCAGCCCCCTGGCGGCCGGCAAGATAGCGTTTCCGCAACTCCCGCACCGCGCTGGTGAGGGGATCCTCCGTGCCCAGGGACCGCTCACAGTCGCGGAGCGCGCGATCGAATTGCGCGCTCGCCCGCTTCAGCAGGCCTGCTGCGTGACATGCGTGGGCGAGATTCGCGCGCGCGGTCAAGGTTTCCCAGTGTCCAGGACCCAGGATCTGCTCGCAGGCGGCAAGCGTGGCCTCCCCGAGTCGGATTGCCTCTGGAAGGCGTTTGGCCCTATGACAGGCGGCGGCCAGATTCCACCGGGCACGGAGGGTTTCCGGATGGCTTTGGCCGCGGATCCGGTCGAGGTCAGCCACTTCGCTCTCGTAAAGCGGGATCGCCTCCTTCAGCCGGCCGCTCAGGCAGTAGATGGCCGCTAGATTCGCCCGGGCAGCGATCGTGTCCGCAGGACCGGCGCCGTTGACACGCGTCCAGTCGGCAAGAGCCCGCTCGAACGTGGCGGCCGCCTCGTCGGTCCGCCCGGCGTAGTAGTAGGCGATCGCCAGATTCTCCCGCGCGGTGACCGCTTCGGGATGAGCCGCACCGACGGCGTTCTCAACCTTGGTGAGTGCCTCCAGGTAGAGCCTGATCGTTTCCTTATCCCGGTCGGCGCGCCGATACGCCTCCGCCAGGTGATGCCTCGCGGAGATCGTCTGGGGATGCATCAGGCCGGTCGCCTGCTCGCGCAGCGCCAGGCAGCGCTGGAATGCGCTAATCGCGTCGGGATATCGCCCGGCGTCGCCGTAGGCGCTGCCGAGCTCACGCAGCCTCTCCGCGGTCTGCTCGTGGGCCGGGCCGAACACGAGTTCGCTGGCGGCCACCAGCCGCTCGGACAGCGAGATCGCGTCGCTGAGCCGACCCGCGGTCCGCAAGGCCACGGCCAGGCTCGCTCGCGAGGTGATCGCCTGCGGATGGGTCGGGCCGGCTATCTCGTCAATGTCGACTGCGAGCTCTTCGCGCAGGCTAATGGCCTCATTGATCCGGCTCGCCGCTTCGGCTGCGCTGGCGATGTGCTCCCGGAGCTGAAGGGTAGCCGGAGAGCGGGCGCCGATGTAGTCGGCAGACCGTCTGGCGAGGTCGCGCCAGTAGATCAGGGCGGTCTCGGCCAGCTGGGCATCGTCGAGGCTCTGACCGACCTTGACCAGCAGCGGATGGCAGCCCTGACCCCACAGCGCCAGGTCGTCGCATCGCCTGACGCTGGTCGCACAGTCCCTGAACGCCTGCTCAAGGTCGGCCTGTGCCCCGCTCTCCGGCCAGGACTCGCAGATCGCGTCAGCCGCCACCCGCACGATTCGTCGGAGTTCGACTGGGGTGATTGCCTGCTGTACCGAGGACTGGATCGCGGCGGGCACGGATACTGTGCGGATCTCATCGTCAGGTTCTATCGTGACCAGGCCGAGCCGCTGCAGGTTTCCGAACGCGGCCCGCAAGCTAGCCTGATCACCGTCTGTGACGACGTGCCGTCCGGTGACAAAGGCGCATGCGGCAGGACTGGTGAGGACCGCGCGCGGGATCCCAGCCGGACCTAGCACCGCTGCCAGCTTCATGGCCGGCCAGGCCAGCCCCGCCGGAGCGAACTGCCTGGCCCGGTCGACCGCGAGCAGCCAGAAGGGGGTCAGCGGGTCGGCGGCGGTCCTTTCAGCCCAATCCTGCCCGTACCGGTGGCAGGCCAGCCCGTACTGGCGGCAGTTCTGCCCGCTGTCCAGCAGATAGGTCGCTGCCAGGGCCAGGCCAACCGGCAGGCAGTCCGCGGCGATGGCGAGATCTAGCGACCCGCCGGCCTGATATGGGTCGTCATTGAGCCGGACCGAGATGTAGTTCATGGCCTCGCGCGGGCTGAACGCAGGCACGGCGATCGCTAGCTGCTCCGCGGCGGGGGGCGGCGCGTCCCGCCGCGGACTGCCGGACGTGGCCGACCTGGGGCTCAGCCCGGCTGTCCCGGTGGTGACCAGTACCTGACCGCTCGGGCCGTGCGGCCACAGTCCTTCCGCGTCCGCTGATTCGGCCAGGCCATCGAGCACCACAAGCCAGCGCCTGCCTGTGTCGGCCAGCCAGGTCAGGAACCGTGCGGCAGCCGCTTCCGGCTTGCCAGGCGGTGCCGCGACCGCGATGTCGGCCAGCGCTCTGGCATACCCGGTGATTATGCTGTCGCGGCTGCCCGCGTTCAGCCAGACCAGGAGGTCGAGTTCAGCCGCGGCCCATAGCTTGAGCGCGAACGCGGCGGCGAGCTGGGTTTTTCCGGTCCCGCCGCGGAACCTGGCCGGTGCCCTGAGATCCCCGACTGGACCCAGCACGACCGTGCGGCCCGGACGCAGTGCATCCCATGGTCCCTGCCCGGTCTCTGGTCGCCAGATATGGCCGTCGGCCAGGGACGGAACGGTTCCCGACATGACCGGCCAGGCTCTTGCCGGCGCGCGCTCATTCATCCAGCATTTCCAGGTCAAGCAGCGGCTCGTCGGCCTGGGCGCGGACCGCGATCACGGTCAACAGGGCGGCCAGCAGCGCGGCAGCTCCGGACAGAAAGAAGCCGCGTGAATACGAGTGGCTGAGGGCGTCGAAAGCGATCTGCTTCAGCGGATTGAACGGCACCACCTGACCACTGGGCAGCGTCACGGTGGCGGGTACTGCGTTGGCCCCCAGCGGCCCCGATCTGACCGCGTGCACGGCGGCCTCCACGGCTGACCGCTGAGCGGCCGGGACGTGCGCCGGGGAGGAGATGAACGCAGATAGCGCCTGCCTGACCGCCGAGCTGGCGGCCAGCTTCTCGCGGATCTGAGCCGCCGCCTGGCTGAGCGCGACCGCACCGATGACCGCCGGGCCCAGGGTGAAGCCGAAGTCGCGGAGCATGTTGGTGGTGCCGCTGGCCATCCCGGCCAGGTGGGTAGGCGGCGTGTTCACCGCGACTGCGCTCAGCGCGGAAAGGGCCAGGGCGAAACCGATTCCCACGAGGATGAACGGCGCGATGACCGGGACCAGGGACAGATCCGAGGCCGGGATCGCGGCCAGCCAGATGGCGCCGCCGGCCATCAGGATGAATCCGCCGCTTAGCGGCCATTTTGGACTGTGCCGTTCTAGCAGCCGAATGGTGACTGGCAGCTGGATCAGCGCTATGCCATTGAAGAATACGAACGCGATCGCGGTCTTCAGCGGACTGAAGCCCTGGATCGCCGACAGCCGGATGCTCGTCGAATAGGCCGTGCCTAGAAAGGCGAACATGCCGATGACGGTGACGATCGAAGTCACCGCGAAATTCCGGTTGCGGAAGAAATCAAGGCGCAAGAGTGGCGCCTCCGACCTCCGCTCTACGAGAACGAAGAGCATCAGGAAGATGGCGGCGACAGTGAATCCGGCGATTATCTGCCAATTTCGCCATCCGCTGGTCGGGCCCTGGACGACGGCGTAGAGCAGCGCGAACAGCGCTACGGCGATCGTCGCCTGGCCTGGCCAGTCCAGCGACCGGCCTTCCGGGGAGGATGAGTCTTTGGCAGCGGCAAGCGACACCACGGCGCTGATCAGGGCAAGCGCGATCACTACCAGGAAGGCCCATCTCCAGCCGGCCAAGGGATCTGAGCCAAAACGCAGTCTCGCGGCCAGGCCGCCCAGGATGGGCGAGGCACAGTTGCCGACCGAGAGCGCCGCCGCCCAGATCGAGACCGAGCGGGCTCGGTCGTGAACGGTATGCGTGCCTGCCGCGACCATGGCGAGGCTGGTCGGGAAGATGGCGGCCGCGCCGAGCCCGGCGATTGCCATGCCGGTCCACAGCACCAGCATTCGGGTACCGGTCGGCAGCGAGGCGCCCGGGGTCAGCACCGCTATGGACTCACCGACCGCGAGGAACAACGCGCCGCCCACCAGCAGTCGCTTGCGGCCGAAGAGGTCGCCAAGTACCCCGAAGCTCAGTTCGAGCATGCAGACCGGGACCATGAACGCATCTGAGATCCAGGTGAGCTGGGATGAGGAAGTCCCCAGGTCTTGCTGGAACAGGCCGTTAAGCACTGCCGGGATGGCGAGAGCCATCTGCGCCAGGCAGACGGCGATCACTGCGGCGATCAGGGTGCCGGGCCGCAGGACGTACATTCCGGCGGGGATGTATGTCCGGGCTATTCGCGTTTCTACTGTTTGGTGACCTTCCATGGAGCCTCCCCGGCATCCAGGAGTGCATAACCTCGGGTGGACGTAAATGCTGGCACGGCACTACAACCGATGTACAGGTTTCCTATAGATCGGCCTCGTAAGAACATGATCATCTAGAGTGTCCGAGAAAGTCCGCGCCACTGCCCGACGTGGCGGAGGAACGGTCCCGCGCCTGCTGCCGGGTCCCGCGCGCCGGCTGGCCCCGCGCCGGCTGGCCCCGCGCCGCTGGCCCCCGGCGGCTTCGCCGCTTCGAGCGCGGAGTTCTCGTGATCGTGGACGTTAGTCAGGGGCGCCGACTGAAAATTGACCACCATACACATTGGCGCGGGCGGGCGGGCGGCTGGCCGGGCGGGCGGCTGGCCGGGCTTGAGTTGCCGACGGGTGGGCCGCTGCCGCGCGGGCTGCCGAGCTGAAGCCGGCCGAGGAGTTCACTCTTCATCACATCAGCGGATGCGGTTGCTTGCGCCGTTCGAGATCCAGAGGGCGCAGGGCCGGGCGGCCAAAGTCGTCGTCAGCGGCCGATACGGCCCGCAAGCTTCGTGCGGCCCGGACCGGATAGTTCGCCCATCACCGCACGGCGGCCTGCCATCCCCATGAGCAGCGCCTCGGCCGCTCCCCGTACCTCCGCTCCCCGTACCTCCGCTCCCGCTCCGGCGGAAAAGCCGAGATCGGTGGCGACCAGGCGCAGCCCGCGGATACGCCAGAGCCCTCCGATGTCGGGTGCGATTAAGGTGCACCGCAGTGCGGGTAGCAGCCGTTCTGGCGGTATTGCGCGCGGCAGTCCGAGCGCGCGCCGGATGTCCTGGTGATGGATCAGCCGTTCGGTCAGTGCGACCCTGCCGTCCAGTGCCGCGGGCAGCCCGCGGGGGTGCAGGTGTTCGGTCAGCAACGCCAGCAGTTGCTCTGGGCTGCGCGCGTCGTATCGGGCCAGCGCGAGTGCGTTGATTCGACTAGGCCGGAACCGCCGTCGCGACGTGTGCCAGAAGGCCGCGCGCGTCCAGTTCGTCGTAGCTAATGACATGCGCGACGACATCGGGCACTCGCCAGCCGGCGCACAGTGTCGGCGCCCGCCAATGGTACTGCGACAGCGTCGCGAGAAAGGCTGCGAAATCCGCCCGTTCGTCCCGCGCCAAACCCCGCACATCCACAGTGATCAGGCTAGCGAACGTTCGCGGATCACACTCAGGCTCCGGGCTGACGGCCACCGCGCTCGCGTTCCGCAGCCGCAAGGACATCATCAAGGCCACCTACCCGCGGCGGAAGCGGAGACGGAACTTCCCGCTGTGGGATGTCAACTGGGACAACGCTAGGCTCGCGCCGACCTCGACGGTCCGCGGCTGGGAGACCTTGCCGCTCACCGTCGGATAACGCGCCGTCAATGACCGGCGGGAAGTCGCGATAGCTGACACTGGCATTGATCGACTGGAGGGAACTCATGGACAGGGACGCAAGAGATGTACTGGTGGTGGTGGGTGTCGGCGGCATGGGGCGGGCGATCGCGCGACGCCAGGGCACCGGCAAGAGGGTGCTGCTCGCAGACTTCGACGAGACCACCTTGCAGGCGGCCGCCGATGCGCTGGAAGGCGACGGCCACGCCGTCACCGCCCAGCATGTTGACGTTTCCTCGCTCGAGTCGGTGAGCGCACTGGCCGCCGCGGCGGCTGCACTGGGCAGTGTGACCCAGGTCGTCAGTACCGCCGGGCTGTCCCCGGTGCAGGCGCCGGCCGCGGCGATCCTGAAGGTGGACCTGCTCGGTGTCGCGCTGGTCCTGGATGAGTTCGGACGCGTGATCGCCCCAGGAGGGGCGGGCGTCGTGGTCGCCAGCATGGCCGGCCATATGATGCCGCCGTTGGCCCCAGAGCAGGAGGCCGCGCTGGCTGCCGCGCCCGTCGGCGAATTGCTGCGACTGCCCTTCGCCAGCCCGGATACCGTCACCGACTCTGGGCAGGCTTACGGGCTTGCCAAGCGCGCCAACCATCTCCGGGTCCAGGCGGCGAGCCTGGCCTGGGGCGAGCGCGGCGCGCGGATCAACTCGATCAGCCCCGGCATCATCTCCACCCCGATGGGCCAGGCCGAACTCGGGTCAGCAAGCGGCCAGTTCATGCGTGTGATGATCAGCGCGTCCGGCACCGGCCGGCTGGGCACGCCCGACGACATTGCCGCCGCGACCGCGTTCCTGCTCGGTCCGGAGTCCTCCTTCATCACCGGCACCGACCTCCTTGTCGACGGCGGCGTCGTCGCGGCGCTGCGGTCCGGTCGGCTCAACCTGGGCGCTCCATCATGATCGTGCGTACCCACGGCGAGGTCCGCGGCCAGGCGGCCAGCTTCGTGGCTACTCCGGCTCGTGCGGGCCGATGATGCGCTAGGGAGCCGGTTCCCCCCTCCCGGCCTGCCCGGCCGGCCGGAAGGGGTTGGTCATTTCACTGGCGGCGCACTGCAGCAGGCTGCGGATCGTCGCGGTCGCCACCGCGCCGAAGACCGATCGGTCCAGCGTGGCGCCGAGCCGGCCGAGCGGCGGCCGGTACGCGCCGGACAAGGCCAGCGTGCATGCTCGCCGTGATGCGGGCGCCAGCACTAGGTCGGCGTCGAGGACCGGGAACAGCCCGGCTGTGCTGCCGGTGGCCTCCCACCGCAGGCCGACGCTCATACCGCGCTCCGACCACGCGGGGTCGAGGAACTGGACCCGGACGAGCTTGGCCATACCGGGGCGGTCGCCAAGCGGTCCGACCCGGATCAGGGCGTCCTGACATTCCTGCCAGGCCTGGTGCGATGCCCCGGTCAGGCCCGTGCAGCGGGTCAGGTTCGCCAGGCGGACAGCGGCCACCGCGAATGGCAGTGGAATGCGGACCTGATCGGTGATGAACACGCAACGATCGTGGCAGCTACAGAGCGCGGGCGGCAGGGGCCGAACGTCCCTGGATCAGCGGCGGGAGTCCCCCTGCGATGACGGCGCACGGCGGCTGCCGGCGGCCCGGCGAGGCCAACGGCGCCGACCTGAGGTGGTTCTCACAGCGGCTACAACTGCGGGACCTCGGGGCGGTCGATGATCCGCAGCCAGGAGCCATCGGGCTGGCGGCGCAGGACCTGGACTCGGACGCCGGTGTTGTCGGTCGAGCGGGTCGAGGTCAGCGCCAGGTCCTCGAACCTGACGGTGGGAACCTGAGCCTCGATACTGAACTTCACCCCCGCGTCGGCCATCTGCTGGTAGATGGCGCGGATGGCGTCACGCCCGGTCGTCGGCCGGTCGGCCGGGTAGGCAAGCACTGCTTCCGGTTCGTACAGTTCCGCGACGCCAGCCGTGTCGCCAGCGTTGAGCCGCTCGGCGACCAGTCGTGTCACATCCTCGGGCACCATCGCCTTCGTTTCGTCGTTCATGCCGGGAGTCCTTTCGGGGTTGAGCCGTACCTGTACCGCACTCGCGTTCCGCCCGTTACCGGCGCCGTTTCGCCCGGAAACGCAGGTCAGAGCGGCGGATCTTGCTCTGCGTTGAGGATGTCGTCGGCCAGCGTCGGGCGCCCGGATTCCGCGCTGAGATTCGCGACCATCGGCTGTTCATGGTCCTCGCCAGCCATGCCTTCCGCGGGCCGCGTTGTCCCGCTGGGGATGACCCAACGTGTCCGCGCCACTGTTCGGACCGGCCGGCCCGTCAGCCGGGGCAGGGCGAGGCCGAGCAAGCCGGCGCAGACCACGATGATGCCGACCACATGCAGGTTTATGCCGAGGTGGGATCCCGCCGGGAGTGCAAACCAGAAGACCGCGCCGGCCGCGAGGAGGAAGATGCACAGGCCGGTGCTCAGCGCTCGCCGACCGCCTGACCCGGCGGACGCGGGCTGGCCGGTGTCCCCGCTCATCGCCGTGCCGTCCGGTGGCCGGATCGAATACCGGCGATGTATCCGGCGGCCAGCCTGAAGACGATCCATGCCATGACACCCACGGCCGGCTCCTTCCGATCGGCGTCCCCTGTAATCAGTCTTGTTTTCCGAGCAAAAAAACGGACCCTGCGGCATGCCCGCCGAGAAATGCGGCGGGGAATGGCTGCCTGGGTCCGGAACAATACACCTAAACGATACACCACGTTCGGTAATCGGCGGCACTGGGAATTTGCCGGCTGGGTTTAGAGCCGCTGTCGAAGCGGGGCCGCGGTACCGCTCAGGTCGCGGTGTCAGGGCGGGCTTGCCTGCCGATGGCGCGGAGGTGACGCAGCGCCTGAGCATAGGAGCCTGCCAGGCTGCTCTGGCAGTACGGCACGCCTCGCTGCTGGCAGAACGCCTCGATCAGAGCCTGCGAGCGGCGCAGGTTGGGCCGGGGCATCGAGGGGAACAGGTGGTGCTCGATCTGGTAGTTCAGGCCGCCGAGCGCGAAGTCGGTGAGCCAGCCGCCGCGCACGTTGCGGGAGGTGAGTACCTGGCGGCGCAGGAAGTCGCTCCGGTCGGCTGCGGCCAGGATGGGCATGCCCTTGTGGTTGGGGGCGAAGGAGCAACCTAGGTACAGGCCGAACAGGCCCTGCTGGACGATGATGAAGAGCACGGCTCTGACAGGTGACAGCAGGAGGAACACCGCGGCGAGATAGCCGACCACATGGGCACTGAACAGTGCCCTCTCCCAGAACCGGCGGCGGCCATCCCTGCGGGTCAGCGCCCGGACGCTGGCGGCATGCAGGCTGAGGGCTTCGGCGAGCAGCAGCGGGAAGAACAGGTATGCCTGGTAGCGGAGTACCAGCCCGTGCAGGCCCCGGCTGGCGCGTGCCTGCGCGGCGGTGAATGCCAGGGCGCCGATGGCGATGTCTGGATCCGCGTCCTCCTGGTTGGGGTGCGCGTGATGGCGGTTATGCTTGTCGACCCACCAGCCGTAGCTCAGTCCGATGCTCAGGTTGCCGAGCAGGATTCCGGCGACATAGCTCGCCCGCCGGGAGACGAAAACCTGCCGGTGACCGGCGTCGTGGCCCAGGAACCCGATCTGGGTGAAGACCACCGCCAGGAAGGCGGCCACCCCCAGTTGCCACCACGAGTTACCTAGCACGGCGAACGCGGCCCACCCGGCGGCCAGCAGCGCGATAGTGACTGCGATCTTCCATGCATAGTAAACCGGCCGCCGCTCCAGCAGCCCGGCCTCCTTGACCTGCCGGGACAGCTCCGCGTACTCACTGCCGCGCCGCGGCCCGGGCGATGCGGGGCGATGGTCGATCGGCGGGGTCAGGGCAGTCATTTCGTTGGAAGATCGCACCGGGGGACTCCTGGCAGGCGTATGACAACCGGATTGGTGAAGTGCCGCCGAGGTCCTGGGCGGTGGCTACCGGGCCGCGGTGCCGCCGAATGTGGCGCGGTCCAGGCCGGGTGCCTTTTCGAATAGTACCGCCTGGCTCCGGGTGGGTTGGTCAGCAACCTGGCTGCAATCAGGCCAACCCGCAGCGGTTGCTGACATCTGCTGCTATCTCGCCAGTCCGGCGACCAGGTTGATCGACGTCGCGATGATCACGACACCGAGGGGAAACGATATCCACGCGTGCCTCAATGCTGTCCTTCGGATCAGCTTGGACTCGATGTTGGTGTCGGAGACCTGGAATGTCATTCCGACCGTGAAGGAGAGGTAGGCGAAATCGCTGTACTGCGGACCTTCGCCAGCCTCGTTGAAGTCGATCCCTCCGACCTCGCCGGAGTAGTACAGCCGCGCGTATCGCAGTGTGAACACCGTATGGACCAGCGTCCAGGACACGAAGACTGAGATAAGGGCGAATCCCGCTCGCAGGTACTTCAGGTCCCCGGTGACCCGGGCGGCTCCGGCCAGCACGATTCCTACCGCAACAAGGCTGGCCACCGCGGCGCCGAGCAGCAAGATGTCGGCTAGATCGAAACTGGGGTCCTCGCGCTTGGCGTGGTTCGCCGTCGACGGCGCGTCGAGCCTCCAGATGGTGGACCACATCCAGCCGCAAAAGACCACAGCCAGGACGTCCCAGCCGATCAGGGGTGCAGCAAGGCCCGCGCCTGCCGCCGCCGCGGCGATACCTCCAGCGACCGCCGCGGCGAAGGACACAAGCAGTTTGGTCCGGGCCGATGTGGATTCCGGCGGCGGGGCTTGATGGCCTTCGGATTGCATAGCACCAGGCTGGCAGCCGATGGCGCTCACCTTGCGACTGGGGTCACCGCGTCGTTAGGACGATGCGAGGCGAGGCCGGCCAGCAGGATGTCGAGGCCGCGTTCGAGTTCGGCGGTACCGTCGTAACTAACCGGCACGGAGGCGAGGCTGCGGAGCAGCGGGAATTCGCCGATCGGCAGCCGGTGCAGGCCCAGCCGCAACAGCACGTCCGTCTCGTCTGGATTGTCGAGCGTAGCCAGCACGATATCCCGAGTGATCTTGCCTGCACGGTCCACGGCAGCGCCCCCGGCGGCAGATCCGTCCGGCGATCGCGTCATCGGGCAGCCCCTTCCCCTATGTGGCGCGGGCCAGCGAAACGAGGGGTCTACAACATATCTCTACACTGTTGACACAGTCTAATATGTAGGTCTCTAATGTAGATATACAACGTAGTTTTAGGGAGCGTTCAATGATCGTCGTCCTTGGGCTCATCGTCCTCGCCGCAGCCGTGGCCGTGGGCGCGGCTGGCGTCCTCGGCAACGGCGGTAGCGCCCACCTGCTCACCCACGGATTCGCGATGTTCGGCTACCACGTGACCGGTTCTGCTGGCACGGTGTTCCTGGCCGGGATTGCCGTCGGGGCGGTGGGCTTGTTCGGACTGGCCCTGCTAATGGCCGGCGCGCGCCGCGGTACTCGCCGCAGAAGGACTGCTCGGCACAAGCTCCAGCAGTCCCGCCGCGAGACCGCCGCTGTCAGCCAGGACCGTGACGACCTGACCGCGCGGCTCAAGGCCGCCCGCAATGACGCGACCGGTACTCAGGCGAATGGCGAGCCACAAGGCGATCGTGTCCACGCAGACTGACCCTGCCACCCCCACCAGAGAGGTGCAGGCATGACTTCGACCCGGATCGGCTGTAGCAGCGGTAACGCCTTAAGGCGAAGGTCCTGCCATTCGCGGACGGAATGCTCTGTGCGCGGGCGCGGCGGAAGCGCAGACTGTCTGGGAGCTCGCGTGGTTGCGTGCGGGACGTACGGGACGTGCGGCGTACCTTAACGGGTCGCTGATCTAAGGAGTCGGTTATATGGGCATCATCGCATGGATCGTTCTCGGCCTGGCCGCGGGCCTGCTGGCCAATATGCTGGTCCCCGGGAAGAGGTCGCAGGGCCTCATCGTTACCTGCCTGATCGGCATTGCCGGGGCGCTGCTCGGCGGCTGGGTCGCTACCGCCGTGTTCCACGTCCACAGCCTGAACGGGTTCTTCAACCTGTCCACCTGGCTGACCGCCATCGCCGGGGCGGCGGTACTGCTGATCCTCTTCCGCCTGGTCACCGGGCGGTCTGGCCGGTTCGCGCACCGCTGAGAATCAGGTGCTCCGGCCCAGCGTCGCTAGCCCTCTTGGCGGTTTGCCGGCGGTCGGTGCGGTCAGGCGGGTCCGCATGCTGCTGCGGCTCCTCTCGGAAGTTGCCCAGGGTGACGCTAGAGGTGGGTATAGACCGAGCATGAGGTACGGACCGACAAGGAGGGCAGTGATGTTCGAGGCTGGCGACATCAGGGAGTGGCGCGGACGGGACGTGGTCGACACCGACGGTCACAAGATCGGGACGCTGGAGTCGGTCTATGTGGACACCGGTTCCGACCAGCCTGCGTTCGGGACAGTGACAGTCGGCCTGCCGACGCGGCACCGGCTCGTCTTCGTACCGCTAGCAGGGGCGACGGTAGGCCCGGGGTATCTCAAGGTCACCTACTCGAAGCACCGGGTGCGGGAAGCGCCGTCGATCGGCACGGACGGGGAGCTGCCTGCCGGTGACGAGGAGGCGATCTTCAAGCATTACGACCTGAGCTACGAACCTGGTGGCGGCGGCGAGCGGCGGCTGGCGCGCCGCTGACGGCGGGAGATCGGAGAGCTCGAGATGGTGCTGTTCCTGCTGTTGATCATTGCGGCGATCGCGCTGGGGGTAGTCGGCGTGGTTGTCAAGGGCCTGCTGTACCTGCTGTTCATCGGCGCGGTCGTCCTGGTCGCTGCCCTGGTTGTTCTCGGTGCGCGGGTCAGGCGGAGCGGCAGGCGTCCCGGCCGGTAAAGGCAGGCGGCAGCGCCTGATCGATTGCGTGAGCCGCGCTGGTATTGCCTACGCGCTTGGCCTTGGGCCGGACCTGGGCTGGAGGTGTGTCCGCCCGGCGTCATGACACTGCTTCTGGGATCTGCCGGTGGTCATTCCGGTGAGGGTTTCCGAGCCGTCGATGAGAGCCTGGGCTACGTCGGAAAGGCGGAGGTTGCGGGTCCTGGCGAAGTCGCGCAAGAGGTTGAATGCCTGGTCCATCTCCAGGCTGAGCCGTTCGGCAAGTTTGCCTTTGGCTTGCTCGATCAGGACCCGGCTGTTCAGCGCGGTTTGCAGTTGCTCGTTGAGGGCGTCGCTGTGGCGCATGCTGCGTTCGTGCAGCAAGCTGATGGTGGCCACGTCCGCGAGTGCTTGTCCGACCCGGATGTCTTCGGCGGAGAGGGCGCCGGGGCGGGCGCTAAAAAAGTTCAGCGCGCCGATGACCTGGTCGCGCAGCCGCATGGGCAGGGCCAGGACGGCGGTGAAGCCGGCTTGCTCGGCGGCGACAGCGAAGTGCGGCCAGTGCCGCGCCATGGCAGCCAGGTCCTCCGCCTCGACGGGCTCCCCGGACCGGAAGCAATCCAGGCAGGGACCCTGATCGTTTTGGATCTGGAACAGCTCAAGCAGCCGGGCGGCTTCGCTGGAGGCGGCCACCACGCGCAGCGGTCCGCGCGGATCAGCGAGCAGCAGTCCTGCGGCCGACACATCCAGCAGCTGCACGCTGCGGTCGGTCAGCACGTGCAGCAAGTCGATCACGTCGAAGTCGGCGACCATCGTGTCGGTCAGCTCGACGAACGTCTCCGCAAGAAGTTCTCCGTTCAACCCCTCAGCTCACCCTCTCAGCAACGGTCGGTGTCCAGCCGCAGGCGGCGCGCCACGATGTCACGAGCCAGATCGTTCAGTCGCCTGTCATGAGCATAGGCGTAGGCTCGCAGCCGGGCGTAAGCCTCCGTGATGCCGACGCCGAGCTGCTCGGTGAGCATCCCGGTGGCCTGATCGATTTCGGCACGATGCATGGTCAGTTCCGCGAGCTGGCCGCCAGGGCCAGCTCCGGCGGCGGGGTCGCCGGCTTGGTCCTGGGAGTCGAGCAGCAGCAGGGTCGCGGTATCGGCGAGGATCAACGCATCACCGAGCTGGACAGTGCTCATCGGACCGGTCCGGTCCCGGTACATGGCCATGACCCCGGCCGGGATCGCCCCGATGCACAGGGGGAACGCGAAAACCGCCGCCGCCCCGGCGTGACGCGCGGCCGGGGCGAAGGTCGGCCACCGGCGGTCGGCTTCGATCTCGTCCAGATCCGAGACCAGGGCCGGTCCGCCAGAGGCCGACGCATCCGGGCACGGGCCCTCTCCCAGGGTCACCTGCAGTTCGGCGAGTCGCTCGCTCACCTCATCAGTCACCGTTATCAGATGACTCGCCGCCACGCCGCTCCCAGCTGTCAGCCATGCACCGGTGACCTCGACCGCGGCCGCTGCGGTCGCGCATGCATCCGCGGCCGACGGGCGGCCGCCGTGGCTGGCCGCCTGTCCGGCGATCAGGCCCCAGATCCTGCCTGGCCGGCTACTTGTCATTCCAGCCGGGACGGCTTGACGTCCGACGTCATTTGCTAGGCTGCAGCCCCTTGCACGAGATCTTCGGATTAACGCCTACGTAGTTGAGCGGCCCGGCAAGCACAGTCACAGCGATAGTGCCCAGCTTCACGCAACCCGCGGGGGAGCCATTGTAGTAATGTCGCTGCCCGCCAGCAATAACGCCGATGATCAGCCAGATGATGAGCAGGATCGATCCAAGTTTCACAGCTACCTCCGGAGGAATTAGGTTTCGGTCAGCCGGAACGGACCCCGGAGCGGCCCGCGGTCAGCGGCGATTCCGCGCTTGCGGCCGGTCCAGCCCGTGCCGACCCCCGAGAGGTGCGGGGCCAGGCACGCCAGCCCCGCCAGAAGCAGCCTCAGCGGAGAAAAGACGGCGATGGTGGAGTGGAGGTTGCGTTGATCAGGAACCCGATGACGAACAGCGCGGCTGCGGCATAGCCAAGCATAAAATGACCCCCTGGAGAAGAAGGAATTCGAGAGCATCCGGGGTCCGGGGAATCAGCTAGGTAACACTCTACCGCTACTTGCGTTTTTGCGAAAGAGGTACGGTATTCGCACGATAAACATGAGGATGGCCGGACCGGGCGCTGCTGCCGGTTAAAGAGGCTCCGGCCAGCGCATTCGTGTGCCAGACTGTTGGCTGAAGGCCTGGACCCTGCCTGTTCCGGATATCGGATGCGAAATCCGCATTTTAACGGAAGCGGGAAAATTGAAAATTCTGGGCAAGGCCACCCGTTCAGTTCCACCGTCCCGCGAGGTGCTGGTCCCGTCATTGACGGCCAAGGCGCGGCTCCCGTCCTCGGCGAATGGGACAGTCCCCAAGGATGCGCCAGCGGCGGCCCCCTCGGTCACAGCGCAGCGGACCGACCCGGCCTGCGGCGCGCCGGACTCGTTTGCCCGGGTCGCGCGGCTGGCTGCGACGGCTCTGGCCAGTCCGCGGGCGGCCGTCACTATCCTGGGCGGAGACTACTCGGCCGGGCGGATCTGGGCTACGGCGCCAGCGTCGGCGGGACCGCCGGGAGCGGTCGAGCGGTCGTTGTGCGAGTTCGTGATCGGCTCGGGCAAGGAGCTGATCATCGACGATGCGACGATCGGCCTGCCGGACAGATTGGCCGGGCAAGGCGATCCGGGCGGCCCGCTGGCGTGGGCCGGGTTCCCGGTGCGCGAGCCGGGCGGCCGGGTGGTCGGGGTGCTGTGCGTCGCCGGTTTCCGGCCGCGGTCATGGAGCGGCCGTGACATTCAGGTGCTTGCGGACCTGGCTCAGGTCGCCTCCGGCGAAGTCGCGCGGGGGATCGCGCTCAGGCAAGGCGCTGACCGTGCGGTCCTCGCCCGGACGCTGCAGCAGATCCTGCTGCCACCCCGGCTGCCGAAGATCCCGGGCCTGCAGGTAGCGGCGCGCTACGTGGCCGGCGGGACCGGGGCCGAGATCCTGGGCGACTTCTACGACGTGTTTCCCTCGGTGCGGGGTAGCTGGGGGCTGGCGGTCGGCGACGTGTGCGGCAAGGGCATTGCCGCGGCCAAGAGCACCGCGCTGGCACGGCACACCCTGCGCGGCGCGGCGCTGCGGCAGACCCGGCCAAGCCTGATCCTGGCCGGGCTGAATCAGGCACTGCTGGACTGGCCAGCCGACGACCCGCGGTTCCTGACCGCGATCTACGCCACCGTGCGCCCGCATCTCGCCGTCACCACGGTGCGGATCAGTGCCGCGGGACACCCGCTCGCCCTGATCCGCCGCGCGGACGGGCGAGTCAAGGCAGTCGGACAGCCTGGAACCCTGCTGGGGCTGTTCCCTGACCCCGACCTGTCTGACACGCGCCAGCTGCTGCGGCCGGGCGACAGCATGATCCTCTTCACCGACGGGGTCACCGAGTCACGCAGTCATGTCGACCGCGACTTCTACGGCGATGCGCGGCTCAGCGAACTTGTCAGCGGACTCGCCGGCCTGACGGCGGCCCGGATGGCCGCCGCGGTCATCAAGGCGGTGAGGGCCTTCAGCGGCGGAGTCGTCACTGATGACACAGTAGTGCTGGTGCTGAAGTTTCCCTAGCCAGTGCGTGCCGAGAACTCCGTCCTGGACGACGTGCCCGCTGGACACCGAACCCTACGATAGGAGGCGAGATGACCAAGCTGACCCGGCTGTTCACCGAGCACCGCCAGAGCCCTTGGCTGGACAACCTCACCAGGCCCTATCTGCGCGACGGGACGCTCGGGCGGTTCATCGCCGATGGCGTGCGGGGTGTGACTGCCAATCCCGCTATCTTCGCCAGGGCGATCGAGGGATCGTCGGCTTACGACGAGCAGTTCTCGGCGCTCATCGCCGCGGGCCGGAGTATTCCCGACGCCTACTGGGAGCTGGTGATCGGCGACGTCACGGACGCGCTCGGCTTGCTGCGGCCCGTCTATGACGAGAGCGGGGGCTGCGACGGCTTTACGTCCATCGAGGTGGCGCCGGAGATCGCCCATGACACCGCCGCGAGCGTGACGGCGGCGCGGGGCCTGCACGAGCGGATCGGCCAGCCGAACCTGCTCGTCAAGATCCCCGCCACGGCCGCGGGCGTGCCGGCCATCCAGGCCATGATCGCCGAAGGGCGCAGCATCAATATCACGCTCATCTTCTCCCTCGCGCGCTATGGCGAGGTCATCGAGGCATACCTGAGCGGCCTGGAGTCTCTCGCCGCGGCTGGCGGCGACCTCACGGCCGTGCACAGCGTCGCGTCTTTCTTCGTCAGCCGCGTCGACACCGAGGTGGACCGCCGCCTGGAGCAGGCCGGGACCGACGACGCCCGGCTGCTGCTCGGCCAGGCGGCCGTGACCCAGGCAAAGCTCGCGTACCAGATGTTCCTCGAACGATTTTCAGGTGAGCGCTGGGACGCGATGGCAGCGGCCGGCGCGCACGTGCAGCGGCCGTTGTGGGCGTCGACGTCGACCAAGAACCCGGCCTACCCCGACACCCTGTATGTCGACAATCTGATCGGTCCCGATACCGTCAATACCCTGCCCGAGGTGGCCATCGCCGCGTTCGAGGATCACGGGGTGGTGGAGCGCACCATCGACAACGGCGTCACCGGCGCGGCGCAGGCGATGGAGCGGCTGGCCGGGGTGGGCATCGACATGGACGATGTCGGCCGCGCCCTTGAGGAGCAGGGCGTCGCGGGCTTCCACGATGCGTTCGCCCACGTGCTCGGCGCGCTCGCCGCGAAGTCCCGCCGGCTACCGCGCGGCTGACGCGATGGACTGGGCCGGCTGGGCGCTGTTCGGCCTTGTCGCCACGGCCATCCTCACGGCCGTCATGATGGCGGCACAGCTGGCCGGGCTGACCCGCATGGACCTCCCCCTGATCCTGGGCACCGTCGTGACCGAGGATCCCGACCGGGCGCGGGTCGCCGGCTTCTTCATTCACCTCGGCATCGGAGAGGCGTTCGCGCTGGGCTACGCCGCCGTTTTCGCGGTACTGGGACGGGCGACCTGGTGGCTGGGTGCACTGCTGGGGCTCGTGCACGCGGGGATCGCTCTGACGATCTTGCTGCCGCTGCTGGGCGGGGCGCACCACCGGATGGCCACCAGCCGGGCGGGCCCGGAGTCGTTCGCCACGCTGGAGCCACCCGGGCTGCTGGGACTCAACTACGGCGCCCAGACCCCCGCCGTGGCGATTGCCGCGCACCTGGCCTACGGGATCGCCCTGGGTCTGGCGCTGAAGGCGGGCTAGGACATGCGCCCGCGCCCGATCGGCGACTACGGTCTCATCGGCGACACCCGCACCGCGGCGCTCGTCTCGTCGGACGGGGCCATCGACTGGATGTGCCTGCCGCGGTTCGACAGCCTGCCCGTCTTCGGCCGGCTCGTCGGCGGCCCCGGCGGCGGGCATTTCCGCGTCGGGCCAGCGGCGGTCGGCGCGGCGGTTGAGCGCCGCTACCTGCCCGGCACAGCCACGCTCGAAACGGTCTGGGAAAGCGCGGCCGGGCGGCTGACGCTCACCGAGGGCATGGTGGCCGAACTCGGCCGGCGGCTGCTTCCGGCTACCGTCGTGGTGCGCCGCCTGACCGCCGATGGCGGACCAGTGGACGCGCGCGTTGAATTTGACCCCCGGCTCGCGATGGCGCACCGCCCGCCAAGATCCAGACGGTGCGGCAGCGCGCTCATCTGCTGCTGGGGGCAGGTCGCACTCGCCCTGCGCAGCGCCCCTGCCCTGCCGCTGGAGCCCGGCCGTCCCCTGACGATCCGGGTTGAACCGGGCCGCCCGGTCACGATTGCGCTCTCCGCCGCGTACCGTGAGCCGCTGGTGATCACCGAGCCGGGCGCGGCCTGGAGCCTGCTTGAGCAGGACGGCAGGCGGTGGCAGGAATGGGCGGGCCAGGTCCGCTACGACGGCCGGTGGCGGGCCGCTGTTGTGCGGAGCCTGCTCACGCTCCGGCTTCTCACTTACTCGCCATCGGGCGCGCCGGTCGCGGCTCCCACGACATCGCTGCCCGAGGACCCCGGCGGCATCCGCAACTGGGACTACCGCTTTGCCTGGCCGCGCGATGCCAGCGTCGGCATCGGCGCTTTCCTGGGTGTCGGCAAGACTGACGAAGCCCGGCTGTTCCTCGCCTGGCTACTGCACGCCAGCCGGCTGGACCGGCCCCGGCTGCCGGTCCTGCTGACCCTGGACGGCAGGCATTCCCCGGCCGAACGCGAGCTCGCCGCCTGGCCCGGCTACGCCGGGAGCCGGCCAGTGCGCCTCGGTAACGGGGCAGCGCGGCAGCACCAGCTCGACGGCTACGGCTGGACACTCGACGCGGCCTGGCTGCTCACCAACGCCAGGTATCGGCTCTACTCCGAGACCTGGCGCGCAATGCGCGGTTTCGCTGGCGAGGTGGCCCGCCGCTGGAGCGAGCCTGACGCCGGCATCTGGGAGATCCGCGGCGATGGCGCCCAGCACGTCCACTCCAAGCTGATGGGCTGGCTGGCCCTGGACCGCGCGTTGCGCATCGCGGAGCGCCAGCGCGCACCGCGGCGCCAGCGGCGGGCATGGGAGAAAGAACGCGATGCGCTGGCGGCAGAGGTGACCGTCAGGGGCTTCGACGCCGCCAGGTCCACTTACACCCGCACCTACGGGTCTGGCGACGTCGATGCCGCCTTGCTGATCTTGCCGCTGATCGGCATCGAACCGCCCGGCTCACCGCGGGTGCGCGGCACCATCGCGGCCATCCGCGGCGAGCTCGGCGCCGGCGGGCCGCTGCTCTATCGCTACCCGCCGGGTACCGACGGCCTGCCCGGCGTTGAGGGTGCCTTTCTGCCGTGCTCGTTCTGGCTCGTGCAGGCACTCGCCAGCACCGGCCGTGGCGAGGAGGCCGCAGAGCTGTTCGAGCAACTGCTGGAGCTGGCCAGCCCGGTCGGGCTCTACGGCGAGGAGATGGACCCCTCAACCCACGCGCACCTCGGCAACTACCCCCAGGCCCTCACTCACGCGGCGCTCATCCAGGCCGCGCTCGCGCTCAGGGACTGCGTGCGGCCTACCGGCGGCCGGCCAGGGGATAGTGCGGATCTCGCTGGTTGACAGCGGTTTCGCCGGATCAGGGGGCGCTGGTTCGCGCCGCGATGCCGCCACCGCGGTGTAATGCATCGTGTTCCGCCAGCCTGCTTCGACCGAAGTGACAACTGTATCGAAATGGTGGGCGACCGCGCTGCGAGCGAATGGTCACTCTGCGTGTTGGCCTGGGACTGGCTTTGCCGGTGGTGGTGCGCCGACGAGCGTGCCGAAGAAGTCCAGCGGCACATGGCTAACAACCGGCTCGGACATGACGACATTATGCCCAGCCAGGCCACGACATCATGCCCGGCCAGGCCACGGCCGCGAGTAGAACGTGTTCTAGTTTGTTGTAGTCTTCGCGTGTGGCACACGGGCAGTACAGCGAAGAAGAGGCCTGGCTGGGGCAGGCGCAACCGGAGCAAGTCGACGCCGAAATGAATGCGCTCGCCGCGGAGCTGAGGCGGGTCCTGGCGCTTACCGTGGATCTCCGTCCGCTGCCCGGCGATCTTGCTCCGCTTATTGTCCAGGCGCGGGCGCTCGCCGACGGCCTGCAGGGCCTGTCGAGCGTGCGTGCGCCGGCACCCGGCGCGGTACACCGGCCTTTCGACCCGCTCCGCTTCAACCCCGTGTCGGGCACGTGCAACCCGGTCGCCCCGCCGCTGGAGACGTGGCGGGTCACCTCGGGCCCGGACGGGCCCGAGGGCAGGCGCACCTGCGGCCGGGTGCGGTTCGGCTCGGCGTACCAGGGACCGCCTGGTCATGTCCATGGCGCCATGGTCGCGGCGATGTACGACGACCTGCTCGGCATGTCGCAGCTTGCGGCAGGATTCACCGGCTCTATTACCGTGAAATACCGGCGCCCCACGCCGCTGCACCGAGACCTGGACGTGGTGGCCTGGGTAGACCGGGTCGACGGCCGCAAGCGCTGGCTGCGCGGCACCTGCCGCCTGGACGGGGTGCTGCTCACCGAGGCCGAGGGCCTGTTCATCGCGCCACGCCAGGGCGCCACGCTGGACGGGATCACCGCGCACCTGAGCGGGGCCTGATCACCGACGGGCGGGCGGGTGCTGGTGCGAGTCATGCGGCGCGGGCTGCCCGCAGGTAGGCCTCGATGAAGAGGCGGACGGCGGGGACGTTATCGCCGGAGATGACTGTCAGTACCTCGTTGTGATACCAGCTGTAGGCGGACTCGGAGGGGCTCGTGGCTACCCGACGGGCTCCCACGCCCGCCTTTCCCCCGTCGCTCACCACGAACGGCCGTAACCGCCGCAGCACGAGGCGGTTTGAAGCCATCCCCCGCAGGACGGCTCCGAGGGGCCAGCAATCCCTCATCTCCCGCACAGCACCGCCAGAACAGATCCACGTACCTACATCGCGGACCTCCTCTCAGCGCTCGCGGCGCACACCAAGATCATTGGTAATGCAATGGTCCGTTCAGGTCGGCAGCCAGACAGAGGATGACAGCGAAGGCGAGCCAGGCGCTGGTAGCAAGATCAACAACGAGGACGATGCGAGTGGTTATAGGCCGTCGGTCAGTGTCCTGTGTCGCCGAAGATGAGGTATCGCCTTGGAAGCAAAGGCATCCGGCCAATCCCTGCCAACAAGTTGAGGCGCGCACTCGCGAACGGTCTCGTCGCCAGCTGGTTCACCGTTACCGGCGCCGTACGGATCTGCGAGTTGCCTCACGATCAGTGGCGGTGGACCAGCTGAGGGTCGGCCATCAAGTCGAGGCACTGCAGGTCAGGTGGGGCCGCGTACCTCAAATGGTCAGGCACAGGACAGTCAGTGTCCTGTCGCAGATGTCCCGTGCCAACGAAACCGAGCGATTGCCAGCAGGTCCGAGCTATCTGCGGGTTTCTGCCACCGAAGGTGAGCCATGGGCGGTCCGGGGCAACTCCGTAATCGAGCACGCGCTGTGCCCCGGCATCATCCGGCTCGCCACCGGGACAGGCCGACCGGCGAGCCCGCGCCGCCCGCAGCCAGCAGGTAGACCCTGGTCTCCTGCAGTCACCGCAGTCACCGCAGTTATCGTGGGATCGTGAATGGGCGCCATCGCGGCGCGGCACAGCGTCCGGCCGTGACCGCATTGTGGGTGAGCCGCTACGCTAGCGGAGTCATCGTCTTGGTCGCAGTGCCACTCGGCGTGATCGCGCTGCTAGCCTGGCTGATCTTCCTCGCTACGCCGCGGGAGCAGTGGGCAGGTTCCGGACTGATATTCCTCGGCGGCGCGATCGCCACGTTCATTCGGGGTCGCGGCCGCAGCTACTCCCGGTGGTCAGCAGCCGGCCAGGCGCTAGTGGCCACCTCGCTGTTCATGAACGCGGCGGCGGCACAGCGGCACTGGCCCCACGCCTTCACCGCGGTCAACGACAGCATCCGCGCGATCGCGGCAGCCTGCCTGGTCACGTCGATCACGCTGAACCTCAGATCAGGGCGGCTGAGGTTCCGGCGGCCACCCTGGCTGAGCCGGGGCTCATCGACGCCCGGCTGACGTGCGACGCCGGGCCAGACACCTCCTGGCGCGCCTGGCCAGCCATCCGATAGGACCGCGAAACACCCGAGTGCTGTTCTCACGAAAGGGCTCAGGTCTGCTGGCAGCCAAGCGCCCACGATGTCCCAAGGTCCTGCCGCTCAAACTGAACCATCACAGGTCAGCCTGCCGATAGCTCAGCTGCAATGGCACGGGACACGAGGTCAGCGGCATCCTGTATGTCCCTGTCCAGTGCCGGGGACGTGAGGCAGCACTGCTGAAGCTGAGCCATCCGATCGATCCTTGCCAGCAAGTTGAGGTACGTCCTGGTCGCCGACCGCAATCATCTGGCCTGGCCCGAGTAGCGGCAAGAGAGCAGAATTGCCTCGCAGGGATGACAATCCTCTCCGTATCACCTGAGGAACGCTGAGCGGGCCTGCCGCACATGGAGACGACCTGGCACAGCCGCAGCGGCCTGTGCGTTGCCGGAGACGAGCCCGGCGGTCACGGCGGTCCGCCCTGCACGCTGAGCAACGAATGCCTGGCCAACCCCGCGATCCAGGCGGTCAGTAGCCTGTCCGCCACGTTCGGCGACCTGCCGCTGACCGACGTGCTGATCCTGCTGCTCGGGCTGCCGACGAAGGCATTGATGGCGGCCGCGAGCTGCCGCGGCGAGGAAATCATCGTGAGATGCCGGCCGGGAACGGCAGCCGGCGGGGGAGCGCCGATCCGGGCAGCGGCTGCCGCTGCATCGGATGAGCTGAGCTGCGGATCATTCCGGCCGTAGATCACCACCTTGGGCACTGCGACAGCCCGGAGTTCGCGAAGCTGGGTGCCGCTCATACTCGGAATGCCGTGCCGCAGGTTGTACGCCACGACGTCCAGGAAGCCCGGCTGCTGGAGCGGTCGGCGCCAGGTTTGCACGCCCGCCGCCGATAGCGGCGGGCAGGCCGGGCCGCACTGAGACTGGTAGATCCGCCGGATCAGCCAGTCGGACCTGATCACCAGCCGGGCGAGCGTCGTCCGGTACGGATTGATCAGCAGCCAGCCGACGAGGGACGAGGACGGTAGCGGCGTCGCATCGCCGTCCAGGAACACGATCCCGGCAGCTGCTTGCCGGTCCTGCAGGACTGCCATCCCGACCACGGCCGCGCCGCTGGAGTGCCCGACGAGCACCGGCGTGTTCGCTCCGGTCAGGTGCATGGCTCGCAGGAACGCGAGTAGCTGCACGGCGAGGTGGCGCGCGTCATACGGCGGGCTCGGCGCGCTATAGCCGGTTCCGGTGAGGTCGATCGCGAATACCCGGTGTCTCGTGCCCAGCTCCGGACCGAGGTCGGCGAAGGTGTCCGCCGTCTCGAAGGCGCCCGGGACCAGGACGATCGGCGACCCGTTAGTGCCCCACGCCAGGTACCGGGTATCGAACCCCCCGCCGCTGATCATGCGCAGTCCGGTCGGCCGGCGTACCCGGCCGTCTGTGGCCAGGTTGTACGCGAAACTCGCCAGCGTCAGCGCGGCCGCGAGTGCGACCAGGGCGACAGCCGCGCGCCACAGGAAGCGGCGGATTTTCCGGTTGCGCACGGGACGATCAGGTGCGGGTCCTGGCTCAGCGGGCAGCACTCTCGGATCCTGTCATGGGCTTGCGTGACCTCGGGGAGCGGTGGCCGTACGGTTGGACACGCCAGCGAGAGGAATCGGAATGCATATCGACCAAGACAGTCATGGCAGCGTCCGGGGGCGCGCGGACTGGTTCACCGGCGAGGTGTGGATGGAAACGCTCGCGCAGCCAGGTGCGGCGTCGCAGGTCTCTATCTACCGCGTTCACTTTACGCCAGGCGCGCGCACGGCCTGGCACTCTCATCCGCGCGGCCAGACCCTGCACGTCACGGAGGGCTCGGGGTTCGTGCAGAGCCGGGGCGGGGAGGCGTGCCCGATCCGGGCTGGTGACACCGTGTGGGCCGAGCCCGGGGAATGGCACTGGCACGGGGCGGGACCGGGCACCCTGATGGCGCACTTCGCCGTGCAAGAGGCCGTGGCCGGGGCGACAGCCGAATGGGGTGACCACGTAACCAGTGAATATCCGGGTTAAATCTCAAGGCTCGTTACCGCAGCAATGGGCCATCGATGCGGCTAGGGCACGGCTAGGGCACGGCTAGGGCACGGGATTATGCGTGAGCCAGGCCGGGGCGGCGGCCGCCGTAGATGACGTAGTCGAGTTCCTTCCAGTACACGTCGACGGCTTCGAAGCCGGCGGCGTGCAGGAAGCCGGTCTGGCGAGCCAGCGGGATGATGTAGCGCATGTGGTTCTCGTGGTGCAACCGCTCTGCCGGGGTGCGGTTCGCCCGCTTGAGCGCCGCGGCCGGGTCGCGGCGGTCGTTAGCGCGCTGCCAGGCCGCTTCGACCACCGGGTCCTCAGCGGTCACCGGGTCGTAGTTCAGGTACCAGCCGCCAGGCGCGAGGTGCGCCAGGATCTCGGCGAACAACTGCTGCTTGCGTTCGTCTGGCAGGTGGTGCACGGACAGCGAGGTGATCACGGCCGCGACCGTCGCCGGGATGTCCGCTGGCCAGTCGCCGCCCTGCGCCAGGTCGAACTCGACGTAGCGGTACCGGCCCGCATAGGAGGCGAGCGACTTCGTCCCCTCCGCCATCATCTGGGGCGAGAAGTCGGCAAGGATCGCGCTGGCGCTGGGATAGCGGTCCAGGATCGCGCGGGAGGCAGCGCCAGTCCCAGCTCCCAGGTCGACGAAGGTGAAGGGCTCGTCGTCGTCGAACGGCAGCAGTTCGGCCATCAGGCGACGCTGGTCGGCACGCCGCTGCTCGCGGTCGCCAGCGGTCGACATCCAGTGGGAGATGCCTTGGGCGGACTTCCAGACGGCGGCATTTGTATCTGTCGGATCGGGCATGGACGTGATGCTACCTGTGGGACAAGGATGGGCGGCTACCGCGCGGGGCGGCTTCCGTGCGGGGCGGCTTCCGCGCGGGGCGGCTTCCGTGCGGGGCGGCTTCCGTGCGGGGCGGTTCGGCACGAGGCCAACGTCAATCGCCGTCCCTGCCGGTCTGACCAGCAGGGACGGCAATCCGGTGGTTTCCGGCGAGCACGCAGTGAACCCCTAGCGCCACCAGCGCGGCTCCGCCTGGCATCAGCCTCCGGTAACCGCGAACCAGATCTCGACGCCGGTGGGTCCGGTGACGAATACGATCGGGGCGATACATGGGTGCGGGAGCATCACCCTGGCATTGATGTTCGAGTTTCCGGTCGGGCTGGCTTTGAAGTTGCCGGTGCTGATGTTGGTGACGGCAGCCGTGTCACCGGCCCCGATGGTCTGGCAGCTGACCATCGCCCTGAAATCAGGGAACGGGTTCTTGCCCCGCAGCTGGGCCGGCACTGAAGGCTGGTCGGCGAGGACTAGCCCTCGGACCTTCACGAGCAGGTGACCGTCGCGCTTCAGCGAGCCGCGGCCGGCCATGAGCATCCACGGCAGGCTGCCGCCGGGTATGCCGCGGAGTGGGTTCGCCGCACCGACGTAGGGCCCGGTGACCGGCGTCATGGTGTCGAATTTCAGCATCGTGGCTGGCCCTGGCCTTGGCTCGGCCGAGGCGGCAACGCCTTGTATCGCTGTCACGCCTATCAGGGCCGCGCCGCCGACAGCCGTCAGCAGCAAGCTGATCTTGCGCATGTCACACTCCTTCGCTTGAGCGCGTGGCTCGCAAGCCACGCCCGATCGTCATTACGCGTCACCCGTCACACGTGTCGTCACCGAGCGAGGTTCAATGCGGCCCGGTCGAACGACACGGCTTGCCGCGTGCGACGCCGGCGTCACACGGCGATGTTCTCCGTCGGGAAGGTCCGCAGGACAACGGATAGCAACGGCCCGCTCAATGCTCCTACGACGAGGAAGACGAGCCCGAGTCCGATCACGCCCTGCACGCCGAAGCCGATGCTCACCCCGACGATGGCGGGCGCCACTGCCTGAGCAAGGCCCTGGCCGAGTCCGAACACGCCGCTGTACTTGGCCCTGCGCGCGCGCGGCCGCCAGTCCGAACTGGTACTCCATCGAGGCGGCCGCGTGCCACAACTCGTCCAGTGTGTAGATCGCTATGCCGGCGAGCACCAGCGCGATGGCGGCCGCCGGCGGCGGGCCGTCCGCCAGCGCGAGCAGGGCCAGGCCGCCGGCGACGGCCGCCCCGGCCCCGGATCATGCGCTGCCCGGCCGACGGTACGTCGCTCACCCCCTTGCTGGCCCGGACCTGAAGGCAGACGACGATGGCCGTGTTCAGGATGAGCGCACCGGAAACGATCCAGCGCGGTGCGCGCGCGTGTCACCGGCGATCCACAGCGGCAACAGCACGGCCGGCACCGCGAAGTGCACGGACATCACGGCGTTACAAATGGTCGCGGCGAGGTAGGGGCGGTCGCGCAGCAGGCAACTGCCCGCACGCCGAGCAGCGCCTGATACGCCGGCCTGGTCCCCACCCCGATGGCGATGCCTCCGGCCAGCGCGCTGGGCTTTCGTCTCCGGGAGCAGGCGGGAAGTCCAGGATTCTGCCAGCGCACGCGCCCGCAGGCGGGCACGTCGCCCGGTCAGCTCCATACCGTGTCGCCGAAGTCGGCATCCGGCAGGTATGGCGCTGCCAGGCCCGCAGTTCGCGGTTGACGGCTCTGTCGGGCAGGACCACTACCCGCTCGTCGAACCAGGCACGGACTTCGGCCAGCCGCCGCGCGAAGCAGGCCGCCAGAAGGCCGCGAGCAGTCCCGCCGTCGCCACCGCGGCTACCCCGAGCGCGATGCCGCCGCCGGCCCAGCCGGTCACGGCGGTGCCGGCGGCGGCATCTGCCGACAGCCGCCCGGGGCCCAGCATCGCCAGGGCGACCGAGGTCGCGGCGAGGACGAGGACGTATTCATAGCCGTCTTTGAACACGAAGAACCCGTTCGGCCGGTGCGCGAGCAGGCCGGCGATCAGCATCACCGAAATGACCGCCGCGCAGGCTAGTGGGGTGAACAGGCCGATGAGCAGTAGCGCTCCCGCGCCGATCTCAGTGACCACGCTCATCCACGCCTGCAGCGTCCCGTGCCGCAAGCCGAGCCCGGCGAACCAGCGGGCTGTGCCCGCGATGCGACCGCCGCCGCGCCAGTGGTTGACCCCGTGCGCGATCATGATGACGCCTACTACCACTCGCACTAGCAACAGCGCCACAACCTGGGCGTTCCCCATTTCAGCCTCCCGGCAGCCGGGCCGGCGCTGGAGCAGCCCCGGCATCTTTGTTACTGCTTATCGAATCGATGTTTTCGTGGGCAAGTACGCACTCTTCGGTGACTGACAAGCGCTACTGGCAGCAGGCGCCTACTCGGCCGTTCCGCAGGAACGGCTTGCTGGCCGGAAGGTTTCCCGATCAGGGACTTCTGACCCTTCCCGGTTGCCCTTGGCCCGGGTCAGGCTTGGCTTCGCTAGGAAACGGCCAGGCAGGCGTGTGGTCCGTTCTGGACGGGCGACCAGGGGGCTTTCTATGACTGCGGGGATTACACGCATGGCTGCCGCGATCGCGGTTGCCGGAGCGCTGACAGGGCTGAGCCTGATCGGTGCCAGCGGCGTCGCCGGTGCGAGCGCAGGCTTAGGGCCAGCCGGCCGGCCGGCCGGACCGGTGACTGCCTACGTGGTCAACTTCCTGGCGAACACGGTGACGCCGATCAACACGGTCACTAATACGGCCGGCCGGCCGATCCAGGTGGGGGAGGGGCCGAGCGCTATCGTGATCACCCCGGACGGGAGCACCGCTTACGTCGTCAACTCCGCCACCGACACGGTGACCCCGATCCGCACAGCTACCAACACCGCCGGCAAGGAGATCCAGGTGGGGGCGGGGCCGAGCGCTATCGCGATCACCCCGGACGGGACGACCGCCTACGTGGCTAACGGCGTGTCGAACACGGTGACCCCGATCAATACCGCTACCAACACCGCCGGCCAGCCGATCCAGGTGGGGGCGGGGCCGAGCGCTATCGCGATCACCCCGGACGGGACGGTCGCCTATGTGGCGAGCGCGATAGCAGGCACGGTGACCCCGATCAGCACCGCCACCAACACCGCCGGCCAGCCGATCCAGGCCGGGGTGTCACCCAGCATCATCGCGATCACGCCGGACGGGCAGACCGCCTACGTGGTCAATCAGAACATCAACGCGGACACGGTGACCCCGATTAGCATCGCCACCAACACGGCCGGCAGGCCGATCAAGGTCGGGCCGTACCCGCACGCGATCGCGATCACCCCGGATGGGAGCACCGCCTACGTGGCCGGTTTCAACATCAACGTGCGGCCTGGCCAGCTAGGGATAGGGGAGGTGACCCCGATCCATATCGCCACCAACACGGCCGGCAAGGCGATTGACTTCGGCACCAACTTCCCGGCCTTCATCGCGATCACCCGGGACGGTGCGACCGCCTACGTGACCAGCGGTGCGGGGGTCACGCCGATCAGCACTGCCACCAATACCGCCGGGGCGCTGATCCAGGCCGGGGACGGCCCGGGAGCCATCGCGATCACTCCCGATGGCGCGACCGCCTACGTTGCCGACGGCGGCCCGGCCAACGCACCGGCGCACACGGTGACCCCGATCGACATCGCCACCAACACGGCGGGTGCGGCGATCCAGGTCGGCCTCCGCCCAGTCGCCGTGGCGATCACGCCCTAGCCAGGAACCCTAGCCGGGAGCCAGCCGAGAGAATCATGTGATGTCTTGCCTTAAGATCGTGCAGGGTGCCGTGCTCGCAGGCTGGTACCGGAGTTCCAAAGCATGGGACCTGCTGGTGCTGCAGCGAGGGAAGCCGATCCTTGCCCTGGAATATAAGTCAATGGCAGGCAGCGTCGGCAACAACCTGAACAACCGTGCCGACGAGGTGTTCGGCATTGCGGAGGATGCACGCGAGGCTGAGAGACGCGGCGTCCTGCCGCCGAATCTCCGGCGAGCCTACATCTATGTTCTGGAGGTGACCGAGGGCGTCCAGACGCCAGTTAACGTCGGAAGTCCGTTCGGCAATCCAGACCCGATATTCCGGGGCGCGTCCTACCTGGGACGCGTCACCATCATGTGCGAGCGGATGCTGGAATCGGGGTTGTATCACCTTGCCTGGGTGATCGGCGTGACGCGCGACCCGCTGGGATTCATTGAACCGTCCGCTGCCGTAGGTCGGGACCGCTTCGCATCCGATCTTCGGAGCGGCTTTCACCTGGGCGAAGCAGTGCCAGCTCCCCATGCGTAACCGGGGACGTCGGCGATCTTCCTAGTCACCCGAGCACTCGAGAACGCAGGCGCTGCCACGAGCGGCTGATTGAGGTCCGCTAGGACGTCAGTACGCCAGTCAAGTCGCAGATGCCGTACGCCTGCGCCGCAGCCTCGGTCGCTGCGTGCGCATCCCTGGACCGGAATGCCTGGCGGAGCCGCTCGCCCACGTGATCCGGCACGGCTTCAGGGTCGGGCACCCGGATGCGGCGGAGGTACTGCGCCTGGAACCGCAGGGTACCGCCACGCATCTTGACGCAGTACGCCTCGATGAAGAGCTGGGCGATGCGGGAGAGCAGCAGGCCACCGAGGACCTCGAGGTCCCAGGTCCGTGAGGTCAGGTAGTGAAGATTGTGGTGCGGGTAAGTCTCGCCCCTATCCAGCACTGGGTGGCTGGTGAGCTTCATATCGGGGAAGTAGAGCTTGGGCTGCGTGATGAGAGCGTGATGGACCCGGTCGATGGTTCGGTACCAGTCCTTCGGCATGCGCCGGGCGACATTGCGGCCTAGCAGGTCTGTCCGGCTCCGCTCGAAGTGTGCCCGCAAGAGGGGGTATGCGGCCAGGTCAACTAGGCCGCCACTCTTTTTCCACGGATCGACCAGGTAGTGCCCCGACCAGCGCAAGATGCCCTGGCGCGTATCCGCGGTCATCGCCAGCGGGATCAGTCGGTCGGCTTCTGCCAGTGCCGGGTCCTTGGTGATGAAGACGCGGTCAGCGCCGGTAGCAACGCCGATGCCAATCTTCGTGCCAGTGAGTTCGTCTTCCAGCGGGCCGAAGCGTGCCTCTAGCCGCTGGAGCAGACTGAGCTGACCTGGTTCAAGTGATGGCCACGGGCCCGTGCCGCGGAACCAGTGCTTGACCGTCGTCGCTGCGAACCCGCGTACAGCGTCCGTGCGGTCTTCAGCCAGTGCGGTGACTGCCTCGGCGAGATTCCTGCCGTCTGGCAACTGCCCGGCCGAGCCATTGGCACCGGCGATGATCACGCTGCGCTGGGGAGCCCGCCGGATGACGACGACAGCGGGATAGGCGGAAACCTCGTCCTTGAACGCGGGCGCGTCGTGCATCTCGATCACTGCCTCGATCCCGAAGGCCGCCGAGACTAGACGCCGCAGTTCCGAGCCGTAGGCAGACCGCATCCACCGGTCAGCGCAGACGAATCCGAGTATCCCGCCGTCGGTGAGCTGGCGGAGCCCAGCCTCGATGAAGCCGACGTAGATGTCGCCCCGGCCGACCATTGTCGGATACAAGCCCCGGTACGCTGCGAGCGCCTCGATCGGCACCTCGTCGTACCGGATGTAGGGCGGATTGCCGAGCACGAAGTCGGCCCGCCGGTCTCCGGGCGAGGTGAGGAGATAGTCACCGACGCTGACCCACCCTTCGGCCAGGTCTCGGGCATCCCGAACGCTCACACCATGCTGACGAAGCTCCCGCTCTGCCATCTCAACAGCGCACCGTGCCGCGTCAGCGTCTAGCTCGTACGCTCGAATCGACTCCCGCACGTCGGCTAGAGGCCGTCCGCGCGCCGATTGCGATGCCATGAGCCGCCGGATCATCGGCACCAAGAAGGCGCCCTCACCCGCTGACGGCTCCACGGCGTAACGTACTGCGAGATCCTGCTCAGCTCGATACCCGGCAAGATCCAGAATCAGGTCCACTACCCACGACCTGGTGTAGACAACGCCGCCGCGTTCCCTGGCCGCCACAAGCCGCGGAAGCTTGGTCTCCCCGCAGATCGCCCGTGCGCCGCGGCATGACGGGCATGATCAGCGTGAGGAACACGGGTCGATGATACGGACAGGGACTGACACCGGCACTGGTTAGGCGCCAAGACCCAGTTCGCGTGCGATGAGGATGCGCTGGATCTCGGAGGTGCCTTCGCCGATCTCGAGTATCTTCGCGTCCCGGTAGAACCGGCCGACCGGGTATTCGTTCATGAACCCGTAGCCTCCGAAGACCTGGGTGCCATCCCTGGCGTTGTCCATGGCGGCGTTGGAGGCGACGAGCTTGGCGATGGCCGCCTCTTTCTTGAACGGCTCGCCACTCAGCATCTTCGCCGCGGCGTGGTAATAGGCCAGCCGCGCGGTGTGGACGCGGGCTTCCATATCCGCGATCTTGAACGAGATGGCCTGGTACTGCCCGATCGGGTGCCCGAACGCCTGCCGCTGATGCGCGTAACGCACGGATTCGTCCACGCAGCCTTGCGCGAGGCCGACCGAGAGAGCCGCGATCGCGACACGCCCCTCGTCGAGGGTGCCCAGGAACTGCGCATAGCCGCGGCCGCGCCGCCCGAGCAGGTTGGCCTGCGGTACTGTGCAGTCGGCGAAGGACAGTTCCCTGGTATCCGAGGCCGACCAGCCGACCTTGGAGTACTTGGCCGACACTGTCAGGCCTGGTGTGCCGGCCGGGACCAGGATCGTGGAGATCTCCGGCCTGGCATCCGGGCCGTCGCCGTCACGGCGGCCGGTGAGCGCGGCCACGGCCACCACGCCGGTGATGTCGGTGCCCGCATTGGTGATGAACGCCTTGGTGCCGTTGATCACCCATTCGCCGTCGGCCTCCCCGTCGCCTTTCACCAGCCGGGCGGTCGTCCGCATGGCGCCGGGCACGTCTGATCCGCCACCCGGCTCGGTGAGCCCGAACGCGCCGAGCAGTTCGCCCGAGCAGAGCCGGGGCAGCCAGTGCCGCTTCTGGTCTTCGGTGCCATACCGGTAGATGGGCATCATGCCGAGTGACACCCCGGCTTCCAGGGTGATGGCGAGGGAGGAGTCGACCCGAGCCAGTTCCTCCAGAGCGAGGCACAGGGCGAAGTAGTCACCGCCCATGCCGCCGTATTCCTCGGGGACCGGGAGCCCGAACAGCCCCATCCGGCCCATCTGGGCGACCAGGTCATAAGGGAACGCGCCGCGCTCGTAGTAGTCGCCGATCACCGGGGCGGCCATGTCGCGGGCGAATTCAGCGACGGTCTTTCTCAGCGCTTCGTGTTCAGACGACAGGCGGTGGTCGAGCATCGCGGTCACTCCTGCGAGGTCGGGGCCGGGGCCGGGACGCTGCTGGGCGGCGCCGGTCGGCCAAAGTGGCAGGTCATCGGGGTGCGGGTGCGCATCAGGCGGGCTCCGCGTCGGGCGTGATGACGGCAAGTACCTCGTCGAGGCCGACCCGCTGGCCGACTGCCGCCGTCAGTTCACCCACCACGCCGTCAACCGGAGCGATCACCGTGTGCTCCATCTTCATCGCCTCCACGATCAGCAGCGGCTCGCCGGATCGCACCCGGTCGCCGCGGGCGGTCTTCACGGCCGCCACGGTGCCCGGCATCGGGCTGCGGACGACACCATCGCCGGCGCCGCCGCCCGCGACGCCAGAGGCCGTCGGCTCCTCTTCTGCCAGCACCCAGGCCTGCCCGTCGCGGCCGAGCCAGGTCGTGCCCCGGCCGGTCGCGGCGTCCGTGTGCGCGTACGCGTAGCGCTGAGTACGCCCCTGGTACGTGACCACCAGCGCACCGGCGTCGAATACAGCGTGCGCGGTCACCGGATCGGCACTGCCGACGCACACCTCAGCGCAGGCCACGGCCCGCCCCCGGATCCGGACCGGCACCGGCTCGCCGGTGTCGCGGGTGAGCCGCACCGTGGTCCAGGCGTGCCCGCCGACGCGCCATCCGTCCGGGATGTCCCACGGACTGCGCGGCCGGCCGGGCGGTTCCTTCCTGAGCAGGTGCGCGAGCGCGGCGGCGGCCAGCACCTCGTCGGGCACGCCGGGACCTGGCAGGGAGGGCAGGATCCGTTCGGCCAGTCCGGTGTCGAGCCGGCCGGCGGCGACCTCCGGGTGGCGCAGCAGCGTACGCAGGAAAGCGATGTTGGTGGTCACGCCGAGCACGGCCATGCTCGCCAGCGCCCCGTCCAGCCGCCGCAGCGCCGCCTGGCGGTCCGGGCCGTGCGCGATCACCTTGGCGAGCATCGGGTCGTAGGCGCTGCTCACGGTCATGCCTTCGGCGAGGCCGGAGTCCACGCGCACCTGCGGCAGTGCGGGCTCGCGCAACACCAGGACCGCGCCGCCGGCCGGCAGGAAACCGCGCGCCGGGTCTTCGGCGTAGACCCGCGCCTCGACGGCATGGCCGGTCAGGAGCACCTGGTCCTGGCGGACCGGCAGCATCTGGCCGGCCGCCACGCGTACTTGCAGTTCGACCAGGTCCAGCCCGGTGACCAGTTCGGTGACCGGGTGCTCGACCTGCAGCCTGGTGTTCATCTCCAGGAAGTAGAAGTCGTCGGGCGCCTGGCCGGAGACGATGAACTCTACGGTTCCCGCGCCTACGTACCCCACGCTCCGGGCGGTCTGCACGGCTGCGTCGCCCATCGCGGCGCGCCGGCGGTCGTCCAGCAGCGGTGACGGGGCTTCTTCGATGATCTTCTGGTGCCGGCGCTGCAGGCTGCATTCGCGTTCGCCGAGGTGGATGACGTTGCCGTGGCCGTCGGCGAAGACCTGGATCTCGACGTGCCTGGGGCGCTCGACGTACCTCTCGATCAGCAGCGTGCCGTCGCCGAAGGCCGCGCGGGCCTCCCGCCTGGCTCCTTCCAGCGCGGGCAGCAGTTCGGCCGCCGAGCGGACCAGGCGCATGCCCTTGCCGCCCCCGCCAGCCGACGGCTTGACCAGTACAGGGAAGCCGATCCCGGCTGCCGCGACCGCCAGCTCGTCGTCGGCCATGCCGGGCGCGCCCGCCCCCGGCACCACCGGGACGCCGGCCGCGGCCACGATCGCTTTCGCGGCGATCTTGTCGCCCATCGCCTCGATGGCCGCAGGCGGCGGCCCGATGAAGACCAGCCCGGCCCGTGCGCAGTCGCGTGCGAACGCGGCGTTCTCCGCCAGGAACCCGTAGCCGGGATGCACGGCCGTGGCACCGGCCTGTGCCGCGGCTGCCAGGATGCGCCCGGCGTGCAGGTAGCTCTCGGCGGCCGGGGCGGGGCCAAGCCGGATCGCGACGTCAGCCGCGCGCACGTGCGGCGAGCCCGAGTCGGCGTCGCTGTAGACGGCGACGCTGCGGATGCCGAGCCCGCGCAGGGTACGGATGATCCGGACGGCTATCTCGCCGCGGTTGGCGATCAGGACGGTGTCGAACATGCGCCGCACCCTCACATCCGGAAGACGCCGTAGCGGACGGGCTCAAGCGGCGCGTTGGCGGCCGCCGACAGGGCCAGGCCAAGCACCTGCCGGGTGTCGGCCGGGTCGATGATCCCGTCGTCCCATAGCCGGGCCGTGGAGTAATACGGGCTGCCCTGGTGCTCGTACTGCTCGCGGATCGGCCGCTTGAATTCGTCCTCGGCCCGCGCGGACCACGACCCGCCGCCCGCCTCGACCTGGTCACGGCGGACGGTGGCCAGCACCGTGGCCGCCTGGTCACCGCCCATCACCGAGATTCGCGCGTTCGGCCACATCCACAAGAAGCGGGGGGAGTAGGCGCGTCCGCACATGGCGTAGTTGCCTGCCCCGAACGAGCCGCCGATGATCACCGTGAACTTCGGCACCCGGGCGCAGGCGACTGCGGTGACCATCTTGGCGCCATGCTTGGCGATGCCGCCCGCCTCGTACTGCCTGCCGACCATGAAACCGGTGATGTTCTGCAAGAACACCAGCGGTGTGCGGCGCTGGTCGCAGAGTTCGATGAAATGTCCGCCCTTGACCGCCGACTCGCTGAACAGGATGCCGTTGTTCGCGACGATGCCGACCGGATGGCCGTGGATGCGGGCGAAGCCCGTCACCAGGGTCGGGCCGAAGCTGGCCTTGAACTCGGCGAACCGGCTCCCGTCGACCACCCGGGCGATGACCTCGCGCACGTCGTAGGGCGTGCGCCAGTCCGCAGGCACCACCCCGTAGAGGCTGGCCTGATCCACGGCCGGGTCCTCGCTGGCGCCCGCTTCCCAGGGCGGCGCCGGCCTCGGCGCCAAGGTCGAGACGATCGACCGGATGATCCGCAGGGCGTGTGCGTCGTCCTCGGCGAGATGGTCGGCGACCCCGGAAGTCCGGGCGTGCAGTTCGCCTCCGCCCAGCTCTTCGGCGGTGACGACCTCCCCCGTGGCGGCCTTCACCAGCGGCGGGCCGCCCAGGAAGATGGTGCCCTGGCCGCGGACGATCACGGTCTCGTCGCTCATGGCCGGCACGTACGCGCCGCCGGCGGTGCAGGAGCCGAGTACCGCCGAGACCTGCGGGATGCCCAGGGACGACATCGTCGCCTGGTTGTAGAAGATCCGGCCGAAGTGCTCGCGGTCAGGGAACACCTCGTCCTGCGCCGGCAGGAACGCGCCCCCGGAGTCGACCAGGTAGATGCACGGCAGGTTGTTGTGGAGCGCGACCTCCTGCGCCCGCAGGTGCTTGCGGACGGTGACGGGGTAGTAGGTGCCGCCCTTGACGGTGGCGTCGTTCGCGACGATCACGCATTCCCGGCCGCTCACCCGGCCGACCCCGGTGAGGATGCCTGCGGCCGGCGCATCGTCGCCGTACATGCCGTTCGCCGCCAGCGGGGACAGTTCGAGGAACGGCGAGCCAGGGTCCACCAGTGTGTCGATCCGGTCACGTGGCAGCAGCTTGCCGCGCCCGGCATGCCGCTCGCGTGCCCGCTCCGGGCCGCCCCGCCCGGCCGCCACGAGCCGCTGCCGGAGTTCCGCTGCCAGCGCGGCATGCTCCGCCAGGTTGCGCCGGAACGTGTCGCTGGCCGGATCCGCCATGCTCCGGAGAACCGGCGCCTCCATCGTCACCTCCCCGCAGCAGGTCTTGCCTACAGACTCCCTGGACTTCCCGCCTCAGGTCCAGAATCCCAGGCGTTTCATGTTAACGTTTGTTAACTCAGGCGTCTACTAGGGTGTGGGATGACCAGCAGCAGCGCGGCCTCTGGCGGCCCAGCCTCTGGCGGCCCAGCTCCGGGTGGCACAGCTCCTAGTGGCACGGAGCGGCTGGCCCGTGGTTCGCGGCGGGAGGAGATCCTGGATGCCGCCGCGCAGCTGTTCGCGCGCCGCGGTTTCCATGGCGTGTCGATCGACGACATCGGGGCTGCGGTCGGCATCTCCGGCCCCGGGCTCTACCGGCATTTTCCCGGCAAGACAGCGGTGCTGGCGGAGATGCTGCTGCGAATCAGCCAGCAACTGCTTGACGAGGGCAGCCGCGCGGTCCTTTCGGCGGCCGACGCCCCGGCCGCGCTGGACGCGCTGGTCCGGAAGCACATCGACTTTGCCCTCGGCCAGCCCGCGCTCATCACCGTGCACGATCGCGAGCTCGGCAATGTGCCCGAGCCGGACCGCCGGCGCATCCGCCGCCTGCAGCGGCTGTACGTGGAGGAGTGGGTAACCGTCCTGAGCGAACTGTTCCCTGCCGCCCCGCAGGTGCGGTTGCGAGCGGCCACCCACGCGACGTTCGGGCTGCTCAACTCGACACCGCACAGCGCCGGGGAACTGGCAGCGAAGGACATGGCCGAGCTCTTGCGGACGATCGCTCACGCCAGCCTCAGATCGGCGGCGTCAGCTGCCCCCGCGCCGTCGGCGCGGCCTGCTCAGGTTAACGGGCGCTAGCGGGGGCACCGGGCACACCCGGTCCCGCGAGGTGGTGCCCGGCCGTCGAAGGCGCTATAACCAGTCACAACAGGGCAGGGCGAATCCCGGGAGAGGCGGTCCGCGCATGCGTGCGGCGGTTGTGGTGGAGGCGGTGCGGACCGCCGTGGGCAAGCGCGGCGGCGGGCTCTCGGAAGCGCACGCGGCCGACTTGTCGGCCGACGTGCTGAACGCGGTCGTCGAACGGACCGGGATCGACCCAGGGCTGGTCGACGACGTCGTCTGGGGGTGCGTGTCGTAGGTCGGGGACCAGTCGTCCAACATCGGCAGGTTCGCTGTGCTGGCGGCGGGATGGCCGGAATCGATTCCCGGCACGACCATCAACCGGGCGTGCGGGTCCAGCCAGCAGGCGCTGGACTTCGCCGCGCACGCCGTCATGGCGGGCCAGTACGACCTGGTCATCGCCGGCGGAGTCGAGGTGATGAGCCGGGTCCCGCTTGGCGCGGCCAGAGCGACCGGGTTCCCCTACGGGCCGCGGGTACTCGAACGTTACGACGATTTCTCCTTCAGCCAGGGCCTGAGCGCGGAGCTGATCGCGGAGAAGTGGGGCTTGCCCAGGTCAGCGCTTGACGAGTTCGCCTCCCGGTCGCACGAGCGGGCCGCCGCGGCCATCGACGGCGGAGCGTTCGCGCGGCAGATCGTCCCGATCCGGGCAGGCGATGCGACCGTCGAGGTCGACGAGGGCCTGCGCCGGGGCACCAGCGCGGCGACGCTCAGCCGCCTGAAGCCGTCGTTCCGCGAGGACGGCGTCATCCATGCCGGCAACTCCTCGCAGATCTCCGACGGTGCGGCCGCTCTGCTGGTGACCACTCCGAAGCGGGCGCGCGAACTCGGCCTGACGCCGCTGGTGCGCTACCACACCGGGGTCGTCACCGGCGCTGACCCGGTGCTGATGCTTACCGGCCCGATCCCGGCGACCTCGAAACTGCTGAAGCGATCCGGCGTCGCCCTGGCGGATATCGGGGTCTTCGAGGTGAACGAGGCGTTCGCCCCGGTGCCGCTGGCCTGGCTGGCCGAGACCGGGGCCGATCCGGATCGGCTCAACCCGCTCGGCGGCGCGATCGCGCTCGGCCATCCGCTGGGAGCGGCGCACGATCTTCACGTCACTGCGGTGACCATCGCGGGGCTGCCCGGCGGCGGGCCAACCGAAATCGCCGGGGTCAGCTTCGCCTGCGAGGAAGCGTGACGTCACCTGGCCCCGCGGCATCTGCGCAGGCAGGTGCGGGTTTGGGCCGGACCGGCCAGAACAGGCCAGGTACCAGGGCCGCGGTGCGCGCGCGGTAGTCCCGGTACGCGGGCAGTGCCTGGAGCAGTACCTGCTCCTCACGCTGGGCACGATAGGCCTGCATCGCGCACAGGACCAACCAGACGGCGAAGGCCGCGGCCGTGCCCGCCGTGAGGGCAAGCCCGAGCGCGGAGATCATTTCTGCCGTATACAACGGATGGCGCACCAGCCGGTAAGGACCCCGGTCGGCGACGGCGCGAGCCTGGGCAATCACCGACAGGTTCCGGCCGAGAAACCACAGCGACCACACTGAGCAGGCCGTGCCCGTCAGAAGCAGGAGGTCAGCCGTCACCTGCCGGGCGGCGCCCGGCGGGGAGCCGTACAGGAAGGGCAACGGAAACGGAGCCATCGTGGCGATCACTGCCACGGCCCAGCCGGTGACCGAGCCGTGGGTGGCGATCGCCGGGCCGCGCCGCAGGTAGCTCACGATGATCAGGACGTAGAACAAGCACGCCAGGGCAGTGCCAGCCCACTGAAGTGCGCCATCACCGAGTCTGGCCGACGGATCGAGCCTGGCCAGCGAGCGCGCCTCTGAGACGAAGGCGAGAGCCACGATCGGCACCATGATCAGCCTGCCGACGTCCCGGCGCCTGCGACCGGCGCTGCCTGCCACCCGGGAAAACCGCACGGAGTTCCTTCCTCGACAATATCGGGCAGCATTCGCCGCCGGCACGTTCGCTGGCCTGTGGGCGGCGCCGGCCGCCGCGTTGTGCGGCGGTGCCGGCGAGGACGACGAGCAGGATGCCGGCGAGCTGGGTGGTCGCGGGCTTCTGGTGTAGCACGAGCAGCCCGAGGAGAACGCCGATGGCTGGTTCGAGGGCCATCAGGGTCCCGAACGCGGTGGGCGTCATCTGGCGCAACGCGAGCAGCTCGAACGCGAACGGCAGGACGGGGAGCAGGATGGCCAGCCCGGCCGCTGCGGCGAGGGTGCCGAGGGTGAGGTGGCCGGTGGCCTGCGGGATGCCGAAGATCGCTGCCGTAGCGGCGGCGATGGGGACGGTGAGGGAGAGTCCTCCGATGCCGGCGAAGCGGTCGCCGATCCGCTGGGTGAGCAGGATGTAGGTGGCCCAGCCGATGGCCGCGAGCCCGGCGAACCCTATGCCGGCGGGGTTGATGCCGCCGTGCCAGGGCTGGGTGAGCAGGACGACCCCGAGCAGCGCCGGCATGTCGTGAGGGCGTACCGCGCGCAGCGGGGGACGGGCCAGTGCCAGGAAGATGAGTGCTCCCGCGCTGAGCCTGAGCCAGGCGGTTCCGGCCGGGCCCACGGCCGAAATCAGGTGCACCGACAGGGCGGAGCCCAGCTGGACCGACAGCATCGACGCCAGCGCCAGCCCCCACGGCGGCACCGGACCGGTGCTGGGGGCGCGTGTGGTCATGCCCGGTCCCGCCTGGTCGCTCGGACCGCGGCCGAGCCCGCCGCCGAGGAACTCCTGAAGCATGCCGAGGTCAGGCACCGGCAATCTCCGACCGGGGTTCCGACCCCACGCCCGGCTCGAAGACGGCCAGCGAGAACCTCGCCGACCGCGCGCCCGGGCTGGCGTAGGAGTGCGCCACGTCGCCGGGGAACGCGACCGCGTCGCCGGCATTGAGAGTGACCGACTGATCTGCGACCTCGACCGTGATGGTGCCCTGCTGGACCTGCACAAGCTCCCTGGTGCCCGGAGCATGGGCCTCGCTCATGTGACGGTCCCCGGGACCCAGGGTCCAGTCCCACAGTTCGACCACATCCGGTGGTGCGGTTCCGGCCACCAGCACCCCGCGCCCACCGGACTCACTGCTCCACAAGGCAGCCCCGTCACCATGGCGGGTGACCTTCACCGGCATGTGCGCAGGCGGCTCCACCAGCGCTGGCAGCCCGACGCCCAGCGCGTCGCTGATCCTCAGCAGGGTCCCCACGCTCGGGTTCGCGGCGCCCTGCTCGACGTTGACCACCATCCGGCGGCTCACCCGGGCCGCCTCCGCCAGCTGATCCAGTGTCCAGCGCCGCGACTGCCGCTCCTGCCTGACGCGGCCGCCGATCGCCAGCGCCAAGGCGGCGGTGCTCTCATCCATAAGTGCATCATAATGCACTCTGAGTGTACTTCGCGTTGGGATTCGCGGGGCGACCATGTCGCACGGCACAGCGCCGGGCTGTACCACGGTGCAGCCGGAAGGGTCACTTGGTTCAGAGAAGGTACCTGACCCGCGATCGAGCGCCAGGGTGACATCGTGGCCGGGGTCACATCGCCGTTGGCGCCGTCCGGCTTGTCTTCACCGCATCGACACCGGACAATGGTGGGCCTTGGCCGTAACCATCGGCGAGCGCTTGCCCGCGGCACCCGGTCGCCGGCCTGGCTCGTCAGTCAACGCAGGGAGAGAACAGTGTCCAGCGCAGGCGTTTTGGGTGACCAGGAAGCAACGAGCCTCCCCGAGCTTGCCGATTGGGTCCGTGAGATCGCGGAACTGGCCAAGCCTGACAGCATCGTCTGGTGCGATGGCTCGCAGGCCGAATGGGAGCGGCTGACCAGCCTGCTCGTCGAGAACGGGACCTTCACGCGGCTGAACCAGGAGTTGCGCCCGAACAGTTTCTACTGCGCTTCGGACCCCAGCGATGTGGCGCGCGTCGAGGACCGTACCTTCATCTGCTCAGAGCGGGAAGAGGACGCGGGGCCGACGAACAACTGGATCGCGCCCGACGAGATGCACAAGATCTTCGCGGAGGTATTCGACGGCTGCATGCGCGGCCGCACCATGTACGTGGTCCCCTTCAGCATGGGCCCGCTCGGCAGCAGCATTGCCAAGCTCGGCGTGGAGATCACCGACTCGCCCTACGTGGCCGTGTCGATGCGGATCATGACCAGGATGGGAACGCCCGCGCTGCGCGCGATCGAGGAGACCAGGTCGTTCGTCCGAGCCGTCCACTCGGTCGGCGCCCCGCTGGAGCCAGGCGAGGCGGACGTGCCGTGGCCCTGCAACGAGACCAAGTACATCTCGCACTTCCCCGAGACCAGGGAGATCTGGTCGTACGGTTCCGGATACGGCGGCAACGCGCTGCTCGGCAAGAAGTGCTATGCGCTGCGGATCGCCTCGGTGATGGCACGGGACGAGGGATGGCTGGCCGAGCACATGCTCATACTCAAGATCACCCCGCCGGCGGGGGAGGCGCGATACGTCGCGGCGGCCTTCCCGTCGGCGTGCGGTAAGACGAACCTGGCCATGCTGCAGCCCACCGTTCCCGGCTGGAAGATCGAGACCATCGGTGATGACATCTGCTGGATGCGGTTCGGTGCGGACGGCAGGCTGTACGCGATCAACCCTGAAGCCGGGTTCTTCGGCGTCGCGCCAGGCACGGGGATGAAGACCAACGCCAACGCGATCAAGGCCATGTGGGGAAACAGCATCTTCACCAACGTCGCCCTGACCGATGACGGCGACGTGTGGTGGGAGGGCCTGACCGACGAGCCGCCCGCGCACCTGATCGACTGGAAGGGACGGGACTGGGCGCCGGGCTCACCCGAGCCAGCGGCGCACCCCAATGCCCGGTTCACCACCCCGGCCAGCCAGTGTCCGAGCATTGCGCGGGAGTGGGATGATCCGGCAGGCGTGCCGATCTCGGCGATCCTGTTCGGCGGCAGGCGCGCCAGCACCGTGCCGCTGGTCATCGAGTCCTTCGGCTGGGACCACGGGGTATTCCTCGGGGCCAATGTTGCCTCAGAGAAGACGGCGGCGGCCGAGGGAACGGTCGGCGAGCTGCGGCATGACCCGTTCGCCATGCTGCCGTTCTGCGGCTACAACATGGGTGACTACTTCGGACACTGGCTGAAGATCGGCGAGAGCGCCGACCCCGCGAAGCTGCCCCGGCTGTTCTACGTCAACTGGTTCCGCAAGGACGCCAGCGGCAGGTTCGTGTGGCCAGGCTTCGGCGAGAACAGCCGGGTGCTGAAGTGGATCGTTCAGCGGCTGTCCGGTGCGGCGCAGGCGACGCAGACCCCGATTGGCTATCTCCCGGCGCCAGGTTCGCTGGACCTGGACGGTCTGGATGTCAGCCCGGCTGACCTGGACTTGCTGCTCACGGTGGACACCGAGGCCTGGAAGCGGGAGGCGGAGCACATCCCCGAGTTCTTCCAGACGTTCGACCAGCAGCTGCCCACCCGGCTGTGGGAACTCCACAAGGAGCTGGTCGACCGCCTCGGCTAAGGTCTGCACGCGCTCTCCCGCAGAGCGGGGACCTATGGCCCTGCCTGGGCAAATGGCCGGGCCATAGGATCGGCAGATGACAAGGCCTGCTGGTGCGTACATGCGGGCGAGCGACGCATTCTCTTGGTACATGGAACGGGATCCCGCGCTCCGGTCGACCGTCGTCGCCGTAATCTGGCTCGACCGCGCACCCGACTGGGACGTGCTTGCCGCCCGAGCTGACCGGATATCCCGGTTCATGCCCTCGCTGCGCCAGCACGTGGTGGAGTCGCTATTCCGGCTCACCGCGCCCAGGTGGACCTACGATCCGCATTTCGACCTGAGCTGGCATCTGCGCCGGGTCACCGTTCCCGCACCCCGAACGCGGGACGCGGTGCTCCAGCTGGCGCGCCGGTCGGCGATGGGCGCCTTCGACCGGGACCGCCCGCTGTGGGAGCTCACCCTGGTCGAAGGCATCCAGGGCGGCCAGGCGGCGCTGATCCTCAAGTTCCACCATTCACTCTCGGACGGGACCGGCGGGATGCGGATGCTGACGCTCATCTCCGACTCGCGGCGCGAGTCCCGTGATTTAGGTGAGATGCCGCCCGCGCCGCCCGGTGAGAACCTGAACCTGCGTGCCATGGTCGCCGGCACTATCGGTTCGATCGCCGGACGTAGCGCCAGCCTGGCCTGGCGCGGGGCCGAGGCGATGATTCCGGCCCTGACGGGCTACCTGCGTAACCCTGTTGGCCATGCCCGAGGTGCTGCCGCGATGGCCGCCTCGGTCTACCGGACGGCCGCTCCGGTCCTGGACACCATGTCGCCTCTCATGCGGGAGCGCGCGATGAACCGCCAGCTCGCCATGCTGGAGGTCCCGCTGGACGCCATGAAGACGGCGGCCAAGACCGTCGGCGGCACCGTCAATGTCGCCTACCTGGCGGCTGTCACGGGAGGGCTGTGCAGATATCACGAGCGCCATGGCGTGGCCATCGACTCCCTTCGGGTGGTCATGCCGATTAGCCTCCGGATCGATGGAGACACGGGGTGGGGCAACAAGATCACCCTGCAGCGGCTGACAGTCCCCGTCTGGGAGCCCGACCCAGCGGCGCGGATGCGCCAGTTGCATCACGTCACGGCGGCCGCCCGCAGGGAACCGTCGCTTCCGGTCACCGACGCGATCGCCGGGGCGCTCAATATGCTGCCAGCCGGCTACGTGGGCGGGGTGCTCAAGCACATCGATTTCCTGGCGAGCAATGTGCCGGGCACGCCCGGGTCGGCCTATGTCGCTGGTAGCAAGATCACTGGCTTCTTCGCGTTCGGACCGACCATCGGGACCTCCTTCAACGTCACTCTTCTCTCCTACGACGGCACTTGCGATATCGGCGTTAACATCGACACCGCCGCGGTGCCGGACCCGGATGTCCTGGTCGAGTGTCTTCAGGAGAGCTTCGCCGAGATCGTGGCCCTCGGCGTCGTCGGCCGGGCCGGTTGACGGGACTTTCGAGCCGGTATTCGCAGGGACACTCGAAGAGACCTTCGCCCCTGGCCAGGCAGCGAGATGGCGCCGCACGATGGTGGCGGAGGCGATTGCCATGGTCATCACCGACGGCCGCCGCGGCCACAGTGCCCTGGACGCCGCACTGGACATCTTTCGCATGCGGCAGTACTTCAACGTCGTCGTCCGTGCCCGTGACGTGGCCATGGCCATGAGCAAGGATGCGGTGTTCCTCGACACGGTCCGGCGCGGGATGCTGCCGCTGCCGTTCGACCGGCGGCCTGCGCCGGGGCCGGTCTTCGGGCCGCTGCGCGATGCCGCGCCTCCGCCGCTCACCGGCCGGGTCGGAGTCGTGGCCTCTGGCGGCAGCGGCGCCCTCGCTTCGCTCGTCGGCGTGGCGAAAGCGCTCGAGGACAGCGGCACCGAGGTGTCGGTCTACTCGGTGTGCTCGGGTTCGGCGCTGTTCGGGTTCCCGCTCGGGGTCGGAATGCCGCCAGCGGAGGTCGCGGAGCTCACCGCCTCGGCACGGCCAAGTGACTACATCGACGTCGGGTGGCGTGAGATCGCCGCACTGGTCCCGACATTGGCGCGCGGCTGGGGCGGCATCCTGCGCGGTGACAAGCTCGAGGCGTTCTATCGCGGCCACTTCGGTGACCTCACTCTGGCGCGGTTGCAGACGCCGACATACGCGCCGATCTGGAATGTCGAGCACAACCGCCTAGATTTCGTTGGACCGCGCACCTATCCGGATATGCCGGTCGCGCGCGCGATCCGCATGGCCGTGTCAATGCCGTTGCTCATCCAGCCGGTGGTACTGGACGGACTCGCCTGGTGTGATGGCGGGATCGTCGACATCTTCCCGGTAAAGCCCGTGCTCGACATCGAGCCCGCGATCGACACCGCCGTGGCGGTCAACGGCTTCTATCCGCACGAGTTCGGTGGCGAGGACGTCACCGGCTGGGACGACCGGTCGTTCAGCATCGTCTCCGCCGCGTCGCAGGTACGCACCTGCCAGCACGCGGAACTAGCCCGTGAGCATCTGGCCAGGCTGCGCAGCGAGGCTAGGACGCTGCTCGTGGAGCCGGTGCCCTACTGGAAGGTCGCCGGGACCGGCTTCTACGAGCAGTTCCTCGATAACCGCGAGTGGCCGGAGTTCATGCGCGCGGGTCGCAAGGCGATGCTCGCCTCCCTGCGCCGGCACGTCCCCCGGCGAGCCGCCTAGGGCCTGGCGGAACGACTGGCGAGACTCCGGGCCGGGGAGCGCGGCTGGCGAACCGGGAGAAGAATTCGAGCGGGACTGGTTCGGGCCGGTTGGGATCGGGTACGGCAACACGCATTGCCCGATCCACCAGTGAGGAGTCAGCCATGCTCACGCTCACCGACAGTGCCGTATCCGCGATCCGCGACCTGACATCGCAGATGGAGCTACCTGCGGACACGGGCCTGCGCATAATGGCTCAGGGTGAAGGAGCGCCGTCGTTCCAGCTCGCCCTGGCCGAAGGCCCCGTGGCCGGTGATCAGGTGGTCGAAGAGGGCGGAGCTCGCGTCTTCGTCGAAGCCACCGCAGCCGCGGAACTCGACGACAAGGCGCTCGACGCACAGGTAAATGAGCAGGGCAGCCTGGCCTTCAGCCTCTCCGACCAGGAGCATCGCGGGTAGTGCTCACCGGCTATGGCGGGGCCGCGGCTGTGCACATTACCAGTGAAGGCATATGGTGAGGGGAGAAGTTTCCGCAAAATCCCTGCACCAGGCCAGCGCGTAGGTGCGGGAGACCGCGTCGTTTCGGACTTGGGCGGCTCGGCCAGGGATCGGCCAGACGGGACCCTAGGTGCTTGAACCATGCGCCAGTATTCATCGGCACCCGCAGCGGCAGGGGACCTGGCGGCCGCCGTGGCCGCTGATCAGGCACAGTCCAGCGAGGAACTACTCAACATCGTCATCACCAGTCTGTTCGCAGTCGGGCTTAGCCTGCAGGCTGCCGCAGTGTCGCCGGCGGACCTAGCCAAGCAGCAGATAGAACAGGCGGTCCAGCGACTGGACGACACGATCCGAATAGCCCGTAATGCCGCGTTCAATACCCGAGAAGGCGACCACGGCACCGGTCTCGTTGCTGCGGAGTTCTCATCACGCCTCGCGATCCGAAATGGCCCGTGACGCGATTTGCGGGGCGGACAGTAACTTCTATGCGATCTGACCGTCCGAGCTGCCGGACCTGTGGCGTTCAGCACGCGACCGAGTGCGAGGCTTGACATTCCTGCGACGCGAGTTGCAACCTCGATGTGTTTGTGCCCGGGCCGAGCGAGAGGTGCAGCATCGACATGAGCGCGCTAGAGACGATCCGGCCCGCCCGGCTCGCCGATCGGATGTCCAGGCTGGGGACGGAGTCGGCGTTCGAGGTCCTGGCCCGGGCACGCGGCCTGGAGGCTCAGGGCGCCGCGATTACCCATCTGGAGATCGGCGAGCCCGACTTCCCTACCCCGGCCCATATCGTGGAAGCCGCAGCCGAGGCGCTGCGGGCCGGATTCACGCACTATGTCCCGGCACCCGGCCTGCCCGAGACCCGCGAGGCCGTCGCATCGTGGCTGTCGCGGACCGGCCGCCTGGAGACCACTCCGGACCGAGTGATCGTGACTCCCGGTGCGAAGCCGATCATGTGGTTCCTGATGCTGGCTACCTGCCAGGCGGGTGACGAGGTCATCTATCCCGACCCTGGGTTTCCGATGTATGAGTCCATCGCCCGGTTCGTCGGCGCCACGCCGGTCCCGCTGCCGTTGCGGGAGGAGAACGGATTCCGGCCCGACCCGGCGGAGCTGGCCACGCTGGTCACACCCCGGACCAGGTTGCTCGTGCTGAACTCGCCGCACAATCCGTGCGGATCGGCCTTGTCCCGCGCGGACTGTGAGGCGATCGCCGAGATCGCGATCGCGAACGACCTCCTGGTCCTGGCCGACGAGGTCTACTGGGCCATTCGTTACGAAGGCAAGCACGCGTCCGTGCTGGACGTACCGGGAATGGCCGAACGAACTGTCTTGCTGGACGGGTGGAGCAAGACCTTTGCGATGACGGGCTGGCGGCTCGGGTTCGGCGTGTTCCCCCCAGCGCTGGTCGAGCCGGTCTCCCGGCTGGTGATCAATTCCGTGTCCTGTACCAGTGCGTTCAGCCAGCGCGCCGCGATCACCGCGCTGACCGGGCCATGGGAACCTATCGAGCGGATGGTCGCTGAGTTCCGCAAGCGCCGCGACGTCATCGTGGCGGGACTGAACGCCATCGAGGGCATCACCTGCGTGCAGCCGGACGGGGCGTTTTATGTGTTCCCTTCGGTCAAGGCGTTCGGAATATCTTCGAAGAAGATCGAAGAGCACTTGCTCGGCCGCGCCGGCGTGGCCGCGCTGTCGGGCACAGCGTTCGGCACCTACGGGGAGGGTTACCTGCGCTTCTCCTACGCCAATTCGGTCGAGGCCATCCGCGCCGCCCTGGATGCGGTGGCCTCGGCCCTCCCGGAACTTGAGGCCTAACCGTGAGCGAGACGCGCCTGCCTGTCCTGGTCACTCGTCGCCTGCCGGCCGAAGCGCTGGAGCGGGTCGATGCCCGGTGCGATCTGACGCTCTACGACGGTGACGGCGCCATGGCCCGCGACAAGCTGCTGGCGGAAGTGGCCGGCAAAGCGGGTGCCATCACGTTGCTGACTGACCGGGTGGACGACGAGTTCCTTGATGCCGCCGGACCGCGGCTCAAGATCGTGGCGAACTACGCCGTCGGCTTCGACAACATCGACGTGGCCGCGTGTACCCGGCACGGAGTCCTTACCTCCAACACCCCGGAGGTGCTGACCGAGACGACCGCGGACACCGCCTTCGCGCTGATGATCGCCGCGGCCAGACGGGTCGCCGAAGGGGACCGTTTCCTGCGTTCGGGTACCCCGTGGATCTGGGGACCGCTCATGATGCTTGGCCAGGACGTGCACCACAGGACACTCGGCATCGTCGGCTTCGGACGGATCGGTCAGTCGCTCGCCCGGCGCGCCCGCGGGTTCGACATGCGAATCCTCTACCATGACGTCTACCGCCCGCCGGCGCAGGTCGAGGCGGAACTCGGAGCGGAGTACCGGGACCTTGACGATCTGTTCCGCGAGTCGGATTTCATCTCCCTGCACACGAACCTGACGCCGGAGACCCGCCACCTGATCAACGCCGAGCGCCTGGCGATGATGAAGTCGACCGCGGTGCTGGTCAATACCTCGCGTGGTCCCGTCATAGACGAAGAAGCCCTGGCCCGCGCGCTCAAGAAAGGGGAGATCTTCGCCGCCGGGCTCGACGTGTTCGAGCGTGAGCCGAGCGTCCATCCCGACCTGCTTGACTGCGAAAACGCAGTGCTCATCCCGCATCTCGGTTCAGCGACAGTGGAAACCAGGCTGGCCATGGCCAACCTGGCGGTGGACAACCTGTTCGCCGGCCTCGACGGCACGCGGCCGCCGACCCTGCTCAACCCCGAGGTCTGGGAGCAGCGGACATCGGGCTAGAACCGCATAACCCATCAAGGAGGCTGGGTCGATGACCGTCCTGCGTAGCTACACCGGGGGACAGTGGCACACGCCGTCAGGCGAAGGCGCTCCGCTGCTCGACGCGGTGACGGGCGAGGAAGTCGCGCGGATCTCCTCGGACGGGATCGACATGGCCGCGGCCCTAGAGTACGGCCGCGCGGTCGGCGGTCCGGTGCTGCGCGAGCTGACCTTCCACCAGCGGGCCGCACTGCTGAAGTCGCTCGGCTCGCACCTGCGCGAGCACCGGGAGGAACTGTACGCGCTGTCCGCGCGGACCGGGGCGACCCTGCAAGACTCGAAGTTCGATGTCGACGGCGGCATCGGCGTGCTGGCCAGTTACGCCAGCAAGGGACGGCGCGAACTGCCGAACGACACCATGTATATCGACGGCGGTATCGAGCCGCTGAGCAGGAGCGGCGGCTTTGTCGGCCAGCACATCTGCACGCCGCTGCGCGGCGTCGCGGTGCAGATCAACGCGTTCAACTTCCCGGTGTGGGGACCGCTGGAGAAGCTGGCGCCCGCGTTCATCGCCGGGGTGCCCAGCCTGATCAAGCCGGCCAGCCAGACTGCCTACCTGACCGCCCGGATGGTCGAGCTGATCGTGGAATCCGGGCTGCTGCCCGAGGGCTCGGTCCAGCTGATCTGCGGCGGAGTGGGTGACCTGCTCGACCACCTGACCGAACAGGACCTGGTGTCCTTCACCGGTTCGGCGGCGACCGCGCAGCGGCTGCGGGCACACCCTGCGGTCGTCGCCAACGCCGTGCGGTTCAACGCCGAGGCCGACTCGCTGAACCTGTCCGTCCTCGGTCCGGACGCCGCACCGGGGACAGCGGAGTTCGACCTGTTCGTGTCGCAGCTGGTCACCGAGATGACGGTGAAGGCGGGGCAGAAGTGCACGGCCATCCGCCGGGCGTTCGTGCCCGCCGGCCGGCTCGGTGCGGTGGCCGACGCGGTGCGGGAACGGCTGGCCGCCGTGCCGGTCGGCAATCCGGCCAACCCGGCGGTGCGGATGGGCGCGCTGGCCAGCCTGCGGCAGCGGGACGAAGTCCGCCGGTCGGTGCAGGCCCTGCTAACCGCAGGGAAGCTGGTGTGCGGAGATCTGGAACGGGTCGAGGTACTGGATGCCGACAGCCAGCGCGGCGCGTTCCTCGCTCCGATCCTGCTTCAGGCGGACGACCCGGCACAAGCCGCGCCGCACGAGGTAGAGGCGTTCGGGCCGGTGTCGACGCTACTGCCCTACGCCTGCGCCGAACAGGTGGTGGCGCTCGCCGCGCGCGGCCGGGGCAGCCTGGTCGGCTCGGTCGTCACCGGCGACCCGGAGTTCGCCCGCGAGGTGGTGCTCGGCGTGGCGCCGTGGCACGGCCGGCTGCTGGTGCTGGACACCGACGACGCCAAGGAGTCCACCGGGCACGGCTCGCCGCTGCCGGTGCTGGTGCACGGCGGCCCCGGCCGGGCTGGCGGCGGTGAGGAGCTGGGCGGAATCCGGGGCGTCCTGCACCACCTGCAGCGAACCGCCGTCCAGGCCAGCCCGAAGGTGCTGGCCGCCATCACCGGCCGCTGGGTGCCCGGCGCGCCACGCCACGAAGGCGAACACCCGTTCCGGAAGTCGCTGGCGGAACTGCGGATCGGGGACTGCGTGATCGCGGGACCGCGGGCGGTCACGCTGGCGGACATCGGGCACTTCGCGGAGTTCACCGGCGACACCTTCTATGCTCACACCGACGAGGAAGCCGCCCGCGCCAACCCGTTGTTCGGCGGCATCGTGGCGCACGGTTACCTGGTCGTATCGCTGGCGGCCGGGCTGTTCGTCTCGCCGGAACCCGGCCCGGTACTGGCCAACTACGGCCTGGAGAACCTCCGCTTCCTCACCCCGGTGAAACCAGGCGACGAGCTCACGGTGACGCTCACCGCCAAGCAGATCACCCCGCGTGCGGACGCCGACTACGGCGAAGTGCGCTGGGACACCGACGTGACAAACCAGCGCGGGGATTCGGTGGCCAAGTACGACGTCCTGACCCTGGTGGCCAAGGAACGCGGGCAGTGACCGTTCCGGGCAATCGAGTACTGGTTCCGCTCCAGCGGCCGCGGTCGCTCACCGTACGACGGCGATCACCCCGGCCAGGCAGACAGCCAGGAAAGCCAGCGACGGCACATCGGGCGCTGAGGCATTGCCGAGTGCCCAGTCGCCTATCCGGAACAGCGAACTCCCTGCCTGATCACCCGAATCCGGCAGTTGAAGCAGATGTCAGGCACCTGACATCTGCTGGCTCACTGACTCCAGACGGTTACCTGGGCTTGGGCGGTGGAGCCGTCGCTGGACATGCTGGTGATCTTGACGTAGGCGGTCCGGCCGCTGCCGGTGCGGACGCACAGTGCCATGCCTGAGGTGAGCTGCAGCGCGCTGGTGCTGCCGTGGGTCAGGACGAAGGTGTGGCACTGCCCGTAGCTGGGTGTTGAGGTCCCTTGCCAGGTGGCGAAGCTGCCGTTGCCGCTGAGCAGGGAGCCGCCGCTGTTGGTCACCGTGTACGTGCTGCCGCCAGTCGTCGGCGGCAGGTCGTCAAGCTCGAGCCCGTTGCTGTTGATGGCGACTGCGCCCTGCCACCTGATTGAGCTAGGACTGCTCGACGTCGTGTCCAGCGAGGAATGGTGCGGCGACGCGACTGAGTGAGCCACGCCTCCCGCGACGCCGCCGAGGCCGAGCACTCCCAAGATCGCGACTATGGCTTGTACCCAGCCTGGCATATCTTTCCAGAACTGAAACCGGGACTCGCTCTTGGCCCCGGCCCTACTTTCTTCGCCCATAATCGGAGCCTATCGCGCTCCGTGTACACGTGACTCCGCTTAGCGCATAACAAGTGAATGGACGGCTAGAGCCGCATTCCGGGCCTTTGGTGAGATAGTTTGACAAACCCTTCGGCCTGGAGAGTAGCCATAGCGGGCCTTGGGCTGGCTCGCCTGGTGCGTTGGCGGGGCTCGCGCGGGCCTGTAGCCGTTCGATTCACAGTGGTCACGGCCGCGAGCGCAGCCCGGGAGTTGCCCGCGAACAGTGCATTGACGTCAAAGTCAGCCAAGTCAATACTCGTCAGTAGCTTGACATTTTTTCGTCCAATCCGATGCCGGATATGACACCTTTGAGGAGTATCGATGAAGTACCGGCGGTGGCAAAGGTTCTGTCTTCGCATGCCAGTCCTCGCTGTTGGAGCGACGCTAGGGCTGCTAGCCGGCGCCATGCCGGCCCATGCTTCGCTGCCATTGGAGAGCGAGTCGACTGCCTTCATCAACTCCACGTTCTTCTGGAACTACAACGCGCCACCACCTGGGGCCAACGTGAGCTGCACACCCTCAGCGGCGCATCCGTATCCGGTGGTGCTGGTCGAGGGCACCTTTGCCAGCATGTACAACAGTTTCGGGGCGATCTCGCCAGACCTGGTCAACAACGGGTACTGCGTTTACGCGTTCAACTACGGCCAGACGCTCCCGCTCACCGGTTTCTACGCGATGGGGGACATCCGTAACTCGGCAGCCCAGCTGTCCACCGAGGTAAACAACGTCCTCGCGAAGACCGGAGCGTCGAAGGTCGATCTCGTCGGCTGGTCGCAGGGTGGCATGATGCCGCGCTACTACATCAACGACCTCGGCGGCGCATCGAAGGTCAACATGCTGGTCGGCTTCTCGCCGTCGAGTTACGGCACCACGCTGGACGGCGTGGTGAACCTGATCGCCGACCTCGGGCTGCTCGGCCTTTCTACTGTCCTGCTAGCGCCGACGTGTGACGCCTGCGTGCAGCAACTGCAGGGATCGTCGTTCCTGACGAACCTGAACCAGGCGCCGATCGCCCCCGGCGTGAAGTACGTGGTGATCCAGACCAAGGACGACGAGGTAGTGACGCCGTACACGAACGCGTTCCTGCCCGCGGCGGCCAACGTACAGAACATCACGCTGCAGAACCAGTGCTCGCAGGATGCCAGCGACCACCTGTCGATCGCGTATGACTCGAACGCGCTGCAGGACATGGTCAACGCCCTGGGGCCAGACGATCCCGGCTTCCAGCCTGCCTGCGCGTCAGTCGGCCCGCTGTTCGGGAATGTCTGACTGAGCTGCCGCGACGCCAGCCGGCCCGCGCTGCGGAACGCTCGGCTGGCAGTCCGGTCAGGTCCGTGGGGCAGCCGCTGTCCCGCTTCGGTTACGACGCCATCTCGGCTGGTGGCAATGGCATGTAATCATTCCGTATCCATTGCCAGGTGCATTGTCTGGTATCGAGCGGGGCGGACCGGGTTAAAATCGCCTCGCGCACTGATCAGAGTGCATCAGCTAGCCAATGTCACCGTTTGCGACGAGAAGGAGTCCTGTGCCCGAACTGAGCGGAACGGGACGGCTCGCAGATGACCTGTACCTGATCGCGCACCACGACGTGAGCGGCAAGCCATTTCTGCAACCGCGCGCCCTGGGCCTCGGGCTGGCGGGCGCACTCCTGGCCGAGCTCGTGATCGCGGGCCGGATCCGCATCGGTCCTGATGCGGTGACAGTGACCAATGCGACTCCGCCAGACGAAGAATTAGCGCGCACTGTGCTCGGCCAGATCCTCGGCGAGGCGCAGCGGCACCCTGTGCAGACGTGGCTGCAATTCCTCGGGCGCACGGCGACAGCGGAGGTGGCTGAGCGGCTGTACCGGTCCGGGTACCTGGAACACGTCTCGCAGCGACTGCCCTGGCGCGGTGACCGATGGGTTCCGGTCAACTCCGACAGCGCCTTCGCGGCGTTCGTCCGGGTGCGGTCCGTGCTGGACGCTTCCAGGTCGGCGTCCGCGAGCGGGGCAATCCTGGCCGGGCTGGCGCAGGCATGCGGACTCGGTTCGCGGCTGTCCGTGGCCGCGCCGTCCGAGGGCCGCCGCCGCAGCATCGAGGAAGCGGTCCGCGAACTCGGGCCTGACCTGCTGGCACTGATCGCCCAGACCCGAGCAGCGGTGGACAGTGCCTTGCTCTCACAGCGTGTCTAGCTCTACCTGCCCCCATCCGATAACGGCTAAGGAACCAGTCACTATGTCCACAGTAAAGACGACGCCAGGCACGACGAGCAGCGTCTCCCAAGCGCTTGCCAAAGACCGCCTGGGTGTACCGCACGTACTGTTCTTCATCCTGGCGGGTGTCGCACCTCTGACGGTGGCAGCCGGCGTCATCCCGGCGGCCTACAGTACGACCGGCCTGACGGGGATTCCGGCGGCGTTCATCGCTGTCGCGATCATCCTCGGGCTGTTCGTGGTCGGCTATGTCGCGATGACGCGGTACATCACGAACAGCGGGGCGTTCTACGCCTTCATCTCCCGGGGGATCGGGCGTGTCGTCGGCGTGGCCGCCGCCTTGATCGCGCTGTTGTCCTATTCCTTCCTGCAGGTCGGACTCTACGGCGCCTTCGGCCCGGCCGCGGCCAGCGAGGCCTCCGCGCATCTCGGCGTGAACGCGCCGTGGTGGGTCTGGGCGCTGGTCGCCTGGGGAATCATCACGATCCTGGGCCTGCTGCGGGTCGACATCACCGGATGGATCCTGGGGATCCTGCTCACCGCGGAGATCCTGGTCATCATCGCGGAGACCGTGTCCGGACTGCTGCACCCGGCCGGCGGTCACCTCAGCTTCGCGACGCTCTCCCCGGCGGATCTGACCTCGGCTGGCGTCGGTACCTTCGGCGTGCTCTCCGTCGTCGCAGTGCTCGGATTCGTCGGCTTCGAGCAGGCACCGGTGCTCGCTGAGGAAGCGCGCCGGGCACACCGCACCATTCCGCTGAGCACCTACTTCGCCCTGGGCATGATCGCGATCGTCTATGCGGCGGCAAGCTGGGCGATGGCCGCCAACGTCGGCACCGATCACGTCGTGAAGGCTGCCACCCAGGAAGGCCCCGGGCTGCTGTTCGGCCTTGGCGGCAACACGCTGTCGCAGACCGCCCAGTTCCTGTTCATGACCTCCCTGTTCGCGGCGGCACTAGCCTTCCACAACGTCGTCTGGCGCTACATGTACGCGCTGGGCCGCGAGAACGTCCTGCCCGCCGCGCTGGGGCGGACCGGCGGCAACAACATTCCCAAGCTGGCATCCCTCGCTCAGAGCGCTACCGGCCTGTTCGTCATCCTGCTGTACGCGGTCGGCGGCTGGTCGCCCTTCATCTACCTGTTCTTCTGGCTTGGCACCACCGGCGGGTTCGGCATCCTGGTCCTGATCGCGCTGACCGCTGCCGCGATCATCGCGTTCTTTGCCCGCAACCAGAACGAGGAGAACGCCTGGCGCCGCTGGATCGCCCCCGCGCTGTCCTTCGTGTTCCTGGTCGCGATCGTCGTGCTCGCCACGACGCACTACGGCATCCTGCTGAACGCGCCGCCGGGAAGCGCTGCCTCGTGGATGCTGCCGTCCAGCTACGTCCTGGTCGCCGTCGTCGGAGTGGCCTGGGGCCTGATCCTGAAGGCACGCCGCCCGCAGGTCTATGCCGCCATCGGGCTCGGTGCTCACGCCGCGACAGGCCAGTTGACTCCGTCTCCGGCCGCCGAGGACACCCAAGCATGACGGAGATCGTCCTGGCGGAGGCAGCGGATGCCGATGAACTCGGCAAGGTCATCGCTGCCGCCTTCTGTGACCTGCCGCCTTCTTTCTGGCTGATCTCAGCCCGGACTATCCGTCAGGAGGTGTTTCCCGGTTACTTCCGGATCTACGTCGACCTGGCTCTCGCTCACGGCATCGTGCACACCACCGCGGATCGCACGGCCGTGGCATTGTGGATGCCTGTGGGCGCAACCGCGGACGCACCGCCCGACGACTACGACGAGCGGCTGACGGCCGCGACGACGCCGTGGACTAGCCGGTTCGTCCTCTTCGACGCGGCGCTTGACCAGCATCACCCCGCTGGGATCCCGCACCACCACCTTGCCATCCTCGGGGTCAGGCCGGACATGCAGGGCAAGGGAATCGGTACCGAGATGCTGGCGCATCACCACGCGGCGCTGGACCAGGAGGTCGTTCCTGCCTACCTGGAAGCCGCCGACCTGCGTAACCGCGATCTGTACCTGCGGCACGGATACGTCGACCATGGCCCGCCGATCCAGCTGCCTGATGGCCCGCGGATGTACCCGATGTGGCGCCAGCCAGCCGCCGGAGGCAGCCCCGGGTGAGGCTGACCGGCTCTCCGGCTGGCAAGTAGTCGTCGAGTCTGCGGCTCCGTCCTTGACTCAGGGATCCTGGTCCCGAGTCAAGGACGGAGCCGCCTGATTTTGCCAAGCCTGCCTCTGCGCTGGGTATTGCGCAGCCAGTTCCGCAAAGCGGATATATAGTGCACGTTGCTGGTGTGATGCACGTCATAAGCATATCGGGCATCACCGTCCGCGCTACTGCGTTGACCATGTGTAACCGATAGCGCCCAGGCGCACGATGGTTGCCCCCCAAAGCAACGCGTCGCCTTGACCCGCGTCACATCACGCGCACCCTGCCCCCCATCCCCGGTGCATCGTCATCGGTCGGCAGCCTCCCTGGGTGACCGCCGAGCGCCCCCCGCGCCCGTCGAAAGGCTCACCATTGTTCCCCCGCATCACGTCATCCCTGTCCGATATCCGTACTAATTACCGTTTTGTCCGTCGACCCTCGCGACTGACGCTGGGGGTCGCTGCCGCGACCGTGGTAGCCGTGACAGGCGTGGCAGTCGGGGTAGCGGTCGGCGCTGCGCCAGCAGGAGGCTCGGTTCGTAACCTTGGCACGATCAGCCAGGCCGGCTCCCCTCCGGCCGCTCGCGTCGCCGTAGTCGGCGCTGCCGCCAGGACAGCACCGTCTGGCCGGGCAGGCCCGAATGCGCTCGCCGCACCCGCGCACGCGCGCACGAGGCTGACGTCCGCGCGGCACCCTGGCGGGCATGCGGCTGGCCGTCATCTGGCCGCGAAGCGTCAGGTGACGCTCAGGCATCCGGCTCCGCCGGTCAAGCGCCGGCCGTACCTGATCTACGACTCGGTGACGCCGTCGTCCATCCCCGCCCACCACGTGGTCGCTACCTACGCGACCGGTAGCTACGCCGTCTCGCGCTCGCAGGTGGCTGGCCGTCCGGTGGTGTGGATTGACACCACAGGCAAGTACTACGCGGCGCGGGTACTCGACGTCGAGCCAGGTGACGCCACGCCGTCGCAGGCCGCCAACTGGGCCAGGCACCGGCTGAGCACCCGGCCGAACGCCCAGGCCGTGATCTACACCATGCGGTCAGAGTGGCCGGCCGTGAAGGCGGCCGTCGCCACGCTGCCCTCGGGGATGCGCTCGCACGTCCGCTGGTGGATCGCCGACCCGACCGGAGTCCCGCACATCGTTCCTGGCTCCAACGCCACCCAGTGGTACTGGGGCTCGAACTACGACATCTCAAGCGCGACCCCGCGCTTCTGAGAACCTAGTAAGAAAGCCGGCACCAGCCGCCCGCTGAACCCCAGCGGGCAGGCTGGTGCCGGCTTCTGCCTGCGGCCGAGTGGATCGGCCGGAACAAGCAGATGTGGCAGGACCGCTACGACAGACTGGACGAGCACCTGTCGGCGTTGCGGTCCGGGCGGAAGGAGCAGGCGACATGACCGATCGCGGCGAGTTCACCTACCGCCGGGTCCACCGGGCATCCAGGGAGTTGCTTTTCGACTGCATGACCCTGCCGGAGCATCTCACGCATTTCTGGGGGCACGCCGGCACCAGGACGCCGGCCGACCAGATCACCGTCGACCTGCGGCCCGGCGGCACGTTCCGGACCGTGATGGTCAACGAGGCCGACGGCAGCCAGTACGCGATGCGCGCGGTCTACCTCGAAGTACGGCGGCCGGAACGGCTGGTGTGGACCGAGCCGGGGGTCGAAGGCGGCATGACCACGACCATCACCTTCGTCGAGCGAGGCAATGGCGAGGCCGAGGTCATCACGCATCAGACCAACGTTCCGGCGGCCTTCGCCGACCCCGAAGCGAGGAAGGGCTTCGAGACCAGCCTGAGCCGCTTCGCTGGCTACGTCGCCGCGCTTGAGCCGCCCGCCTGAGCCGCCCGCCTGAGCCGCGGTCAGAGCCGCCGTGCGTGTTTCGTGCGTTACCGCGCGTCGGTGGACACCCGGAAGACCGGGTACCGGGCGGCGATCCGCCCGAACTCCGAGAGTGGCGCCCTTTTGTCGACCGGGATATGAGCCCGCGCACCCGGCGCGACCTGAAGGTAACTGCGCAGGATCGGAGCGCGCAGGCCGGGGTCGACTTCCGCCAGGCGAACGTTCTCGCGGCGGCCGTGGCGAAGCACCGCCTGGCCATGCGCGGCCTTCAGGTTACGCACCCAGTTCACGTCGTTACCGAGCATCGAGACCAGATAGCGCTCGCCGTCCAGATCGGCAATCGCCACCGGGAAGGAGATGGTCCGGTCGCTGCGCCGCCCGCGCACTTCCAGCGCCGCCGCTCGCTTCGGCAGGATCCCGGCCGCGAAGGCGAGAGCAGTCGTCCGGTTCTGTATCCGCGCGAATTTGTTCGGGCGGCCGTCGCGGTACAGCCACCGCAGGTAATCGTCGTAGTGCTTCACCGGCCAGTCCTCCACAGGTCCAGGAGTCGTGCGTTCGAGTCCTAGCCGCAGCCTGGCGGCGATTCGCCACCCGAACCAGGGCCTAGAGACCCGGATAACTGGCCCGGATGGCATTCCGTCGGATCGTGCGGTCAACTCACCACGATCATGGAACGAGTGCACGCAGCCGACTCCTTCCTGACGCCGACTCGAACATCGTGGTGAGTTTCCGGCACATAGCACGGTCAACTCACCGTGATCATGGGTCAGTCCGGCTGCTGGCCCGGCCAAGCTCCGGCCCGGCCTGGCCCGGCCTGGCCTGGCCTCGACGGTCAGGCCGATGATCGTGGTGAGTTTCCGGCACATAGCACGGTCAACTCACCGTAATCATGGATGGGGTGGGCTTCCGGCTCGCAGGTATGTGGCTGCTTGGCGATGACGCGGTCCAGGGCGATTTAGGGGAATGAAGGGAAGGCACGCATGTCGAACCTCTTGTTCGCGGCCTCGTCCGGGCCCGGCGGACCGGCCACGCTCCTGGCTGCGCTCGTCCCGCTGCTCGCGCTGGTGATCGCGATCGATATCTACTGCCTGCGGGACCTGGCCCGCGCCCGCTACGTGCGCTACCTGCCAAAGCTAGTCTGGGCGCTGATCATCTTGTTCGTAAGCGCGCCGATCGGCGCACTGATCTACCTGCTGATCGGCCGGGACCGCGGCCGGCGGTTCGGGGCGCCACGATGACCGCGTCCGGTGCGCAGGTGGTAGCGGCGGGCCTGGTGACGACGAGCGGGCTGACCAAGGACTACGGCGGCACCGGCCTGTTCGACGTGGACCTGGCGGTGCCGCGCGGTTCGGTCTACGGCCTGGTCGGGCCTAACGGCGCGGGCAAGACGACGTTGCTGTCACTGCTGTGCGGAATAAGGCGGCCAGACCGCGGCACGATCGGCGTGAGCATCGGCCGCGCGCGGGTCGCGGTCTGTCCCGACGTACCCGAGTTCGATTCCTGGCTGACCGGTTACGAGGCGGTCGGTCTGGCCAGGTCGCTGGTGGCTCCGACGGTCGGCGCCGAGCAGGTCCTGGCGGCACTGGCAACGGCGGGCCTGTCCGAGGCGGCCGGGCGCCGGGTCGGCGGGTTCTCCCGTGGCATGGTCCAGCGGCTTGGGCTGGCCTGCGCGCTCGTCGGCGACCCGCAGTTGCTGATACTCGACGAGCCGACCTCGGCGCTCGACCCGGTCGGGCGCGCGGAGATGCTCAGCCTGGTCGCGGCCATGCGCGGGCGCCGGACCGTCATCTTCTCCAGCCACATCCTGGCTGACGTCCAGCGGATCGCGGACCAGGTGGGCATCCTGCGCGACGGCCGCCTGCTGTATCAGGGCGCTACCAGGCACCTGATCGACACCTACCTCAAGCCCACCTGGACGGTCCGGCTCGCAGCCGGCGCCGATCAGGTAGCCGCGGCGATGGCCACCGCGCCGTGGGCCACCAGAGTGGAGCGCACCGGACCCGATGACATCAGGGTCGACGCGGTGAGTATCGAGGCCGGCGAGCGCGGCATTCCGGCGGTCATCGCGGCCTGCGGCGCCCGGCAGGTGTCGTGCGAGCCGGCCGCCGCCGACCTGGAATCGGCGTTCCTCGCGCTGACCGGAGCCAGGCCATGAGCAAAGCGACGCCGGACGGACGGCGACAGGCAGTACAGGCCAGCCGGATGAACCTATGGCGGCTCGAGTGGCTCCGCCTGTTCCGTACGCCGCGGGCACTGGCACTCGGCGCCGTCTTCGTGGCCTTCGGCCTGATAGAGCCGGTGTTCACCAAATACCAGGACCGGCTCCTGGCCCACGTGGGCAACGGTATCCGGATCTACATGCCGCCACCGACGCCAGCGGCCGCGCTGAGCAGCTACATCAGTCAGGCGTCCGTGATCGGCTTGGTCGTCGTGGTATCGCTCGCGGCGGGCGCGCTCAGTTTCGACGCCCACCGAGGGCTCGCTACGTTCCTGCGCACCAGGGTGCGCGGCCTGTGGCGGCTGGTAGCGCCGCGCTTCACCGTGAACGCTGCCGCGGCCGCGATCGCCTACCTGCTCGGCAGCCTCGCGGCCTGGTACGAGACGCAGGTGCTGATCGGCTCGCTGCCCGCCGCCGCGATGCTGGGCGGAATCCTGTGCGGCGCCGTCTACCTGACGTTCGCCGTCGCGGTCACCACCCTGGCGGCGTCGATCGCGCGGAGCACCTTGCCCGCCGTCGCGATAGCACTGGCCGTGCTGCTGGTGCTCCCGGTCGTCGGCACGTTCCGCTCGATCGAGAACTGGCTGCCGAGCACGCTGCTGAGAGCGCCCGTTGACCTGGTCAGCGGCACCCATCAGCTACCGCACTACCTGCCGACTCTTGCGGTGACTGTCGCCGTGACGGCGGTAGCGCTCACCATTGCCGTCCGTCGGCTGGGTGCCAGGGAGATCTGAAACGGCGGGGCGGGGCCGGGCGGGTCAGGGGAGCTCTGGCGTGCGGAGGAGGATCGGGCGCACGGAGGAGGATCGGGCGTATGCCAGCCTCGCAGCTTGCCGAATACTTTCCGGTGAAATGGGAAGTTGGCGAGGTCATGAGCATACGAAGCAGCATCCCGGACTTCTTCTGGTGGTTGTTCTGGATACTCGTGGCGATCCTCCTTGTCCTGTTTGCCGCCTTGCTGATCCACCACTTCGGCGGTGCCTCACTCACGTTGCACGTCGGCTACTTCCACTTCGAGGTGGGCGTGCGCTAGCGGGCCGCCGGCCTGGTCCGCGCCGAGAACAGGCCGGGCGGCGGCGCGGGCGAGGATTGCGGCCGGGCGTCGGTCAGCGGCCTTGCTCCCGCGGTGAACCGGTCAAGCTCACTGCCGTGGACGAGCCGGGCAGGAAACGGGTCACTCGCCACCTGCCTGCCGAGGCTGGCCAGGGGCAGCTCCCGGACCGCCGTGACCAGTACCAGGTTGCCGAACCTGCGCCCGCGCAGCACCGCGGCGTCAGCCATCAGGCACGCCTGCGCGAAGACCGAACGCGCCGCTGCCACCCGGGCCCGTGCGTGGGCCAGGGGAGGACCGTCGGCGATGTTCACGGCGTACAGGCCCGATGCGGCCAGAGCCCGCGCGGCGGCCGCGTCGAACTCGGCGCTGGTCAGGTGCGCCGCGGTACGCGAGCCGGCGAAGAGGTCGGCGACGACCAGGTCGAACGCCCCGGCTGGCACCTGCCGCACGGCATCCCGGGCATCGGCCACCCGGACCCGTACCTGTCCGGTCACCGTACGGCCACGGTCGCGCTTGCTGAACGGCAGCCGCTGCCTGACCAGGTCCACCAGCGCGGCGTCGGAGTCCACCGCGAGCTGGCGTGACCCTGGCCGGGTCGCGGCCACGTACCTGGCCAGCGTCAGGCCCCCGCCGCCCAGGTGCAGTACCCGGAGCGGCTCGCCCGCAGGAGCTGCCAGGTCGACCACATGGCCGAGCCGCCGCATGTACTCGAACAGGAGGTGACCGGGATCGTCGAGGTCCACATGCGACTGCGGAGTGCCGTTGACCAGCAGGGTCCAGGCTCTGGCCCGGCCAGGCTCGGCCACCAGTTCGATGCGGCCAAAGTCGCCTCCGCCGTCCTGCCGGTGTGCCATGGCGACCACCCTCCAGCGGGCATGCAAGCGCCTCCAGGGAACGAACTCAGCCTAGCGTTGCTCAAGCGGCGAGCCCGGACGACAGCGTCCTGTGCCCTGCTGGTCAGGCAGCGGCGGCATGGCCGGCTCTGGTCAGCGTGAAACCTTCGTAGCCGCGCTCGGCCACCTCGTCACACCGCTGCCGGTAAGTGCCCACGCCGCCGAGATAGGGCATGAAGACCCGTGGCTTGCCTGGCACGTTCGCGCCCATGTACCACGAATCGGCGGTCGGGAAGAGGGTCAACGAACCGACCTCCGCGACGTGCTCCACCCAGGCATTCTCGGCCTGCGCGGTTGCCTCGATCGCGGTCCACCCCGATGCCCGCAGCGCGGCGATGCAGTCGGCGATCCACTCGACGTGCTGTTCGATCGAGACCATCATGTTGCTCAGCACGGACGGACTGAGCGGGCCGGTGATGGTGAACAGGTTCGGGAACCCGCTGACCGCCAGGCCGAGGTAGTTCCGCGGGCCAGCCGCCCATTTGCTGGCGAGCTCGATGCCACCCTTGCCGCGGACGTCGATCGCGGCGATGGCTCCGGTCATCGCGTCGAACCCGGTGGCGAAGACGACGGCGTCGAGTTCGTACGCTCGCTCCGTGGTCGCCAGCCCGGCTTCGGTGAACTCCACCAGCGGCGTTGCCCGCAGATCCACGAGCCGCACGTGCGGCTGGTTGAAGGTGGCGAAGTACCCGGTGTCCAGGCACGGGCGCTTGGTGCCGATCGGGAAGGTGCGCGGCGAGAGCCGCTCGGCGACCGCCGGATCGGTGACCACCGCGCGAATCTTCGACCTGACGAACTCCGCCGCGCTCTCATTGGCCGCGGGGTCGATCAGCACGTCGTTGAAGGCCCCGATCAGCGAGGTCAGGTCGGCTCGGTCCCAGCCCGCCTGATAGGCGACGTCGCGTTCGGCCGGTGAGACTTCGAGCGCGGACCGGGTGGCAGGCTCGGACGGGATACCGAATCCCGAGGTCCGCTGCTTCTCGCGCCACTCCCGGTAGCTGGCCTTCAGCTCCGCGACCTCGGAGTACTCGAGCGGGCGGTTGCCGGCCGGAAACGAGAAGTTTGGCGTCCGCTGGAACACGGTCAGCTCCGCGGCCTGTCCGGCGATGACCGGGATCGACTGGATGCCGGACGAGCCGGTGCCGATCACGCCCACCCGCAGGCCGGTGAAGCTGATCTCCTCCTTGCCCCAGCGCGCGGTGTGGTGCGTCCTGCCGCGGTAGCGGTCCAGGCCAGGAATCTCCGGCAGCTTCGATGCGGACAGGCAGCCGGTGGCCAGGATCAGGAACTGCGCTCGCACCGACTCGCCGGATTCGGTCATCAGGGTCCACCGGCTGGTCGGTTCGTCGAAGCGCGCCGCGGTCACCGTGGTGCGCAAGGTAATGTCCGGTCGCAAATCGAAACGGTCAGCGACGTGTTCCAGATAACGCAGCAGTTCCGGCTGCGTGGGATACTTCTCCGTCCATTCCCAGTCCTGTTCGAGCTCAGCGGAGAACGAGTACGAATAGGACATGCTGTGGATGTCGCAGCGAGCGCCGGGATAGCGGTTCCAGTACCACGTTCCGCCTACCCCGTCGGCCGCCTCGATGACCCTGACCCGCAGGCCGAGTTTCCGCAGGGCATAGAGCTGGTACAGGCCAGCGACCCCCGCACCGACAATGACCGCGTCGAGCACCTCGCGTTCGGCCACGTTTCCTCCACAGGGGCAGTGGCTCGATCATAAGCCGCCGTTACCGGCCTGGGCAGTTCCGCCTGGGCAGTTCCGCCTGGGCAGTTCCGCCGTGCGGGGTTACGGCGCCATGCCGTAGGCGGTCGGCAGGTCGATCCGGTCAGTGCGGTACTCGTCGGCCGCCCGGTACCTGCGCTGCCACCTGGACGGCATCAGCAGCGGAACGACCATCGCCGTCCCGACCAGCGCGAGGACGCCGCGGACCAGCAGGAAGGTGAATCCGGCCGCGTAGCGGCTGCCCTGCAGCGGGACGAGGCTGAGCGCGTGCGCGTTTCCGGTCACCACCAGCGCCGTCCAGGCGAGCAGGACCAGGCCGGGCAGGCCGGTCGCCAGCGGCGATACTCGCGAGCCTGCCAGCAAGATGCCGAGCAGCAGGCCGGTGCCGAGCACGACGACCACGGCAAGCAGCCCGCGTGAGTTCGTTAACGCGTTCGAGACCCACAGCCCGTTGCTGCCGGCCAGGGCGCTGAACTGGGAGACTCCCCAGCCGCCACCGAAAAACAGAGCCGCCGAGGCGGCCAGGGCAAGAATGATACCGGCGAAATGTCGCATTGGCCCATTCCTCCGATCGAAGATCGCTTGTGCGGGACCTGGCTGCCGGCCTCGTGCGAGCTCCGGAGGAACACCTTCGCCGCAGGCGGGTCGGCATTAGTTGGCTACCCATCAGGTTCGGTGAGATAACGCGCCGGGCGGTGCCAGTTGGACAGCGGCCCTTGATCCGTTACTTGTCCGGCGGTACCCAGACGCCGCGCTCGTGCATCAGGTCCACTTGCCTGGCAATGACCTCGCGCCGGTATTCGGCGTGCTTATAGGGAGCCCGGTCCAAGTAGAGGTTCCTCGGGTAGACGGGCTCCTCGTAGATGATCTGGTACTGCTCGGTGGTGAGGTCCTTGATCCAGTTGTCCCATTGCGCGTTCGCGCGGAACTGGCGCAGTGCCCTGACGTCGACGGTCCCTGCGACCCAGGAGGACCCGCCGCTGTAGTCGTGCCGGCCGACGATCTGGCCGCGGTAGTCGATGACCGCCGACCCGCCGCCGAAGGTGTCGATCGGCACGTCGGAATCGGTATGCAGGTAATACGTGCCGACGTTGCAGGCGATCAGGTAGAAGTTGTTGTCCAGCGCGCGGGCGCGGTTCTGCACCTCGAACAGTCCGTTACCGACGTGCGGGTGCGGATAGGGGCCGCGGTAGACCACCTCTGCGCCGTTCATCGCCAGGCCGCGCGCGTTCTCCGGGTACGAGCCCTCGTTGGCCATCAGGAACCCGAGCCTGCCGATCTCGGTATCGGCGACCGGGTAGAACGCGTCGAGATTGCGGCCGTAAAGCTCGATCCACTTGTCCCAGACGTTGTGTGGTGTCACCGAGTGCTCCACCGGGAGCAGCGGTATCACCTTGTGATGCCGGAGGATGACCTCGCCTTCCGGGCTCAGGATGAAGCCGACGTTGAAGAAGCGCCCGGGGAATTCCGGATGCCTGGCCTTGGCCTGGGCCATCAGGTAGACGTTCCACTGCCGGGCGAGGCCGCCCAGGTAGTCAGTTTCCGGGCCGGGGATGTCGATCGCGCACTCGCGGGCGAATTCTTCGTGGTCGAGGTCGAGTACCTCGTCGTTGAAACCCTGCAGGGCGCCTTCCGGCACCGCGATGAGCCGGACCGGCAGGTCGAGGCTGGAGAGCCAGGAAGCGGCCTTGATCAGGTGCGACAGGTGCTCCAGGTTGGTCTGGATCTCGCCGCGGTTGCGAATGCCCCGCATGGTGGGTACAAGACCCAGTGCCTGGTATGGCTCGATCATGACTCGTCCCTTCGGTGAGCGAGGCGGTTCGTCCACTCCTGTTCTACCTGGCGGCCTCGCGTCTGTCTGTATTTCTGGTGCCGGGGTTCGCCCGGTAATGGTTGCCATCGCCGGGCTTGCCCCGCAATACTAGGCAAACTGCTAGGCCCGGTCCTCGGCCACAACGGCCGCGCGACGAGCGCATCGGAAGGCAGGAAAGCTGGATGAGCATCCTTGGCACCCGGGTGGTGCGTACCGAGGATCCGCGGCTGCTGACGGCTGGCGGCACCTACGTCGACGACTTGCGAGTGCCTGAACTGGCCGACGCGGCTCGGGTGACGTTCGTGCGCAGCCCGATCGCGCACGCGCTGATCACCGGTATCGACGTTTCGGCGGCGCGTGAGGCCGAAGGCGTGGTCGCGGTGCTGACCGCCGCCGACATCGACGACCTGCCGCCGCCGCCCGACAACGGGCTGACCGGTACCGAGGGCGCGCCGCTGCCGCTCGGCGGCCCGTGGTCGGAGCCGCTGCTCGCCGTGGACCGGGTGCGGTTCGTCGGCGAGCCGGTGGCCATGGTGATCACCAACCAGAACTACCAGGGCGAGGACGCCGCCGAACTGGTCAGCGTTGACTACGAACCGCTGCCGGCCGTGATCGGCGTCGACGCTGCCCTGTCCGGCGAGTCGCTGCTGTTCCCCCCGGCCGGGTCCAACCTGGCCGTGACGACCGGGACCCCGGTCGACCCGGCGGCGTTCGATGGTTGCGACGTCGTCGTGGAGCAGACCATCGTCAACCAGCGGCTGGCCCCGGTGCCGATGGAAGGGCGGGCGGCCGCGGCCCGGTGGGCGGACGGCAAGCTGACTGTCTGGGTGAGCAGCCAGAACGCGCAAATCGGCCGCCTGATCCTGGCCGGGGCGTTCGGCCTCGATCCCGGCGCCATCCGGGTAGTGGCTCCCGACGTGGGCGGCGGATTCGGCGCCAAGATCGGAGTCGACCGGGACGCGCTGCTGGTGGCCTGGGCGGCCAAGCACATCGGCCGCGGGCTGCGCTGGGCGGAGACCCGCAGCGAGAACCTGCTTGCCATGACGCACGGGCGGGCGCAGCAGCAGGTCGTCAAGATCGGCGGGACCAGGGAAGGCCGGATCCTCGCGTACCGGCTGGAGATAGTGCAGGATACCGGCGCCTATCCGCGGATGGGCGGGTTCCTGCCGTTCCTCACCAGCTTGATGGCTGTCGGCCCGTACGACATCGGCCACGTGGAGACCGCCTACCGCGTCATCGTGACTAACACGACCCCGATCTCGGCCTATCGCGGCGCCGGGCGGCCCGAGGCCACCGCGGCGGTCGAGCGTGCCGTCGACCTGTTCGCGGCGGAGATCGGCATGGACCCGGCGCAGGTACGGCGGATCAACCTGATCCCGCCGGACAAGTTCCCTTACAGCTCACCGTGCGGTCCGGTCTACGACACCGGCGGGTATGTCAAGGCGCTGGACACCGTCCTGGCCGCGGCGGGTTACGAAGAGCTCAGGGCGGAGCAGGCACGCAGGCGCGAGCGGGGCGACGTGCTCCAGCTAGGCATCGGGGTCGCGAGCTACGTGGAGATCACCGCCGCCGACGCGAACGGCGGCGAGACCGCCAGGCTCGTCGTGCACGGTGACGGCTCGGCGACCGTCTACACCGGAAGTTCCGCGCACGGCCAGGGCCACCACACCGCCTGGGCGATGCTGGTGCAGGCCGAGCTTGGCATCGACATGGCGATGGTCGAAGTCGTGCACGGCGACACCGACCTGATTCCCGAGGGCGTCGGCACCTACGGCTCGCGCTCGCTGCAGCTCGGCGGTGTCGCGGTGTACAAGGCGGCGGTCGAGGTGAAGGAGCAGGCCCGCCAGGTAGCGGCGGACCTGCTCGAGGCCAGCGCTGACGACCTGGAACTGGATACCGAGCGCGGAATCTGGCAGGTGCGCGGCGACCCGGCGGCCGGCCGGACGTGGGCGCAGGTGGCCAGCCATGCCGGGGACGACGTGCTGACCGCTTTCGTGAACTACACCGACGGCCAGCCGACCTTCCCGTTCGGCACTCATCTCGCGCTGGTCGAGGTCGACACCGAGACCGGCAAGGTCAGGCTGCTGCGGCACGTGACCGTCGACGACGCGGGCACGGTGGTGAATCCGGTGCTGGCCGAGGGCCAGCGGCACGGCGGCATCGCGCAGGGTGTGGCGCAGGCGCTCTTTGAGGAGATGGCATACGACGCGGACGGCAACCCGGTCACCGGGTCGCTGATCGACTACGCCATCATCACGGCGGCCGAACTGCCCAGCTTCGAGCTGCTCGCGAGCGAGACCCCGGCCACTATCAACCCGCTCGGCGCCAAGGGAATCGGCGAGGCAGGGACCATCGGGGCCACTCCTGCCGCGCAGAACGCCGTCGTCGACGCGGTGAGCTATCTCGGCATCCGCCACGTCGATATGCCCGCCACGCCGGCCAGGGTCTGGGCCGCGATCAGCGAAGCGAGGGAGAGCCGGTGAGGGTTTCTGTGACGGTGAACGGGAGCCAGGTCGCCGCCGACGTGGCGGACCGCACCTTGCTCGTTCATTTCGTGCGCGACGTGGCCGGGCTCACCGCGACCAACGTCGGCTGCGACACCAGCTCCTGCGGGGCATGCACGGTCCTGCTGGACGGGCGCTCGGTGAAGTCCTGCACGGTGCTCGCGGCTCAGGCGGACGGGCGCGAGGTCGTGACGGTCGAGGGACTGGCGGGCGAGCAGGACCAGATGCACCCGGTGCAGGAGGCGTTCCGCGCCGAGCACGGACTGCAGTGCGGCTTCTGCACCCCGGGCATGGTAATGGCGGCCGTCTCCCTGCTGGCCGAGAACCCCGCCCCGACGGAGGAAGAGGTCAGGACTGCCCTGGAGGGCAACCTGTGCCGGTGTACCGGTTATCACAACATCGTCAGGGCGGTGCTTGCCGCTGCGAGCGACAACTCGGCATGACAGCGAGCGAGAGGCGGCTTAGTTGATTCCCGGACCCTTCACCTACCAGCGTGCCTCGTCGGTAGACGAGGCACTGCAACTGGCCGCTGACGGCGGCGAGGACGCGAAGTTCCTCGCGGGCGGTCATTCGCTGGTCCCGCTCATGAAGCTGCGGCTGGCCGCGCCAGACACGGTCATCGACATCGGCAGGCTGGCCGAGCTCAGCTATATCCGGGACGAGGGCAGCCACATCGCAGTCGGCGCTCTCACCTGCCATGACACCGTCGCGCGATCAGGATTGCTGGAGTCGCGGGTACCGCTGCTCGCCAATGCGGCCGGGCAGATCGGCGACCCGCAGGTCCGGCACCGCGGCACGATCGGCGGCTCGCTGGCCCATGCCGATCCCGCGGCCGACCTTCCCGCGGTGTCGCTGGCGCTCGGCGCGACGATGGTGGCACGCGGTCCGTCCGGCACTCGCCAGATCGCGGCCGAGGACTTCTTCGCCAGCCTGTTCGAGAGCGCACTGCAGCCTGGTGAACTGCTGACTGAGATCCGGATTCCCAAGCCTGACGGGGCCGGCTGGTCGTTCCAGAAGTTCACCAAGCGCGCGATCGACTGGGCGATCGTCGGCGTCGCGGTGCAGGGCGGCAGCGTGGCACTGGTCAACATGGGATCCACGCCGATCCGGGCAACGGCCGTCGAGCAGGCGCTTGCCGCGGGCTCGGACGCAGCCGACGCTGCCTCGCACGCGGCGGAGGGCACCAGTGCGCCCGAGGACTTCAACGGCCCGCGTGCCTACCGCGAGCACCTGGCCAGGGTGCTCGTCAGACGGGCACTTGAGGAGGCACGCTCGCGAGCCCGATGAGCCGCTGGCTAGCCGCCGCTGGCTAGCTGGGCCGCACAAGACGACATTGACCCGCCGCCGATCCCGGCCTAATTTGCTCTTAATGAGCAATTCTGTCGCCGAGTCAGCCTCGGCTCACCCCAGTTCCGAGTCCGACGGTTCACCGAGTGCCGTGCGGCAAGCGGGGGTCGCTGAAGTCCGTGCCCGCTTCAGCTCCCTGCGCGACGGCTTCGTCTTCCTCGACGCGCCAGGCGGCACCCAGACCCCTGACGAGGTTGGCGCGGCCGTGGCCAGGGTGTATCTGGAGGCGAGCGGCAACATGGGCGCCCCGTATGCCACCAGCCGCCGGATCGAGGAACTCGTGGCGCAGGCCAGGCAGGCGTCGGCGCGTTTCCTCGGCTGCACCGCCGAAGAGATCATCTTCGGTGCCAGCATGACCGCGCTGAATTTCACGCTCTCCCGCACGCTCGGCCGGCTGCTGGTGCCAGGAGACGAGATCGTGGTCACCAGGCTGGACCACGATGCCAACGTGGCACCATGGCTGGACCTGGCCAGGGACCGAGGGCTGCTGGTCCGCCACGCTGACGTGCACTCCGACACCGCACTGGACCTCAGCGACCTGGAGCGCCAGCTCGGGCGCAGGACGAAGGTCGTGGCCTTCCCGTGGGCGGCGAACTCGACCGGGACGATCGTGGATGCCCGCGCCGTGTGCGACCTGGCACACGAGGCGGGCGCGATCGCGTGGGTGGACGCCGTCCAGTACGCGCCGCACCTGCCGATCGACGTGCGGTCCATTGGCGCCGACGTGCTGTTCTGCTCGGCATACAAGTTCTGCGGGCCGCACCTGGGCATCGCGTACGGGCGGCGGGAGCTGCTCGAATCGTGGCAGCCCTACAAGGCCAGGCCCGCCTCGTTCGAGCCGGTCGGTCACCGGTTCGAGACCGGCACCCTGCCGTACGAGCTGCTCGGCGGCCTGGTCGCTACGTTCGACTACCTGGACGGCATCGGCGGGATGGCGGCGCTGGAGGCCTGGGAACGCAGGCTCGGCGAGCGGCTGCTGGCCGGGCTTCCGCCCGGCGCGAGACTCTACGGACTGCCGGGCATGGATGGCCGGGTACCGACTTTCCTGGTCAACTTTCCCGGCGTCGCATCCGCGGAGCTGAGCGAGGAACTGGCTGGTCTCGGCTTCGGCGTGTGGAGTCACGGCAGCTACTACGCGCTCGGCCTGCATGACCGGATCGGCTGGGGTGAGGCGCTGCGCATCGGCCTCGCGCACTACAACACCCTCGACGAAATCGACCGGTTCACCGAGGCGCTCGGGACCCTGGTGGCCGCGCGGGCGATTGGCAAGCCTTGATGACCCCGGGCACGGTCGTACAGGCCGCGGCGGTCCGCGCCGACCGTACCGAGGCCGGCGCCGTCGTCCGTACCCTGTTCGGCGCGGAAACGCACGGCCTGGGTCTGGCGCGGTGCCTGGCCGATATCCCGCCGCGATCCAGGCTCGAAGGTACCGCCGGAGCCGGCGGTGAGTTGTGGTTCGTGATCGCCGGGACCGGCACGCTAACCGTCGACGGCAATCCCGGCCTGCCCCTGTACCGGGACCGTGGACTGCGGATCCCGCCCGGCGCGCGGTACGACGTGCAGGCCGACGACGACGGCGACCTGCGGCTGGATCTAGTCACGCTGCCTGGCGGCGCGGGCCTGGCGGACCTGGCCACGCTTGTCGCCAGTGACCTGAGCGACTGCCAGGTCGAGACCACCGGCGACCGGCGGTTCCGCGTCCTGTTCGGTCCTGGCCGTGGCTGCCCGGTCGCCACCCAGTTCGTCGGTGAGATCCCGCCCGGCAAGGCGCCCGATCACAGCCACCCGTATGACGAGGTAGTGCTGGTACTCGAAGGACAGGGCACGGTGCACATCGGCGGTGCCGCGCACGCACTGTCGGCGGGTACGTGCACGCACCTGCCGCCGGGACTGCCGCACTGCCTGGAGAACACCGGGTCGGCCCCGATGCGCGTGCTCGGCGTCTTCCACCCCGCCGACAGCCCGGCGGCCAAGCTGGAGCAATGAGGGTCGGTCAAGCGCAGCGGTCCCGCGCACGGGGGTCGCCCGCGGGACCGCTGTCGATGGCTCGGGCCAGACCGACTAGGCCGGGGTGACCACTGTCTTCATGATCTTGTCGGCGATGGTCTGCCGCTTGGCGTCCCAGAGCGGGAAGAGGAAGCCGATGTAGCAGATGATGCTGTCAACGATGTGGCAGATATCGCGGATGAATGCGTTCATGCTGCCAATCGGCTGGCCGGTCTCCTCGCTGACCAGCTTGATGCCCAGCATCTTCTTGCCGATCGTCTGGCCTTGGCCGCCGAGGATCCAGCGGTTGTAGACGGTGTAGCCAAGTATGGCGACAAAGAGGATCAGGCCGAGAAGGATGTCGACGATGGTGCTGCCGATGATGGCCTCGATGATGTAGACGACGATCAACGCGGCCCAGATCGGGACCGTGTCGACCAGGTAGGCGCCGACCCGCATGATCCAGCTGGAGTATTGCGAGGAAGGGACGGCAGAGTACGACGGTGTTCCGGAGTATGCCATGGGGGTTGCCTTTCGTGATCGACCCGCCGACCCGCTAGCGGCAGGCGGTATTACTTCGGATGTGCCGGGGAGTGGGTTCCTACGTAAATCCATACCGATGCAACTGGAACAGCCAGTTCAGCGCGACGATCACGTACGCGCTCCGGGTGACGAGCCGTCGGGTCCGGTCCGAGGCAGGCCGCGGCGAAGGCGCCAGGCCGAGGATCCTCGCGGCGAGCACCGGCGCGGTCCCGATTGCCATGACTGTGACCAGGCAGGCGAGCGGGCTGGTGCTGGCAGCCACAGTCCACTGTCCGTGCGTGAGCGCCGCAGCGGCGGTTGTGAGACCGCAGAACGGGCAGGGTACGCCGGTGAGCGTGCGCAGCGGGCACGGGATACCCTGACCGCCGGTGTGCGCCATGATCGCCGGATAGACCGCGGCGATCGCGGCCGCACCCGCGCTGAACATGGTGATGCGCTCGGGCACCGAGTACATCCTGCGGACGATCACTGCTCTCCTGGCCAGATGAAACATCAGTAAGCGGATGGTGCCGCATCGTACGGGGTCAAAGCATCAGTTCGGGAACTAATCAAGTATCTAGTTTGTTCAGGGCATCAGCACTAGGTCGCCGTGCCAGGCAGTAACTGGACCAAAATAATCGAAAATATATAATATCCCTGCGGGCTGCGTCAGCCGTAGATCCAGCGTTGCGCCTTGGTCCCGTTGCAGGTGTAGATCTGCGGTCGCGTTCCGTTGGACGTGCTGGAGCCAGGGTCGTCCAGGCACTTGCCGAAGATCTGCAGCGAGCCGCTAGCACCTGGCGTCCAGCGCTGCGCACCGGAGTTGTTGCAGCGGTACAGCTGGATCTTCGTCCCGTTGGCCGTGCCTGAGCCGGTGTCGTCCAGGCACTTGCCGAGCACCGAGAAGGTGCTCTTGCGTCCGGCCGAGTCATGCAGCCAGAGCTGCGCTCCCGAGCCGTTGCAGGTGTAGACCTGGATCGGGTCGCCGTCGGAGGTGACCGAACCCCGGTCGTCAATGCACTTGACCGAGCTGACCCCGGAGACGATGTCGCCGGGAACGGCGCCCAGCGAGTCGCCGGCGAGATTCACCACCGACCACGCGTCCATGTAGTCCGGGAAGATGAAGCCGGTGTGCGACACGTGCTTGAAGACGATCTTGCGGGAGATCGGCAGGCTCATGAAGACCGCCGAGGATGACGGCACGACGTCGTCGTCCTGCGAGCCGAACACGATCCAGCTGGTGCCCGCCGAGCCCTGCGGGTTGCCGTTCTGGTTCAGCCAGGTGAGCTGAGCGGAGCCCTGGACCATGGCGGCGCACTGGGTCCAGCCCACGATGACGCAGGCGGTGGCGTACCAGGCCGCACCGTCGTGCGGAGTCCCGAGCGTGGCAACGCGGCCGACGTTGATCGGCGGCGAGTAGCCGGCCGCTTTGATGGAGGCGCCGTAGATGGCGGCCCGTACGATCAGGCCGCCCATCGAGTACCCGACAGCGTCGACGGAGATCCCGTTCTTGGTGAACGTGTCGTACACATACCAGGAGAATGCCTTGCCGATAGCGGTGAACGGGTCGCCGTCCCGGTAGCTGCCGTAGCGGTGCAGGCTGACGGAGCAGTTGGTGTCGCCCCAGTAGTACCCGGCCGTGATCATCTTCCCGGTGAACCCGTCCGACTGGAGTTGCGGGATCATGGCCCCGAACTCGTTGCTGCTCATGCAGTTGGTGCTGGCTGACGAACTGAAGCCGTGCACGAAGACAATCGCCGTCGCCTTGCTCGGCGCGAGCGTGGCAGCTGCCGCCGTGGCGGGCAGGCCGGCCGTCAACGTGACCGTCAACGTGACCGTGATCGCGGCCATTGCGGGAATCGCCAGTCGGGCGACATTGGCACGCTTCATTTCGTTCTCCTGAGAAATTCCTTTTCGGTCCGCTTTTCGCTGCCCTGGGCTTTCTAAAAAGACCAGCGCTGATTTGACATTAAGCCCGGGCGGTATCCGGTGTCGATGGAGCGCGGGGGCCAGGCGGCACCGGCCCGGGCTGCGGGCGAGGCGCAGATGCGCAGCTCAGGGCGCTTGCTTCGGCCGGTTCGGGCCGGGGTACACAGCCCTACGGGCGGGGGAAGCGCGGGAGACGATGGTCGACGACAGAGCAAAGCGCATCGCGGAGTTCATCAAGCCGTTGCGGGTCAAGCCAGGATCGACCGTGGACCTGGCAACAGACTTCGACCCGTCCTACAAGGCGGACTTCCTGAAGAAGAAGGACGGCGTCGAGTTGCTCAAGACGGGCATCGGGGTGCTCGCCGACTACCAGGCGCGGCTAGCCGCGCAGGACACCTACGGCGTGCTTGTCTGCCTGCAAGCACTGGACGCGGGCGGGAAGGACGGCACGATCCGCCACGTCATGAGCGGGGTCAACCCGCAGGGCGTGCACGTGACTAGCTTCAAGGTGCCGTCCGCCGAGGAACTGAACCACGACTACCTGTGGCGCTACGCCGGTCATCTGCCGGCGCGGGGCGAGATCGGGATCTTCAACCGGTCTCACTACGAAGAAGTCCTGGTCGTCCGGGTGCATCCGGAGAACCTGGACCGGCAGCGGCTTCCGCGGCCGGCCAAGGGCAAGGGCAAGGGGATCTGGGATCGCAGGTACCGGGAGATCAACGACTGGGAGCGGTACCTGACCGACAACGGCTTCCGGCTGGTCAAGATCTTCCTGAACCTGTCGAGGGAGGCACAGCGCGCCCGCTTCCTGAAACGGATCGACCTGCCCGAGAAGAACTGGAAGTTCTCGCCGGCCGACGCGGCGGAGCGGCGGCGCTGGGACGACTACCAGCAGGCGTTCTCGCAAATGCTGTCGGCCACGAGCACGCGCTGGGCGCCGTGGTATGTCGTGCCGGCGGACCGGAAGTGGTTCGCCCGCATCTGCGCGGCCGCGGTCATCGGCCACACGCTGTTCGACATCGATCCGCAGTACCCGGCAGTGAGCCAGGACCGGCTCGACGAACTGCTCGTGGTGAAGGACGAACTCCAGGCCGAGGCGCCCGAGAACGCTCCGGCCGACCCGTATGCGGCAGGGCACCGGCGCACGGCGGCCAAGCAGAAGGCGGCGAAGCAGAAGCCCGCGAAGCAGAAGGCGGCCAAGGCGCACGGGTAGGGCGCAGCCGGGGAGCGAGATCCGATCGGGGGTGCGGGACATGACCGTGCGGGCTGACAAGACGGGGGAGCCGGCCGCGAGCCAGGACTGGTTCTCGTGCTCGCCCGACGAGGTAGCCGCCGCCCTCGGCGTCGATCCGGCGAACGGGCTCTCCGCCGGACGAGCGGAGGAACTGCTGGCCGCGAACGGCCCCAACGCGCTGCCTGAGGAGAAACCCAAGCCCCGCTGGCGCAGGTTCGTCGACGAGTACCGCAGCTACATGCAGATCATCCTGGTGGCAGCCGCGATCGTCTCGCTGGCGATCAAGCAGTGGCACACCGCCGCCCTGCTGCTGCTGCTGACAGTCGTGAATGCCGTGATCGGCATGCGGCAGGAGGGCAAGGCGGAGAGCGCGATGAACGCGCTCAAGTCGATGCTGGAAGCCACCGCGCGAGTGCGCAGGGACGGCGCGGAGGCGGTGATCCCGGCCGAACAGGTGGTGACCGGCGATGTCGTGCTTATCTCCGCGGGCGACCAGGTGCCAGCGGACGGCCGCATCATCGCGGCGAGCTCGTTGCAGATCGACGAGTCGGCGCTCACCGGAGAGAGCGTCCCCGCAGCCAAGGACGCGGTCACCCTCTCCCCGGACGGACGGCGCGGCACGGGCCAGCAGACGAACATGGCCTTCATGAACACGCCGGTGACGCACGGCAGCGGGACGGTGCTCGTCACCGGCACCGGAGCAGGTACCGAACTAGGCAGAATCTCCGGCATGCTGGCGACCACGGCCAGGGAGAAGTCACCGCTGACCAGGGAACTCAACACGCTGACCCTGTGGATCGTGGGCGCGGCGGGCCTGACCATGATCGCGATGTTCGTGCTCGGCCGGTCCCGAGGCCAGGCCTGGGACGCGCTGTTCATCAGCGCCGTCTCGCTCGCTATCGCGGCCATCCCCGAGGCCCTGCCGACCGTGACACAGACGATCCTGTCGCTCGGCGGAGTCGACCTGGCCAAGCGCAACGCCATCGTGAAGGACCTGCCGTCGGTCGAGGCGCTGGGCTACACCTCGGCGATCAACTCCGACAAGACCGGCACGCTGACCATGAACCAGATGACGGTCGTAGAGGTAGTGGACGCCTACGACCGCTACACGGTCTCCGGCACCGGCTACGGACTGGAGGGCGCGGTCCAGCACGCGGCGGGCAGTTCGGCCAGCATCGAGGAAGCGATCTTGCCCTATGTCGTCGCCAACGACGCGACCCTGGCGGACGGCAAGGTAGTGGGCGACCCGACCGAAGGCGCGCTGCTCGTGCTCGGCCACAAGGCTGGCCTGGACATCGCGGGCACCAGGGAGCGGCTGCCCCGGCTGGCTACCTTGCCGTTCGACCCGGCTTACAAGCTCATGGCGACGTTCAACTCCGCCGCCGACGCGGCGGGGCGGCCGGTGGTGCGCTGTTTCGTGAAGGGCGGGGCGCCGGCGGTGAGCGGCCGCGCGGCGGCGACGCTGTCCGGCGGCACGAGCATCCCCTGGGACGATGACCTGCGGGAGCGCGCCCGGACAGAGCTGGAACGCCTGGAGGGCAACGGGTGGCGGGTAATGGCGGCCGCGACCCGCGACCTTGATCCGGCCGAATTCGACCCGGACGCGGACCTGCTCGGCTACGTCACCGACCTGCGGCTGACGAGCATGGTCGCGATGGTCGACCCGGCGAGGGACGAATCGGCGCAGGCGGTCGCCAGCGCCAGGGACGCCCACATCCGGGTCCGCATGGTGACCGGCGACGGTGTCCTGACCGGCGCGGCCATCGCCAAGCAGGTCGGCATCGACGGCGAAGTGATCCTCGGTGCCGACTTCGCCGCCCTGCCGGAGTCCGAGCGGCTGGCGCGAATCGACGACATCGGCGTGGTGGGCCAGGTGGCGCCTGAGCACAAGGTGCTGCTGGCCGAGACGTTGCGGAAGAAGGGCGACGTCGTGGCGATGACCGGCGACGGCGTCAACGATGCGCCGGCGATCAAGGCAGCCGACATCGGCATCGCCATGGGCACTGGCACCGAGGTGGCCAAGAACGCCGGGCGGCTGATCCTGTCCGACGACAACTTCGCGACCATCGTCTTCGCGGTGGAGCAGGGCCGCAAGATCTACGACAACCTGACGAAGTACGTCAGGTTCGTACTGGTCCTGCTCGTCGTTTTCGTGCTCACCTTCCTCGGCGCGACCCTGTTCAACATCGCGGCAGGGGAGCCCTTTACCCCGGCCCAGGTACTGTGGATCCACTTCGTGGTCAACGCGCCGTTCGGATTCGCGCTCGGCTTCGACCGGGAGAGCCAGGGGCTGATGCGGCGCAAGCCGCGTCCCAGGGGCGAGTCGGTGCTGACGACGCGGGTGATGGTCACGGTCGGGCTGGCCGGGCTGGCGATCACTGTCGGCCTGCTCTGGCTGATCAACCTCGGCACGTCGAGGTACGGCAGCGTGCACATCGGCAGCTCGATCGCGTTCACCTCGTTCGCGCTCTGCCTGATCGTGGCCGCGGTGGAGTGCCGCAGCGAGACGGACTCGGTGCTGACGACGGACACCTTCGACAGCAAGCACATGAACCGGTCGATGCTCGTGGAATTCGTGCTCGCCATCTTCGTGACCCAGCTCGACGCGTTCCGGCGGCTGCTCGGGACGACCCAGATCAACCTGGCTCAGTGGACCTGGGCTCTGGTGCCCCCGATCGCGCTGCTGATCTTGTGGGAGCTCGGCAAGCTGATCGCGCGGTTGATGCGGGACAGGAAATCGACCGCCCCGGTGACCGGTGCCTGAACTGGCTGGACCGCCTGCCGTGCGTCGGCCTGGGTTAGGGCAGGAGCGCGCAGGCCGGGTCGTCGCCGAGCGGGTCGCCGGTAGCGGCGTAGGCGCGGGCCCGTGAGCCGCCGCAGAGATCCGCGTACTCGCAACTGCCGCACCGGCCGGTGAACTGGGCAGCACGGATGGCCTTGAGCAGCGGGTCGTTGCGGTAGATGTCGTGCAGCGACTGGTTCCTGATGTTGCCAAGGCCCAGCGGCAGGAAGCCCGCCGGGTAGACCTCGCCATCGTGCGCGACGAAGAGGATGCCCTTGCCGTCGCGGGTGGGCGAGGTATGCGCGCTCGGCGTCCTGGTCGGCGGACCGAGCAGGCTGTCCAGACGCCGGGTGAGCTCGTCGTAACGGGCGCTGTTCGGCCGCGGGCCGCCCGCCCGGCGCTGCGCGACGACGCGGCGGAAGAACGGAGCCTCCACCGTCCGGACTACGAACCCGTGCCTGGACGCGTCATAGAGAAAGTGGCAGACGTCCTCGTGCTCTTGCGGCGAGATCGCGCCGGTCGCGACCCCGCGCCCGACCTGGACCAGGAAGAAGACCTCCCAGATGTGGCTGCCGGTCTGGGCCACCAGCCCGGCGATGTCGGCGAGCTCGGCGACGTTGGCGCGCATCACCGTGGTATTGACCTGGACCGTGATCCCGGTGGCCACCAGGTCGCGCAGGGCCGCGATCGTGGCGTCGAAGTGGCCGGGGATGCCGCGCACGCCGTCATGGGTGGCGGCAGTGGCGCCGTCCAGGCTGATCGACACGGCCTTCACGCCGCTGGCGGCGATCTGGTCCATCAGGTCGCCGGTCAGCGGGGTGACCGAGGGCGACAGGGCCACCGGCACTCCGATGGAGGTGGCATAGCTGATCAGGTCGAACAGGTCGGGTCGCAGCAGGCAGTCGCCGCCGGTGAGTACGAGGATCGGGTACGGCCGGCCGAATCCGGCTACCTGCTCGATCAGCTCGCAGCCTGCTGCGTAACTCAGTTCCCCTGGCGGTGCCTGGGTAGTCGCCGATGCGCGGCAGTGGCGGCAGGCGAGCAGGCAAGCGCGGGTAGTCTCCCAGAAGACCAGCATCGGCCGCTGCCCGAAGTTCACCGCGTGCCGCGGTTGGAGCGGCCTGGTCAGGGTGGCTGGCGTAGTCATCGGTGTGTACCTCCGGGAGGGCGGGTGCGGTGCGGCGGCCTGGGGCCGCTGACGTTAGCCTGGCCTGCCCGAACGCCGCCGCGAAGGGACCTTGGACCTGCTGCGGGGCGGCGAAAGACCAGAGGTGCCGCCCCGCCGGGCTCACGGCTGGGTTAGGTCGTCAGGCGGCGTAGGACGCGGCCGTCGTGCCCTCGAACTCGTAGGCGATGAACGGCTCGTCCCCGGCGACCCACGCGTCATGACCTGGCTCGAGCACGTAAGCGTCGCCGGGGGCCAGGTCCACTTCGGTCCCGTCGGCATGGGTGACGTGCAGTTGCCCGGAGACGACGGCACCGATGTGGCGCGCCTGGCAGGTGTCGGTCCCAGCGATCGGCTTGATGCACTGTGACCAGCGCCAGCCAGGCTGCATCGTGAATCGCGCAGCCTTCACGGAACCGAGGCCGACCGTCTCGACCTTGGTCTTGTCAGGGGTGCGGGTCTCGTCGGCAGAGCTGAAGTTCTTCCTGTTGATGCCAGTCATGTCGTTCCTCCTCCGAATATCAGATTTATACTTCTTCTGGCTTTCTACGGGGCTGGGTCGAGAAGGCGTATGGCCGGAGTCGCGGTTGCCATCTTGGGCTCCTTCCCCGTGAGGAGTAAATTCATCGCCCTCCCGGCGTCGGCTTGCAGTTCCCGGCCCCTCGTTCCCGGCCCCTCGTTCCCGGCTCCTGGCCGCCGATACCCCGGCTTGCTAGCGTGCCGCCATGGCAATCTCGTTCAGCCCGGCGACGCTCGCATTGCTCGACGGCAGGAATTACGCGGTGCTGGCGAGGGTCAATCCAGACGGCAGCCCGCAGACCCCCGCGATGTGGGTCGGCCGCGATGGTGCGGCGGCAGGCTAGGGCTCGCGTTCGGCCAGGGTGCCGCGCTCGCGCTGCAGGTAACCGGCCGTCATGCCGCCGTCGACCAGGAGTGTCGTGCCGGTGATGAACTCCGCCTCGTCGCTGGCGTAGAACAGCGCAGTGGCGGCCACATCGCGGGCCTCGCCGATCCGGCCGATCGGCGGGACCGGCCAGTCGCCGCTCTCGGGGCGATCTTCTTCGCCAGGCGGGGCCATGTGCCGCATGCCTGGCCAGATGTCGCCCGGGCACAGCACGTTGGAGCGCACGCCATCTGGACCGCCCTCGAGCGCCAGCATCTTGCCCAGCATCACCACTGCCGCCTTCGATACCGAGTACAGCCCGATCGACTGCTCGCCCCAGATACCCGCATCGGAGGCGATGTGGATCATGCACCCGCGGCGACGGGCCAGGTAGGGGTAGGCGGCCCGCGCGTACAGGAAGTAACCCCGCACGTTCACGTCCATCACCCGGTCGTAGTCGGCCAGGGGGGTCTGGAGCAGGCCAGCATCCACGCCGATGCCGGCGTTGTTGACCAGCACGTCGAGGGTCTCCAGATGTCCCACGGCCAGTTCTACCGACCGAGCCACGGCGTCTGGATCGCTGGCGTCAGCGACCACGAACCAGGCCTGGCCGGCGGCGCGGAGCCCCGCCTGGGCGGCCGCGCCCAGTTCTTGATTCCGCCCGGTCACCACTACCTGGGCGCCTTCGAGCAGGAATCTGTGCGCTATGGCCAAACCGATGCCGGTCGTTCCGCCGGTGATCAGCGCGCGCTTGCCGTCCAGTCGCATCTTGTACCCTCCAGCTTCACCTTGCTGATGCTCGCATACGCCTCCGCTCCGGTACGGCGAGCCGCCCGAATCCGGCTGCCTGCTCGATCAGCCTGCCGCTCTCGGCCGTGCTGGGCTCTCCCGGCGCCGGTGCGGAATTCGGGTTGGGCGCCGCCGCGGCCACGATCACTAGCGTGGGCAAGTACGTGGGCAACCCCGCGGCTGGGTTCACCAGTCACCTCTCGACTCCGCTCGCCGATGTCACGCTGCTCGCGATCGCCCTCGGCGCGGTCTGTGCCAACGCACTCAACGTGTACTCGGGTTCGATGTCGTTCCTGGCGCTCCCGCGAGTACAACCCGTGGGCCGGCTTCGCGGCGATGGCGGTCGCCACGGCGGCGTCGATCTACTTCTTCGCGAAGAGAAGACTAGCGGCGGCGTGACGAGCCGCCCGCCATGGCGTGGACGACGCCGACGAGTGGTAGTGCCCGACGCGGTTGCGAGCGGAGGGGCACGCGATCGCGGACACGCATGATGCCGCTGGAGGCGGGCTGCTATATGTAGCCGGTGACGATCGCAAACCTGCAGGGCCTGCTTCGGGAGTTCGCCGCCGAGCGCGACTGGGAGCCGTTTCACACGCCGAAGAACCTCGCCATGGCACTCAGCGGCGAGGCCGGCGAACTGACCGAGATCTTTCAGTGGCTCACCCCGGCCGAGTCCTCGGCCGTGATGACCGACCCGGCTCAGGCTGTCCAGGTCCGTGATGAGATCGCCGACGTCTTCGCCTACCTGCTGCGACTGGCCGACGTCCTGGGCGTGGACCTCGAGACGGCGCTGACCGAGAAGATGGTCAAGAACGCGGTGAAATACCCACCCGCGAACAGCACCTTGTAGACGTTGCGGACGCCTCCCAGTCGGCGCGGCACCGACGGCCTTGGCCGCCTGTCCAGTTCGGCCCGGTCAGGATGGGGGAACCGGCTTTCCCATCGGTACAGGTGCGCGTGAGCGGTCCCGCCGAGGCTCATGATCGCCCGCTCGATCGCGGCGGCGAGCCCGCCAGCGCCGGAGAACTGGAACGTGTTCTTGGTGCGTCCCAGGAAGGATCGGCGCTCTTCCAGCAGAGTGTCCGGGGCGGGTCGCGTTACAGCTCATCGGTCGGTTACCTCGATGATCACAAGCTGCCGAACCTGACGATTTCGGCGCGCGTGGTGGTGGCGAAGGTGGTGATCGGCAAGGGCCGGGCGACCGGCGTCGAGGTCATCACAGAGCAGGGGCGCAGCACGATCAGCGCCAGCAAGGAGGTGATCCTGACGGCGGGGGTGTTCGGTTCGCCGCAGATCCTGATGCTGTCCGGTGTCGGCCCGGCGGCGCACCTGCGCCAGCACGGCATCGCCGTGGCCGCCGACCTGCCCGTCGGAGACAACCCGCACGACCACCTGTTCGTTCCGATGACTTACGTCATGAAGTCGGCGCGCAACCGTGGCACGACGCCGTATTTCGCCGGCGGGGTGATCAAGGAGACAGTGCGCGGCGGCACCTGGATGGCGCGCAGCGTATTCGAGGCGGTCGGCTTCGTGCGCAGCTCGCGGGCTGGCGAGATCCCGGACCTCCTGGTCCGGCCCGCAACCGCACCAACGGGCCATCGGTGACGCTATAGCAGCATCAACGGGCCATCGGTGCGGCTGGCTGCCGCGGCGCGGACCTCTCCAGAATGTGGATCGCGCAGGCGCTGCCGAGGCCGATGACGTGCGTCATCCCGACCTTCGCGCCCTCGATCTGCCGGTCTCCTGCTTCACCGCGCAGGTGCGTGGCTACCTCGAAGATATTCGCGATGCCGGTCGCGCCGAGCGGGTGGCCCTTCGACAGCAGGCCGCCGGAGACGTTCACCGGGATCTCGCCGTCCCGCCACGGGCCGCGCCTGTCGATCCATTCGCCGGCTCCGCCTTCCGCGCACAGCCGCAGGTTGTCGTAGTGCCGGAGCTCGGCGGTGGCGAAACAGTCGTGCAGCTCGACCAGGTCAAGGTCGGCCGGCCCGATGCCCGCCGTCTCGTAGGCCTTGTCCGCCGCTTGCCGGGTCAGCGTGTTGACGTCGTACTGCACCGAGCCGCCGTCAACGTAGGGGTCGCTGGTCATGATCGACGCCGACACCTTGACCGCGCGCTCGCGCACGTGCGCGGGCAGTGACTTCAGCCGCTCGCCGCCGACCAGCACCGCCGCTGCGGCGCCGTCGCCCGTCGGGCAGCACATGAGAACGGTATTGGGGTAGGCGATCATCTCGGAACTCATGATCTCGTCCAGCGTGAACGCCTTCTGATATTGCGCGAGCGGGTTGAGTACCGAGTGCGCGTGGTTCTTCTCCGCCACCTTGGCGAACTGCTCGAACCCGACTCCGGAGTTCAGGTATGCGTACTCCATGCCGGACTGGGCGAACGTGCCCGGCATCAGGCTGGTGCCGAGGTAGCCCTCGATCGGCCCGAGCGCCCCGTAGCGGCCAGCTGGCTGGTAGGGCTTGCCGTGGTCCATCGGGGACGGCGCGGCCAGCAGGCCGGCCTTGCCGAGTTGCTCGACGCCGACGGCGAGGCCCATCTCGGCCTCACCGGCCTTGATTGCCATCGCGACGACGCGGAACGCGGTAGCGCCGGTGGCGCAGGCGTTGGCCACGTTGTAGACCGGGATGCCGGTCTGGCCGATCTGCTTCTGGATGCGCTGGCCGACGCTGCCGTTGTCCATGAGGCAGCCGGAGGCCAGGATGTCCATGTCCGCGATCGTGGCCCCGGCGTCGTCGAGTGCGGCCAGGGCGGCCTCGCTGCCGAGGTCCACGAGATCCTTGTCCTTGTACCGCATGAACCTGGTCATCGACACGCCGATGATCCACAGGCTGTCGCTCATCCTCATGCTCCCTTGTGCGGTGGTCCGGCGGGCACTGGCATGGCTCAGGCGGGGCGGTAACCGAAGCAGACTGCCTGCGTGCCCTGCGAATCAGTACCGATAGGAAACGTCGCCAGCGTCACGCTCATCCCGAGCCTGACCTGCGAGGGGCTCGGCTCGACGTCGACCAGGTTCGCCTTGGCCATGCCGCCGCCCGCCAGGTCGACGACGGCCGACACGTACGGCACCCGCACGTCGGGCGTCGCGCGGTGCACGATCGTGAAGGCACGGACTACGCCGTTGTTGGAGAGCCCGCGGGTGCCGAATTCGCGGCTGCCGCACCTGGCGCAAGCGTTGCGGCGGTCGAAGTAGAGCGCGCCGCACGAGGCGCATTCACGGGAAACCAGGTGCGGGTCGTCGCCCAGCACGAGGTAGTCGACGAACGGCACCTGCTTGACCATGGACCCTCGCTCCGGTCGGGCGGACTCACGGCCGGGCCGGCCGGCGCACGAGAGCGGCACGGCCGGCGCCCCGCACAATCAGGGTACTTATTGATGCCGCCCCGGGCTACTGTCCCGGTGCTGGCGCCGGGGTTTCGGAGCCGGAGCCTACGCCGGGGTTTCTGGGCCGGGGCCTGCGCGGTGCGGTTTCCGCGCCGGTTCTCCGCGCCGGTTCTTCGCGCCGGTTCTTAGCACCGGGCTTCCGCTCGGCCGTCAGCCGCGCCCGCGCACCTGGGCAACTGGCGGCACCGGGTACTCGCTGCCGCCGGGCCGCCAGCCCAGCTCCAGTTTCTGCTGGCCGGGGCCGTCCGGCGCCCAGACATGGCAAGTGCCGCGCAAGGCGCGCATCGTGACCTCAGGATCTGGCGGGGTGTATTGCCCTGAGGCGTGCCGTGCCCTCGCGCGCAGCGCCGCGTTCGCCTGGAACACCGCCGGGCCGGTGACGCGCGCGAGCTCGTGCAGGTGCTGGCAGCCGCTGACGCCCGCGAACAGCTCCCGCAGCGCACGGGTGAAGCCGCGGCTGATCGACAGGCCTTCCAGCTGCGCGAACTTGGGCGCGATGAACGGGCACTCGTCGTGCGGGAACGCGTGCATCTGCGCCTGCGCCCGCACGATCCGAAGCTCGTGCACGCGCACCCGCAGCCGCAGCTCCATGTCGTGCAGGACGGGCACCCGCTGCCCGGGCCGCTCGTCTCGCAGGCGCCCGACGACCCGGAGGGCGTCGTCCTCTTCGTAGCTGTCGACCTGGATCGTGCGCCGGTGCAGCGGTGTGTCGTTCACGTGTCTCCTTGCGCCAGTCGCCGTCTGCTACAGCTTGGCGGTTTTACCGGTATTGTGCCGACCCGCATGCCCGATGTCACGAGCTGGAGCAGAATGGCGTGACCATCGCGAGCCGATCGCTAGTGCCTGGGCGAGGGCGGCGCGGAGCGGCAAGCGGATTATCGCAACCGCGCGGGATCACGGAATCCCGGCGGCCCGATGCGACCACACCGCAAGCGGCGGGGGACTTGTTCGGCCCGCAGGACGCGGGTCAGGGTCGGGAGGCCATCATGAGCTTGACTGGGCGGATCGCCCTGGTATCGGGAGGCAGCCGGGGGATAGGCCGCGCGATCGCGCTTCGGCTGGCCGCGGACGGCGCGCAGGTGGCGGTCAACTACCGGCGGGACGAGGCAGCCGCGCAGGCGACCTGCGAGGCGATCAAAGCAGTCGGCGGACATGCGCGTGCCTACCGGGCATCAGTTGACTCCCTGCCGGAGTTGGAATCCATGGTCCGCGAGCTGCTGGCCGACTTCGGCGCGGTCGACATCCTGGTCAGCAATGCCGGGATCGCCAGCCGGGGCAAGAACGTGGCCGATACCGATCCGGCGGAACTGGAACGGGTCGTCAGTACCCATGCGTTCGGCGCGTTCTACCTGAGTCAGTTGCTGCTGCCGCAGATGCGCGGCAGGCCACGCGGTGACATCGTGGTGGTCTCCAGCACCGCGGCCAGGACGCCGATGCCGGGCGGCGCGCCGTACATGATGGCAAAGGCGGCACTCGAAGCGCTCGCGGCGACGCTGGCCGTGGAGGAGATGCGGCACGGTATCCATACGAACATCGTGGCGCCGGGACTGGTGCGGACGGATATGGGCGACCGGCTGGCCCGGGCGCTCGCGAACGTGCAGGACGCGGCCGAACTGAACAGCCGGAGTCCGTACGGGCGGGTGTGCCGCCCGCAGGACGTGGCCGATGTCGTCGCCTACCTGGTTTCCGACCAGGCCGCCTACCTCAACGGCCAGCGGATCGCCGTCAACGGCGGCGGGTCGGCGCTGCGCGAACTGCGCTAACCCCGTAACCGGCCGAGAGCGCTGAACCCCGCTTACGCGCGAGGAAGCCGCACCTCGCACGCGAGGTGCCCCGAGGCGGCCCACACGCCCGCCCCCAAACCATGCGCCGGCGCGCGCCGGCACGAGCCTCTACTTCGCGCCGCCGCCGCAGACCAGCTAAAGAGGCGCCCTTCGGTGCGTCCACTCAGGAATGGCCTAGCCTGGAAACTCAGACGCACCGTCCAGAGCGAAAGTCCACCACCATGGCAGACGATGACACGCTCGGAGACCGACTGCGCACGAAGCGGCGGGAAAGCTCCCTCACCCAGGAAGAACTCGCCCACATCTCCGGCGTAAGCCAGGTCATGATCGTCAAGATCGAACAAGGGCGGCGACAGCCACGCCTGCCCGTCCTATTCGAGCTAGCTAACGCTCTGGACATCCCCCTGTCCGAGCTGATCGACCAACGCCCCCGGCTCGACGGTCACCGCGAAGGAGCAAGCATCCTCGCCATCCGCGCCGCGCTGCTCTCCCCGTCCCTTCTGCCCGGCGTCAACCTCGACGACGACCACGGCGAACCCGCACCACTGCCGCAGTTGCGTGCAGCAGTGTCGGAGGCAGCCCGCCAGTACTGGGCAGGCGAGTTCGCGAACCTTGCTGCCATCTTGCCAGCGCTCATCGGCGAGGCACGGCTCACCGCGCAGTCCGCGGGCCCGCCAGCAAGCAGCCTGCTCGCGCATGCTTACGACCTCGCCGCATCCCTCATGGTGCACATGGGCAAAGCCGACCTTGCCGCCGTCGGCGCCGAGCGGGCAATAGCCGCAGCAGCAAGCAACGACGAACTACTACACGCCATCCTGCACGGCACCTACGCCTGGGTACTTCTCCACCAGGGACGGCTAGCCGAATCCGAGCGACTCGCCGTCACTATTGCCCAAAGGACCGAGCCCACGTTCTCCGCACCTGCCACACAGGTCGCCGCCTGGGGCAATCTCCTGATGACCGCCCTCGCGCCGGCCGCGGCCGGCGACAGCGACTTCGAGGCCTACATTTCGCTGGCCTCCGCCGCGGCCGAGCGGATCGGTACCCCGACGAAGACCTACCTTGGCCAATCGCCGTTCAGCCGCGCGAGCGTGGCAGTTCAAGCGTGTCACGCCTACGCCGTCATCCGCGAACCCGCTAAGGCACTCGCCGCCGCCCGCAAGATCGACCCTGGCGACCTGAGCGGGATCGCCTACGGACGGCATCTCCTCGACGTCGCGCAGGCGCACAACGCACGGCACCCCCAGAACCGCCGTCGCCGTTCTCACGCGAGCACGATCCCTCTCGCCAGTCTGGTTCCGTCACCAGGGCATCGCCCGCTCACTGGTAACCGACCTCTGCGCCCAGCACAAGCGCATCCCGCCCGCCCTGCGAAACCTGGCAGCCTCAGCCGACCCGCACTGGTACGCGCCGTACCACCGCCGCCCGAAATGACCCCGGCACTGATACCCGCCGTACCTGGTTCTATACGCCGCGTACGCAGACAATTACTGTTCGTGGATAGCCCTTTCTGCGGGTACACGAACCCCGGCTCAGGCAGCCGCCTGCCCGCTATCAGCCCGCACAATTCCGAAGCCAGCAAAATCGGACCGGCAATCCAGAACGAACGGAGATCCGAGCCCCGTGCCCGAGAACACTCAAGACAGACTGCCGTCCCGCTCGCCGATCCTGGCTAAAGCCGAGGTCACCCGCAGGATGATCCTGCTGACCAGATTGCAGGGCGCACTGGCAGCACAGGAGGTTCAGTCCGTGCTTGCCAGGTGCCAGCGGCTCGTGCTCCGCTCCGACCAGCCCATAGCGCCATCCGGCCTCACCGACCCGCAGCTCCATGTCTTCGGCCCCGACTGCACCGACATCGCCACCACCGACGGCACCACCTACCACTTCGCCAGCGGCCCCGAGTACCACGTCAGCGACCCGGCCGGCGCGGCCACCGCAACCCTCACCCGCCAACCCGGCCGACCGCGAACGTGAACCGGACCAGAACGGGCGATACGGCGCCAGCCAAGCATCGACCTCGGCCAACGGCTCCGGTCGTAGCCCATACCAGCGCCGCTGGCCATCGCGGCGCACGTTCACCAGACCGACATCGCGCAGCACCCGCAGATGCTTTGACACCCCCGGCTGGCTCAACCCGAGCTGGTCAACCGGCTCCCCGGCCAGGCGGTCACGAATGCGAAGGAGGTCGAGGATCTGCCGCCGGTGAGGCTCGGCAAGAGCTTCGTACGCAGTCGCCATGGGGGCGATTACCGAACCCCTGGTGTACGTCGGTAAGCGAATCCCCATGCGAGACGCTGGCGCCGCAGGTCGCGATCTCGGGGAATGCGGCGGGGGCGCATCTGGTTACTTACAACTGGTCCTAGTTTTTCTGTGTACGTGGTCGATTTCACGCTCGCGGAGTCACTCGCGGGCGAGTCGCTGTTGGTGCCGGAGATGGCGCGCAGCCGCCGCCTGGGCCCGGGGTCCGCATGGTGCGGGCGCCGAATGTGTTACAGCAAGGAGTCATCATGGCACAGGGAACTGTGAAGTGGTTCAACCCGGACAAAGGTTTCGGGTTCATAAATGTCGACGGCGGCGGCGCGGACGTATTCGTCCATTTCTCCGCGATCGACTCGAGCGGGTTCCGCAGCCTTGACGAGGACCAGCGCGTCGAGTTCGACGTCACCCAGGGCCCGAAAGGCCCGCAGGCGGAGCGGGTTCGCGTCATCTGACCGGATCGGTCACTGACACGCAGCGGCAGGGCAAACCGGATGGGTCCCTGCCGCACCCGAGTCCCGGGGCCTCTCACCTCAGCAAGGTGAGAGGCCCCGGCTGCGGTGCTAGGTGAAACCGCTTCGGGAATAGTTACGAGGTCACGGTCAGTGTCCCGTGCATCTGCGGGTGGATGGCGCAGTGGAACTTGTACGTCCCTGGCTTGCTCGGGGCGGTGAATGTGCCGCTGCTGTTGCTGTCAACGGAGACGTCGAAGCTCTTCCCGTCGTCTGCCGTCACGGTGTGGGTGACCGCGTCGGCGTTCTTCACGGTGATCTTCGTGCCCGCCTTGACGGTCAGTGCTGTTCCGAAGGAGAACCCCGAAATCGTGATCGTCGGGCCTGCGGCCGGAACGGATGAGCCTAATGCAGGGCTCGTTGCGACAGTGCTACCCGTAGCTCCGCCGGCTGGCGCTCCCGAGGAGCCGCCGCATGCGACGGCTGCCACAATGGCGAGCGGCACCAGAGCCAGGAGTCGAGTGTGTGCATACCTCATGGTGAGCACGGTGCCCCCGCTACGCGGGGGAAGGCAGGGGCGAATAGCCTCTCCGCGGCCGGACCAAGGTCCGTGATAGGACAGGCCGTCGCTCGGCAGGCCGTCGCTCGGCAGGCCGTCGCTCGGCAAGCCGATCGGCAGTCGGCGGAATAATCTGTTGCGCCGCCGTGTCAGGAATTGGTTTCCTGCCGGTATGGATGGCTATGAGCCTATGCTGAGCTTCGATGAAGAGTCCGCCGAGATCTACGACGATCATCCGCGCGGAGACGAGGCAGCGACAGTGAAGTTCCTGGCTGAACTAGCCGGCGGCGGCCCGGCGCTGGAGCTCGCGATCGGCACCGGCCGGATCGGGCTGCCGCTGGCTGACCGCGGGATCCGGGTCGACGGCATCGACTTGTCACCGGCGATGGTGGCCAAGCTGCGGGCCAAGCCGGGCGGCGACCAGATCGCGGTCACGATGGGTGACTTCGCCGAGGTCCCGGTGCCGGGGAACTATGCGCTGATCTACCTCGTGTACAACACGCTGTTTAATCTGCTGACGCAGGACGAGCAGGTCCGCTGCTTCGTGAACGTCGCCGCCCACCTGACGCAGGACGGCTGTTTCGTCGTGGAGGCGTTCGTGCCCGGCTACTTGCACCGGCTGCGCCAGCACCAGTACGTGGACGCGGAAGCCATCGGAGTGCGGGACGTGACTTTCGACGTCGGCCGCCATGATCCGGTCACGCAACTGCTCTACGAGACTCACGTCAATCTGAGGCACGGCGAAGCCGCGCGCCTGTTTCCCATCGTCGCCCGGTACGCGTGGCCCAGCGAGTTGGACCTCATGGCGCGGATCGCCGGATTGCGGCTGGCGGAGCGGTGGGGCGGCTGGGAGCGAGAGCCGTTCACCGCTGTCAGCGACCGGCACGTCTCGGTCTACCGGCGCTAGCGGCAGCCGGCGCCCGCGCTGGCGGGCCGCACCGCCGGAGCCGCACCGCCGGAGCCGCGGCCCGGAGCTGCGGCCCGGAGCCGCGGCCCGGGACCGGGGATCACTGATAGGAGATCATGACCGGCCGCGGGGTCCTTGCCATGGTCTGACGCGGGTCCAGGACGGGATGGTCCTTGACGTAGAAGTTCTTCCAGCCGAAGAACACCCCGGCGGGAGCGGCGCCGGTGACGGCTGCCCAGGTCTGCAGCTTGTCGGCGGGACTGCCCTGCCCGTCCATGTGGATGACGATGGCCAGGTTGTCGGGCCGGGTATCGAGCCGCTGCTCGCCGCGGATCATCGACAACTGGAACTGATGCAGGACGAGCAGTTTCTGCGGCAGGTGATGGCGCGCGGTGAGCCGGGCGAGCCAGCCGATGACGGCGTTTACCTCGCCGATGCCCACGCTGCCGATCTGCCGCAGCGGGAACTGGCCGGGCCGCAGCTTCCACTCCGGGTCGAGCGCCAGCCCGACGTCGGGCAGCGCTAGCAACGTGCGGTACCGCCTGGCCTGGCCGAGCAGGCTGGCTCGGCCGGGCTGGAGGTCCAGGACGACGTAGAGCCCGGCCGCCGTCGCCTGCCGCACCCACGGGCGCAACGACGCGAGCGAGGACTCGTAGGAATAGGTCCCGTCGGTACCGGGTCGTGCCTGGGCAACTGTGGCGATGATCTCGAACGCCGGGATCACCGGCACCCCGCTCAGGTGCCGGTAGGCGGCGGCGACCCGCCTGACCCGCGCGATGCTGGCGGGCAGGCCCTGGTCGCCGAGGGCACCCAGCGCGGGCGTGCCCGGATGTCCGTACAGGGCGACCAGCCGGTGTGCAGGGAAAAGGACCTGGCCGCCGCCGGGAAGCTGCACCCCGGTCTCGGCCACGGCGACCCGGGCCGCGAGCCGCCGGGATGAGCCGAAACCGGGCCCCACCGCGAGCACGTGCTGCGGCCGTGCGCCCGCCAGCGCGGCGATGTCGGCCACGTCGGTCCGCGGGTCGTAGCCGCGGACGGCGATTACCTGTGCTCCCGCCACCTGTGCCGTGGCGACCGCGGCCGTCACCGCGGCGCCCTTGTCACCCTGGTGCACCAGCAGTGCCACCCGGTGTACCGGGACTGGGGCGGTCGTGCCGGGCAGCAGGTCCGGGTCGGTAACCACGCGAAGCCCGGGCAGTTGCGCGGCGAGCACGTTCGCTGCGATTCCGACCGCGAGGACGGCCCGGGGCCTGAGCGCGTCGATCTCGGCGCGCACCCTGGCGCTCACCGTCACGGCTGACCCGGCCGCCCCGGCAGCGCCGATCCTGGCGGCCATGCCCAGTACGCTGCCCGGCGGCCGCGGACCGCTCGCCGCGGGCGAGAGCAGCAGTACCGGCGCATGTGCCCGCTCTGCCCTGGCCGCGGCCAGGGCCACATCGGCGCGGCGTACCGCGTCGGCGACGACCACCACTGGCGCCGACGTGAACAGTTTCCACGCCACGCCAGCGCTCTGCACGTCCGGCGAGCCGGTCAGCGCCGATGCCGCAGCCTCGGGGGATCGGGTCGTCGCGGCCGCGCGGCCGCCGGCAGGCGCCGCTCCGGCGGCGGTGCCGGTGCACGCCGTCGTCCCGGCGCCCACCGCCGACAGTGCCAGCACGGTTCCCATAGCATGGACACGGCACGTCCACAGCACCGGACATCTCCCCCGTGAGATCCACACCCCGCCGAGGTCGGTCCACCACCTCGCGGGCAATGCCAGGCCAGGATAGACGCGCTCAGGGGCCCGGCGCGGTCCGCTGGCAAATTAAGCCGGTTTCAGAATGCTATCGTTATTGCCAGCGGATAGCCGGTTATGCGAATCTCGTTACTCCCGAATGCCGTTAGGGGGACAACGAATGCCATCCGCCCGCCTGTACCGTTAAGCCGGTTCGATAGCGGTGACTGTCACGCTCGCAGCCGGGGTCTCGCTCGCTGCGGTGACGCCGAGCGCGGCGGCGCCGCTCGCCGGGAACGTCGTTCGTGCCCGGATATACCTGTCCGTCCCGGCTGCGGACCCGGCGCACCGCGAAGGCTGGTTTCACCGTCCGGACTGACTGGCCGCAGTACCGCCTGACGAATTCGCACAGCGGTGACAACACGCTCCGACGACCATCACCTTTACGCCTTCGCGCTGCCCTAATTCGAGCTGCCCTAAGCGGCGATCACTACCGCTGTGCGTGCGCTGCGGCCTCGCCGAGGGCGGCAGCGGAGCGTGCCCCGGCCGGGCGCGTGCGAGACTGCCGTTACGTTATTTCGCCAATCGGCAGGAGGAGCCGTTATGAAACTTGGCCTGCATCTGGCCGACTTCACCTGGCCTGGCGGGCCGTCAAGCCTGGGCCCGGATCTCGCTAGGGTGGCCGCGGCGGCCGAGGAGGCGGGCTTCGCGAAGCTCAGCGTGATGGACCACGTCTGGCAGATCGGCACGGTCGGGCCGCCGGAGAAGGACATGCTGGAGGCTTACACGGTGCTCGGTTACCTGGCGGCGTGCACCTCGCGGATCGAACTGCTGGCGTGGGTGACGGCCGTCGTCTACCGCGAGCCAGGCATGCTCGCCAAGTGCGTCACCACGCTGGACGTGGTCTCCGGCGGCCGGGCCTGGCTCGGCATCGGAGCGGCGTGGAACGAGGACGAGGCGCGCGGCCTGGGGCTGCCGTTCCCGCCTACCTCGGAGCGGTTCGAGCGGCTGGAGGAGGCGCTGCAGATCTGCATGCAGATGTGGAGCGGCGACGAAGCCGCGTATCAGGGCAAGCATTACCAGCTTGCGCGGACGCTCAATTCGCCGCAGCCGCTGAGGCGGCCGCATCCGCCGATCCTGATCGGCGGTGGCGGCGAGCGCAAGACGCTGCGGCTGGTAGCGCAGTACGCGCAGGCCTGCAACCTGTTCGCCGGGCCCGAGCTCGAGCGCAAACTGGACGTGCTGCGCGAGCACTGCGCGGCCGTCGGCCGTGACTATGACGAGATCTCCAAGACCGTCATGATGCCGCTGGATCCGGGTCCGGACGGCGAGAACGTCGACGCGTTGCTCGAGAAACTGCGCGGCCTGGCCGCGCTTGGCGTGTCACACGTGCACGGCCGCATCCCGCGTGTCTCGACGGTCACCCCGCTCGAGCTCTTCGGCGAGCGCGTCATCCCTGTGGCCGCCGAGTTCTGAGCGCCGGGTCTGAGCGCCGGGTCTGGGCGCCCGAGTTCGGGGCGCCCGAGTTCTGGGCAGCGCCCTTGCGGGCAGGATCAGGTCTGGGTAAGGAGCGAGGAGGCGACCAGCAGCACCAAGCGGTCAGGGGCTCACGGACGCGATCGAGCGGCGCGAAGGCCTTGAGCACTGAAGCAAGCAGACCGACCGGCTTGGAACCGGCGGCCTGACCGGCCGCAACGGCCTTCGCCCAGGCGGAACTAGCGCTGCGTTCGGCGAACGCCACGACCGGGTCATCGCCAGGTGCTCGCCGTGCGAGCTAGGCATGAGTATGCGCCTGACCGGGGAGAACGCGTTCAGCTACGGATTGCTGTATACCAGAGCGACGAGAAACGGGGGTTCGGGCAACGATGGTAACTACCAAGCAGACACGGGCCGCGCGCCATAACGTCAAGAAGGCACAGCAGGGCGCCACGGCCAAGAGGTCGATCGCGCACATGCCCAAGGAGACCAGGAGCGCGCTCGGCAAGCAGGACGCCGCGGTAGCCCAGCGCAAGCGGACCGGCAGTTCGTCGCCGAAGACGCGGGCCGAACTCTACGAGATGGCCAAGCGTCGCGACCTGCCCGGGCGGTCCAAAATGGGCCGCGCCGAGCTGGCCAGGGCGATGGGCGAGCGCTGACGCCTGGCATCGCCGGCGGGGGCGCGGACCAGGCGCCGCGCAGGCGTACCCGGGCAGCGGGATAACCGATGCGCTGTCCCCGTGCCGGGCTTGCGCCGCCAGGGAGTCCTGGTCCGCAAGCCCGGCAGCCGGGCCGACAGCAAGCCTGACGGCCGGGCCATGAGGACAAGCAAGGCCAGAACCGTGACGATTCCCTCGGTAATGACCGCTGCCATTCCCATTGGTTCGAGCCAGTTCCCCACGTCCTGCTGGTCACCGGGCAAGGGTACGGATCGGGTCAGGACATAACCGCACATCGTGCCCAGGCACAGCAGCCCGCCGGCGAGCCAGGACAGCGGCCCTGGCCTGGCGAGCAGCCATAGAGCGCAGGACGGCGCGGTGACCGCCAGCAAGGCGAAACCCGCGGTCAGCCAGGCTGCGCCGCTGATCTGACCGGGAATCTGCAGGGCATGGATGATTCCAACTGCCATCAGCCCGATGGCTGCCACGGCACGCGCGGCGGCGTCGCTGGACAGGTCCGGTACCTGCCGGGCTGAGACTTGAACTGGCCGGATCGCATCGTGCATCGTGTGCTCCTCCGTGGCCGAACCTGGCCGCCAGGCTCCAGGAATCCGGAACTGCCGGGGCTGGAACTGTGTGGTCCCGCTACTAGTCGTCACGGTCGATCGAGAGCATCGGTTCACGAATGTGATCAGTCGATTACAGACTGTGATCATCCCAGGTCAAGGCGACCGCGCTGGGGCCGATGTCGGCGACGGACGACACGCGAGGCTGGCTTAGGCGACTCGCCGTCGCGCGCGGTGCCGGATGACGATGTTCCAGGCCGGATGGATCTCTGCCCAGTCCCGCGCGTTCTTGCCGGGGAAGATGAGGTCATGCGGGCTGTTCGTGTTCAGCACGTACGGGCCGCGCGAGCGGCGGCGCCGGACCCCGGGCAGCGTTCGAGGGCATCAGCGGGACGGCAAAGACGACCAATCTCAGGCGGCGTGGGCAGCGACCCGGTCAGGAGGTACGGCCAGGTCAGGACGTATGGCCCGGTCAGGGAGTATGGAACGCGGCGTAGATGATGGCGCTGAGTCGGTCGATCATCTCGTCGCGCGGCAAGCGGACCTCGACGCTGAGCAAGTAGTTGATCCGCTCTAGCATCATCAGGCAGGCGAGGGCGGTCAGTTCGGCATGCTGAACTGACCCGTCACTAGCCGACTGACCGCGCCCGCGCGCCGTCGCGGCTGTCATGCCCTGAGCGATGGCCTCAGACAACCGGAAAAGCAGCCGCAGGCCGTCCCCGTAGACCTCTTCTCCGACGATGTCCGCCTGGCTGAGAATCCGGATCACCGTGGCGTGCGCGAGATAGGTGTCGCTGAATCTCTGGATCCAGTTCCGTAGCGCGGCCCGGCCGACCTCGTTGCTGGTCACCACCGGAAAGTCGTCGGTGATTACCTCCATGTCGTGCAGTGCGTCCCGCAGCAGTGTCCGGAACAGATCATCTTTGTTAGCAAAATAAAGGTAAAAGGTACCATGTGAGGTCTTTGCCCTTCTTACCACGTCATCGACGCGAACCGCCTGGAATCCTCGCTCGTCGAATTCGGCCAGGCCCGCCTCGAGCAACCTGCGTACGGTCAGCCTGCCCTGGGTGCCCAGCTCGCGTTCCCTGGCCGGAATCCCGCCACCGAGTGAGGGTCGGCGTGACTGCCTGGCTCCGCTGGCGGGCTGACCTGGCTGGCCGTTCGTGCCCGGATCGGTGTCGCCATGCAGAATCTTGTCGGCAAGGGTGGCGCTTCCCGCGGCAGCCGCGTCCGGACAAGGTTCCCTGGTCATGTGGGGAGACTAGCCCGCTGGCGCATCGCTAGCCACTACCGGACCAGCCAATGCGTGCCGCCCGCCCGTGTGCTAATTCACGATGTCGTGCGTATCAGGAGAAAAGGTTATATCTCTTTCATAACTGCCGGTAAAGCATCAGACTGTGTTTGCGGTGGTCAGCGGGCGGAACACGACACCGACATCAGGTGACGCGAATGTCATTGTTTGCATTCCAATTGGGAACGTGCGGGAATAGGCAGGTGACAGGTGACGGGCGGGGCGTTGTTGCTGGTGTCTGCGGGGTGGCTGCCACGCTGGCACAGGCCGGGGAGGAGAACTTCCCGGTCGCACTCCGGCTGCTTCCGGCCCGCTACCGCTACCACCTCCTGGCGGTATACCTGTTCGCGCGGACAGTGGACGATGTCGGCGACCGGGCGCCCGTGGCCCAGCGGCAGCAGTTGCTCGCGGACCTCGAGGCAGACCTGCGCCTGCTGTACGCCCCGGTGAGCGACACCGCAGCGGTCAGTCGGGCCGCCGCGGTCAGTCAGGCCGCCGCGGCTGGCACGTCTCCGGGCGCCGGCCCGGTTCCGGGGACCAGCATGCGGCCAGCGCCGACGTCACCAGCGGTCCGCGGCCTGGCGGCCACGATCGCCGACCGCGGGATTCCCATGCAGCCGTTCATCGACCTGATCGAGGCCAACAGGCAGGATCAGCTCGTCACCCGGTACGAGACCTTCGACGACCTGCTCGGGTACTGCCGGCTCTCGGCGAACCCGGTCGGCCGCATCGTCCTGCACATCTTCGGTGCGTTCTCGGCGGAGCGCGCCGCACGTTCCGACTCGGTGTGCACGGGCCTTCAACTGGCCGAGCACTGGCAGGACGTCGCCGAGGACCTGCGCGCGGGCCGGGTCTACCTGCCGGGCCAGGACCTGCGCGCCTACGGCTGTACCGAGCGGGATCTCGCCGGGCCGCCCGCGTCACCGCGGCTGCGGGAGCTCATGAAGTTCGAGGTCGGCCGGGCCAGGAGCCAGCTCGACGCGGGTGCGCCGCTGATCGGCTCGCTGCGCGGCGCCGCCAGGTTCGCCGTGGCGGGGTACGTGGCCGGCGGCCGTGCCGCGCTCGCGGCTATCGAGGCGGTCGGCTACGACGTGCTGTCAGCGACGCCGCGCCCGCGCCGCGGCCGGACGGCGGCCGAGCTGCTGCTGGCCGTCGCAAGGGGCAGGTGACGGTGATGCCGCAGCGCCAGGTCACCGATGTCCGCCTCGCCTACCAGCACTGCGAGCGGATCACGCGCCAGCAGGCGAAGAACTTCGCCTATGGCATCGCCTTGCTGCCAGGGGATAAGCGCCGTGCGCTGTCTGCCGTGTATGCCTTCGCGCGGCGGATCGACGATATCGGCGACGGCGAGCTGCCGCCGGCCGCCAAGCTTGCCGCGCTGGAACAGGCTCGCGCCGCGATCGGGTCCCTGCTCAGCCAGGCGGGTACGGCGGATGACTCCGACCTGGTGATTGTCGCCCTTCAGGACGCGGCGGCGAGATACCCGGTCCCGCTCGCCGCTTTCGGCGAGCTCATCGACGGCTGCGCGGCCGACGTCCAGGGCACCCGGTACGGCACGTTCAGCGACCTGGAACATTACTGCCGCTGCGTGGCGGGATCGATCGGGCGGCTCTCGCTCGGCGTGTTCGGCAGCAAGGACCCGGCCGCGGCCGCTCCGCTGGCCGATGCGCTCGGCGTCGCGCTGCAGCTGACCAACATCGTCCGCGACATCCGCGAGGACGTCGGGAACGGCCGGGTCTACCTGCCGGCCGAAGATCTCGAACGGTTCGGGTGCGTGATCGCGCCGGGCGGCCCGGGCAATTCAGGCCTGTTCGCCGGGGACCTGGCAGCCCTGATCAGGTTCGAGGCGGGCCGCGCCAGGGAGTGGTACTCGGTGGGCATGCGGCTGATGCCGCTGCTGGACCGGCGCAGCGCGGCCTCGGCGGGTGCCATGGCCGGAATCTACCTGCGATTGCTCGATCACATCAGCGCGGCGCCGCAGGTGGCGCTCGAGCGCAGGATGTCGCTGCCGGTCTCCCAGAAGGCGCTGGTCGCCGCGGCCGCGCTGACCGGGCTGACGCGGCGCCGGGGGCAGGCCCGGCCCGACGGGCGGGTCAGCCAGCCGATCCAGCCGGGGGAGCGGCGATGACAGGGCGGCAGGCGGCTACTTCGCGCGTGACCGTGGCCCCGACCGCGACTGGCCCGCGGGCGGGGCGGACGGCTGTGGTGATCGGCGGTGGTCTTGCCGGGATCGCTGCCGCGATCGGGCTGCGAGAGGCGGGGTTCGGCGTCACCGTGCTCGAAGCGAGGCCGCGGCTCGGCGGGGCCGCGTCCTCCTTCCGGCGCGCCGACCTGACCATCGATAACGGCCAGCACGTGTTCCTGCGCTGCTGCACCAGCTACCAGGACCTGCTGGGCCGGCTCGGCGTGGCCGGATCGGTGACGGTACAGGATCGCTTCGACGTCACGGTCTTGTCGCCGCGGCGCCAGGCGAGGCTGCGGCGGAGCGGTGCGCCTAGCCCTCTGCACCTGGGCCGGGCGCTGGCTGGCTACCGGCTGCTGTCGCTACGGGAACGGCTTCTGGTGGCCCGTGCGGCGGCGGCGTTCCGGTCCGTCGACCCCGGCGATGCCAGCCTGGACAACGTCCGGCTCGGTGACTGGCTGTCGGCCAGGGGCCAGAGCGAGCGAGCACGCCGGATGCTGTGGGACCTGTTCGTCGTGTCGTCGCTGAATATCGCCGGAGACGACGCCAGCCTGCCGCTGGCGGCGACTGTGGTCAAGCTCGCGCTGCTCGGCGACCGGGGCGCTGCCGACATCGGCATGGCGGCGGTTCCCCTCGGTGACCTGCACGACCGCGCTGCCGCCAGGTACCTGGCCGGGCTCGGCGCTCAGGTGCGGCTCGGCGCGAAGGCGACAGCGGTGGAGCGCCTGGCGGGCGGGGGTTTCCGAGTCGGCGAACTGCTTGCCGACGGCGTGGTGCTGGCCGTTCCGCCGGATCAGGCGGCGAAGCTGGCCAGCCCGGCCGGGCTGGCCGGGACCGAGCGCTGGGCAGGTCTCGGCGCGTCGCCCATCGTCAACGTGCATATCGTCTACGACCGGCCGGTGACCGGACTGCCGATGGCTGCCGGGGTGAATTCGCCGGTGCAGTGGGTATTCGACAAGACCAGGCAGGCGGGCTTGGCGTCGGGTCAGTACCTGGCGGTGTCCCTGTCGGCCGCGGACGAGTACGTCGACGTTCCCGTGTCGGCGCTGCGCGAGGTGTTCGAGCCCGCGATCGAGCAGCTTCTCCCCGGCGCGTCCCGCGCCAGGATCGTGGACTTCTTCGTGACCAGGGAACGTCGGGCGACGTTCCGGCAGGGGCCGGGAACCGGTGCCCTGCGACCGGGCACCCAGACCTCGGTGCCCGGACTCGTACTGGCCGGCGCGTGGACAGACACCGGCTGGCCCGACACGATGGAGGGTGCCGTGCGAAGCGGAGACAACGCGGCGCGAGAGCTGATCCGCGAGCTAGCCGCCGGGCAGGATCGCCCGGAAGCCCTGACGCAACTCGGCGCGGCGTCGTGACGGCGACGATCCCGGCGGGTGTGGAGACGGCCCGTGATCTGGTCGGCCCGGCTATCGCGACCGCGGTGGGACGGCTGAGTTCCGAAATAAGGCTGATCGCGGCCTATCACCTCGGCCTGTCCGATCAGCATGGCCGCCAAGGCGACGGCGCGGGCGCGGGCAAGGCGCTGCGCCCGGCGTTCACGCTGCTGTCAGCCCGTGCCGCCGGCGACCCGCCGGAGCGTGCCGTGCCCGCCGCCGTGGCGGTGGAACTTGTGCATAATTTCTCGCTGTTGCACGACGACATCATGGACGGCGACACCGAGCGCAGGCACCGGCCGACCGCTTGGACGGTATTCGGTATCGGACCGGCGATCCTGGCCGGGGACGCGCTGCTCGCCCTGGCTCAGGACCTGCTGCTGGAGGGCCCGGCCCGGCAGGGCATCTGGGCATCGCGCTGCCTGACGGCCGCGGTGCGGCGGCTCATCGCCGGCCAGGGCGCCGACCTGGCCTTCGAGCGCCGCGATGACGTCACGGTCACCGAGTGCCTGGACATGGCCGCGGACAAGACCGCGGCCCTGATGGCCTGCGCGTGCAGCATCGGGGCGATCTACGCCGGGGCGCCGACGGATATCGCGGTCAACCTGGCGTCATTCGGCGCGCACGCGGGACTGGCCTTCCAGCTCACCGACGACCTGCTCGGCATCTGGGGAGCGCCCGAGGTCACCGGCAAGCCCGTCTGGTCGGACCTGCGGGCCAGGAAGAAGTCGCTGCCGGTCGTGGCTGCGCTCACCAGCGATACCGAGCCTGGCCGCGACCTGGCGGCGTTGCTGTCCGGACCTGGCGACCTGTCCGAGGACGACCTGCTGCGTGCCGCCAAGCTGGTCGATGCCGCCGGCGGCAGGGCCTGGGCCGAAGCCGAGGCGGACGCCGCGCTGGAGTCGGCGCTGCGCTGCCTGGCGGAGACGCCGATGGCCGACGAGGTTCGCGCCGAATTTGCCGGGATCGCGGAGTTCATCACGGCGAGGCAGTGGTGACGGCCACCGCGGCGGCGCCGGCTGCCCCGGCCGTGACCGAGCTGGCCAGGACGGCGCTGGGCGGCGCGGTCAGCCATCTGCTCGGCCTGCGGGACGAGCAGGGCTGGTGGAAGGGCGAGCTGGAAACCAACGTCACGATGGATGCCGAGGACTTGCTGCTCCGCGAGTTCCTCGGGGTGCGAACCGACGACCTGACCTCGGCGTCCGCGCGGTGGATCAGGTCCGCCCAGCGTCCCGATGGTACCTGGGCGAACTTCCGCGGCGGCGACGGTGACCTGTCCACCACGGTCGAGGCCTACGTCGCGCTGCGACTGGCTGGCGACCCGCCGGAGCAGGCTCATCTGGCGAAAGCGGCGGAGTGGATCAGAGGCCGCGGCGGCATCGCGGCTACCCGGGTGTTCACCCGCATCTGGCTCGCGATGTTCGGCGAGTGGTCCTGGGACGACCTGCCGGTGATGCCGCCTGAACTGATCTACCTGCCCGCCTGGTTCCCGCTGAACGTCTATGACTGGGCTTGCTGGGCTCGGCAGACCATCGTGCCGCTGACCATCGTGGGATCGGTCCGCCCGGTCCGCCCGCTCCCGTTCAGCCTGGCCGAACTGCACGTGCGGGCCGACCGGCCAGCTGGGGCGGCTGCCCTCGGCGGCGACGCTGAGCGGCCCGCGGACACGCCGCCGGATGCCTGGACCCGGGTCTTCGGAACGCTCGACCGCGCGCTGCACGGCTACGAGCGCACCGTCGGCCGCAGGGCGCCCGCTGCCGCGGTCCGCAGGGCCGCGATACGCCGCTGTGCGGAGTGGATCATCGCCAGGCAGGAACGAGACGGCTGCTGGGGCGGCATCCAGCCGCCGTGGGTCTACTCGCTGATCGCGCTGCACCTGCTCGGCTACGAGCTTGACCACCCGGTCATCGCGCGCGGACTGGCCGGCCTGGACCGGTTCAGCGTCTGGGAAGACTCCGAGCAAGGGCCGGTCAGGCGGCTTGAGGCCTGCCAGTCGCCGGTCTGGGACACGGTCCTGGCGATGATCGCGCTCGGCGACGCGGGGCTGGCGGCCGACGATCGCGCCCTGGTCTCCGCCGCCCGGTGGGTGCTGGCCGAGGAGATCCGCGGACCCGGCGACTGGCAGGTGCGCAGGCCGGGGCTGGCGCCCGGTGGCTGGGCATTCGAGTTCGACAACGACGGCTACCCCGACATCGACGACACCGCCGAGGTGCTGCTGGCACTGGGCCGGGTGAACCTGCCAGGCGGCACCGGCGCAGGGTCAGCCGGTCACGCTGACCAGGCGGCCAGGCGTGCTATCTCGTGGCTGGCCGGCATGCAGTCACGGGACGGCGGCTGGGGCGCCTTCGACGCCGACAACACCGCCAGGCTGGTGACGAAGCTGCCCTTCTGCGACTTCGGCGAGGTCATCGACCCGCCGTCGGCGGACGTCACTGCGCACACGGTCGAGGCGCTCGCCGTGGCCGGACTGGCCGGCAGCAGGGCAGTACGCCGCGGGGTTGCCTGGCTGCTCCGGGCGCAGGAGCCGGACGGCTCGTGGTTCGGCCGGTGGGGCGCCAACTACGTGTACGGGACCGGCGCCGTGGTGCCTGCGCTGATCGCCGCCGGCGTGCTGCCGGGAAAGCCGGTGATCAGGCGCGCCGTGGCCTGGCTGATCGAGCACCAGAACGCCGACGGCGGCTGGGGCGAGGACCTAAGGTCCTACCGGGATGCCCGCTGGGCCGGACGAGGCGACTCGACGGCTTCGCAGACCGCCTGGGCGCTGCTCGCCCTGCTTGCCGCCGGCGGTGACGATGCCAGACGCAGCGCGGAACGCGGGGTCCGCTGGCTGGCCCAGACGCAGCTTCCTGACGGAAGCTGGGACGAGCCTTCGTTCACCGGAACCGGCTTTCCCGGCGACTTCTACATCAACTACCACCTGTACCGGCTGGTGTTCCCGGTCAGCGCGCTCGGCCGGTACCTGTCGGCCAGCCGGGAGTCCGGCAGGCCGGCGTCGGTCAGCTCCGCCGCTGACCTGGTCGGTGAGCGATGAGCGGGCTGGTGGTCTGCGCTCCGCTGCGCATCGAGGCGCGAGCCCTGCGGCACGGCATGGGCGGCTACGGCCAGGTGCTCCGCACCGGGTACGGACCCGGCCGGTCTGCCGCTGCCGCGGCGCGGCTGGCCCAGGCCGGTCCTGGCATGCTCGCGGTCGGCGGGGTAGGCGTAGGCCTCACCGAGGACCTGCGCCCCGGCGACCTCGTGGTCGCATCCGAAGTGACCAGCGGCGCGTCGGCGGTGGCTTGCTGCCCGTCCGCGCCCTTGCTGGCCGGCGAGCTGCGCCGGGCCGGCCTGCGCGCGCACGTCGGGCCGGTCGCCGCCACCGACCGCCTGCTCAGGCGCGGCGAGCACGCCGCCCTGGCGGCCAGCGGCGCGATCGCCGCTGATCTGGAATCCGCGGCTCTGCTCGCCGGCGCCGCGGGCCCGGCCGGACCGCCGGCCGTGGTCGTCCGCGCCGTTTCCGACACGGCCGGACATCCGGTACTCGGCCCGCGGACGGTGACCGGCGGCATCGCTGCGCTGCGCTCGCTGCGCCTGGCCGGCCCGGCCCTGACGACCTGGGCAGCGGCCTGCGGCCCGAGGAAAGTGCTGCTGGCCGGCCCGCGGTCGTTCTGCGCGGGAGTCGAGCGGGCCATCGACATAGTCGAGCTCGCGCTGAAGCGGTACGGCGCACCGGTCTACGTGCGCAAGCAGATCGTGCACAACGCGCACGTCGTGGCCGGCCTGGAGCAGCGCGGCGTGGTCTTCGTGGACGAGCTGACCGAAGTCCCTGACGGGGCGACGGTGGTGTTCTCCGCGCACGGCGTCTCGCCCGATGTGCGGCAGGAGGCGGCCAGGCGCGGCCTGGATGCCGTCGACGCGACCTGCCCGCTGGTCGCCAAGGTGCACGCCGAGGCGCGCAGGTTCGCCGCTGACGGGTATCTCGTGGCGCTGATCGGCCATGCCGGGCACGAGGAGGTCGAGGGCACGCTGGGGGAGGCCCCGTCGGCGACCGTCCTGGTCGAGACGCCTGCGGACGTCAGCCGACTGCGGCCGTCCGACCCCGGCAAGGTCGCCTACCTGATGCAGACCACCTTGTCTGCCGAGGATGCCGGAGAGGTGGCCGCCGCGATCGCGGACCGGTTCCCGGCCGCCAGGGTGCCGGGCAGCGACGACATCTGCTACGCGACGACCAACCGCCAGCAGGCGGTGCGTGCCATCGCGGCCAGGGCCGACCTCGTGCTCGTGGCCGGGTCGGCCAACTCGTCGAATTCGCTGCGCCTGGTCGAGACCGCGCAGCGGGCAGGGACACCGGCATACCTGGTGGACGGGCCTGAGCACATCGAGCTTGGCTGGCTGGCCGGGGCCGCTACCGTCGGGATCACCGCCGGCGCCTCGGCGCCGCCCGCCCTGGTCGACCAGATGGTCGCCGCGCTGGGTGGCCTGGGCCAGGTGGAGACCGAGGAAGTCACGGTAGCGACGGAATCCGTCCAGTTTGGCCTTCCGAAGGAGCTGAAAGAGTAACCGCGCCCGCGAGCGCGGCCGGGCGGTAGCGAGGTCGACAGAGAAGGAGCTGAAGCAGCCATGGCCGTACCAATACGGCAGAGCGTGCGGATCGGGACCTACCTGCTGACACAGCGACTGCGCCGACGCGAGAAATTCCCGCTGATCGTCGAGCTCGAGCCGCTCTTCGCGTGCAACCTGGCATGTGCGGGCTGCGGGAAGATTCAGCATCCGGCGTCGGTGCTGAAGCAGCGGATGCCGGTGCGGCAGGCGCTCGATGCGATCGAGGAGTGCGGCGCGCCGATGGTGTCGATCGCCGGCGGCGAGCCGCTCATGCACCCGGACATCGACGTCCTGGTCAACGAGCTAGTCAAGCGGAAGAAGTACGTGTACCTATGCACGAACGCGTTGCTGGTCAGCAAGAAACTGGACAAGTTCACGCCGTCCAGGTACTTCTCCTGGGCGGTGCACATCGACGGGCTGGCCGAGCGGCATGACGCGTCGGTCTGCAAGGACGGAGTGTTCGACGAGGCCGTCGCCGCGATCAAGGAATGCCAGCGGCGCGGCTTCCGGGTCACCACGAACACCACCTTCTTCACCTCCGACTCACCGCAGACCGTGATCGACGTGCTGAATTACCTCAACGACGACCTGCACGTCGACCAGATGATGATCTCCCCCGCATACGCCTACCAGAAGGCGCCCGACCAGGAGCACTTCCTCGGCGTGACGCAGACGCACGAGCTGTTCAGCAAGGCATTCGGGGACGGGAACAGGCGGCGCTGGCGGCTGAACCATTCGCCGTTGTTCCTGGACTTCCTGGAGGGCAAGAAGGACTTCAGCTGCACCGCCTGGGGCATTCCTTCCTACTCGCTGCACGGCTGGCAGCGGCCGTGTTACCTGATGAGTGACGGTTACGCGGCGACCTACCGTGAGCTGGTCGAGACGACGGACTGGGACGCGTACGGCAGGGGCAAGGATCCGCGGTGCGCGAACTGCATGGCGCACTGCGGCTACGAGCCGTCCGCGGTGCTCGCCACGACGTCCTCGCTGCGCGAGTCGATCCGCGCCATCCGCGGCTCCTGACGGCAAGACAGCAACCGGCCCTGGCCCGCGCGGCTCGGGCCGGCCGGCGCGCGGGAAGAGCCTGCGCCATTAATGTCGTCTGGCGGGTGCCGTTACCGGAGACTATGGACATGGGATTTGACTTGCCAGGTCTGCTCGCCGAGCGCGCCGGCGCAGGATACGAGCTTCATGCGCGTTACCTCAATCCGCAGCTGCCGCGGATGCTGCACACCATCGGCTTCGACAAGGTCTACGAACGCGCCGAGGGCAGCTATCTCTATGACCGGGATGGCGACCGTTACCTGGATTTCCTGAGTGGTTTCGGGGTCTTCGCGCTCGGCCGTAATCATCCGGTGGTCCGCAAGGCGCTGCACGACCTGCTCGACGCGGAGGTAGCTGACCTGGTTCAGTTCGACTGCACGCTGCTGGCCGGCCTGCTCGCCGAGCGGCTGCTTGCCAGTGCGCCAGGCCTGGAGCGCGTCTATTTCAGTAACAGCGGCACCGAGGCCGTGGAAGCAGCGCTGAAGTTCGCACGGTACGCCACCGGCAGGCCCAGGATTCTCTACTTCGACCACGCATATCACGGTCTGACCGTCGGATCGCTCTCAGTCAACGCGTCGGCGGAGTTCCGCTCCGGCTTCGGGCCGCTCCTGCCCGATACCCGCATTCCGCTCGGCGACCGCGCCGCGCTGGAAGCTGAACTGCGGAAAGGTGACGTGGCCGCGCTGATCGTCGAGCCCATCCAGGGCAAGGGCGTGCACGTGCCGCCCCCGGGTTTCCTGCGCGAGGCGCAGGCACTGTTGCGTGACCACGGTGCCCTGCTCATTTGCGACGAGGTGCAGACCGGGATCGGCCGCACCGGGCGCTTCTTCGCGTACGAGCACGAGGGCGTGCAGCCGGACATCGTGACAGTCGCCAAAGCGCTGTCTGGCGGGTACATCCCGGTCGGAGCGACGCTCGCGAAGGACTGGATCTTCGGCAAGGTGTACTCCTCGATGGACCGCGTGCTGGCGCACGACTCGACCTTCGGATCGAACGCGGCCGCCATGACGGCGGGCCTGGCGTCGCTCGCGGTGGTCGACGACGAGCAACTGGTCGCCAATGCCGAGCGGACCGGCGCGCGACTGCGCGAGGCGCTGACCGAGCTGACCGCCAAGTACGAGATGCTCGCGGGCGTGCGCGGCCGCGGCTTGATGATCGGCCTGGAATTCGGCAAGCCAAGCGCACTGAAACTGCGGGCCGGCTGGAACATGCTGTCCGCCGCCCGGCACGGGCTGTTCGCCCAGATCGTCGTCGTCTCGCTCTTCCAGCGGCATCACATCCTCACTCAGGTCGCGGGCGATCACATGGAAGTGATCAAGCTGCTGCCGCCGCTGACGATCGGGACAGCCGAGGTGGACCTGTTCGTGCAGGCGTTCTCCGAGGTGATGGACGAAGCGCACCGTGGCTCCGGCCTGATGTGGGACTTCGGGCGCCGGCTGGTCAAGCAGGCCATCAGCCGCTGACGGGACGCCCGACGCCCGAGATGAGGTCTGGGCGGCGCAGGCTCGGCTAACCGGCGTCCGGCTCGGCGACCAGGTGTCCGTCCTCTTCCCGCACGTTCGTGCCGAGCACCCGGCACGCCCTGGTGAACCGGTCCGTGATCCAGGCGCGGTCGGCCCCGTCGGCGACTTCCGTGCGGGCGTAGTCGAGTTTCAGCGGCAAGGCCTCGATCCGCCGCGGTCCGCGGCCGTCCAGCGTCACCAGGAACAGCAGGCCGAGGTCGTTGCGCACCACGGCGTCCGTGGCGTAGTCGTCGATGAAGTCTCCGAGGTCGTACAGGACGCGGCCGGCCACGCCATGGAATGCGTGCGCGGACGAGCCGGCCACCAGGGTCGCGCCCGCCTCGGTGAGGGACCGGGCCGCCCGCCTGATGTAGGAGAGCGGGCCGAGGGTCATGTTGGGACCCCAGTGCGGCAGGACAAGGACCACGTTGTCGCCGGCCGCCGCGTCGCCGGCCGCCGCGTCGCCGGCCGGTGCGCTGGTCGACGGTGCGCTGGTCGACGGTGCGCTGGTCGACGCGCTGCGGACCTGATCGGTGAGCCAGTGCGGTACGCCCGCCTGCAGGTCGGCGTAGGCCACGCCAGGCAGGTCAGGACCGGCGGCGAAATCGGCCGGATGGTCGGTGACGCCCATGAGGGTCACTCGCACTCCGGCGGCCTGGACGACGCACGGAGCGCGGGCCTGATCCTGGTCGGCGCCCGCGCCGGTCGCGCAGATGCCCGCACGGGACAGGTGCTCGACGGTGTCGGCCAGTGCGGCGTAACCGAAGTCAAGCGCGTGGTTGTTCGCCAGGGTCACGCAGGTCACCCCGAGTTCGGCAAGTGCGTCAGCGGCTTGCGGCGGCGCACGGAAGTGGAACAGCTTCTCCGGCCCGTCCCAGGGGTGTCCGCGCGCGGAGATGCAGCATTCCAGGTTCACGGCGAACAGGTCAGCGGCCCCGGCGTACTCACGGATCTCGTCGGCGAACAGCCCGTAAGGACGCCGCGAGGCGATTTCGGCGCCGACGCCCCGGCCCAGCATCGTGTCTCCGGCGAACGCGATCGAGATGCTCATCGACGCGCGGCGACTCCCATGTGCATCACTCCACTGTCGGCGACGCCCGAGGCAGTGACTATGGCCAATCGGGCCAGTAGCCGGGACCTTCGGCCATAGCGCCTCTGCCGGGGCAGGCGCCCCATGTGCCACAGCGGCACCAGGAAGCGTCGGCTACCCGGACGTGTGACACTCCGCTACTCGGGGCACCATCTGTGGTCATGAGCAGATCTACGGATTCAGGCCGCGGAGCGGCGGTGCCGCCGGTCGAAGAGCGCGTGCACCGGCTCGAAACCCAACTCGACGCGATCACCGAAGCCGTCGAGGTACTGGCACGGGGTTTGGAGGACGGGCCGATGGCCGAGCCTGCGAGCGGGCAGGTCCAGGAGGCCGCCAGGCGCACGCACGAGCTCTTGCTGCTCGCCAAGACGGCTTCGCGAGAGCGGCCGTAGCTCCGCCTGGTGGCGAAGCTACGAACGGGGGAGCGGCGTCCGCCGCTCCTTGACCGAGTCTGACGGGGGGTTCTGATGACTACAGCACGGGAGATTATGCACGTCGGCGCTCAGTGCATCGGCGAGCACGAGAGCCTGGAACGGGCAGCACAGCAGATGCGCGACCTAGGCGTCGGGGCGCTGCCGATCTGCGGGGACGACGACCGGCTGCAGGGCATCATCACCGATAGGGACATCGTCATCAAGTGCGTGGCCCGCGGTGAGGACCCGGCGGTGATGACCGCGGCGGACCTGGCGCAGGGCAAGCCGGTGACCGTCGACGCGCAGGCGGATGTCACCCACGTGCTGGACACGATGGAGGAACACCAGATCCGCCGGCTGCCGGTGATCGACAGCCACCGGATCGTCGGCATGATCAGCGAGGCTGACCTGGCGCGTCACCTTCCTGAGCAGGCAGTCGGACAGTTTGTCGAGGCAATCTGCGCGGGCTGACCCGCTCCGCCCTCAGCAGCAACGCCTGCCGGGCCAGGTCCAGGTCCTCGCCGTTCGCGAGCCGCACCAGTGCCCTCAGGTGTGCCGGGTCGTGCGGTCGCGTCGCGTCGTGCATCGCCTTCACCTTGAACGCGATCAGGTGCCCGACGCACGCGACCGGCACCCGCACGCCAAGTACGGTCATGGGCCTGGCCGCGGCCACGAGCTCGGTCTCGAAGGCACATGCTCGCGGCAGCACGTCGACCAGCACGCCCAGCGGATCTCCGCGGACGTGCGGAAGGACGAGCACCATGAGGCCGAGCTTGCCGTGCGGGACTTGCCAGGCGCCGTGACCGCGGGCCCGCAGGGATGCGGCGAGCGCGCCGATCGCGTCGTCGTCGGAAAGGCTGATCGCTAGGTCGATGTCGCGGTACGGCCAGCGGGTCCCGTGGGCATTCAGCGCGCAGCCGCCGACGACTGCCCAGCCGACGTCTAGGCTGTCCAGGTCCGCGGCGATGGCGCCAAGCGCCGCACCGAACCGGCTCACGGCATGCCCGCGCTGCCGCTGGTCAGGATAGCCAGCGAAAGCCGCGGCGCGGTCATCATCTGCTGCCAGGACAGGCCGAGCGCGTGGTTGGCCGCCTTGGTGGCCCGGTTCGGGCAGACCGTGCCGGCACTCAGGCTCGCGGGCGGCAGCGCCGTCAGCCCGACGGTGTAGCTGGTGGCGAACGTGACAGTGCCGTTGCCTTGCTCGACCAGCGAGATCCCGGATGCGTAGACATCGAGCGCGGCCCCGGCCAGCAGCACGGCGAACGCCACCTCCTCGACGCCGGGTGTGGCGCGGACCGGAGGCTGGGTCAGGGTCCAGCACTGTCCGGCGCGGACGACCTGGACGCATGCCGTCTGAGCCAGCGAGTAGCCGGCCTGGGCGAACAGGCCGCCCGCGCCGGTGAAGGCACCAGGTAGCTGGTTCTGGTCCAGTGCCGCCAGGTAGCTGTCCGCGTCGGCGGTGATCGTGAACAGCGGCACTCCGGCCCCGGCCGGTCCCGCGGGCACCGCCACCCGCGCGCCGCTCATCCGTACCCCGGAAAAGAGCGTGTTCTTGAATGTCGCGTTCTCCAGCCAGGCCCCGGTAAACGTCACCGGAGTCCCGGTCGCCGACAGGACAAGCGCCGCGCCGTCGAAGGTGGCGGTGAACAGGACGGCGCCGTCGAAGCGGGTGCCGGCGATCGAGGTGTCGTGCCCGCCGAAGCTGGCCCCGCTCAGATCCGCACGGGAGAAGTCGGTCTCGGTCAGGTCAGCGTTCAGCAGTGAGGCACCGACGTTCAGCAGGTAGATCTGAGCGTCCGACAGGTCCGCGCCGTTCAGGTTCGAATTCTGCAGGTTGACGTCGGGCATGCAGGCGTAGGAGAAGTCGGCGCCTGGGGCGGTGCCGTCGTTGCTCTTCCCCGCCTGGATCGCGTACAGGTAGCCGCCGGTCAGGGTAGCGCCGCTGAAGTTGGCACCGGTGACGAACGCGTTGTGCAGGGAGGCGCCGGTCAGGTCCGCACCCGACCAGTCCGCTCCGGTGAACGTGGCTCCGTCGAAGGTTGCCCGCTTGGCCGGCGGGTCGGTGGACGGCACCGTGATGCCGATCCCGATGCTGTCGCTGAAGTCGGCGCTCGCGGCGCGGATGTCGTCGCCCCAGATCACTCCGGTCAGGTCGACTCCGGTCAGCGACGCACCGGTGAGCACGGCTCCGGCCACCGTGGCGTCCGCCATGATGGCGTTGTCCAGGCGGGCCTGGGTGCAGTCGATGCCGGACAGATCAGCGCCCGCGAGGTTCACGCTGGTGAGATCGCACCCGGCGGCGGACTTCGCGCGCCGGATCGCCGCGAGCCCGGGAGTCGTCACGCTCTGCCCGAGCGTGGACAGCGTCCCCGGGCCGCCGGTGGCCAGAAAGGTCAGCGTAGCGGGCAGTCCCGTCCCGAGCTGGTAGTAGGCGGTGCGGGCCTGCCCGGCGAAGTCGGTCCAGGCGATCTGGATCTGGCCGCTGTCGCCGGCCGGCTGGAGCGTGACCGCTGCTGCCTCGCCGGGGTCGGGCAGCAGGACGGCGACGTAATTACCTTCTTGAACGCAAACGTACAAGCCAGTGTCGGACACCAGGACCACCGCGCCTGACCCGGCCTCGTACGCCGTCCAGACGGCTGCCGGAGCCGCGGCGCGGGTGGCCGACAGGGTGGGCAGGACCTGGCCGGTCTTCGCGGTGTAGCTCAGGAAGTACCGCTGCCCGGAGGCGTTGGTGGTGCGCAGCGTGAGCTTGCCGGCGAAGACCGGCCTGGTGAGCTGGCCGGCGAAGCCCGGCTTGCCGGGATCGGATGCCATCCGCCAGTCCGCTACTGCGACGGCACCCAGGTGCTGACCGACGGCTCGGTCCGGCCACCCGGCCCGAGGAACGACTCGAAGTTCAGCGTGTACAGGTTGCGCCACATATCCAGCACGATCTTGGCGGCGTTGACCCCGACGGTGCGCGCCAGCCACGGACCGTTCGGCTGGTAGATATCGAGCCGGTAGTCCAGCGCGCTGCTGCCGTCACCGACATAGCTCAGGACGTAGATGTAGCCCTTCAGCTCGGTGCTCATGCTCAGGTAGGTGACCGCCGACCCGGGCGTGCTGTCGTACAGCGGCGCCATGGAGACGAAGCTGACGACCTCGAGCCAGGCACCGCCGGATGCCAGCGAGACCTTGTAGGAACTCGCGGTACGCAGGTCCTGGAGCGTCCACTGCGACCCGGGATCGCGCACGGTCACGAGCACGCTCGCGGACACGGTCGCGTGTGCGGACAGGGACAGCCCGCGCGTGGTCAGCTCCCGTACAAGTGCTCCGGGGACATTCCCCTGGACAAGGTCGGCGCGGACCGAGGGGTCCAGGGTGAGCTCGTCGCCGGTCACCGATACCGGTGCCGCGAGGTCGATGTCGTGCTCGCGGAAGGCCTCGGCCACGGCCCCGGTGGTAATCGCGCGGTTCAGGCTCGCTGCCAGGCTGCCGGGCAAGGTGAACAGCGTGGTGTCGTCCTGGGACACCGAGATGACCGAACCGTCCAGGCTGAGCTGGTAGCTTGCGTCCGCGCTGGTGATCGTCCAGTGCAGCGACAGGTGCGCTCCGCCTGAGGTGACCACGACCGCGCCGTCGTCGTCGGTGAGCTGGTACAGCGTGGTCCCGTCCTGGATCAGCCACACGCCCGACAGCGGCGCACCCGCCGTGGCGAGGGCGTCGCGCAGGTCGAGGCTGACCAGGCCGGCGTCCAGGTCCGGTGCGTAGTGCTGTGGCAAGGCCGTGATGGCCTCGCCATCGAAGCTCGGGACCGGATTGCCGTTGACGTCGAACGCCTGGATGCGGCCAGGCACGTTCTGCGTGCCCTGCTCGAGCACCAGGATGCGGCCGTCCGCCGTGACGGACAGGGCGACCGGGCCGTTCATCAGTCCCTGCCTGGCATGGTCCCCGGCCGGGCCGGAGACGATGACCGCCGAGGTCACCTGATCGTCCGGGGCCGGGGCGTCCGGCAGCCGCAGGATCATCATCCGGCTCTGCGCGTAGTTGACGGCCACGACATAGCCCTGCGGATGGACCACGAAGTCGTCGTTGAACGGCAGCGTGAACCGGCCCATGCTCTGGGTCTGGTGCAGGTCGAACGGAGCCGCGCTGTCCAGAGTTACCTGGCGGAGCTGGTACTCGTAGCCGGAGGGCGAGTCGCTTGTCGGCTGGACGTAATAGTTCTGCTGGCTGATCGCCTCGCTCGGGTAGGCGTGGATCTCGATCGTGTCGCTCACCCGGGACAGTGAGTATGACGGCACCGCGTTCGGCAGCCCGATGGTCCAGGCCGCTCCGGCGGTCACGATGGCGACGATGGCGTCGCCGGGCAGCGGGTAGGCGAAGGCGCTGAACAGCGCCGCCAGGTCGGCCGGGACGGTGCCGCCGCCGTCGAGCCCGGCGGCGAAGCTGCCAGGGACGCTGAACAGCGGTGCCGGGCCGAACTCGTCGTAGACGATGGCGGGCTGGTTGACGAAGCCGGACGAGGAGAACATCAGCGAGGCTTCGGGCCGGGCCAGCACGTTGATGTTCTGGAACGCGTGGATCTGGCTGGATACCGGGAACTCACCGCCGGTCTCCGGGATGTCCTGGCCGGATGCGCGCCAGCAGTAGCCGAGCATGTAGGCCTTGTCGTTCATCGTGATGTTGACCAGCTTGGCGAGGTGATGACCGGTGTCGTCGGCGTCGAGGTCGGTGACCACCTGGCCGGGCGCGTTGGCGGTGTTGACGGTCAGCACCGAGGTCAGCACGTCGCCGAGCATGACCTGTTGCGCTGCGATACGGTAGCTGGCCTGCCCGTCGGTGATCAGCCACGCGCTGCCGGGGTTGAGTACCTCGACGGCCGCGCCGAAGTCCAGCGTGCAGCCGTTCTCACGGAACGCCGTAGCGACCCGCGGGGAGACCTGGCGCTGATCGAGCGAGGTCGCGGCCGCCGCGTCGAGCGCGAACTGGCCGGGCTGCCAGACGTGGGCGGTCGCGGCGGCGTCGTAGACCAGTTTCTGCTTGTACTCGTAGACCGTCGCCGGGCTGAGCGGCACCAGGTTCTCCTGGATCGCGCCGGCGATCGTGAGCACCTGCTCCTGGCCGGGCAGCGCGGCCGGTATCCAGGCGCTGGTGAACTGACCGCACAGGAAGCCTGTCGCCGAGTAGACGTTGAACTTCAGCTGCAGCGAGCCGCCCGCCGGCAGCGCGCCGAACCGTACCGTCACCGGCTGGGACGGCGACCCGAGGGACAGCACGCTGCCGGTCTGGGTATGCGAGGTGCCGCCCTGGTACTGGATGATCGCCTCCCAGATGGTGGCGACCTGCGGCCAGATCGCCGGGTTGGTCCTGGTGCCGTGGGTCGGGTCCGGGCCGACGGTCGCCCGCAGGTCGAGCGTGCGGACGATGGCCACCTCGTAGACGGCGGGGGAGGTGAGCACCTCCACCGTGGTCTCGGCGATCTCGGCGAGGTCCACGGCGCGGTTCGCGATCTGGAAGAAGATGTCGACCACGGGGATGGCGTCCTCGAAGGCGCTTTCCCCCAGCTTCTCGATGATGTAGGCCTGCAGCGTCTCCAGGCCTTCGTGTACCAGGAAGCCGGCGATCGCGTCGGCCAGCGCGGACAAGATCGCCGATACGTCGGGGAAGGCGACCGACGCCGACGCCTCGGTGCCGAAGATGCCGAGCCCGAGCTTGAACAGCGTGGCGACCAGTGGTTTATCTTCCTCGATCGACTTGAACCAGGCGTTGCTGTCCAGTTCGGCCCCGGCCAGCAGGAACAGCCCGGGGATCGCGTAGTTGAAGATGCCGGTCAGGATCACCCCTGGCCAGACGATGTCGTTGTCCCACCGGCTCGTGCCAAGCCCGCCGTGCACGAGCCGGGCGCTTGCCGCCGCGGCCGGCCAGGCGAAGCTGAGTACGGTCGGTTCGGTGGGCAGCGGGATGCCGAGCACGACGTTGACCGGAGTGACCACGTCGACCGGCAGGTAGCTGGTCGGCTCCCCGCCGTCCACCGGGACCGGGATGACGCGGCCGTGGTCGTCGAGGAACTGCGCGTAGGCGTAGAGCGACCGCAGGAAGCTATTGCTCACGTTGACGCTGACCGTCCCGCCGCCGGCCTCATCTGGCGTGAAGCTCAGGCTGGTGTCGTCGATCTCCAGGCCGTGCCCTGGCGTCAGGTTGGTGAGCGTGAACGCATAGCCGCCGCTGGCCGCGCGCCCGGCGGCCTTGGCCCGGGCGCGCCCGGTCCGAAGCGCCCGGGTAGCTTCCGGCCCGACGTGGTAGACGGTGCCGGTCCCCTGATTGACCGACCAGCTTGAGTTCTGCAAGGCCGGGTCCTGCTGCGACGTGGTCAGCGGGAGCCGCATGGCCCCGGCCGCGGCGGCGATCGTGGCGTCCGAGAGCCGGTTGCGGTAGACGGCACCACTCTTGCCGGGGAACTTCGGCCCCCACGTCAGCGTGTTGCCCTGGTGGTCAGTCGACACCATGCTGGACTGCCAGTCCGGCCCTTGTCGGCTGATCTGGCCCTGGAAACGCTGGATGGCCGCCAGGTTGTCGGGGCTGTTGATGTGGTCGTCCATGACCGCTGCCGCGGTGACCGGGTCGCTGGTGGCTAGCTGCGGGTGCATGAAGACCACGGTCGCCGCAGAACTGACCGTCGTGATCAGCCGGTCAGCGTCGCAGGAGGCGGCGACCGCGCGGGAGAATGGCAGCCGGGTCGTGACGCCCAGCTGCGCCAGGCCGGCAGGCACGCCGCGGTCGTCGCGCTGCAGCCGACGTTCCCTGTGCGCCTGCCTGGCCCAGGTCGGGACGTGCACGGCCAGCAGCGCGAGGTCCGGGATCGGGGCGCTCGGAGACGGGTAGCTGACCCGCAGGATGCGGGCGCGCCGCGGTGACAGCGGGACAGCCTCTGCGTAATGCGTGAACGTCGCGCGGGTTTCCTCGTCGAGCAACCCGAGCGCGGCGTTCCTGGCCGCGTGTGCGGCGAGGGTCTGCGGAGTGTGCGCGGTGAGCGGGATCCGCTCGCCGCCGACGTGCAGCTGGAACTGCTCGACGCCAGGGAGGTGGCCGAGTGCGAAGTGAAAGTCCAGCGTCTCGACCGGCTCGGCGTCCCGGCCCGCGCGCAGCGCGCCGGCCCGCGCTGCCGGACCTGGCCGCTGGCTGGGCCGCCGCACCAGCCGGGTCAGCGCGGCGGCGTGCCTGGTCCGGTGCAGGCCGGGCCGGGTCCTTCCCCGGCCGATCCGTACCGGTTCGCTGGCGCGTTGCGGGGCAGCGGTTGCGCTGGCCGGCTCGGCGGTGCGAAGCTGGCTAACCAGCGCGGGCACGTCGGTCGTCCTGGGATCCCTGGCCAGCGCGTCGGCGAACTCGGCCGTGCCGATGTAGTCCAAGTTGGCGAGTACCTCGGCATACCCTGGCTCGACCGTCACGGTGGCCTGGTCGAACAGGAAGCTGAACCCGGCCAGGAAAGGCAGCGGCACACCGGCGTGCGCCATCTTCTCGGTCTCCAGGGCGTAGACGGGCTGAAGCACGTAGTTCCAGATCGAGGGAAAGGTGGTCGCGTTGATGCCGGGGACGTTCGAGCTCACCAGCTTGGCGCTGGTCGCGCTGTCGATGAGCTGGAAGTCGAACTGCACCGTCTGGTTGTAGCCGGCGCTGCCGAGCCGGAAATTCTGCTGGAAGTCGGTCTCGGTGAAATTGACGGTGAAGACCCCGATGGTGGTTCCTGCCTTGATCACGTTGAACACCGCTTGCACGTTCTGCGTGGCGATGGCCCCGTTGACCAGCGCAGCCTTGGTTATCTGGGCGGCGTACTGCCCGGCGTCCGGGCCGATGGCGTTCTGCAGGGCGGTCAGGAAGCTGGCCTGATCCAGGTAGACCAGATTCTCCAGGCCGGTCAGGTCGTTGTAGACATCGGCCGGGAGCTGGTCGGCAAGTGTGGTCAGTCCGCCGTTGGTGCCGTCGGTGACCCAGTACACCTGGCTGACGGGCTGCGCGAGCGCGAAGGCTTGCTTGATTGCCGGCGCGTACTGGCTGGCCAGGTCCAGCGAGCCGAGCGCGCTTTCCACCGTCACCAGCAGCCAGGCGGTGTCGGTGAAAACCTGGCCGACGGTCAGCGCCGCGGCGAGCTGCGCGTAGCTGCCAGAGGGGAGCTGTGCCTGGAGCGAGCTCAGGCCACCCGCGGTTACCTGGTAAGCGGCGTTGAACGGCCCGGTGACGGCCGACGCCTGCTCGATCTGCGGGATGTACGCGGTGCCGCTCGGTCCTAGCGCGGCTTGCAGCGCGGCCGTATAGGCGCCCTGGGAGAGATAGATGTTGCCCTGGAGGGTCCTGAGCTGGCCGTAGACAGGGGCAGGCAGCTCGGCTTCCTGCGTCGTCAGCACGCCGTTGTCGCCGTAGATCAGCTGGTACACGGGCTGGAACGTGACCGTCGGCGGAGCTAGCGGGGTCACGCCGACGGACATCTGCAGGTTCGGGTACTTCTGGTAGAGCGGGGCAAGCGGGCCGCTCTGGTAGTAGCTGGTGTTGAGCATGCCAGGGTCTGGGAGCTCCCCGGCGGTGATGGTCTTGCCGAGCCTGCCGTCTTTGAAGAACGCCCAGTACAACTCGTTGAACTGATAATCGGCGGTACGGAACCTGACATGGTTGCTGACCGGTACGTCCGGCACGGCCAGGTCCGGCGGCGTCCCGTCGGTGTAGGCGACTCCGTCCCAGGTCACGTTCCCGGTCACGCCGAGGCTGAGCCCGCGGTCGTTGGGGAACGCCAGCGGCGTGGCGCCCTGGCCGAAATTGAAGACGATCTTCGGCGTCAGCTCGCCGCTGGCCGGAATCGTGCCGAGCACATTGGCGAGCAGGTTCTGGATCGGCGTCTGGAAGTCGATGTTCTCCAGCGCGCTGACCGTCGTGTCGTCGACGGTCGTGGTGAAGCACGGTCCAGGTTGCTGCACGATGCTGTTAGCGGGAATATTGGTATGCAGGCCGACCGGATTGACCTGGACCGTGCCGATGGTCAGCGCATAGCTGCTCGCCTGCTGGGTGACCGAGATCGGAACGGTGATGGTGAACGAGTCGACACCCATGCTGTACGGCCACGTATTATTGCTGTGGCCCTGAAACGAGTTTATCCACAGATAATAAAAATATCTATCGTATTGCTCGTTCCAGGTGTAATTCACCGTCACGTTGCTGGTCACCAGTACCAGGGTGAACTGACCGTTCGGCCCCTGGGTCAGGCTCTGGAAGGCGGGGGCGAAGTTGACCAGCGATCCATTACTGAGTGTGATGACTATTTTCTCGGCGATGGTCATGGCGCCGGTACTGCTCGTCGAGAGCGTGATGTCCGCAACGGGCACCGATGTATTCGGCGGGGTCAGGCCGGACAAGGCCTGTACCATGCGGCCGACGACAAGTTTCTGCGCCAGGTATTGCAGTCCGTCGGGGGAGAGTGCGACCGTGAGTGCCTGCACGTTCCCGGCCTGTGACGTGCTTCGGCGCCGGTATGGCCCGATTCGCGACTCGGGCGCTTGCTGAACCGCGCCACCTGCCTGGATCGCTGAACCTGCCCGCACCTTGCCTCCAGTGGTCGGATTGCCTGCCCAATTGCCTGCCCGCGTCGCACGCGCAGGTTCTGGGAAATCGTTCCCGAACCTACCCGGGCGGCGAGTCCGCAGCTTAAGTTCGTCTCTTTCTTTACTATTGATTTGCTAGGAAGTGGCGCTGCTGGTGGCTATAGGCACGAGTCGGCGGCCGTGATCACTGGGAACGGCTGGTTAAGATGTCAGGTATGGATGATCCGCTGGAATTACGGCCGGTCGACGAAGAGGACCTGGTCATTCTGGAGATGCTCACCCATGATCCCGAAGCGACCGGCGAGTTCGCCTGGTTCGGCTGGTTCAACCCGCTCCGCTGGCGCCGGGCCTGGGCGGAGACCAGGTTGCTCGGCGACGACGGCGGGGCGCTGATAGTGGTCAAGGGAGGCGAGTCGCTGGGATTCGTCACCTGGGGACGACGGCCAGTCACCGTTACGGCGTACTTCTGGGAGATCGGCATAGCGCTGCTGCCGGAAGCTCGCGGCTACGGGTATGGCGGGCTGGCCCAGGCCCTGCTGGCAAGGTACCTGCTCGCTCACACGCCAGTGCACCGGATCCAAGCCAGCACCGAAGTGGGCAACCTAGCCGAGCAGCGTGCCCTGGAGAAGGCGGGGTTCACCAGGGAAGGGGTGATCCGGGGCACCGGCTGGCGCAACGGCGCCTGGCGTGACGGCGTCATCTACAGCCTGCTGCGCACGGACCAGCCCGCTAGCTGGGAGCCAGTCGGCTGATGACCTGTCCGGGTGCCTGACCGGCCGTCCGGACGGATGCCAGGCACCGAGAGCGGCACCTCGGCTTACGTCGCCGCGGGCCTGACCGCGCGGATGATCGCTGAGTGCATGCCGGGGACCGCCTCGGCTGGCGGCTCGTCGGTCTACTGGGAGAACATGGCTCTCGTCTCACAGCCGGGCATGCAGCCGGGCATGCTGCCGGCCGGGGCAAGCTGAGCGCTTAAGCCATCACGTAAGAAGGCAGGTCCCGCATCCGCCGCAGCGGCGACAGGAAGACCGGCAAGAAGGCGACGGATTGCCCGACGGCCACGACGAGGAGCGTGGCACGGACTCCGATCGCGGCACCGAGTACGCCGCCGAGCAACCCGCCGAGCGGCATCGTGCCCCAGACGCAGAACCGCATCGTCGCGTTCATCCGGCCGAGCAACTCGGGCGGGCACAGGCCCTGCCGGAAGCTCACCTGGGTGACGTTGTAGACGACATTACCGAGCCACATGCCGGCCTGCGCGACAGCCAGCAGCGCGAGCGTCCAGTTGTGCTGCACGAACGGGGCGACGAAGGCAGTCGGCCCGACGGCCGCTGCCGACATCCAGATAGCCGGGCCCTTGCCCACCTTCGCGGCGAACCGGCTGGCGACCAGCGAGCCGAGCAGCCCGCCGATCGCGGACGTCGACGTGAGCAGGCCGATGATGCCGGGGGAGACGTGCAGGTCGCGCGCGAGCAGCACGTAGAACACGGCGAATCCCATCGAGCCGAACAGGTTGAACCAGCCGGTGCAGGTCGCGATCGCGCGCAGCAGCGGGTGGCGGAGCACGAACCGGAGCCCCTCGGTGATCTCGTGGCGCAGCTTCTGGCCCGGCTTGCGTTCGGGCGCGGGCTGCCTGGCCTTGATCGCGGTGACCCATCCGGCGGACCAGAGGAAAGTCAGCGCGTCGGCGAGTACCGCATACGGCGCTCCGAGCGCCTGGATGAGCGCGCCGCCGATACTCGGCCCGGCGACCTGGCTGACCGACTCGCTGCCCTGAAGCTTGGCGTTACCTTCGACGAGCAGCTGCCGGCCGATGAGCTGCGGCAGGTAGGACTGGTAAGCCACGTCGAAGAAGACCGTGCTGACGCCCGTTGTCAGCGCGACCAGGTAAAGCTGGTAGATCGTGAGCACGTCGAGCAGCCTCGCGAGCGGGATCGAGCCGAGCAGGGCGGCCCGGATCAGGTCGCTGGCGATGAGTACCGAGCGGAACCGCATGCGGTCCACCCACGCGCCGGCCGGCAGGCCGACGACGAGGAAGGCGGCGCTCTCCAGCGCGGCCAGCACGCCGACCTCGAAGGTAGTCGCGTGGATCACCAGGATTGCCACCAGCGGCAGCGCGAGCTGACTGATGGTCGTGCCGAACTGGCTGACCGTCTCGCCGATCCACAGCCGCCGGAAGTCCAGATGATGCCACAGGCCACCACGGCGTCGGCGGTCGCCTGCCTGGCCGCGGGGGAGGTCGCGGGCCGCGTCGCCGACGAGTAGGTCGCTCACGCGGCCATCATGAAGATACTGATTGGGGTTTGTCAATCACTTTATAGTGTGGTCATGACGCAGCGCAGGCAGGCCACCGACGAGGAGGCGCGGGCGCTCGCGTCCTCGCTGAGGCTGCGGATCCTGCGCATCTGCCTCGGCGAAGCCCGCACCAACAAGGAGATCGCCAGCCTGCTCGGCCGCGACCCCGCGAGCACGCTGCACCACATCAGGACACTGGTACGAACGGGGTTTCTCGAGCCGCAGCCGCAGCGGCGCGGTGCCCGCGGCGCTCGCGAGATCCCCTACCTGGCGACCAGGAAGTCCTGGCGGCTCAGCGCTCCGGCGCATGACCGGGCGCTGCTTGACGCGTTCCTTGAGGAGGTCGCCCTCGTTCCCGCGGCGCAGGTGGACACCGCCAGGCTCGGCCTTCGCCTGTCCGCCGCGGACCTGGCCGAGTTCCGTGCCAGGCTCCGCTCCCTGCTCGACGACGTGGCCGACCGCCCGGATGACCCGTCCGCTCCCGCCTGGTCGGTCTTCATCGCCGTGCACCCCGACCCGAACCGGCCGTGAGCTCCGGCCTGGCGGCGGCCCCTTCGTCACGTCCTTCGCGCAATTCGCAGCAGGTACTCCCGACGGTTGAGCGGATTGTGGTCCGAGCGCGGCCTCGTCGGGATCGTGCCGCGGACCGGCTCGTAGCACTCGAAGGCCGATTCGAGCACGCCCTCACCACGAGTCAGGCCAGGCAGCTGCTGCCGCATCCGTTGTACTTCCGCCGCGGGGAGCCGGCCTTCGAGTATGGCCAACGCACCTCGCAGGGCTGGCGCGTAAGCGATGGCGCGCAGCCGTCCTAGCGCGGGCAGGATCGCCGCGATGGTGTCGGCCGGTGCCTCGACGCGGAAGTGGTGCATCGGCTCGAAGACCGCGGTTCCTGCCCGGGCGAGGGCGGTCATCACGACCAGCGGAGTCAGTGCCCGGAAGTCACCGGCTGAGCTGGACCACTTGCTCCAGCCGAATGGCGGCGGCGGCACGTAGCCGGAATGCGTCATGCTGACCGTGCAGTCGGTGACCTGCCATCCGTAGATGCCCTGGCGAAGCGTGTCCGTCACGGCCACCTCGACCGCCTTGACGAACGCCGACGGCAAGGCGCCGAGCTCGATTTCGAGCGCGAACCGGATGCCGGAGCCGGCCAGCGCCGGCTCGATCCGCAGTCCGACCGTGGCACGGAACGGATTGGGCTCGGTGTCCATGAACTCGGCCGCCGCGCCGGTGCCGGCCGGCCGCTCGATGCGGATCGTGGTGGTCGCACGGAAACTCACCTCGATTCCGAAGTCGTCGGCCAGCGTCGCCTGGATGACTTCTTTCTGCACCTCTCCGTACAGCGAGACGAGCGGTTCCGGGCGGATGCTGTCCTCGCGCAAGTTGATCAGCGGGTCCTGCTCGGCTAGCTGGACGAGCGCGGTGCGCAGCCGGCCGCGGTCAGCGCGGTGGCGGGGGACCACGATAGCCTCCAGCGTGGGCGGTGCGAACTGCTGACCCGCTCGGCCTGGCCGCGGCACGCCGAGCGTGTCGCCGATTGCGATGTCGGACAGGCCCCGCACCTTCGCGATCTGACCCGCGGTGACCTCAGCCCGCTGGCTCGGCGAACCGGGCTCGAAGACGCTGATCGAGGTGACCTTGCCGGTGCGGCCGTGGCCGAGTGCCAGCCGCTCTCGCGCGCGCAGCGTACCGGAGAACATCCGTACGTAGCCGATCTTCTCTCCGGCGCGGCCTCGTTCCACCTTGAAGACGGTGCCGGACGGCGGGCCGTCTTGCTCGCCTGAGGCCGACGGCAGGAACTCGGCGAGGGCCGCGGCCAGGCAATCCGTTCCTGCCCCGGTCGCGGCCGAGCCGAAGAACACCGGATGCACGAGCGCTTGCCGCACTTGGACGGCGAGCTCGGCGCGCAGCCGGCGGTACGGCAGCGGGGCCTCATCTTGAACGTACGCGGCCAGCAGCGCGTCGTCGTGTTCGGCTAGCAGTTCTGCCAGCCGCGCCGCGAAGGCGGCGTCACCGCCGTCGGACGGCGCGAACCCGGCGGCACGGGAGCCGGGTCCGGTGACCTTGCCCATCGCCACGATCGCCCGCGTGAGCCGGTCGGAGATGGCACTGAGCACGGCTTGCGGCCGTGCGCCGCGGCGGTCGATCTTGTTGACGAAGATGACGGTCGGGATCCGTAGTCGCTGCAAGGTGCGCATCAGCACGCCGGTCTGCGCCTGCACTCCTTCCACCGCCGAGATCACCAGGATCGCGCCGTCGAGCACGCTGAGCACCCGTTCGACCTCGGCGACGAAGTCCGGGTGGCCAGGCGTGTCGATCAGGTTCACGGTCAGGCCGTCGATGGCGAAGGAGACGACCGCCGACTTGATGGTGATGCCGCGCTGCCGCTCCAGCGCGAGCGTGTCGGTCTGAGTGCTGCCGTCGTCGACCCTGCCGATCTCGCCGATGACGCCGGCGTCGCAGAGCAGCCGTTCGGTCAGGCTGGTCTTACCGGCATCTACGTGCGCCAGGATCCCCAAATTGAGCGTTGCCAATGCGCGTCATGTCCTTCGGATAGCGGGCGAATCCGTTCTGGATGGACATAATCGCTGCTCGCATGGTGTTCTCCCTCGTCATCGTCGGTTTACCGGAGTACAGCGGAAACCAGGCCTGGCGGCAACCGGTTTAGCTGGCAGCGGCCGTGACTGGCGCGGGGTCCGGCCGGAGCACCAGCCGCGGGCACGGACGTGGCGAAAGTCACCGCCGACCTCGACCCGCGGGCCGGACAGCGCGCTGCTATTTGCGCATTGTGGCTGGATGAGAATAATATTCTCAGGCCTCGCGACCACGGCGCTGTCAAGGATGAGCCGAGACGAGACTTCCCCCGCTTCTCATGCCGAGCGCATGACATCGCACCGACTTGGGAGATGGTGTGCCGTGACGCAATCACCTGCTGATGGCGGCATGGTGAGCACTTCCGTGTCCGGTTCTTCGGCTCCGGGCGGCGCTGGCCAGCCGACGGTGGCCGGGACCGGCCGTCCAGCCGCCAGCGGGCGGCATTCCGGCAGTAGCAGCCTCGGCCCGCGAGAACGGCGACTGCTGGCGGCAGTCCTGACCGCGCTGGCCGGCATGGTGCTGTTCCTCGCTTACCTGGCGCAGGCACGGACGCTCCCCGTCCACCTGGACGTCGCCTCAGCCAGCGGGCCGCAGACGATGCAGGCCTGGGACATGCTGCACGGCAACGTACTGCTGAGCGGCTGGTCGGTCGGAGACGTCTCGTACTACACCACCGAGCTGCCTGAGTACGTGCTGGTGCTGGCGTTGCGCGGGCTGAACGGCGATGCGGTCCACATCGTCGCGGCGCTGAACTACACCCTGATGGTGCTGCTCGCGGCGGTGCTCGCGAAGGGCCGGGCCACTGGCCGCGAAGGGCTGGTCAGGGCGCTGATCGCGGCCGGGATCATGCTGGCGCCCGCGCTCGCCGGCGGCACCAGCGTGGTGCTGTCGGGTCCGGACCACACCGGGACCCAGGTGCCGTTGCTGCTGATCTTCCTGGTGCTGGACCGGGCACCGGAGCGGTGGTGGACTCCGGTGCTGGTCAGCGTGATGCTGGTCTGGGCGATGATGGCCGACATGCTGGTGCTGTACCAGGGCGTGGTGGCGATCCTGGTCGTCTGCGCGGTGCGGATGTTCCGGCGGCGCGGGCCATGGCGCGGGCACTGGTTCGAGCTTTCGCTGGCCGGCGGTGCGCTAGCGGCGGTGGCGGCCGCGCGGGCCGCGCTGGTGCTGATCTGGCATGCCGGCGGTTTCTACGTCCGCATGCCGACCGGCCGGATCGCCTCGGCCCACCAGCTGGTCAGTCAGTTGGGGACCAAGCTGGAGCGTGTGCTCGGTACCTTTAGCGCCGATTTCATCGGACCCGGCGCCGGGCGGGCCACGATCTTCGCGCTGTTTCATGTCGTCGGGTTCGTGCTGGTGGTCTGGGCGGTCGTGCTCGGAGTACGGCATATCTTTACCAACGACCTGGTGGCCCAGGTCCTGACCGCTGGCTTCGGCTTCATGCTGGTGGCCTACCTGTTCGGCACCAGGCCGAACCCGAACGAGATTATCGGCCTGCTGCCGATGGGCGCGGCACTGGCCGGGCGGCTGCTCGCGGGCCGGCTGATCCGGATCCGGCGCCTGATACCGGTGCTGGCGGTCGTGCTCGCGATCAACGGCATCGCGCTGGCCGCCTCCGCTGCCCAGCCCGCCGCGAGCTATCAGAGCCACCCGAGCGCCGCCTGGTTCGAGGCGCGTCACCTGAGCTCGGGGTTGGCCGGTTTCGGGCAGGCCTGGCAAATCTCGGTGGACAGTGGTGACCGCGTCCATGTCAGCCCGGTCCGGGTGTTCCGCGGCAGGCTCGTCACCACGCCGTGGGAGAACAGCACCACCTGGTACGACCCGAGCACGCACTACGCCAACTTCGTAGTGGTCCAGCGTTTCAAGTGCGGGCACGTGTGCGGCAACGTCAGCGAGCTCGAGGCGCTCTTCGGGCCTGCGGCCAGGACTTACGATGTCGGTAAGGATCGGGTCTTGGTATGGAACCAGAACCTCCTGACCAACGTTCCGGTATTGTCGTGGTGCGAACCGAACGTCTGGGAATGGACCGCCTCTGGCAAGCCGTCTGTCACGCCATGTCGGTAGGATTACTGACGAACCAGGCCTTCAGGGTACTGGCCGCCGGGCAATCGGGAGCGGGCCGAATGGCTTACTGACGAACCCCTACGGAAGCTGAGTGATGGCCTGCCGAGGCGGTATCGTCCCTGTACAAGGCGATATGGCCGATCGCGAGAGTGTGCTCGCAAGACTTGATTTACCTCATACCTGAATTATGTGACATAAGGTGATAGTGTGGCAACTATGCGTGAACCGGGAGACTCGACATCCGCGGGAGCAGGGACCGAGCCGACAGGCTCGAACCCACGGCGGGTAACCATCATCGGTGCGGGTCCCGCCGGACTGACCGCGGCATACATTCTTGCGACCCGATACGCCATACCCTCGACCGTCGTCGAGTCCGATGCCGTGGTGGGAGGCATCAGCCGCACTGTGGAGCGCGACGGCTGGCGGTTTGACCTGGGCGGGCACCGCTTCTTCACCAAGGTGAAGGACGTCGAGGCGCTCTGGCACGAGATCCTGCCCGACGAGGACTTCATGCTTCGCCCGCGGATGAGCCGCATCTACTACAGCGGCAAGTACTACGACTACCCGCTCAAGGCGTCGAACGCGCTGCGCAACCTCGGACTGTTCGAGGCGTTCCGCTGCGTGCTTTCGTACATCGGTGCGCGGATCCGTCCGCCGAAGGACCAGAACACTCTTGAGGGCTGGATCATCGCCCGGTTCGGCAACCGGCTGTACCGGCATTTCTTCAAGTCCTACAACGAGAAGCTGTGGGGCGTGCCGGTCAACAAGCTGCCCGCGGACTTCGCGGCGCAGCGGATCAAGAACCTCTCGCTGTCCAACGCCGTGATCAACGCGCTCTTGCCGAGGCGCAACCAGAAGGAGATCACGTCACTGATCGAGGAGTTCCAGTACCCCAAGCTCGGTCCTGGAATGATGTGGGAGCGGTGCAGCGACCTGATCGAGGCCAAGGGCTGCGTTGTCACCATGCGCACCCGCGTGGTCGGCATCCGGCACGAGGTCGGCCGCGCGGTCTCCGTCGTCACCCAGGCCGCGGACGGGACCCGCAGCGAGCAGAACTGTGACCACGTCGTCTCCTCGATGCCGATCTCGCAGCTCATCCAGGCCATGGACCCCGCGCCCGAGGCCGCAGTGCTGCAGGCAGGCAATGATCTCCGCTACCGGGACTTCCTGACGGTGGCGCTGGTCGTCCCCGAATCCGCCGGATTCCCTGACAACTGGATCTACATCCACGCGCCTGAGGTAAAGGTCGGCCGGATTCAGAATTTCGGCTCCTGGTCCCCGTACCTGGTCAAGGAAGGCAGGACCTGCCTGGGCCTGGAGTTCTTCGTGTTCGAGGGCGACGAGACCTGGACCAAGACCGACGAGGACCTGATCGAGCAGGGCAAGCGAGAGCTAGAGATCCTGGGCCTCGTCGACGCCGCGGCGGTGGAAGCCGGCTACGTGGTGCGCATGCCCAAGGCATATCCGTTCTACGACGAGAGCTACAAGGCGAACGTGGCGACGATCGTCGAGTGGCTGGACGCTCACGCGCCCAACGTGCATCCGGTGGGTCGCAACGGAATGCACCGCTACAACAACCAGGACCACTCGATGTTCACCGCCATGCTCACCGCGGAGAACATCGCCACGGGCTCCAAGCACGACGTCTGGAGCGTCAACGTCGAGGAGGAGTACCACGAGGAGGCGTCCAGCGACTCGTCAAGCTTGGTCGGCTCACAGCGGGGTACTACCGGCACCGGCCGGGATGCGCCGGTCATCTCCCGGGAGCACTACGGCGAGGATCACCCGGTCAACAAGCCGGTCGCCGTCAAGGACTGACAACTCAGGTACCAGCTAGGACCGGGGAAGTCGCGGTGGAAGTCGCGGCTTCCCGGCTGGTGCGCCCTACAGCCAGCCTGGTGCGCCCCGCCCTGGTGCGCCCCGCAGCGCCCTCAGGGAACCCTGATGTCGTGGTGCTCCCCGGCGGTTCGCCTGTCCTCGCTGGTCAGGTCAGCGTCCCTGACCGGAGTGACAAGCGTCCAGTGGTTTCCGACCGGACAGTGCTGGAACCTGCGCAGGCCGAGGCGAACAGCCTTGACGGACGCTCCCGGGATCCAGATTGTCGTGAAGAGGTGGCCCTCGCGGCAACGCACCACCACATCGCCGCCCAGCTTGTAGCCAAGCCGCCGTGCGACGCGCGTCTGCCAGACGATCAACGCGACGGCGAGAACGATGACGGCGAGAGGGGCGATGACAGGCATGGGAACTTCACCCGCGATCCTGCTGCGGCCCGTGGACAGGCCAGCCGCTCGGTGTAGCAACATACGGTCATTGTGTCGCGGCGCTTGCCGCAGCGTGCTAGGGCCTTTGTGCCCTTGCCGATACCAGGGACCGGTTGCGCGCGCCCGCGATGTTCTCTCGACGTCCGGCTGACTATTGCCTGTCCGCCGGTTCCAGTGCACGATAGGTGCAGCGTGACAACTTCACATACGATCCATTGGTTTCATTTTCCCCAGTAGCACCGTGGCCTGTTGGGGCGGGCTGGCCGTCGGTGCGCACATGACCTGAGAGGATGCGATGAGCCCGTCCAATTCCCCAGGCAAGAGTCCGGCGACGTGGTTGCTGATCACGGTCCTGCTCCTTGCCGCGATCCTCGGCTCGCTCTGGGTTCCGCTGTACGCACGCGCGAAGCCCATGCTCGGCGCGTTTCCCTTCTTCTACTGGTATCAGCTGGCGCTGGTTCCTGCCGTAGCGATCGTCTCGTGGCTGGCTTACCTGCTGCTGCGGTCCAGCCAGTCGCGGGCCGGCCAGCCATCCGCGAGCCAGCCATCGGACGGACCGGAGGCGGACCGATGACACACATCAATGCGGTCTCGTTCACCGTCCTTATCGTGCTGTTCGCGCTCGTCACCGTGGTGGGATTCGTGGCGGCGAGATGGCGCCGGGCCGAAGACATCCTGCACTTGAACGAATGGGGGCTCGGCGGCCGCGGGTTCGGCTCGTTCGTCACCTGGTTCCTGCTCGGCGGTGACCTGTACACGGCGTACACGTTCATCGCGGTGCCCGCGCTGGTCTACGCGTCCGGGGCCATAGGTTTCTTCGCGCTCTCCTATACGGTGATGGTCTTCCCGATCGTGTTCGTCTTCGCGCCGCGGCTGTGGTCGGTCGCCCGCGTGCACAATTACGTGACTCCCGCCGACTTCGTCCGCGGCCGGTACGGCTCTCGCGGCCTGAGCGTCGCTGTCGCCGTGACCGGGATCCTCGCGACCATGCCGTACGTCGCGCTGCAGCTAGTCGGTATCCAGGCCGTGCTGACCGTCATGGGCGTCGGCGGCTCGTCGACGAACACCCTCGTGAAGGACCTGCCGTTGCTGATCGCCTTCGCGATCCTGGCGGGGTACACCTTCGTGGCTGGCCTGCGCGCGCCGGCGCTGATCGCGTTCGTCAAGGACACGCTGATCTACGTGATGGTGATCGTCGCCGTCCTGTACATCCCGACCAGGCTCGGTGGGTGGAGCCACATCTTCGGCGCCGCGTCCGCCCACCTGTCGAAGACCAATCCGGTGACCGGCAAGCCGTTCGGCTCGTTCATCACCGCGCCGGCCGGCGAGTGGGCGTACGCCACCTTGGCACTCGGCTCCGCGCTGGCCTTGTTCATGTACCCGCACGCCGTCACCGGGGTTCTGGCGGCGCGCAGGCGGGGCGTGATCAGGCGCAACATGGCGGCGCTGCCTGCCTATTCACTCGTGCTCGGCCTGGTCGCGCTACTGGGCTACATGGCACTGGCGTCACCTGCGGTCGTCGCCGGAGTCGTCGCGGGCGGCAAGAACGCACAGCTTTCTGTTCCGCTGCTGTTCGAGAACATGTTCCCGAGCTGGTTCGCCGGGATCGGTTTCGCGGCGATCGTGATCGGCGCGCTGGTACCGGCCGCGATCATGTCGATCGCCGCAGCGAACCTGTTCACGCGCAATCTCTACATGGAGTACGTCAAACCGGATGCGAGCCCGGCGCACCAGACCAGGGTGTCGCAGCTGGCGTCGCTGGTTGTGAAGGCCGGAGCGCTGGCGTTCGTCTTCGCGCTGCCGAAGACCTTCGCGATCAACTTCCAGCTGCTTGGCGGGATCTGGATCCTGCAGACGTTCCCTGCGATCGTCATCGGCTTGTACACCCGCTGGTTCCACCGCTGGGCGCTCCTCCTGGGCTGGGCTGTGGCCATGGTGTACGGGACGATCGAGGCGTACCGTGTCCCGGTGCCCGGCCAGCCTAACTCGCACTTCGGCGGATCGACGGCGACGGTACTCGGCCATACCGTCTACATAGCCCTGACCGCGCTGGTCATCAACCTGGTGATCGCGGCGGTGCTGAGCCTGGTATTCAAGGCGGCGCACCTGGCTGAGGGCACGGACGAGACACAGCCGGCGCATTACACCGCCGACCCGGAGCACGCACCCGCCGCGGTGCTTGTCGCCGCGACGACGAAGGGCGACGTGGAGCCTCAGGCCTGACCAAGTGAGCGGCGGGCGGTCCCGGGCAGATGCCCGGGACC
>DATLSX010000102.1:0-40316 GCA_035533915.1 Streptosporangiaceae bacterium
AGGGTGAACAGCCTGGTCCGGCCGCACATCGCCACGGCCGCCTCCTCGCCGCCGGCATGCCGGAATGACACCATTCCTCCGAAGCCCCGCATCTGCTTGGCCGCCACCTCGTGCCCAGGGTGCTCGGCCAGCCCCGGATAGCAGACCTGCGCCACGGCGTGGTGACTGGTAAGCATGGCCGCTACCTGCGCCACGTTCTGGCAGTGCTGGCCCGTCCGGACGCCAGCGTCTTGCCACCGCGCGTGGTCAGCCACGCGTCGCGCGGCGACCGCAGCGCTGATCGGCTTCCGCCTGCTCCTTGGCCTAGCCGCCTGCTCCTTGGCCTAGCCGCCTGCGACGCGGCCTAGCCGCCTGCGACGCGGCCTAGCCGCCTGCCCGGTCGGCCTAGATGTGGACGATCGGGCAGGTCAGCGTCCTGGTGATGCCTGGGACCGACTGGATCTGGGCGACTACGAGCCGACCGAGGTCATCGACGTTGTCTGCCCCCGCGCGAACGATCACGTCGTACGGGCCGGTTACGTCGTCGGCCTGGGTCACGCCCGTGATGAGGCCGATCGCGGTTGCCACGTCGGCGGCCTTTCCGACCTCAGTCTGGACGAGAATGTAAGCCTGGACCATGTCGTCCTCCCGGTCGTGAGTGTGGATCGCCACGCTACCGCAGGCACGACCGGAGGCCGCATACGGGAGGCAGTCATCACCATCGGGCAACTCGGCGAATTCGGCCTCATCGCCGCGATCGGGCAGGTGCTGCCTGGCGGTTCCTGGCTGGTGCTGGGGATGGGCGACGACGCCGCGGTGGTCAGTGCGCCTGGCGGCACCGTCGTCGCCACCACCGACATGCTGATCGAGGGCAGGCACTTTCGGCGTGAGTGGTCAAGCGCAGCGGACATAGGCAGAAAGGCTGCGGCGCGGAATCTCGCCGACGTTGCGGCGATGGGCGCCGGGCCGACCGCGCTGCTCGTCGGCTTCGCCGGGCCAGGTCACCTGCCTGCGGACTGGGTCATCGAACTCTTCGGCGGTATCGCTGCGGAGTGCGCCGCGGTCGGCGCGAGCGTGGCAGGCGGGGACACGAGCAGCGCTGATTCGGTGCTGCTCGCCGTCACGGCACTCGGTGACCTGGCTGGCCGTGAGCCGGTCACCCGCGGTGGTGCGCGGCCCGGTGACGTGATCGCCGCGGCAGGGACGCTCGGTGGCGCAGCGGCCGGGCTCGCCCTGCTGGCGGCCGGCGCGGACGTCCGCGCCGGTACGGATCTCGATGACCTGATCCGTGCCCACCGGCGGCCGCGGCCGCCCTACCAGGCAGGTCCGCAGGCCGCGGCGCTCGGTGCGACATCGATGATCGACATCAGCGACGGCCTGGTCGCGGATCTCGGTCATGTCGCCGACGCAAGCGGCGTGGCCATGCGGGTGCGATCGAGCGCACTCGGCGCGCCGCCGATCGCCGCACCCGGTGCGCTCAGACGGGCCGCAGCGCTCCTGCCGGGAACGGACTGGCTGAGCTGGGTCCTGACCGGCGGGGACGATCATGCGCTCGTTGCCACTTTCGATGCGCAAACAGACCTACCAGAAACCTGGACAGTAGTCGGTAACGTGACCGAAGGGCGCGGAGTCCTGGTGGATGACCGAAGGTGGGAGAAGCCGGGCGGCTGGCAGCATTTTCGAAACTTAACTACGCTTCGTGTTGGTTCGAATTCCCCATGTCATTCACGCGGCGAGGCAATGGCTTGATATAACCGCACTGATGCCGCGTCATCAGATGAAGGGCCGTCCTCGACACAGGGCGCAGCGACCGGGATTGTGGCCTGGCCGCGTCGCCCGGTTTCGTACTGCCTCAGGCGGCCTGCTGAAGGCCATGTCCGTCGCAGCTAGCCGGATAGCCGGCCACCCCGAGTACCGCCGCGTGCTCAAAGGCGCGTTCCTTGCGCCCTGGTCCGCGGTGAGCATCGGCGTTGTCATCGCGGCGGCCCTGACGCTCACCACGCCGCGTGCGGCACTCACTTTTCCGCCAAGCGCGGGCGGTCAGTGCGCCGTCGCGGGCTGCGTCGGCGGCGTGGGCGGTCCGTCACCGGCGATCAAGCGTGAGGTCAGGCTGCATGCGACTGGGCGCCGCAAGGCCGGCGCGCGATTGTGGATGATCTACGCGGGCAGGGTGCTGCACGGCGTCAGAGTGCAGTACGTGCTGCTGCCGATGCGTCACGACCACTTCATAGCAGAAGTCAAGATCACCGGCCGCAAGCCGCTGGGCAGATGGAGCCTCAGGCTTGTGCTGCCCGGTGCGCACATCGAGGCGATCATGTGGGCCAAGTGGGAACCAGACGGCCTAGGCGGTGTCATCATCGACGGTTCGCCGTTGCCGTGGCCGAGGTCGGGGCCGAACGAGGCGCGGGTCGCGATCTTCGGCACAGGTAGTCCTGGCTGGCCGACGGGGTGTGTCTTCGACGGGGCCAGTTGCACGATCAGGGCACTCGCCCATCGGCGGCAGGGCATGCCGAACCAGAGCCGGTGGGCCATGTTCGCGCACCACTAGCTGGCCGCGGGTGAGCCGCCCGGCCCCGGACTAGGTGTCACCATGCCGGGCACCGGCCTAGGCTGATCGTCATGAACCCAACTCCGCCGCGCGTGCTCGCGATCGCTGGCTCAGACTCCGGTGGTGGCGCGGGCATCCAGGCTGACCTGAAGACGATGCTGGCACTCGGTGTGCACGGCATGACAGTGGTCTGCGCGGTTACCGCTCAGAATTCGGTCGGTGTCCAGGGGTACTGGGAGCTGCCGCCGGAGGCGGTCCGTGCCCAGCTCGACTCCGTGCTCGGCGATATCGGGGCGCAGGCCGTCAAGACCGGCATGCTTGCCTCGGCGGAGATCGTGCGGGTGGTCGCCCGCTCGCTCGCGGTTGCGCAGGCACCGGTCGTGGTCGACCCGGTCGCGGTCTCCAAGCACGGCGACAGCCTGCTGTCGGCTGGTGCGCTCGACGCGCTCAAGACCGACTTGCTCCCGCTAGCCACCGTCGTCACTCCGAACCTGCTCGAGGCCGAACTGCTCACCGGCCAGTCGATTGCCGACGAGTCGCAGATGCTGGCGGCAGCCAGGAAAATCGCTTCGCTCGGGCCGCGCTGGGTGCTGATCAAGGGCGGTCACCTGGCTGGCAACCCGGTGGACTTGCTCTACGATGCCCGCCCGGCCGCAGGCGGTCAGGTGACCCGTTACCCGGGCCGCCGGATCGAGAGCAGGCATACCCACGGGACAGGCTGCACGCTGGCATCGGCGATCGCCTCGCACCTTGCGATGGGAGCCGACGTGCCTGGCGCGGTCGAATCGGCCAAGGAGTACGTGACCGGCGCTATCGACGGCGGTTTCCCGCTCGGGGCAGGCATCGGGCCGGTCGACCACGCATGGCGAATCCGCCAGCCAGTCGGCCGGTAACGCCGACAGGTCAGCCGTCCGGGCAGCGGTGAGCCTGGCCGGGCAGCAAGCGGCGGTCGGCGGCTGGTGCCGCGGTCAGCGTGTGACCTTGCCCGCCTTGATGCAGGAGGTGCACACGTTCAGGCGCCGTGGCGTCTGGCCGACCATTGCGCGGACGCGCTGAATGTTCGGGTTCCAGCGGCGCGGGGTGCGGCGGTGTGAGTGCGACACGTTGTTGCCGAAACCCGGCCCCTTGCCGCACACATCGCAGACGGAAGCCACGGGATCGCTCCAGTTTGGTGATAGTCAGATGGGTCGCCCAAGGGTATCTGACGGCGGCACCCCGGCGCGACGCAGGCCTTGGTTTAGCCTGCAAGTTATGGTTCTGCTCACCGACCCGCTGCGTCCCGTCGTAGGCGACAAGGCAGCGAAACGGCTGGCGACCCTCGGCCCGTCCGGCCTGCGGACTGTCGGCGACCTGCTGAGCTACTACCCGCGCCGGTACGAGACCAGGGGGGAACTGACCGACCTGGCTTCGCTGCGCGATGGTGAGCACGTCACGGTCCAGGCGATGATCGCCTCGGTGTCCACCAGGCCCATGCGGAACCGGCCAGGCTCGGTCTTCGAGGCGGTGGTGACTGACGGCCGAGGCAAGCTGACGCTGACGTTCTTCGGCAAGGGCAGGCAGGAGTGGCGGGAGCGAGAGCTCGCACCGGGTCGGCACGGACTGTTCTCTGGGCAGGTTTCCACCTTCCGCGGCAAGCGCCAGCTTTCGCACCCTGAGTACGAACTGCTCGGACCCGGTGACGCGGATGCGGCCAGGGCGATGGAGTTCGCGACCGAACTCATCCCGATCTATCCGGCGAGCAAGGACATCTCTTCCTGGCAGATCGCCGACTCCGTGCGGCTCGCGCTCGCTGCGGCGGATCTGGGCGACGACCCGTTGCCTGCCCAGGTCAGGGAACGTTACGGGCTGTGCGGTTACGCACTGGCCCTGCACGGCATTCACTGCCCGGCCGACGAGGCGGACAGGAAACGGGCCGTGCGGCGGCTGAAGTGGGACGAGGCGTTCAGCTTGCAGGTGGTGCTTGCCCAGCGTCGCCGGGTCAGCACCGAGTACATCGCGCAGCCGCGCCGCCCGGTCGCCGGCGGCCTGCTTGCCGAGTTCGACCAGCGGATGCCGTTCACGCTGACTGCTGGTCAGCGGCAGGCGGGCGAGACGATCGCAGCCGATCTCGCCAGGACACATCCGATGCACAGACTGCTGCAAGGCGAGGTCGGGTCGGGCAAGACCGTGGTCGCGTTGCGCGCGATGCTCCAGGTCGTGGACGCGGCGGGCCAGGCCGCGCTGCTCGCCCCGACGGAGGTGCTCGCGCAGCAGCACCACCGGTCGATCAGCCAGATTCTCGGCCCGCTCGCGATGGCCGGGCAGCTCGGCGGAGCAGAACATGCGACCAGGGTGACCTTGCTGACTGGCTCGCAGGGCAATCCGGCGCGACGCCGCGCACTGCTGGAAGCTGCCTCGGGTGAGGCCGGGATAGTGATCGGCACGCATGCGCTGCTGGAAGAGCACGTGCGGTTCGCCGACCTCGGTCTCATCGTGATCGACGAGCAGCACCGGTTCGGCGTGGAACAACGCGAGGCGCTGCGGGCTAAGGCAGTCGACGGGCGACCGCACGTGCTGGTCATGACCGCGACGCCGATCCCGCGCACGGTGGCGATGACCGTCTTCGGCGACCTGGAGGTCACCGAACTGACCGAATTGCCCGCGGGCCGGTCGCCGATCGCGACTCACGTCGTGCCGGCCGGCGAGAAGCCGCACTACCTGGCCAGAACCTGGGAACGGGTCAAGGAGGAGGTGGCGGCCGGCCGGCAAGCGTATGTGGTCTGCCCGCGGATCGGCGCAGGCGCCGACGGCGACGGCGACGGCGATCCGGAACTCGGCTATCAGGGCGGCGAAAGTCCCGACGTCGCCGGAGCCGCCGGGGAGGCAGCAGATGACGAAGGGGAAGCTGGCCAGGTGCGCCGACGGCCGGCTCTCGCCGTCACTCAAATTGCCGCTGACCTGCAATCCGGCCCGCTGGCCAAGTTGCGGCTCGCCGTGCTGCATGGCCGGCTTGCGGCGGACGAGAAGGACAAGATCATGCTGGGCTTCGCCGACGGTCAGATCGACGTCCTAGTCACCACCACGGTTATCGAGGTCGGCGTGGACGTGCCTAACGCGACCACGATGGTGGTCATGGATGCCGACCGGTTCGGTGTGTCCCAGTTGCACCAGCTTCGCGGCCGGGTGGGCCGCGGCGGCTACCAGGGATTGTGCCTGCTGGTCACGGAGGCACCGCCCGGCCCGGCCAGGGACCGGCTCGACGCGGTGGCCGCGACCAGGGATGGCTTCGCCCTGTCCAGGCTGGATCTTGAGCAGCGCAGAGAAGGAGACGTGCTCGGCGCTGCCCAGGCCGGCCGCCGGTCCAGCCTGAAACTGCTCACCTTGCTGGCGGACGAAGACCTCATCGGTGCGGCCAGGCGCGAAGCGACCGACCTTGTCGGTGCCGATCCCGCACTGGCCGGATACCCCGCCCTGGCGGCGGCGATCCGCGGCCTGCTCGACGCCGAGCGTGCCGAGTTCCTGGAGAAGGCGTGACGCGCATCATCGCGGGCGTGGCGGGTGGCCGGCGGCTGGCCGTGCCGTCGGGGCGCTCGACCAGGCCGACGAGTGACCGGACGAGAGAGGGCCTGTTCTCCGCAGTGGTCGCGATGCTCGGCGGCCTGGGCGGTGCGGCCGTGCTCGACCTGTTCGCCGGCTCGGGCGCGGTCGGGCTCGAGGCGCTGTCGCGCGGCGCGTCCGATGTGCTGCTGGTGGAAGCCGACGCCCGGGCGGCTCAGGCGATCACCCACAACATCGCCGTCGTCGGACTGCCGGGAGCCCGCCTGGTCAAAGACCGGGTGGACCGGGTGCTGCGGCGCGGGCCGGGCACCGCGCGTCCCCGGGATCTGGTATTCGCCGACCCGCCCTACGCCATGACCGACGAGCAGGTGCGGGCCGTGCTCGTGCTGCTCGCCGAGGAGGCCTGGCTGGCGCCGCGGGCGCTCGTGGTGGTGGAGCGTGACGCGAGGTCAGGGCCGCCGCCATGGCCCGGCGGGTACGTCGACGACCGGTCCCGCCGCTACGGCGAGACCACGCTCTGGTACGGTCGCGCGTCAGGCGATGCACCTGCCGCGGCAGCTTCAACGACGGGAGCGTGAGTCTGCGTGATTCGCGTGGTTTGCCCTGGTTCATTTGACCCGGTGACTAATGGTCACCTGGACATCATCAACCGTTCCGCGAAGCTGCACGACGAGGTGATCGTCGCGGTTCTGCGAAACCTCTCCAAGTCTTCGCTGTTCACGGCCGACGAGCGGGTCGAGATGCTGCGCGAGGTTACCAAGGGCTTCGGCAACGTGCGGATAGCCAAGTTCGACGGCCTCATCGTGGACTTCTGCCGGGCCAACGAGGTGTCCGCAATCGTCAAGGGCCTGCGTGCGGTCAGCGACTTCGACTACGAGATGCAGATGGCCCAGATGAACTACAACCAGGCCGGCGTCGAGACGTTGTTCATGACCACGAACCCGTTGTACGCGTTCTTGTCGTCCAGTCTGGTCAAGGAGTTCGCCAGGTACGGCGGAGACGTGGCCGGCCTGGTCCCGGACTCGGTGCAGCGCAGGCTGACCGAGCGGCTCGCGATGCGGTGATGCCTGGCCAGCGCGCTGGCAGGCAAGTTGGGGATTGCGCAGGCGGCCAGGTAAGCTGGCCGCCCAGTATCACTCGACACTTGCGCTAGCCATGCCACACGCGAAAACCAAGAAATCCCAGCGCCTCGATCCGCGCCGCCCGCTTGTCTTTGACACCCGGACGCTCGGGTCCGCTTCTGCGCGCGTTGAGACCCGAGTCGTACCGGCTCCCGCCGAACTTGGCTCCGGGCTCGTGCGCGTTCCCGAGGGTGCCGAGATCGAGCTGGAAGTTCAGCTTGAGGAAGTTACCGAGGGCGTGCTCGTGACGGCCAAGGTGACCGCTCCGCTGGCGGGCGAGTGCGCCCGGTGCCTGGACGAGTTCACCTCGGGTATCCAGGTCGGCTTCCAGGAGTTGTTCGCGGCCGAGGCCGGTAGCTCAGGTGACGACGGGTATCTTCTTGACGGGGACATGCTCGACCTGGAGCCCGCGCTCCGGGACGCGCTGGTGCTAGAGTTTCCGCTTTCGCCGCTCTGTGCGGACGACTGCACGGGGCTGTGCAGTACTTGCGGCATCCGGCTGGCCGACACCGAACCAGGCCACCGGCACGCCGATGACGGCGGCGTGTGGGCAGTGCTGAAGGACGTGTTCCCTTCCGATCCGGGCCAAGAGCAGGTCGCGGACCAGCAGCAGAACGCCGCCCGAGGGCGGGCCGCGGACCAGGGGCGGGCCGCGGACCAAGAGCAGTCGCAAGATGATTCATCGTTGGCTGGGACGAAGCGTCCCGGCGGTTCTAAGGAGCGCTGAGGTGGCAGTACCCAAGCGGAAGATGTCGCGTAGTAACACCAGGTCACGCCGTGCTCAGTGGAAGGCCGCCGCCCCCCAGCTCGTGGCATGCCCCCAGTGTCGTGAGCCCAAGCTGCCGCACACGGCGTGCCCGACATGCGGAACGTACAACCGGCGCCAGGTTGTTACTCCTTCCTGATGCTGGTTGCTCACGAGAGGTCTTGAGTGAGCGCGGGAAGGAGGGAACCGGTGAGCATTCAGCCAGCCGACGGCCGGGCGCCGGACGCCGATACCGCAGTCCTCCTGCGCCAGCTAGGTGTCCAGGTCAGTGATGACCTGCTTGACCGTGCTCTGACTCACCGGTCCTTCGCCTACGAGAACGGCGGCCTGCCGACCAACGAGCGGCTTGAGTTCCTCGGTGATTCAGTGCTCGGACTGATCGTGACGGATACGCTGTTCCTGGCGCATCCCGATCTGCCCGAGGGAAATCTGGCAAAGCTCCGTGCTGCCGTGGTCAACAGCCGTGCCCTGGCCGGCGTCGCCCGAGGGCTGCGTCTTGGCTCTTACATCAGGCTGGGCAAAGGCGAGGAAGGTACGGGCGGCCGAGACAAGTCCTCCATCCTGGCGGACACGCTGGAGGCGGTGATCGGTGCCGTCTATCTCGGCTGCGGCATGTCAGCGGCCGATGCGCTCGTGCACCGGCTCTTCGATTCGGTGATCGCCAGGTCGGCACGGCTCGGCGCCGGGCTGGACTGGAAGACGTCGTTGCAGGAACTCACGGCCGCCGAGGAACTCGGCGGGCCGGAGTACCTGGTGGACGAGAGCGGCCCTGACCACCAGAAATCGTTTCGCGCGGTAGCCCGGATCGGTGGACGGATCTACGGTGAGGGCGAGGGAAGAACCAAGAAGGAAGCCGAGCAGCAGGCGGCCGAAATGGCGTGGACAGCGATCAGCGAGGGACTTGGCCCTGCGGGCACCGTGCATGATCTGCACGAAGGTTCTGTGTCTGAGTACCCGGCCGCCGGGTACCGGCACGCCACTAGTGCGGGCGATGCCGGTGCGGGCGATGCCGGCGCGGGTGGTACTAGTACGGACGATGCCGGTGATGCCGAACTGGCCGGATTGCCCCCGGCATCTGCCGTCACGAGGCAGCACCGGGCCTAGCAGGACTGCGCAGGGACCACAGTGCCCGAGTTGCCCGAAGTAGAAACCGTCAGGACCGGCCTGCAAAAGCACGTCAGTGGCCGGACCTTCGAGACCGTCCAGGTACTCCATCCCAGGGCGGCGCGGCGGCACCTGGCCGGACCCGAAGATTTCGCGGCGGCGGTGGCCGGCGGTCAGGTGGGCGACGTGCGGCGCCGTGGCAAGTATCTCTGGCTGCCGGTCAACGACGATGCGCTGCTCGCTCACCTGGGCATGAGCGGCCAGTTGATCGTGGGCGAACCTGACCGGCCGCTCACGCCGCACGTGCGTGCCAGGTTCACCTTCACCGACCAGGGCCCGGATCTGCGATTCGTCGACCAGCGGACGTTCGGCCATCTTTCGCTCGTGCCTGGCGGTGCGGAGCTTCCTTCGGTCATCGCTCACATCGCGCCCGACCCGCTTGAGCCGGAGTTCGACGACGACCGGTTCGCGGCGCGGCTGCACGGTCGCCGGACCGGTATCAAGCGGGCGCTGCTGGACCAGTCACTGATCAGCGGCGTCGGCAACATCTACGCTGACGAGGCGCTCTGGCGTGCCGAACTGCACTGGGCAAGGGGCACCGACGGCCTGCGCCGCAGCGACATCCGGCGGCTGATAGCCGCGGTCCGCGAGGTCTTCGCCGAGGCAATAGGGGCCGGCGGCACCTCCTTCGACCGCCTCTACGTACACGTGACTGGCGATAGCGGTTACTTCGAACGCGCCTTGGCCGTCTACGGGCGAGCAGGTGAGCCTTGTCTCCGGTGCGGCACGCTGGTGATCAGGGAGAAGTTCATGAACCGGTCATCGTTCAGCTGCCCAAGCTGCCAGCCCAGGCCGAGGCGGGGGCGCTGGTGAGCTGGCCCGGCGGGATGCAGGACAGTCAGGACGAACTGTCAGACGCGGGCGATGCGCCGTCCGGCTGCTCGGCCGGCCCGGGTAACGAGCTGAGCGGTCCAGGTAACGAGCTGAGCAAGCAGGCAAGGCTTACTGTGTGGGTGCGCGGGCGGGTCCAGGGTGTCGGCTTCCGATGGTGGGTGCGCAAGAACGCGCTGGAACTCGGGCTGCTCGGCCTTGCCGAGAATCTCGTCGACGGCAGGGTCAAGGTCGTGGCCGAGGGCGACCGGGACAAGTGTGCTGAACTGCTTGGCCGGTTTGAGGGGACCGAGACGCCCGGGCAGGTCGTCCAGGTAACGCACCGCTGGGACCAGTCTCGCGGCGGGCTTAGCGGCTTCACCGAGCGCTAACCAGAAACAGCCAGACGACTTCCCCGGGCTGCGCGGTCTCGCTCCTCGGTCTCGCTGCGTGGTCTCGCCCTGCGGCATGCTTGTACGGCCCGGGCGCATGCCGGGGCGGGGGCCGGGAGCGGCACTGTTGAACTGGGAGAACGTCAACTTGACCGGATGCCCCTGATGATGGGACCATAGACGTGTTACCTGCGCGCAACCTGGCGAGTTTACTTGCGTATCTGCGTGCGCGCCCACTCTGGTCGCTCAGTGTGGAGGACCTCAAGCAATGGCGAAGGCTCTGCTTGGCCATGTTGGCGGGCCGGACCCGCGCATGGTTTCTGAAATGCGTCGGCTGCAGCGGCGAGTACGGGACCTTGAAGCCGAGCTTGCCCGGCTTCAAGAAGTCAACGACGTGCTCGCTGCTGGAGTTGGTCATGAGATGCTGCTCGATGACCGTGAGCCCGCTCTGACCTGACAGGCAGCTCGTACGCCTGATCGATTCCGATGGACGGGTGGCCTGATGGCCAGCCCGGCATGCAGGCTGCGAAGATACCGAAACGACGTCGTCGTTTCGGTATCTTCGGCTACAAACCGGGTAGGGCACTGTGCTTGGTTCTGGCCAGGAGATGCGAATTAACCTGGGCTGATTACTGAAGGTAGTCGGTGATGCGCCCAACCCCCTGGACCCCGCACGGTAAGGTGCGGTGAAAGCTGGCTCGGACTGATGGAACGCACAGGTGATGAGGAGACCAGGCCGTGTACCTGAAGACCCTCACCTTGCGGGGATTTAAGTCGTTCGCCTCGGCCACCACACTCCGCTTCGAGCCGGGAATTACCTGCGTGGTCGGTCCGAACGGTTCAGGGAAGTCCAACGTTGTAGACGCGTTCTCCTGGGTGATGGGCCAGCAGGGCGTCAAGCCGCTGCGCGGCGGCAAGATGGAAGACGTCGTTTTCGCAGGGACGTCAGGCCGCCCGGCGCTCGGCCGGGCCGAGGTAACGCTCACCATCGACAACAGCGACGGTGCACTTCCCATCGAGTACGCCGAAGTCACGATCAGCCGCCTGCTCTTCCGTACCGGACAGAGCGAGTACGCGATCAACGGAAACCAGTGCCGGCTGCTCGACGTGCAAGAACTGCTGTCCGACACCGGCCTCGGGCGCGAGATGCACGTCATCGTGGGGCAGGGCCATCTCGACGACATCCTCAACGCAGGACCTGAGGCACGTCGCGCACTGATCGAGGAGGCGGCGGGAGTACTCAAGCATCGCCGGCGCAAGGAGAAAGCCCTGCGCAAGCTGGAGGCGATGCAAGCCAACATGACCAGGCTGGTCGACTTGACCACCGAGATTGGACGTCAGCTCAAGCCGCTCGGACGCCAGGCACAGCTTGCACGTAAAGCCGCGGTAATCCAGGCTGACCTGCGCGATGCCAGGCTCAGGCTGCTCGCAGACGACTACATCACCCTTTCGGCGGAACTTGCGCGGGACGAGGCCGACGAGACCGTGGCAGCGGCGATGCGGGCCGAACTCGAAGCCATGCTCACTGCCGACCGGCTCACCGAAGCTGAACTTGAGGCCGCGGCACAGCAGCACGCGCCCAGGCTGGCCGTCGCGCAAGAGACCTATTTCGCGCTCGGCGGGCTGGCCGAGCGGTTGCGGGCGGTAGCGGATCTGGCCGCCGAGCGGCACCGGCACCTGGCCGCTCCGCCCGAGCCAGCCAGGCCTGGCCGCGATCCTGACGAGCTTGAGCGAGAGGCCGCGGCACTGCGCGAGCAGGAGCTGACGCTGGGCGAGCGGCTCGGCGCGGCCAGGGAGCACCTGGCTGTCGCTGTGTCGGTCAGGACGGCAGCCGAGACCACGCTCGCCGAGACCGAGCGCAAGATGGCCGCGCATGCCAGGGAAGCCGCGCAGCGAGCCGAGCGGCTGGCCAGGTTGCGCGGCCAGGCTGGCGCCGCACGGAGCAAGCTGGCAGCCGCCAAGGAAGAGGCAGGCCGGCTGGCCGCCGCGCTCGCCGCGGCGCGAACCCGGGCCGAGCAGGCACAGCAGCAGTACGGCGAGCTTCAGGACCATTTCGGCGGCCGGGACGAAGACCGGGCAGCGCTGGTGGCCTCGCACGAGCAGGCCACGGCGGCAGTCGCGTCCGCGTCGGCTCGGGTGGCGGGGTTGCGTAAGACCGAGCATCAGGTAAGCGACGCCCGTGCCGGGCTGAGGGCGCGCGCTGCCGCGCTGGAAGAGGCGGTGCGCCGCGGCGCGGATGCGGCCGCGGTGCTGCTGGCTGACGGCGAGGCGTTCCCGGGAGTGCTCGGCCCGCTTGCTGAGCTGCTCACCGTGGCCGACGGGGCGACCGAGGCGATTGCCGCCGCGTTCGGCGCTTCCGCGTCGGCGGTCGCCGTGCGCGATCTCCAGGCCGCTGCCGACATCCTGCGCACGCTGCGTGACCGACAGGCGGGCCGTGCTGACCTGGTGATCGGGGCAGGCCAGGCCGGGTCAGCTCAGGCAGGGTCAGCTCAGGCCGGGGGCAGGCAGCGGGACGCTGCCGGTCGGCCACCAGGCTGGGCGGACGCTGAAGCGGGCGATCACTACGTGCGCTCCGTTACGCCTGCTATCGAGCTGGTGCAAGCTCCCCGCGAGCTGGCCGCGGCCGTCGAACGAATGCTCGGCGGAGTGCTGGTCGTTCCCGATCTGGCGACCGGGCTCGAGTTCGTGCGCGCCGACCCGTCGGTCGCCGTCGTGACTGCCGACGGCGACCTGCTCGGGACGCACTGGGCGCGAGGAGGGTCGGCGGACGGGCAGAACCTGCTCGGCCTCCGTGCCGCCGCGCAGCAGGCGGCCGCGCAGCTCGCTGATGCCGAGGTCGCCGCGCAGCGAGCCGAGCGCGAGCTGGCCGAAGTGATCGAGGACGAGGAGAACGCCAGGCAGGCTCTCGCTCAGGCACAGGCCGGAATGCAGGAAGTCGACGCGGCAGCCGCGGAGATCTCTGGCAGGCTCGGCGCCCTGGCCGGCGCGGCCAAGGCGGCTCAGGACGAGGCAGGCAGGCTGGCGGCCGCGATCGCGGCCGCGGACCGTTCGGCGGAGAAGAGCAGAAGCCAGCTAACTGACCTGGAGGCGCGGATCGCTGCCGAGTCAGGCCGCGACGGTGAGGCCGGCCAGGCAGAGTTCGATGCGGATGGCCGCCGCCGGCCGGCGGCTGACCGGCATGGCGGCCCTGACCTGCTCAGCGGCGTCGGCCAGGTGGACGACGCGGGCCAGGCTGTCGTCTCGAACGCGGCCAAGCAGGCGCTGGCGGACAGCGCGGCGGCGGCCAGGAGCACCGAGATGGACGCCAGGCTGGAGGTGCGGACCGTCGAGGAACGGCTGCGCGCCATCAGCGGCCGAGCCGACGCGCTTGCGTCGGCGGCTACCGCGGAGCGGCAGGCCATCGCCAGGGCGGCTGACCGGGTCAGGCGCCGCACCGCGGAAGCGACCGTCGCCAGGGCCGTCGCCAGCGGGGCGCGGCTGGCGACGGCCGCCATCGAAAAGTCACTGCGGCTAGCCGATTCGGAGCGGCAGCGAGCCGAGATCGCGCATCAGGGGCGGGACGAGGAGCTGAAGGCGGTCAGGGCCAGGATCCGCGACGCTGCCGCCAAGCTGGACCAGGTCGTGAACACGGCGCACGGCGCTGAGGTAGCCAGGGCCGGACGGCGGCTCAAGATCGAGCAGGTCGAGTCCAAGGCGGTGGACGAGTTCGGCATCGAAGTCGAGGTGCTCGTCGCCGAGTACGGCCCCGATGTCCTGATTCCCGTGGCGGACGGCGACGAGTTTCCGGTCGCTTACGACCGGGCGGTGCAGCAGCGTCGCGCCGAGACTGCCCAGCGCCAGCTCGACCAGCTCGGCAGAGTGAACCCGCTGGCGCTCGAGGAATTCGCCGCGCTAGAGGAACGGCACGCCTTCCTGGTCACCCAGCTCGAAGACCTGCGCAAGACCCGGCGTGACTTGCTGACTGTCGTCAAGGAGGTCGACGACCGGGTCCAGCAGGTGTTCGCCGACGCGTTTGCCGACACGGCCCGCGAATTCGAGAACATCTTCGGCCGGGTATTTCCCGGCGGGGAGGGTCGCCTGATCCTGACCGAGCCGGGCGACATGCTGACTACCGGCATCGAGTTCGAGGCGAGGCCACCTGGCAAGAAGGTCAAGCGGCTCTCGTTGCTGTCCGGTGGCGAGCGCTCGCTGACCGCTATCGCGTTCCTCGTCGCGATCTTCAAGGCGCGGCCATCGCCGTTCTACGTGATGGACGAGGTCGAGGCCGCGCTCGACGACACGAACGTGCAGCGGTTGCTTGACATCTTCGAAGAGCTCAGGTCGAACTCGCAGCTGATCATCATCACGCATCAGAAACGGACCATGGAGATCGCTGACTCGCTCTACGGGGTCAGCATGCGAGCCGACGGTGTGTCCGCGGTGATCAGCCAGCGGCTCAGGGAGCGGGCGCCGGCTTGATGGCCGGGCCGGTTGGCTCGGCTAGTCCGCGACTTCTGCCAGACTGAAGCGGTCATGGAAAACGTGCTGATCACTCTGAGCGTCGTGCTCGTCGTCCTGCTCGTCGTCGGCGGTGCGCTGCTCGTTCCGCGTACTCGCCGGCGTCGGCTTGGCCGGGGCCGGGCAGGCCGGATACCGGGCGGGCAACCCGGTCGTGCTGCCGCAGGGACAGCTACGCCGGCCACCAGCCAGGCGCCGCCCGCGAGCCAGGCGCCGCCCGGCACCGTCGTGACACCTGCGGCTCCCGCTCCCGTCGTGCCGGGCCCGGCGGCGCCGCCTGCCGTCGAGAAGCCGCCGCCGTCCGCCGGGCGGATGGCCCGGCTGCGCGGCAGGCTGGCCAGGTCTCAGACCGCGTTCGGCTCGGCGCTGCTCAGCCTGCTGTCGTCCGGCAGGCTCGACGACGCGACCTGGGACGAGATCGAGGAGATCCTGATCACCGCCGACATGGGCGCGGCTCCGGCGGCGCAGATGGTCGACAGGCTGCGTACCGAGGTGAAGGTGGCGGGAACCCGCGACCTCGCCGAGGTGAAGGCACTGCTCCGCGCTGACCTGCTTGAGCAAGTCAACCCGGACCTGGACCGCACGCTGCACACGGAACCGCACGGTGACCGGCCGGCGGTGCTGCTTGTGGTGGGCGTCAACGGCACGGGCAAGACCACCACCTGCGGCAAGCTCGCCAGGGTGCTGGTCGGTGATGGTCGCAGCGTGCTCCTCGGCGCCGCCGACACATTCCGGGCGGCGGCCGCCGATCAGCTCCAGACCTGGGGATCGAGGGTCGGCGCGCCGGTGGTCCGCGCCGATCGTGAAGGTGCCGACCCGGCCAGCGTCGCGTTCGAGGCGGTGCGCGCCGGCCTGGAACGCGGTGTCGACACCGTGATCGTGGACACCGCCGGACGACTGCACACCAAGGCCGGGCTGATGGACGAACTCGGCAAGATCAAGCGGGTGATCTCCAAGCACGGCTCCGTTGACGAGGTGCTGCTCGTGCTCGATGCCACGACGGGGCAGAACGGGCTGCGCCAGGCACGCGTCTTCGCCGAGGTGGTCGACGTCACCGGGGTCGTCCTGACCAAGCTGGACGGCACCGCTAAGGGCGGGATCGTCATCGCCGTGCAACGGGAGCTAGGCGTGCCAGTGAAGCTTGTAGGTCTGGGCGAGGGGCCAGACGACCTGGCGCCGTTCGAGCCCGACGCGTTCGTCGACGCCCTGCTCGGGTAGCGGCAGCGCTGAGGGAAAAAGCGCTGAGGAAAAAGGAGTTCACCCCAGGTGTTCGAGACACTTTCTGACCGGTTGACCCAGGTCTTCTCGTCGTTGCGCGGCCGCGGGCGGCTCTCGCCCGCCGACATCGACGCCACCTGCCGCGAGATCAGGATCGCCCTGCTTGAGGCCGACGTCGCGTTGCCGGTCGTCCGTGACTTCATCGGCAGGGTCAAGGAGCGTGCGCTCGGCGCCGACGTACTCCAGGCGCTGAATCCCGCGCAGCAGGTCATCAAGATCGTCAACGAAGAGCTGATCGGGATCCTGGGCGGCGAGTCCAGGCGGCTGCGGTTCGCCAAGGTGCCGCCCACCGTGATCATGCTGGCGGGCCTGCAGGGTTCGGGTAAGACCACGCTGGCGGCCAAGCTCGCGCTCTGGCTGCGCGGTCAGGGGAATACTCCGCTGCTGGTCGCGGCGGACCTGCAGCGGCCCAACGCGGTCCAGCAACTCCAGGTGCTCGGCGAGCGGGCAGGCGTGCCCGTCTATGCGCCGGAGCCGGGCAGCGGAGCGGGTGATCCGGTCAGGGTGGCCCGCGACTCGCTGGACCAGGCCAGGCGCAGCCTGCACAACATCGTCGTCATCGACACCGCTGGCCGCCTGGGCATTGACGCCGAGATGATGCGGCAGGCCGTGGCGATCAGGGACGCGGTCGATCCCGACGAGATCTTGTTCGTGGTCGATTCCATGATCGGCCAGGACGCCGTGACGACGGCGCAGGCGTTCCTCGACGGGGTCGGCTTCGACGGTGTCGTGCTCACCAAACTGGACGGCGACGCACGGGGCGGTGCGGCGCTATCCATCGCGCAGGTCACCGGCCGCCCGGTCATGTTCGCTTCGGCTGGCGAGAAGCTCGAGGACTTCGACCTGTTCCATCCGGACCGGATGGCCTCGCGGATTCTCGACCTCGGCGACATCCTGACGCTGATCGAGCAGGCTGAGCGGACGTTCGACCAGGACCAAGCGGCCGCGATGGCCGGGAAGCTGGCCTCGGCCGAGGGTCTCACCCTCGAGGACTTTGTCGAGCAACTCGCTATGGTCCGCAAGCTCGGCCCGATCAGCAATCTGCTCGGGATGCTGCCCGGCGCCGCCCAGAACCGGGAGATGCTCAGCCAGATCAGTGACAAGGACCTGGACCGGGCTGCCGCGATAGTCAATTCGATGACCGTAGAAGAGCGCAGGAATCCCAAGATCCTGAACGGATCGCGCAGGCTGCGCATCGCGAACGGAGCCGGCGTCACCGTCGGCGAGGTGAACTCCCTCGTCGTCCGGTTCCTCGAAGGCCAGAAGATGATGCGCCAGATGATGGGCGGCGGTATTCCTGGGATGCCCGGAATGCCGGGCATGCGGCGCGTGTCGAAAGCTAAGGGCAAGAAGAAGGGCAAGGGGGGCGGCAGGCCGGCGGCGGCCGGACGGCCGGGCAGCCGACAGGACCCGCTGGGCGCGGCCGGGCTCGGTGGCCGGGGAGACGGCGTTGGCGGTTCTGGCGAGGCGGCCGGGTTCGACCTGGCGGGGTTGGAAGCGCAGCTGCGCGGTGCTGACGGCCGCGCCGCCGGCGGGCGCGGACCCGGCCTCGGCGGTCTGACCGGCGGCGGTCTTGGCGGTGGGCTGGGTGGCGGTCTTGGCGGTGGGCCGGGTAGTGGCTCCGGCGGCGGGCTGCCGCCCGGCCTGCGGAAGGGGCCTGGCGCCTCCCAGACCGGTGACGGCAAGGAACTGCCGCCGGGGCTGGGTGGATCGGCTGGCGGGTCGTCACGCGCGGGACGGCGCGGCCGAAGCGGTAAGAAGGGACGCTAGGCCGCCGCAGCCCCGCACGTCTGGCAGAATATGAGCGCAACCATCGGCTCCGCGAGGCCCTCTCTAACTCGCCGCCGCCGTACCAAGCTGGGTGGCGCGTCCGGTTCCCACTCCGAACGCCCGCTGTCCGCACTAAATCCGCTGGGAGAAGACCACAGCCGTGGCTGTCAAGATCAAGCTAAAGCGCATGGGCAAGATCCGCGAGCCCTATTACCGGATCGTCGTCGCCGATGCCCGCAAGAAGCGGGACGGCCGTGCCATCGAAGAGATCGGGAAGTACCACCCGAAGGCGGACCCGTCGTTCATCGAGGTCAACTCGGATCGGGCACAGCACTGGCTGTCGGTCGGCGCGCAGCCGACCGACCCGGTGCGCAAGCTGCTTGAGGTGACCGGCGATTGGCAGCGCTTCAAGGGACTGCCGGGCGCCGAGGGCACCCTCAAGACCGCTGCGCCGCGTAGCGACAAAAAAGAGATCTTCGCTGCTGCTCTTGCCGAGACGCTGGCGCAGAGCGCTGCTGCGCCGAAGGGCAAGGCGAAGTCAGGCGGGGCGAAGGCCGGCGAAGCCAAGGCCGGCGACGGCAAGGCCGAGAAGGCACCGAAGGGCGGCAAGGCCGAGTCCGGCAAGGCGAAGGCGTCTGGCAAGGCGGAGTCTGGCAAGGCGGAGTCTGGCGAGGCGAAGGCCGCCGAGGCGGAGTCTGGCGAGGCGAAGGCCGCCGAGGCCGAGAGCGCGGAGCCGGCCGGGCAGTCCGCCGAGGCGACGGCCGCTGGCAGCGAGGCCGGTGCCTCGGTTGAACCTGGCAGCGAGGCCGGTGCCTCGGTTGAACCTGGCAGCGGAGACTGACGTGCTCGAAGAGGCCCTTGAGCACCTGGTGAGGGGCATCGTCGACTACCCCGACGACGTCCAAGTATCCAGCCGCAACCTGCGCAGGGGTCGTGTGCTTCAAGTCCGGGTCCACCCCGACGACCTCGGTAAGGTCATCGGGCGCGGTGGCCGTACGGCGAAGGCGCTGCGGACCGTGCTCGGTTCGCTCGCCGGAGATTCGTACGTCCGGGTGGACCTGCTGGACGCGAACGAGGCTCGCTAGCCGACATGCAGCTTGTCGTTGGCCGGGTCGGACGGCCGCATGGCCTGCGCGGTGAGGTCACCGTGGAGGTGCGGACGGACGACCCGGACCTGCGGTTCGCCGTGGGTTCGGTCCTCGCAACGGGCCAGGCGAGCCGCGGCCCGCTGACTGTGGCGGAGTCACGGTGGCACTCGGGCCGGCTGCTGGCCAGGTTCGCTGGGTGCGAGGACCGGGAGGCGGCCGAGGCATTGCGTGACACGGTGCTGCTTGTCGACTCGGCGGATCTGGCGCCGCTCGCCGATCCGCGGGAGTTCTACGATCATCAGCTGATCGGGCTGCGCGTCGTAACGACCGCGGGTGAGCAGGTAGGTGCGGTCGTCGACGTCCTGCATTACGGGCAGGATCTGCTGGTAGTCGGTTGCGAGGGCGCGCGCGCCGGTACCGAGGTCATGATTCCCTTCGTGGCGGCGATCGTGCCGGACGTGGATGTGGCGGCCGGCACGCTGGTCGTCGACCCGCCGCCGGGCTTGCTTGACCCTGAGGCCGCGATCTAGCTGTGCGCGGACCGCTCGCGCATGGGAGGAGGCGTGGCCGTGCGCATTGACATCATCACGATATTTCCGGAGTACTTCGCACCGCTGAACGTCTCCCTGATCGGCAAGGCCGTCCGGCGCGGCGACATCGAGGTCGGCGTGCATGACTTGCGCGGGTGGACTCATGACGTGCACCGGACGGTTGACGACACACCGTTCGGCGGCGGGCCCGGCATGGTGATGAAACCAGAGCCCTGGGGAGAAGCGCTCGATGCCGTGACCGGCGCAGGGTCGGTGGCCTGGTCCGGGGCGGTGACCGGGGCCGGGGCGGTGACCGGGGCCGGCGCAGGGCCGGGCGCTGCGCAGCTGATTGTGCCAACGCCCGCTGGTGCCCTTTTCAGCCAGGCGATGGCTGCCAGGCTGGCCGAATCGGAGCACCTGGTATTCGCCTGCGGCAGGTACGAAGGCATCGACGACCGCGTTGTGCAACATGCGCGCGGCCGGATGCCGGTGCATGAGCTATCGATCGGGGACTACGTGCTCGCCGGCGGCGAGCCAGCGGTCCTGGTGATGATCGAGGCCATCGGCCGGCTGCTGCCAGGCGTCCTGGGAAACACGGAATCCGCGGCTGACGACTCCTTCGGCGCAGGGGCCGGTCCGATGTGCGGCCTGGTCGAAGGGCCTGCCTATACGCGCCCTCGGACCTGGCGCGGCCTGGACGTTCCCGAGGTGCTGCTTTCCGGCGATCATGCGCTTATCGCCCGCTGGCGCCGCGACCAGGCGCTGCGTCGCACGGCCGCGAGCCGGCCTGACCTGGCGACAGAACTAGCCGCGTCCGAGCTGAGTGCACATGACCGGCAGGTCCTTTCCGAGGCCGGTTTCGCGAACACCGGGGAAGATGTGGCACACTAAAGGCCGCCGCCCCTGTCGGCTGCAGGCTGGGCGGGGCGTCGTCGCATGCCTTCGCTGCGACAAGACCACTTCAGCGCGTTCGCAGGCGTGCGCGTGATGACAACGAGGACGACGAGCGATGCACACCGCGATTGCCGAACTTGAGCAGGCACAGATCCGATCGGACATCCCGGCTTTCCGGCCCGGCGACACCCTTAAGGTCCACGTCCGGGTCACGGAAGGTAACAGGTCCAGGATCCAGGTGTTCCAGGGCATCGTGATCCGCCGTCAGGGTGGTGGCGCCCGCGAGACCTTCACCGTACGCAAGATCAGCTACGGAGTCGGCGTCGAGCGGACCTTCCCCGTGCACACGCCGGCCATCGAGATGATCGAGGTCGTTACCAGAGGTCAGGTGCGCCGCGCCAAGCTGTACTACCTGCGTTCCCTGCGCGGCAAGGCCGCGAGGATCAAGGAGCGCAGGGAGCCAGCACGCTAGTCTTCGCCGTCAGGCAACTCAAGCGCTTATCCTGCCCGGCTGCCACGAGGCCGCTGGACCGGTCGGTTGGCAGCTAGGCTGGATGGTGATGATGAACGACGAGCAGTACCAGCACGACGACGTGCTGGCCGAAGGCGGTAGCGCCGCCTGGGTGGCCAGGGCCGAAAGCCCGAATCTGACGGGAAGCGGGGCGGACCCAGAAGGACCGGACGAGCAGGCCGCGGGTGACGATGAAGGCGGGCACGCGAAGACGCGGAGCCGGTGGTCGTTCCTGACCGAGATGGTGGTGCTCTTCGCCGTAGCGCTCACCATCGCGCTGCTGATCAAGACATTTGTCGTGCAGCCGTTCTTCATCCCGTCGGCCTCGATGGAAGACACACTGCTCATAGGCGACAAAGTGCTGGTGAACAAGCTTGTCTATCACCTGCGGCCGATCGGCCGGGGTGACGTCGTCGTCTTCAACGGAGCGGGCTCGTGGGACTCGCCGACCGCGGTGACGCCGCCGAACCGCAATCCGGCGGCGCGCGTTTATGACGCGACCGTCGGCGCGCTGATTCACTCGATCGAGGGATTGTTCGGCACGGCGCCTGGACAGACCGACTACATCAAACGGGTCATCGGGATACCAGGAGATCACATCGTCTGCTGCAACTCCCATGGCCAGATCACGGTCAACGGCGTCGCGCTGAACGAGCAGTCCTACCTCATCCCTGGCGCTCAGCCGTCGCAAGACCCGTTCAACGTGGTGGTACCGCCTGGCCGGCTGTGGGTGATGGGCGACAATCGCCCGGAATCCGCGGACTCCCGCCTGCATGACTGCAAGTACCCGGACCCGCAGGTCACCTGTGTTCCGTATGACCGTAACGGTACGATCCCGCAGGACCAGGTGGTCGGCCGGGCATTCATGATCGTCTGGCCGCCGAGCCGGGTGCGCATCCTGCCGATCCCGGCGACGTTCAGTCAGCGCGGTCTCAGCCACGGTGCCGCGTCAGCTCAGGGCGCCCGGACTTCGGCAGAGCCGAACTCCGCCAGTGCACTGGCGGCGGGCGGAGTCACGGCGCTGCCGTCCGCCCCCTACCTGCCGCTGGCTGGCGGTTTCGCCGCCGCCGTCCCGCTGACCGTGCTCGAGCGGCGGCTCCGGCTCCGTCGGCGGCGCGGCCGCGCGGGCCTGGAGCGCCGTGGGGCCCGGCGAGGGTAGCGGGTGCCAGCCGCAGCGTCGCGAGTTGCGTCGGCGGGAGCTGACTCAGTGCGTCGGCCCGCTGGCTACACGCCGAGGCGCGGTACCGGGCTGACCAGTTACGAGCGTGTACTCGCGCGTGCCGGATTCGGGCCGGTGGCGGGCATCGACGAAGCCGGCCGGGGCGCCTGCGCCGGGCCGCTGGTCGTGGCCGCTGTCGCGCTCGGCCGAGCGGGCCGGGCTGGGCAGGCCGAGATCGCTGACTCCAAGGCGCTGACCGCAAGGGCCAGGGAACTGGCCTACCGGCAGATCATGCGTTCGGCGCTGGCCTGGCATGTGGTCGTGATCTCCGCCGCCGAGGTCGACCGGCGCGGCCTGCACGTCTGTAATGTGGCAGGGATGCGCCGTGCGCTCGCGGGCCTGGCCACTCGTCCCGGCTATGTGCTCACCGACGGCTTCGAGGTCCCCGGGCTAGCCGTGCCCGCGCTGGCGATGTGGAAGGGCGATCAGGTTGCCGCCTGCGTGGCGGCGGCGTCTATCGTCGCGAAGGTGACCAGGGACAAGATGATGGTCGAGCTGCACGCGCAGTACCCGGAGTACGGCTTCGACCTGCACAAGGGCTACTCCACGCCCGCGCATATGGCCGCGCTGGAAGCCTACGGGCCAAGCCCGGTGCATCGGCGTTCGTTCGTGAACGTGTCTTCCCGGCTCGACCTCGCCGCGCTGGAGAACGGCAATGACCTGCCGGACAGCGGCGCCGGTCTCCCGCGGGGAGCTGCCCAGACCCGGCCAGGGGACGCCGACATCGCCGCGGCAGCACTAGTGACTCTGGACGCCGGGTCTGATGGTCCTATCGTTGAGATGATCGCGGGTTCGCCGGCCGCAGCCGAACGGGAGGTTGGCCCGGCCACCCAGGCGGCCGCCTCATCGGAGGGGAGAACATGAGCGCGGAGGACCTTGAGAAGTACGAGACCGAGATGGAGCTCCAGCTATACCGCGAGTACCGGGATGTCGTGGGGCTGTTCAGCCACGTAGTCGAGACCGAGCGCAGGTTCTATCTCACTAACGACGTCGACCTCAAGGTCCGCGCGGCTGACAACGGCGAGGTGTTCTTCGAGGTCACCATGCATGACGCCTGGGTGTGGGACATGTACCGGCCGGCCCGGTTCGTCAAGAACGTCAGGGTCGTGACCTTCAAGGATGTCAACATCGAGGAGCTGGCCAAGAGCGAGTTGCAGCTTCCCGAAGAGTCCTGAGCTGACTGGCGGGACGCGGATTACATCATGTCCTGCTGACATTTCTGGTGGCACTGACCACGGTTAGTCCACAGCCGTGAGTGCGGCAGGGAGCAGCTTCCACAAGCAGCGGATCGCGGTCGCTCGGTGCGGCAAGCCTTCGGCAGTGTCGGTGCCGGAGGTGGTGCGGGTGCATCCCAAAGACATCCTGGGTCGGCAAGGTGAGCAACGGGCGGCCGACTACTTGCGCGAGGCGGGTTTCCGCGTCCTGGACCGGAATTACCGGTGCGCCGATGGCGAACTCGACATCGTCGCCGCGGAGCGGCGGATACTCGTCGCTTGCGAGGTCAAGACCAGGTCCGGCGTCCGGTACGGGACGCCGTTCGAGGCGGTCACCCCGCAGAAGCTGAAGCGGCTGCGGCGGCTGGCCGTGCGCTGGGTGGTCGCGCATGGCGTGATCTTCGACGAGCTTCGGGTCGACCTCATCGGGGTGCTGCGGACTGGCACGGACGATTTCACGATCGAGCATCTCCGGGGGGTGGGCTAGGTGGGGCTCGCCCGCGCGCACGCGATGGCACTAGTCGGAGTCCAGGGCCACCCAGTAGAGATCGAGGCCGACATCGAGAACGGCATGGTGGCGCTGTTGCTCGTCGGCCTTCCGGACACGGCACTTCGCGAGGCCAGGGACCGGATCAGGGCGGCGATCGTGAACAGCGGCGAGACCTGGCCGAGTCGCAGGATCACGGTTGGCCTGTCACCTGCGAGCCTGCCCAAACGCGGCAGCGGGTTCGACGTCGGCATCGCGCTGGCGATTCTCGCGGCGTCCGGCACCGTCCCGGCTGGCGGGCTGCACGGCTTGGTCCTGATGGGCGAACTGGGCCTGGACGGTCGGCTGCGCCCGGTACCTGGCGTGCTGCCCGCCGCCGCGGCGGCCGCCGCGGCGGGTTTCAAGGCCATGGCCGTAGCGGAGGGGAATGCGGCTGAGGCCGCGCTCGTGCCTGACCTGCGAGTGATCGCGGCGCCGAATCTCGCCGCTATCACTGCCTGGCTGCGGCACGGCACGACTGGCGGAAGCCGGGCGGTGACCGTGTATGAGCCGGGCAGTCCGGTTGGGCCGGGCGGTCCGGTTGGGCCGGGCCGCCAGGCCGACAGCCGGTTCCGCACCGGCTCGGCCATGGCCCAGCCGGACCAGGAAGTACGGAAGGATCTGGCTGACCTCGTTGGCCAGCCGGTGGCCAGACGGGCCGCGGAGATCTGCGCCGCAGGCGGTCACCACCTGATGCTGCTCGGGCCGCCGGGCGTGGGCAAGACGATGCTTGCCGAGCGGATACCCACGGTGCTGCCCAGGCTCGAACCAGCGGCGGCGCTTGAGGTCAGCGCCATCCATTCCGTCGCCGGCCTGCTGCCTCCGGGTCGGCCGCTCTTGACCGAGCCGCCGTTCTGCGCTCCGCACCACACCGCGACCAGGGCAGCGATCGTAGGTGGCGGCAGCGGCGTCATCAGGCCAGGCGCCGCGTCCCTCGCCCATCACGGCTGCCTGTTCCTCGACGAGGCGCCCGAGTTCTCACGTGACGTCCTGGACGGGCTGCGCCAGCCGATCGAGTCCGGCGAGGTCGTCGTGGCCAGGGCGGGCGTCACCGCCAGGTTCCCCGCGAGGTTCACGCTGATCCTCGCGGCGAACCCCTGCCCGTGCGCTAGCGCGCGCACGGCTGGCACCGCTTGCGGTTGCACGCCGCTGGCCCGACGCAAGTACCTGGCCCGGCTCTCCGGCCCGTTACTTGACCGGGTCGACGCGAAGATCGACTTCCTCCCGGTGCGGCGTGCCGAACTCCTCAGCGACCGGACGTTCACCGAGCCGAGCGCGGTGGTCGCCGAGCGGGTCCGGCGGGCCAGGGTACGGTCGGCGGCCCGGCTCGCCGGATCGCCGTGGCGGCTCAATGCCCAGATCCCCGGGAGCGAGCTCCGGCGCAGGTTCGCGCCACAACCCGGCGCGCTCGCGCCGCTTGAGCGGGCGATGGACCTCGGCAGGATCAGTGCCAGAGGCGCCGACCGGGTGATCCGGCTGTCCTGGACGCTGGCCGATCTCGCGGACCTGCCGCGGCCAGGATCCGCGGAGGTAGGCTACGCACTCGGGTTGTGGCTCGGGACGCCGCGATGACGGCCTGGAATGCCGAGCTTGCCTGGCTCGGAGAAGATCGCCTCGCCAGGGCCGCACTCAGTTTCCTGGCCGAGCCGGGCGATGTTGTACTCGGTGCGCTGCTGCGGTCGGCGAGTGCGGCACAAGTCCTGGCGGTCGTGGCTGGCCACCGCGATCTCGGCTCGGTGCTGCCCTGGCAGGCCGGGGCAGACGACCGGGTGGCCAGGATTACTCCGGCGGTGGCCGAGCGCGCCATCGGACAATGGCGCACGCGACTGGCTGTCGTTCCTTCCCGGGAGCGGCTCATCCTGGCCGAACGCAGCGGGTTCAGGCTGGTCTGCCCAGGCGAGCCGGAGTGGCCGACGCAGCTCGACGATCTCGGTGACGCCCGCCCGGTCGTGCTCTGGGTGCGGGGTGCCGCCGATCTTCGCTTCGCATGCCTGCGGTCGGTCTCGGTGGTCGGATCACGGGCGGCCACCGCATACGGAACCTTCATGGGGACCGAACTCGGAGCGGACCTGGCCGCGCGCGGCTGGTCTGTGATCTCGGGCGGAGCCTTCGGCATCGATGCGTGTGCCCACCGAGGAGCCCTCGCGGCAAGCGGCTGTACCATCGCTGTCCTCGCTAGCGGACTGCGGTTCGGGTATCCCAAGGGTCATGGCGACCTGTTCGCGGCCATCGCGCAGACCGGCGTCCTGGTCAGTGAGTGCCCGCCTGATCAGCCTCCGACCAGGCCAGGATTCCTCGTCCGCAACCGGGTGATCGCCGCGCTGAGCCGCGGCACGGTGGTGGTCGAGGCGGCGCTGCGAAGCGGGGCGATCAACACGGCGCGGCACGCACGCGAGCTGAACCGTCCGGTCATGGCTGTGCCTGGCCCGGTTACTTCGGAGCAGTCAGCCGGCTGCCACGAGCTGATCAGGGAATCTGGCGCGACTTGCGTCACCGGTGCCGCGAATGTCATCGAGCTGGTCGCCCCGCTCGGCGAGGAGGAGCACGGGGCGGTACGGGAGCCGGCCGTGCCGGCTGACAGCCTTGATCCGGTGACGGCCGCAGTCCTGGCAGTGATGACCGGGCGGGCGGGGCGCGGACCTGCCACCATCGCCACCCTGGCTGGCGTGGACCTGGATACAGTGCTGCGCTGCCTCGGCCTGCTGGCGGCGGCCGGCTACGTCGAGCGCTGCGACCAGGGCTGGCGGCCCAGGGCGAGCAGATGACCGATTTCGGCGCGCCATGACAAGGGCCGGTATCGCCGCCTGACCGACCTGAATCTGCCGCACACTAAGGGGGTGAAGTCGCGTAGTGCGGGCGGGCAGCAGGCCGGACCGGCCACGCTTTCCCCGTCCATGGAAGCACAGATCGTAGCGTTCGGGCGGCATCTGGCCGCCGGCCGCGGACTGTCGGCGCACACGGTCCGCGCCTATACCGGCGACCTGCGCTTGCTGCTCGGGCACGCCATGGCCTGCGGCATCGAGAACGTGACCGAGCTTGACATCTCGCTGATCCGCGCCTGGCTGGCCACCCAGCACGCGAACGGGCAGTCACGCGCGACGCTGGCCAGGCGAGCAGCAGCGGCGAGGGCGTTCACCAAGTTCGCGCATGATCGCGGTCTGCTGGCCGCCGATCACGGGACGCTGCTGCGTAGCCCCAAGGCGCAGCGCAAGCTGCCGCACGTGCTGGCAGCGGACGAGATCAGGGCCGTGCTCGAGCACGACCAGTCGGGAAGTCACGAGGCAGCGGCGCTGGTACTCCGTGACAGCGCGATCATGGAACTGCTCTATGCCAGCGGGATCAGGGTCAGCGAACTATGCGGCCTGGACCTCGATGACGTCGACGACGGGCGCAGGACGGTAAAAGTTCTCGGCAAGGGTGCCAAGGAACGGATGGTTCCCGTCGGGCTGCCTGCCGCTCGGGCGATGGCGGACTGGCGTGTCACTGGACGGCCGTTCCTTGCCCGGGAGTTCTCCGGGCCGGCCCTGTTCCTCGGAGTCCGGGGCCGGCGGATCGACCCGCGTACCGTCCGGCGGGTAGTACACGCCAGGATCGCCGCGGCGGGATCGGTACCGGACACCGGCCCGCACGGGCTGCGGCACACCGCGGCCACGCATCTGCTAGAGGGCGGCGCCGACCTGCGCAGCGTGCAGGAACTGCTCGGGCACGCTTCGCTGTCGACCACTCAGATCTACACCCACGTGTCGATCGAGCGACTGGTCCGTGCATACCAGCAGGCGCATCCCAGAGCGTGACGCCCCGCGCGGTAGGCGCGGAAGGCCCGGCTCGATGTAGACTTCAGTCAAGGTCACGGAAAGCTCGCTGCACCAGTGTGCTCCGGGGCCAAATTCGCACGTCCGCTTGCCGTTCGGGAGTCGGTATCCGTTCTCCCGTCGGAACGCACCTCACCGGTCTGCGGGGAAGCCTGCGGCGAGGGCGTACGGGCGTCAGGATAAACCGGCTGCGCCCCGGCCCCCGGGCGGGCGCACGATAAGGAAGGAAACCGGCATGGCACCGGTTGTTACCATGCGTCAGCTCCTGGAGAGCGGCGTCCACTTCGGGCACCAGACCCGGCGGTGGAATCCGAAGATGAAGCGTTTCATCTTCACCGAGCGCAACGGCATCTACATCATTGACCTGCAGCAGTCGCTGCAGTTCATCGACCGCGCTTATGAGTTCATCAAGGAGACCGTCGCGCACGGAGGCTCCGTACTGTACGTCGGAACCAAGAAGCAAGCGCAGGAAGCGATCGCCGAGCAGGCCCGCCGTGTCGGCATGCCGTTCGTGAACCAGCGCTGGCTGGGCGGAATGCTCACCAACTTCTCGACCGTCTACAAGCGGCTGCAGCGGCTCAAGGAGCTTGAGGAGATCGACTTCGACGACGTCTCCGGCTCCAACATGACCAAGAAGGAACTGCTCCAGCTCAGGCGCGAGCGCGACAAGCTCGAGCGCTCGCTCGGCGGTATCAGGGATATGTCCAGGGTGCCGTCCGCGATCTGGATCGTGGACACCAAGAAGGAGCACATCGCGATTAGCGAAGCTCGCAAGCTGGGCATCCCGGTGATCGCCATCCTCGACACCAACTGCGACCCGGACGAGGTCAACTACCCGATCCCGGGCAACGACGATGCCATCCGCAGCGTGGCGCTGCTGACCAGAGTGGTGGCTGACGCGGTGGCCGACGGACTGATCGCGCGGGCCGGCCGGGCCGCCGGTGAGGAGAAGCCGCAAAGCGAGGGACAGATCGGTACGGCGGAGCCGCTGGCCGAGTGGGAGCGAGACCTGCTCGAGGGCAAGTCGGTGAGCGAAGCCGCCGAGGCAGCCGCAGTTCCGGCTGCCCAGCAGCCAGTCGAGGCCGCGCCAGCAGCCGGTGAAGCCGCCGAGGCGCCAGCAGCCGGTGAAGCCGCCGAGGCGCCAGCAGAAGGCACTGAGGCGGCGCAGGCGCAGCCGCAGGCGGCCGGCGAGCAGGCCTGACCGAGCCGCCGCACCGAAGCGGCCCGACCGCACGACCGGAGTCGGTCGAGGCGGGCCAGGAAAGTGGTGCCGGGCTGACATCGTGAGCCCGGCACGATGAAGAGACTGCGAAAGATGAGGACATGGCGAACTACAGCGCCGCAGACGTGAAGCGGCTTCGCGACCTGACCGGGGCAGGCATGCTCGACTGCAAGAACGCACTGGTCGAGGCCGACGGGGACTTCGAGGCCGCGGTGGAGGCCCTGCGCATCAAAGGCGCCAAGGACGTCGGCAAGCGGGCTGGCCGTACGGCAGCCAACGGCCTGGTGACCGCTGCCATGGACGGCACGACCGCCGGCGTCCTGGTGGAACTCAACTGCGAGACCGACTTCGTCGCTAAGACGGACATGTTCCAGCAGGTCGCGGCCGACATTGCTCAGGCGGCGCTGCACGCGGGTACCACCGACCGGCTGGCTGTGCTGACGCTGCCGGTGCGCGGCGGGCAGACCGCGACCGAGTTGATCGAAGAGGCCAGCGCCTCGCTCAAGGAGAAACTCGAGTTCGGTCGCTTCGCTGCCTTCCGCGGCGGTTACCTTGCCAGCTACCTGCACAAGTCCGACCCGGGGCTGCCGCCCACCCTCGGTGTCCTCGTCGACCTCGACGAAGCCGGCGCGCCGGTCGCACTCGACGTGGCGCACCAGGTCGCGGCGATGCGCCCGCAGTACGTTACCAGGGACGAGGTTCCGGAGGACATGGTCGCCAACGAGCGGCGGATCGCTGAGCAGGTGACCAGGGACGAGGGCAAGCCGGAGCAGGCGATACCGAAGATCGTCGAGGGCCGCCTGAACGCCTTCTTCAAGGACGTCGCGCTGATCGAGCAGCCGTCGGTCAGGGATCCCAAGAAGACCGTCAAGCAACTGCTCGCCGAATCAGGTGCGACCGTCCGCGGTTTCGCCAGGTTCCAGATCGGTCAGGCCAGTTGAGTCCATGCCCGCCGGCCATTGAGGCGAGGGGAGCAAGAGTTGCCAGATAGCACCTTGTCGGGGGACGGTGCGGCGACCAGCGGCACTCAGGCCGCCGGGCATGACTTCAATTACGAGGCCGCCGAGCGGCCGTGCTGGCACCGCGTCGTGCTCAAGCTTTCCGGTGAGGCCTTCGCCGGCGGCGCGGGGCTGGGTATCGCACCCGACGTCGTCTCGCATTTCGCCCGCGAGATCAAGGATGCCACCCGGCTGGGAGTCCAGGTAGCGGTCGTGGTCGGTGGCGGCAACATGTTCCGCGGCGCGGCCCTGTCCGAACGCGGGATCGACCGGGCGCGCGCCGACTACATGGGCATGCTCGGCACCGTCATCAACTGCCTGGCCTTGCAGGACGTGCTGGAGAAAATCGGCGTCGAGACACGGGTGCAGACCGCGATCACCATGGGACAGGTGGCCGAGCCCTACATACCGCGCCGGGCGATCAGGCACCTGGAAAAAGGCCGGGTCGTGATCTTCGGCGCGGGCCTGGGCGCGCCGTTCTTCTCCACCGATACCTGCGCCGCGCAGCGGGCGCTGGAGATCGGCGCCGAGGCCGTGCTGAAAGGTACCCAGGTGGAAGGCGTATACGATGCCGATCCACGCAAGACGCCCGACGCGAATCTCTTCCGCTGGCTCGAATATGGCGATGTTCTGCGCCGAGAGTTGAAGTTCATGGACGCTACCGCGGTTAGCCTGTGCATGGACAACGATTTGCCCATCGTCGTCTTCGACCTGATGGGCAAGGGCAACGTCGTGCGGGCCGTCCGCGGCGAGCCGATCGGTACGCTCGTCGGCCGGAGCTGGCACGGCAGAAACGGGCATGGCAGTAATGAGCACGGCACAAACGCGCACTGAGGAGCCGCAATGATTGACGAGACCCTTCTCGAGGCCGAGGAGAAAATGGAGAAGGCCGTCGCGGTTGCCAAGGAGGATTTCGCTAGCATCAGGACCGGCCGCGCCCATCCGTCGATGTTCGGCAAGGTCACTGCCCAGTATTACGGCACCCCGACCCCGGTAAACCAGCTGGCGTCCTTCCACATGCCAGAGCCCAGGATGGTCGTGATCCAGCCGTTCGACAAAAGCTCGCTGGCCGCGATCGACAAGGCGATCCGTAACAGCGACCTGGGCGTGAACCCGACCAACGACGGAGTAATAATCCGGGTGGTCTTCCCCGAACTGTCCGAGGAACGCCGCAAGGAGTACATCAAGGTCGCCCGGCACAAGGCGGAGGACAGCCGGGTATCGATCAGGAACATCCGCAGGCACGCCAAGGATGCCATCGACAAGATGATCAAGGCGGGTGAAGCCGGCGAGGACGAGGGCCGTCGCGCGGAGAGCGAGCTGGAAAAGGTTACGCACACCTATGTGGCGCAGGTCGACGAGCTGCTGAAGCACAAGGAGACAGAGTTGCTGGAGGTCTAGCAGCACTCAAGGTATAGCTTAGCCTCTCAAAGAGGAACATCTCGTGCAGGGGAGGCGGGCCAGGTGAGCGACCGTAAGCCGATCAGCACAGGCCGCAACCTTCCCGTCGCCATCGCGGTGGGATTGGCTTTGGGCGGCTTGGTGCTGGTCACGCTCCTGACGGTCAAGGTCACCTTCCTGGTTTTCGTTGCGCTGATCGTCGCCGTGGCGCTCTGGGAACTCACGCGCGCCCTTGCCGCCGAGCAGATCAAGATCCCGGTTATCCCGGTCGGCATCGGCGGAGCGGCGATGCTTGCCCTGGCCTACTGGCGCGGGTCTGGGCCGGCGCTGGCTGTCCTCGCCGTCACTTTCATCGCAGTCCTCGCCTGGCGGCTTCTCGGCGGGGCGGACGGCTACGTGCGGGACACCACGGCCGGCATCTTCGCCCTCATCTACCTTCCGACGCTCGCGGCGTTTGTCGCGTTGATGCTGGCGCAACCTGACGGGGCACACCGGGCACTGGTGTTCGTGATCCTGGCTGTCTGCAGCGACTCGGGCGGCTACTTCGCCGGTATCATGTTCGGCCGTCACCCGATGGCACCGGCTATCAGCCCGAAGAAGACCTGGGAAGGCCTCGCCGGGTCGGCGTTGCTCTGCTTCGCCGCGGGCGCGCTCGGCATGGCGTTCCTGCTGCACGCCGCGGTGTGGAAGGGCTTCGTGCTCGGCTCGGCGGCGCTGGCGGCGGCGACGCTCGGCGACCTGGTCGAGTCGATGATCAAGCGCGACCTGAACACCAAGGACATGTCCTCGATCCTGCCCGGCCATGGCGGAATCCTCGATCGCATCGACGGCCTGCTGGTCGTTGCCCCGGTCGCCTGGATCGTGCTGACGCTGCTGCTGCCCTGACCCCCGCAGACCAGTTCCGCCAGCCGCTAGCCAACCACGGGGCCGCTAGCCAACCACCGGGCCGCTAGCCAACCACCCAGCTTCGCGACTGTGACGCCATCTGGTTCACCACGCTCGATGCGCCGCGGCTCTCGGCGAGCAGCCGCTCACGATTGCTGATCGGGATCAGCCACAACCATTTGACCGGCTCGCCAGCCACCGTGAAGCCGGACAGGTTGGGCACGTCGGGCCCGAGTAGCTGAGCCGGGTTGTCGAGGAAGAGCAGCGCCTCGTTCCCGTGGCCGAGTGGGAACGAGGAAGGCTCGTGGTACCAGCGGATCGTCTGGCCGGTGCCGATCCAGCTGACTTCGCGCCACGGGTACTGCGCCAGCCACAGGAAGATCCTGGCTGCCTGGTTGCTCGGCAGCGTGGTCGCGACAGCCAGTTCTATTCTTGCCTTGCCGCCTGCGCCTGGGCCGGTCTGCTCGACCGCCGGCATTCGCTGGCAGCTCATCCCCACGGTCGTGAGAACGGTGAACGAACGGCGGCCGGTCGGCGGCCGTTCGGACACGCCGACGAGCGGCTGCTTCGAGCCAGATACGTCCCAGTAGCGGGCGCCCGGGCCGAGTCGGTCCAGCAGATGGCCAAGCATGCCCTGCTGAAACTGCGCCCAGGCATCCGGGTCAAGCCGCCAGCGCCAGAAGTCGGCGGCCTCGTTGACCCGCGGCCCGAGGCCTTCCATGGCCTCGTCCAGCGACCAGCCGAACGGGGTCTGCCCGATGACATCCCGGCTATAACCAGGCATGCCCTTGGACATGTCCGACCAGCCGGGGATGACCGCGAGCAGGTCGCTGCCTTCGAGGATCGCAACACCGTCGCCCTCCTCGAACCAGACCGCCCGCAGCGACTCCGCCGTCACTGGCGGCCTGCCGTCGGGATGCTTGGTGTAACCGGCCGGCATCTCGGGGGCGTGTCCGGCGTCGAGCAGCGCCAGGTCGATATCGGCTGGCGCCCTGCGGTGGTTCGCCAGCCACGTCGCCGCGATCGGATCTGACCGGTCGTGCATGTAGGCCGCGGTTGTCCAGCCGTCGTTCTCGACCACGACGCGTCTGCTGCCGTAGGGGCTCTCGCTGTCAAGCAGCGTGATCGGCCGTCCTGGTTCGGTGGATATTCTGGAGTGGCCGCCTCGGGAGCGCGTGGTCTGCATAGCATCGAAATCTATCCGCATTCCGCAGATCCTGTGGCAACTGCGGGGATACTGTAAGGAGTTTGAGTGGATCTGGTCGAGCTAGATGCAGGTCGTCCGGCCCGTGCCCGTCCTGCTCGGCAGCGCCCGGCTCGGCACCTGGCTGATCTCGACTCTGCGGCCAGGCGGGCGGCCGTCTCTGACCTGGGCCAGCCGGCCTACCGGGCGGACCAGCTCTCCAGGCACTACTTCGGCAGGCTCACCGAGTCCGCAGACCAGATGACCGACCTGCCGGCTGGGGTGCGGGACAAGCTGATCGGGGCGCTGCTGCCCAGGCTGCTGACCGCCACCCGCGAACAGACCTGCGACCGGGGCATGACGTGCAAGACGCTCTGGCGGGCCGCCGACGGCTCTGCGCTGGAGTCCGTGCTGATGCGATACCCGGACCGTGCCACGATGTGCGTTTCGTCACAGGCCGGCTGCGGGATGGCGTGCCCCTTCTGCGCTACCGGCCAGGCTGGCCTGACTCGCAACCTGTCGACCGCAGAGATTGTCACGCAGGTCGTCAGCGGAGCACGCCAGCTGGCCAGTGGCGTGCTGCCAGGCGGACCCGGCCGAGTCTCCAACGTCGTCTTCATGGGCATGGGCGAGCCGCTCGCCAACTATCCGAACGTCCTTGCCGCCGTACGGCGGATGACCGACCCTGTCCCAGCGGGCCTTGGCATCTCTCAGCGTTCGATCACCCTCTCGACCGTGGGACTTGCCCCCGCGATCAGGAAGCTCGCGCAAGAGGGACTGTCGATCAGGCTGGCCGTGTCCCTGCACGCCCCGGATGACGGACTGCGCGACGAACTCGTACCGGTGAACCGGCGGTGGAAGGTCGCCGAGGTGCTCGACGCGGCCTGGGGCTATGCCGCGGTAACGGGCAGGCGGGTCTCGGTGGAGTACGCGATGATCCGCGATGTCAACGACCAGGCCTGGCGCGCTGACGCCCTGGCCAGGTTGCTCGCCGGGCGGCTGGCCCACGTGAACCTGATCCCGCTGAACCCGACGCCTGGCTCGCGGTGGACGGCGTCCGATCCTGCCGTGGCGGCGGAGTTCGAGGCCCGGTTGGGCAGGCACGGCATCCCGGTGACTGTCCGCGACACCCGCGGCCGCGAGATCGACGGCGCCTGCGGCCAGCTGGCCGCCGCTGGCCGGGATCTCGACCTACTCCCAGTCAGCCGCTAAGCGACCAGTGCCCGCCCCTCCGCCCCGCCCGCCCGCGCCCGCCCGCGCCCGCGCCCGCCCCGGCCCCCCGCGCCGCCCGCCCGCGCCCGGCCAATCTAGCGCCCGATAAGTCCTGATTCACGGGGGCCGGCCATGACTTACCCCGAGTTGGAACCACTCTCGCACCCCGATTTGCCGGGTATCGGGTGAACTAATTCGAGTGAAGTCAGACGAGGCTATCCACGGATCGGTCCCGGTTGGGCAGATGACGTTGGAGGATTCGCGGAGGGGGTTGGCTGGCGGTACTGTGGCGGTCAATGTCTGGAATGCCGTCAATAGCCGACTGGTCCCGCTGGCGTCGCAGGACCACCGCCCGAGTGGTGCACGCTGCCTGGCGGCGTTTCCAGCAGGCCGGGACAATCACCTCGGAGACGGCGGCGGGCCGTCGATTCGCGGCCTTCGGCCCCAGTTCCCTGATCTCATTTCCGACCGGGACCATCTACGGTGAGCGGTGGATCCAGGTCGGCGACGGCACCATGATCGGGGAACAGGTTTCGGTCTGCGCTGGGATGATGCCTGGTCACGATCTGGGGCCCGACCCGGTCCTCCGGATCGGCGATCGCTGCATCATCGGCCGGGGCAGCCACATCGTGGCGCACTACTCGATCGACATCGGCGACGATGTCTTCACCGGACCCTACGTCTACATCACCGACCAGAATCACAGCTACGCAGATCCGGACGTCCCGATCGGACGGCAGTGGCCGGTGAACGCGGCCGTTCGGATTGGGGCCGGATCGTGGCTAGGTACCGGCGTGATCGTCCTGCCTGGTTCGGTGATCGGCAGCAACGTAGTGGTTGCTGCCGGATCGGTGGTCAGGGGCGTGATCGGCGACCAGTGCGTAGTGGCCGGTGCGCCGGCCAAGGTGGTGAAGGATTTCAGCCCCGAGAGGGGGTGGACCCGGCCGGCGGCGGCCCGGCCGGCGGCGGTCCGGCCGGCGGCGGACCGACCGGCGGACAGGCCAGCGGCGGAGCGGTCGGCGGTCCGGCCGGCGGAGCGGACGGCGGAGCGGAGGGTGGACCGGGCGGTGAACTGGCCGGCGGAGTCCGTGATCCCCGATCGCCTGCTCTAACAGGCGCAGCCGGTGGGCCTGGCCTGGCAGCGCGGCCGCCGCTGAGCTGGCGGACGAATACCTCGCCGTGCAGCGCTCGCTCGACGAGGCTGGCGGCCTGGGCGGCGGTGGCCAGGCGCGTTCCTTCGTCCCGGTAGGCGGCCAGTACCGCCTCGATCGCCGCAGGCGGAAGGTGCGGGCCGAGTTCGGTGCGGGCGGTGCGGTAGCCGCTCCGCGCTCCTTCGACGCACGCGTCCAGGTGGTGCCTGGCGAGTGAGGCAAGAGCGACCGGATGGCGCTTCAGCACACCGTGCAGCAGGTAGTCAGACGGGACGACATCCAGTAGCCAGGCCACAGCCGACCGCTCGAACTCCGGGCTGCCCGGCGGGTGCACGCCCGGTGGCCAGCCTGCTGGTACATACGATCTCACGGCCATAGCATAGCGTGAAATCGAACACTTGTTCTACTGCGTGTTCGAGTCTGAGCCGTTCGCACTGGCCTTCGGCCTGCCCCTGCGCGGAAACCGCCCGGTGCGCACGTGCCGCCGGGCCTGGCGCACGGCGGCGCCTGCCGGGCCGAGTCCGATGGTGACCGCGCCGCCTCCGTGCGGCGACCGCCCCAGCGTGAGCGTGCCGCCGGAGTTCTCGGCGATGCGGCGCGCGATGTCAAGTCCGAGGCCGGTCGAACCGGCACTGGACTCGCCGCGCCTGGCCGGGTCGGGATGTGAGAACCCGGGCCCGTTGTCGGACACGACGAGCCAGGCGCCGCCTGCGGTGCGCTGGGACACCCGCACCGCGAACGCCGTGCCGTCTGGCGTATGCGAGAAGACGTTCTCCAGCAGGATGTCGACGCAGGCGGCCAGATCCTGCTGGGCTACCCGGACCGGCAGGCTATAGGGCGGGATCTCCACGGTCATCCAGCGCTCCTGATCCTCGGCGAGCGCACGCCAGTAGGCGGCGCGGTCACGAACGACGGCACTGGCATCGCAGGTGCCGCCAGTGCTGTCGGCGCTGGGGCGCCGGGCTTGTTCGATGATCTCGTTGACGGTTCGGGTGAGCGTGTCTACATCGCCGATGACTCGCGTCATCATCTCCTCGGCACCGCTCAGCAACTCGGCGTCGATCCGCAGTGCCGTCAGCGGCGTCCGTAGCCGGTGCGAAAGGTCGGCGAGGGTTTCGCGCTCGTGCGTCAGCAGTTCGCCGATTCGGTCAGCGAGCCGGTTGAGGCCGTTACTCACCTGCCGGATCTCGGACGGGCCTTCGACGGGTGCCCGGGCAGTCAGGTCGCCCTGCGCGAGTTGATCGGCTGCCGCCGCCACGTTCCCGAGCGGCCGGACCAGGCTCCTGGTGAGCTGGGCGGCCACGATGCTGGCCATGGCCAGCAGGCCAAGTCCCACCACTCCGAGCAGCAGCCAGGCCTGAGCCACTCCGTGGTGCAATTGTGCGTTGGGAACGAATGCCCTGATGACTGCGGTCCCTTCCGGGAGACCCTGGACCGCGACGAAGATCGCCACGCCACCGGAAATCGGCTCGGTAATGCTCCTGCCGCTGGCTGCCAGTCGTGCCCCGGGCGACCAGGCCACCCGGGCTCCCAGACGCTGGCCGTCCGGGAGGAAGATCGTGACCGGTTCCGACGGAGTCTGCTGGTTCAGTCTCGCCACCGACAGCCTGAGATCGACAGGGCTGAGCGTTGCGACCAGTGGTGCCATGAGCTGGGCGCGGATGGTCGCGCCCGAGACGGCGTTCTCGGTGGCGAACGTGCGCAGCAGCAAGGCGAGCGGCACCATGAACGAGGCCAGGATCAGCGAGCTGATCGCCAGCACGAGCAAGATCACGCGGAGTTTCATCGGAGCGCTCAGGGTCAGTTCATGCCGGGGCGGTCAGCTTGATCCCGACTCCCCGGATGGTGTGCAGGTACCTGGGGCGCTGTGCGTTCTCGCCCAGCTTGCGCCTGAGCCAGGAGACATGCACGTCCACGGTCTTGTCGGCACCGCCGTAGGGCATCCGCCACACGTGCGTCAGCAGGTCTCGCTTGGTGACCACCTGGCCGGACCGTACGGCGAGGTAGTACAGCAACTCGAACTCGCGCCGCGACAGGTCGAGCGGGCGGCCGTCAAGCGAGGCCTCGTGCGCCTCGCCGTCCAGCCGCAGCCCGCCGACGACGATCGGCCCGGCCCGGCGGTCCTCGTCCGCCGCGCGACGGAGCACCGCCCTGACCCGCGCCTCGATCTGGCCGACGCCGAACGGCTTGACCAGGTAGTCGTCGGCTCCCGCATCGAGGACCCGCACGATGTCCGCCTCGTCGTCCCTCGCGGTCGCTACGACCACTGGCACCCGGCTGATTGCCCGGAGCATCCGCAGCGCCTCATACCCGTCAAGGTCAGGCAGGCCGAGGTCGAGTATGACCAGGTCCGGCGGAGAACCGACGACTAGCTGCAGCGCTTCCATCGCCGTCGGGGTGCTCGACACGGCGTGCCCGCGCTCGGTGAGCGCGCGGATCAGGGCGCCGCGGATTGCGGCGTCGTCTTCCACGAGCAATAGCTGTGCCACGCCTCGAACGTATCCGGTGCGGCGGGCTCGCCGCGTGACATCGGCCGGACTTAAGTACCGGATCGCGAAAGATGTCGGGCAGCTAGGTCCGAAGCGCGGTCTGTACCCGTGCAGTTGAGGAATCCTTTACGATCGCTTAACTACTCGTGCGGAAGTCTGCATCTCGTGCGCTCCAGGATCTTGCTCGGCGTCGGCGCGTGGCTGCTCGGTGCCATCTTGGCCACTGCCGGCAGCCTCTATGCGGTTGACCAGCTCGGCAACGGCCTGCTGGCTCAGCCGAGCCAGACCTCGGTGGCGATGGTCAACGCCGAGCTGGCCCTGGAGAACTCCGAACGGCTCGGACCCTCGGCCGCACCTTCGGCGTCGGGCTCGGCGTCCCCGGCCGCGGCTTTCGGCCCGGGCAGGAATCCGCTCAGGCGTCCGGCCAGGCAAGCTGGCAGCCCGGCCCCTGGCGTCCTGCTGGCATCGCCGGACGGCACGGCGGTCGCCACCTGCGCGCGGGGCGCTGCCTACCTGGTCTACTGGAGCCCGCAGCAGGGCTACGAGGCAGACCAGGTCGTTCGCGGCCCGCGGCCCGTCGCCAGCGTGGCATTCCGGAATTCCGCGGGCGGCGGCGTCGTCCTGAGCGTGTCGTGCCGCGGAGCAACCCCGGCGGAGCACCTGGCGCCCATCCAGCCGGACGGTAGCTGGTCCGGGCACGACGACTGACGATCCGGCCGGGAGCCGGGATCAGTCGCGGCGCTTGTCGATCAGCAGGGCAAGCGTCGGACAGTCCGCTGCCGCTCTCCTGGCCAGCCCGGTCAGGTCGTCGGGAACGGGTCTCGCGGGCACGATGGGGTAGCCCCACGGGTCAAGCGTGATGAACTCGGGCAGCAGCTCGGCGCACATGCCATGCCCGGTGCACATGATCGGATTGACTCGCAGATGATCGCTCACCAGTACTCCACATCTCCTGGCACGGGCAGCAGCGGCGGACGGCGCACGCCGTAGCACGGACCGCCCTCGTCATGCCAGTGCGCGTCGTCGCCGAACGCCGCGAGCGCGCTCGCCGCCAACTGGGTCGCTCCGTCCGGATGGCGGCAGGCGCCGCGGCCCTCGATGAGCGGGATGAGGCCGGCTATCCGGTCCGCCGCGTCGCCGCGCCCGCCGTGATAGGCCAGGTCCGCGAGCGCGTCGGCGAGGGCTGGCAAGCCGAAGATGCACGGCCCGCACTGGCCGGCGGTCTCCTCGGCGAGGTATCTGGTGACCCGCGCGGTCTCGGCCAGCCCGCAGGACGACTCGCCGAGGACGACCAGAATGCCCGCGCCCATCGCCCCGTCCACCGCGCGCAATCCCGGGTGCGACATCGGTGTCGCCCAGGCGACCTCGGCTGGCAGCCAGGTCCCGAAGTAGCCGCCGACCAGCACCGCCCGCGGGCGCTCGACCGGTCCGCCAGCCAGCATCAGCACGTCCCCGATCGGGGTGCCAAGCTCGATCTCGTAGACGCCCGGCCTTGCGATCGCGCCGCTGACGGTGACCAGCGTGGTGCCTGGTGCGGACGGCACGCCGGTCTCGCGGAACCAGGTGTGGCCGTATCTGGCGATCATGGCCAGATGGGCGAGCGTCTCGACGTTGTTGACCAGGGTCGGCCTGCCCGCCACCCCACGCTCGTGGGTGCGCGGCGGGGAGAATGTCGGCAATCCTGGCCCGCCATTGATGTACCGCACGATGGCGGTCTGCTCGCTCGCGACGTACCGGTGGTCGATCCCGACGACCTGAACCGGCACCGGGTCGATCCCCGCGACCTCCCTGGCGTGCGCGGCTGCCTCCAGGCTCGCGACGAACCTGGGATCGTCCCCGTGCACCGCCAGGTATGCCTCGGACGCGCCGGCGGCGAACGCGGCCAGGGCGATGCCGTCCAGCACCAGGTGCGGCGTGCGGCTGAGCAGCAACCTGTCCTTGCGGCTGGCTGGCTCACCTTCGGAGCCGTTGGCCACGACGACGGCGGGTCCGGCGCCGCCGGCAACGGACCTGAGCTTGCGCCCGGTCGGGAATCCCGCGCCGCCGCGGCCGGTGAGGCCCGAGCGTTCCACGACGTCGACCAGTCGGGCCGCCGTGCGCCGAGCGGCCTTGGTGCGGG
>DATLSX010000103.1:0-139581 GCA_035533915.1 Streptosporangiaceae bacterium
ACCCGCCACCGGTACGCCATCCGCGGCTACGCGTCCACCGCCGCCAAACACGGACACGACGCCTTCACCGCCATCCGCAACGCCCTCGGCGGGAACCCCTGGATACCACCCATCCCCGTCGGCGCCTGAACCGCGCCCGAAACCCGTCACACACAGCAACTCACAAGTAACGCAAACACGAACCAATGCGGGGGACGTGAATGCTTACATCCAAACGTGTCCTCGCAACGGAACGAGACCGATCGTCGGCTACCGCGGGCACTGTTATTCCAGGGGGAGAGAACATCATGCATATGCGCCAATACACTGCGCGCGCATTCGCAACGGTGGGCGCGGTTACCGCGGCTGTTGCGACCACTGCGGCGATGGCCGTCGTCGGCCTGGCTGGCGCCGGAGCCGCAAGTGCGAGCACCCGAGTTCCGCAGGTGATGGGGCCCAACGCATACACAAGCTTCTACGCGGGCTACGAAGTCGGAGGCGGAAGGTACTTCCGTTACGTCGCTACCTCAGTGAAGGTGCCGGCCTGCCAGACCGTCGCCGCGAACAGCGCAGTTGCCAACGTCGTGCTGTACGGTGGCCCGAACGTAGCCCAGCTGACTGTCGCCTGCGGCGGCGGCTTTGACTCTGTGACCTTCTTCGACCACACCTTCGCGCGTGGTTTCTTCCACCTCACTCCGGGCGTGGGCGACGTCCTGCGGATCGGCATCTTCCGTGATCCGGCCACCAACCGGGACAACTTCAGTGTCACCAACACCAAGACCGGCAGGGTCCAGAACGTGTCGGTAGCCACTTCTCCGTCGGTGATCTACCGTCGGGCGAACATCTCCGCCGTGATTGACAACGCTCACGTGACTCCGCCCGCGGCGGACGTCATGCTGTGGCAGTTCAAGGACAGCAGGGTGACCACCTTCAGTGGTGACCGCGGTTCCATCGTCGGCCCGTGGACCACCTTCAAGGTTCTCGACACCACTACCGGGACAGTAGCTGGCACGGTAGTCATGAGCCCGTCCGCGCTGGCCAATAGCGGCGGGGACTTCACGCTCTGGCTGCGTCACTAGCAGGTCCAACGCTAACCGCGTATGACCCGAACTGCCGGGCCCTGGCCATTCGTGGCCAGGGCCCGGCAGTTCTCAGTTGCACAGAACTGGCTAGCCGGCGGACAGCTCGCGCAGCTTGAACCGCTGTAGCTTGCCGGTGTTGGTCCTCGGCAGCGATGGCAGGAACTCGATCGCCCTCGGGTACTTGTAGGGGGCGATCTTGCTCTTGACGAGCTCCTGCAACTCGGCGGCCTTCTCCGGCCCGTCGGCCGCGCCCGCGGTCAGGACCACGAATGCCTTGACGATCTGGCCACGGCTCTCGTCGGGCACCCCGACCACGCCGCACTCGGCCACATCCGGGTGGCTGAGCAGCACCTCTTCGACTTCCGGGCCGGCGATGTTGTAGCCGGAGGACACGATCATGTCGTCCGAGCGCGCCTGGTACCAGAAGTAGCCGTCGGCGTCACGGACGTAGGTGTCACCGGTGAAGTTCCAGCCGTCGCTGACGTAGTCGCGCTGCCGGCCGTCGGCCAGGTACCGGCAGCCCGTCGGCCCCTTGACCGCGAGCCTGCCAGGCTCGCCGTCGGGGACTGGCGCACCGTCGGAGTCGAGGATGACCGCCCGGTAGCCGGGGACCGGCAGGCCGGTCGAGCCCGGCCTGATCGCCTCGTCGGCGGCCGAGATGAAGATGTGCAGCAGCTCGGTGCTGCCGATCCCGTCGATGATCTTGACGCCGGTCGCGTCGTGGAAGGCCTGCCAGACCGAGCCAGGCAAGGTCTCGCCGGCCGAGACGGGCCGCCGCAGCCCGCGCAGCTTGTCCGCCTTCCCTGCGGCGAGCATGGCCCGGTACGCGGTCGGCGCGGTGGAGACGATGGTGACGCCGCGGTCGGCGATCAGGTCGGCGAGTTCGGCGGGCGTCGCGCGCTCGATCAGCAGGGTGGATGCGCCGGCCCTGATCGGGAAGATCAGCAGGGCGCCGAGGCCGAAGGTGAAAGCGAGCGGCGGCGTGCCGGTGAACACGTCGTCCTGGGTCGGTTTCAGTACGTCCGCGGAGAAGGTGTCGGCAACAGCGAGTACGTCCCGGTGGAAGTGCATCGCGGCTTTGGGTCGGCCCGTGGTTCCCGAAGTGAACGCGATCATGGCGACGTCGTCCGCCGCCGTCTTGACGGCGGCGAAGCTGCCGGACTTGTGGCTCGCCAGTTCGTTCAGGCTGCCCGCCGTGCCCTTGCCCGCTCCGGTATCCCGGCCGGCCGCTTGCGGCGGCGGACCGGCCACGAAAGTCACCGTGCGGAGTCCGGCTACCCCGGACGCCGCGAGATCCTCGGTGAACCTGTCGTCGCACAGTGCCAGGTTCACCTGAGCGATGTCGCAGATGGTGGCCAGTTCCGCCGAGCGCAACAAGGGCATCGTGGCGACGGCGACGCCGCCAGCCAGCAGGGTGCCGAACCAGCAGGCCACCATCCACGGGTTATTCGGTCCGCGGAGCAGCACCCGGTTCCCCGGCACGACGCCTAGGTCCTCCGTCAGCGCGGCGGCGATCTGGCAGGCAGCGGTCGCCAGGTCGCCGTAGCTCCAGACCGGCTCGCTGGCATCCTGCGGCAGCAGGCAGGGCCGGTCCTGGCCATGCACCGCGATCGTGTCGGCCAGCAGAGTGTCCGCGCAGTTCAGCCGGTCCGGATAGGCCAGCTCAGGAAGCGTGAACTCAAGTTCCGGCCACTCTCCGGCCGGCGGCAGGTGATCCCGGCAGAACGTGTCGACATGGGCGGATGGCGTGAGCTGCATCGGCCAGGCCTTCCTCAGGCAGATCTGTTAGACGTGCTTCAGTATTCCGCCAATGTGCCGGTAGTCAACGGTTCGTTCACCGGACCACCGCGAAGCCCTGGATTTCTACCAGGGCCGCGGCGTCCCACAGCCGGGACACGCCGATCGCGGCCATCGCTGGGTACCGCCGGCCGGCCAGTCGCTGCCAGACCGCGCCGATCTCGCTGCCGTGCGCGCGGTAGTCCGCCAGGTCGGTCGCGTAGATCGTCAGACTGGTCAGGTGCTCTGGCTCGCCGCCGGCCGCGCGCAGCGCCGTGAGCAGATTCGCCAGGGCCTGCTCGAACTGGGTGACCACATCCGCCCCGACGATCGTGCCGAAGGCGTCGAGTGCCGTCTGGCCGGCCAGGAAGACCAGGCGGCCGCCGGAGGCGACGACCGCGTGCGAGAAGCCCGACGGCTTGGCCAGTTCCGGCGGGTTGACCGGTTCGATCATCACGAGGTTGCCTCCGTGGGCGAGTGCGTAGCGGTTGCGTGCGGGGCGGCCTGGCGCACGGCCTGGCTCGGTGCGGGACGCCAGCGGGTGTGCCGCGTCCCGCTGGTGCCTAGTGCCGCTTCCCTGATCAGCGCCAGCCTGGGCTTCGGCCCGTCGGCCCGGCCGGTCTGCGGCGGCCTGCTCCCCGCCTGCCACTGGTCCGGCCAGTCAGCCCCCGGCCCGGAGTACCCTTGCGCGGCGGCAGCGTGCAGGGTCCAGTTCGGGTCGTACAGGTGCGCTCGGCCGATCGCGCACAGGTCGGCCCGGCCGGCCAGGATGATCGAGTTGACGTCGTCGTAGGACGAGATCACGCCGACCGCGATGGTCGCCAGGCCGGTCTTGTTGCGAATCAAGTCAGCGAATGGCGTCTGATAGGACCGGCCGAATGCTGGCTGCTCATCCGGGGTGACCTGACCAGTCGAGACGTCGATCGCGTCGGCGCCGGCGCCGGCGAACGCCTCGGCGATCCGCACCGCGTCGTCGCCGGTGACGCCGCCAGGTACCCAGTCGGTCGCCGAGATCCGGACGGTCATCGGCCGCCCGGCCGGCCAGACCGCCCGCATCGCGGTGAACACTTCCAGCGGATAACGCAGCCGCGCCTCCGGCGAGCCGCCGTACCTGTCGGTCCGCTGGTTGGTGACCGGCGAGATGAAGCTCGACAGCAGGTACCCGTGCGCGCAGTGCAATTCGATCAGGTCGAATCCGGCCCGCTGGCCGGCCAGCGTGGCGGCGACGAACTGGCCCTTGATCTGCTCGAGCTCGGCCACGGTCAGTTCGCGGGGCACCTGGTTGACGCCGGCGCGGTACGGGATCGCCGACGGCGCGCAGACTTCCCAGTTGCCTTCGCCGAGCGGCTGATCGATTCCTTCCCACATCAGCTTGGTAGACCCTTTGCGACCGGAATGCCCGAGCTGCAGGCCGATCTTGGCAGTCGAGTACTCGTGTACGAAACCGGTGATCCGGCGCCAGGCCGACTCGTGCTCAGGCGCGTACATCCCGGCACATCCGGGGGTGATCCGACCGGGAGCCGAAACGCAGACCATCTCCGTCATCACCAGCCCCGCACCGCCGGCCGCCTTCCCGCCGAGGTGGACCAGGTGGAAGTCGGACGGGACGCCGTCGGACGCCGAGTACATGTCCATCGCCGAGACCACGACCCGGTTCTTCAGCGCCAGGTCGCGCAGCCGCATCGGGGCGAACATCGGCGGTACCACGTCACCGTCGCCCAGGCCGCGGCGCTGGCAGTCGCGGGCGAACCAGGCGTCGATGCTTGCGGTGAACTCCGGGTCGCGCAGCCGCAGGTTGTCGTGGGTGACCCGGCGGCTGCGGGTGATGATGTTGAACGCGAACTGCTCGGGGTCCTGGCCGGTGTACTGGCCGAGGTTCTCGAACCACTCCAGGCTGGCCTGGGCGGCTCGCTGGGTGGAGGCGACGACCGGGCGCCGCTCTGCCTCGTAGGCGTCGAGGGCGGCGTCCAGACCGGGCTGCTCGTTCAGGCACGCGGCCAGGGCCAGCGCGTCCTCCATCGCCAGCTTGGTGCCTGATCCGATCGAGAAGTGCGCGGTATGCGCGGCGTCACCGAGCAGCACGACGTTGCGGTGCCGCCAGCGACGGCAGCGCAGCGTGCCGAAACTGATCCACTTGGAGTTGTTGGCCTCGATGCCGTGGCCGCCGATGATGGGGGCGAGCAGTTCGCCGATCCTGGCGATCGAGGCTTCGTCGGAGTGGCCGGGCGGCAAATCGGCAGGCGCCAGGTCCGCGAATCCGGCCGCCCGCCAGACGTCGGCGTGCATCTCCACGATGAAGGTGCTGCCGGTCGCGTCGTAGGGGTAGCCGTGCACCTGCATGACGCCGTGTGGCGTGTCCACGATGTAGAACTTGAACGCGTCGAAGACCAGGTCCGTGCTCAGCCAGATGTACTTGCACTGGCGCACTTCGATCTCGGGACCGAACTCGGCGGCGAATTCTGCCCTGGTCGCCGAGTTCGCGCCGTCGGCGGCGACCACCAGGTCGTACCCGGTGGCCAGCAGGGCCGCGCCCGGTGCTTGCGTCCGGTAATAGATTCGCACACCGAGCGCCGCGCAGCGCTGGCGCAGAATGTGCAGCAGTCGCTTGCGGCTGAGCGCGGCGAAGCCATGCCCGCCGCTGGTGATGACCCGGTCGCGGTAATGCACGTCGATGTCGTCCCAGCGGGCGAACTCGCGTTCCATCGCGGCGTAGATGAGCGGGTCGGCGTGCTCGATGCCGCCGAGGGTCTCGTCGGAGAACACCACGCCGAAGCCGAACGTGTCGTCGGCGGCATTCCGCTCCCAGACGGTGATCTCGTGAGCGGGGTCGAGTTGCTTGGCGAGCGCCGCGAAATAGAGGCCGCCCGGTCCGCCGCCGACTACCGCGATTCGCACCCGACTGCCCTTCCATCAGCACTGTACCTGGCCCGCGCCACCTGGCCCGCTCATCCCTGGCCCGCTGTGCCGGACCAGCGCGGCGGGCTGTGCCAGAAGGTACGTGCCCGGACAGCGGGTCGTCAATGTGTCTGGTACCGGCCCTTTCGCGACCAAACATTGGCTACGGAAACCACCCCGATGGCGGGTACCGGCGGCACTGGCACGGTCGGCAACCCGCTGGCCGGCGGTGGCCCTGGCCCGTACGGCTACGTCGCCGACAACCCGCTCACCAACACCGACCCCTCGGGACACTTCTGTGAGGTATGCGATACGGCGCCGGCCATCGACGCCGAGCTCCTGACGTCACTCGGGGCGGCCTACGTCACCGACGGTGAGGTCAGCGGCGCGTGCGGGCCTGCAGCCGCAGACCTTTAACTACCCCGGCGTGTACTCCGCGCCCAACCTGGCCACGCTCAACGCGTGGACCGGCTATAACCCGAACTGCAACACCTTCAACCTCTCGGGCTGCGACTGGAGCCAGTTGCTCGGTCATCCTGGCACCGGCACCGGCACCGGCACCGGGAGTTCCGGAGGCGGCGGCGGTGCCTGCGGCGGCTACTGCGGACCCGGCCCGATCGTGATCCTGCCGCCGCCGTGCCTGGAAGCGTGCCTGCAGGCCAAGCACCTGCTGCAGAACGAGAACACGGTGGTTCCCAAGCCGCGGTCTCACGAGCCAAGCCGCAAGCGGACCAGGCCCGTCGCGCCCTGGCCCCGTACGGGGCCGGCGGCGGCGGGGTCGGCGGCCCGAAGCGGCCCACGGAAGGCTGCTTCGACGACGGGGCGCCCAACCCGCTCGGCGAGGAGCCGACAGCGGGCCAGGAAGGGCAGCACTTCTCCGAAGATGTAGGGCACGCCATCGACGCGGCGCTGGGACGCGGCAAGCCCGCGGAGACCACGTCAGGTACCGTCCACGACACCCGGCCGGTCATCGGGCCCGCCAGCGGAACGCCCGGCGGGATACCCACGGTCGGGTTCGAGCAGGTACTGCCCGTGCTGTTCTCGCTCGGCGTCACGGTCTGGGCGGTCGTCCAGAGGTTCCGCGGTCCGGACTGCGGCGAGTGACGATGCCAGAACGGCTCGGCGCTGAGCGGGACAGGTGGTGTACTGGAGGTGTGGATGACCTGGACGCGATGAAGTCGGAAGCCGTCTCGCGGCTGAAAGATGCGCTGATCAGCCGCGAGGGCGTGGCTGACGCACTGCGCGCCGGGTTCTACCGCAATCCCACCTTCTGCTTCCTGCTGCTCATCGGTGCCGTCCAGCAGCGGTTCGGTTCTGACCTGCGCGAGGTCGAACGTTTCACCGGCAGGATCGCGCAGGATAGGGCCGATGATCCGCTGGGCTTCCCGACCGAGGAGGCTCAGCTGATCCTGCGGTTGTCGCTCGGCGAACTGGAACTCGCGCGGGAGCTGGACATTGCGGCGGTCAATTACCCCGAGATCGCCATCACCGTGCTCGCCCGCCTGTTCACCGAATGGGCGCCCGAGCCTGACGAGGTCGAGCTGCTGTTCAGCCAGACCGAGGAGGTGGTGCGCCGCACCCGGGAGCTGAGCCCGGCACTAGCGCAGGCCGACGGCCTGTGGTACGAGTCCGGCATGCACAACTCGCCGTTCTCCGGTCCGCTCGGCGAGAGCCCGGCGGCCGACGGGACAGCCACGGACGACCGTGCGGCTCTTGCTCGCTTCGATCGTCAGATCGAGGCGGATCCGGGCAGCGCGCCGCTGATCACCCGCCGCGGTGACCTGCTGCACGCGATGGGTCGTCACGCGGAGGCGCTGGCCGACTATGACCGTGCGCTCGCCCTGGATCCGGACGACCACGATGCCCTGGCAGGCCGGGCCAGCACCTATCTGGACCTCGATCGCTACGCGGAAGCTGCCGCCGATTTCACTGCCGCGATGAGCCGCGCGGCTGACCAGGCCTGGACGGTGCTGGATTTGCTGGGCAGGGCGCTCGCCTACCGGCTGGCAGAGCGGTACGCGGAGGCACTGGCCGACTACGGCGAAGCCATCAGGCTGGATCCGGACTCGCCGTCGGCCAGCTGCGGCCGGGCCGATACCTTCCGGCATATGGGGCGCCTGGACGAGGCGCTCGCGGACTACGCACGGGCGATCGAACTGGACCCGGCGGATCCGTGGACGCTGACCAACCGGGGCCGGACGTACCAGGCGATGGGCAGTCAGGCCATGGCGCTGGCCGATTTCGGGCGGGCACTCGACCTGGACCCCACCGCATACCTGGCGATCACAGGCCGGGCGGATAGCTACCGGCTGACCGAACGGTACTCCGAGGCGCTCGCCGAGTACGACCGGGCGATCGAGCTGCACCCGGACGCCGCGGAGGCCTATGCCGGCCGCGGCCTGACTTACCAGGAGACAGGTCGTCCCGATCGGGCCAGGACCGACATCCGCCAGGCGATCACGCTCGACCCGGCCCTGGGAGCGACGCTCGGGACCGACCCGGAGGACCCGCCGCCTGCCGCCGGCGGCGGCCCTGGCTAGCCCGGGCTGGCCGGGCCGGCGCGGCCGGTCCGCGGACATAGCGGGAAGACACGCCGGACCAGGTATTTGGGAGTTGGCTCGGCGCTGGTTACGGTGTGGAACATGGCGACTCGTGCGCCCAAAGGTGCATCACGCCCTGTTGGGGGGACTGCCGGGCGCAGGCGCCCGGCAGGTGCTGGTGGCCGTCCTGGCAGCGGTTCAAGCGTGAGTAGCGCACGCTCAGGTACCGGGCGGAGCGCGGGCGGTCGCGGCGGTACCGGACGTTCCGGCGGGAAGAGCGGCGCCGGGCGCGGCGGGGCAGGCGGCACGGCTGGTCGGCGTGGCGGCGGCACGCCGTACTACCGAGGCCGGAGCACGGGCGGGGGCGCGTCCGGCCCGCGAGGCTCAAGGAACCCGTTCGTGATCTTGCTCGGCTGGGTCTTCGCGATGATCGCCGCGGTCTGGATGGAGATCGCGGGCGGCGTCGGGTTCGTCGCCCGGCTGTTCGGCGAGAGCGCGCGCGAGCTCGATCCGGCGCACCGCAGGGACGGAGCGGGGCTCGGAGTGCTCGCTGCCGCGGTGGTCGCGGCCGGGACCGCCTGGGGGCACCTTGGATCGCCGTTCGGCCGGGCTCTGACCGGGCTGGTGCGCGGCACCTTCGGGGTCGGTGCGTGGACCATGCCGATCCTGCTCGCGCTGCTGGCCTGGCGGCTGCTGCGGCACCCGGAGAAGAACGCGCACGAGGGCCGGATGGTGATCGGCTGGACGGCGCTGCTGGTCGGCCTGCTCGGCATCGTGCACATCGCGCTCGGCAGCCCGTCTCCGGCTGCTGGCCGGATCGCCATGCAATCCTCGGGCGGACTGATCGGCTACGCGATCTCGGCGCCGCTGCGGGCGCTGCTGACCACCTGGGCCACCATCCCGCTGCTCGCCCTGATCGCCGGGTTCGGGGTGCTGGTGGTCACAGGGACGCCGCTGCACCGGGTGCCGGAGCGGTTCGCCGAGCTGGCGTTCCTGATCCGGCAAAGCCGCGGCATGCCGGACGAGTACGCGGGCGAGGCACTGTCCGATCAGCCGTCCGCCCCGGGAATCGGCAAGCGCAAGAATGCCGGCGCCATCGAGGCCGGAGACCATCACCAGCCTTACGACACGCCGCTGCTCGGCGGCCTGATCCCGCGCGGCGCGGCGGGCCGGCCCGGGCCGGCCGGTCAGCCGGGTAGCCAGGCGGCCGGCCGTGCGGGCGGTGCGGACAGCGGCGAGACCGCGGTCGCGGGCGGCCGCCTCCGTGGTGGTGCCGGACGGGCCGGGGCCAGCCGGTCGGCCGACGACGAGGTCATCGCCGAGGCGCTGATGTTCGGCCGGTCCGAGCCAGGCCCGGACGGCTACGCGGAGCACGGCGCGGGCAGCCACGGTCCGCCGGGCGCGGCCGCGTCCGGCGCGGAGGCGTCCTGGCGCAAATCCTGGTTCGGCACGGACGACGAGCAGTCCGGAGCCGACGGTGCTGCCGCCGCTGCCGCTGCCGCTGGCCAGGCGTCCGGCGCGAGGACTGACCCGGCCGCGGCCGCTGGCGCGCGCGAGGCCGCCAAGGCCGGGCGGACCGGCGAGCAGCTCACCCTGGCCGGCTCGAGTTCGTCCAGCTACACCTTGCCGCCGTCGGCGCTGCTGAAGCCGGGCACGGCGCCGAAGGCCAGGACGCGGGCGAACGACGCCATGGTGGAGGCGCTGACCATGGTGCTTGACCAGTTCGAGGTCGACGCGCAGGTCACCGGCTTCTCCCGGGGACCTACGGTCACCAGGTACGCGATCGAGCTAGGACCCGCCGTCAAGGTCGAGCGGGTCACTGCGCTGTCGAAGAACATCGCCTACGCGGTGAAGAGCGCTGATGTCCGGATCCTGTCGCCGATCCCTGGCAAGTCAGCGATCGGGATCGAGATCCCGAACACCGACCGCGAGATCGTCAGCCTCGGGGACGTGCTGCGATCGCAGGTAGCCGAGTCAGATCACCACCCGATGGTGGTCGGCCTCGGAAAGGACGTGGAAGGCCGCACGGTCGTCGCCAACCTCGCGAAGATGCCGCACATCCTGATCGCCGGCGCGACCGGGGCAGGCAAGTCGACGTGTATCAACGGGCTGATCACTTCGCTGCTGATCAGGGCGACCCCAGACGAAGTGCGCATGATCCTGATCGACCCCAAGCGAGTCGAGCTCACCGCCTACCAAGGAATCCCGCATCTCATCACTCAGATCATTACGAATCCCAAGAAAGCTGCCGACGCGCTGCAATGGGTGGTCGGTGAGATGGACCGCCGGTATGACGATCTGGCGGCATCCGGATTCCGTCATATGGATGATTTCAACAAGGCGGTCCGGGCCGGAAAGATCATTGCGCCGCCCGGCAGCGAACGCGAATACGTGCCGTATCCGTACCTGCTGGTAATCGTCGACGAGCTTGCCGACCTGATGATGATCGCCCCCCGCGATGTTGAGGACGCCATTGTCAGAATCACCCAGCTCGCCAGGGCCGCCGGAATCCACCTGGTGCTCGCCACTCAGCGGCCGAGCGTCGACGTGGTGACCGGGCTGATCAAGGCCAACGTCCCGTCCAGGCTGGCGTTCGCGACGTCAAGCCTGACCGATAGCCGGGTCATTCTCGACCAGCCAGGGGCAGAGAAACTGGTCGGCCAGGGCGATGCCCTCTTCCTGCCGATGGGCGCGAGCAAGCCGATCCGGCTGCAGAACGCATTCGTCACGGAGAAGGAAATCCGTGGGATCGTCAGTCACTGCAAGCGGCAAGCGGAGCCGGAGTACCGCGAGGACGTGACGCCGGCCGAGGGCAGACAGCGCGAGATCGACGCGGACATCGGCGACGACCTCGACCTGCTGCTTCAGGCCGCGGAACTAGTCGTCAGCACGCAGTTCGGTTCGACTTCGATGCTGCAGCGTAAGCTCAGGGTTGGCTTCGCGAAGGCGGGTCGGCTGATGGACCTGCTGGAGAGCCGGGGAGTAGTCGGGCCGAGCGAGGGCTCCAAGGCCAGGGACGTGCTCATCCGGCCAGACGACCTCGCCGAGCTGCTCGACTCGTTGCGCGGCGCCTAGCCGGGCCGGTACCGCCCTGACCGGGTTGGCCGCGGCCCGGACCGGGTTGGTAAAGGTCTTCCGATGCGATGGGTGTTGGCTGGCTTGAGCGCGGGCATGAGGTCGTCGGGATTGCGTGATCGAAATTGGTTGTCGGTATTCATAAGCAGACACCGGCTCCCGGTTCTCGCCGGGAGCTGACCGGATGTCTACACTGGCCTAGCGTCCCCTGCATAAGGGGATCGGGGGAGCAGGATCGAAGCTATGTGCCCGAATCTGACGGGACAGCAGCCATTGAATAGATACCGTGGAGGCGCGGCGTGAGCATCGGTGACACGCTGGCAGCGGGACGCCGTCAGGCCGGCCTGACCATCACGCAGGTGGCTCAGCGCACCTGCATCAGAGAGACGATCATCCGCGGCATCGAGCGTGGTGACTTCTCCGGCTGCGGTGGCGATTTCTACGCGCGCGGTCACATCCGCAGCATCGCCGGAGCCGTCGGGGTAGACCCGCAGCCGCTCGTCGAGGAGTACGACGCCACGATGGGAGCGCCGCGGGCGATCAGCGCGGCCGACGTATTCCAGCCGGTCACTCCGGTCAAGCTGAAGGAACGGCGCAAGCCCAACTGGACCGCGGCCATGGCCGTCGCGCTCGTGGTGATCGCGGGCATTTTCGCTTACCAGCACTTCTCCGCGCGGCCGAGCGTGGCCCAGCCCGCCGGGTCTTCCCGGCCGACGGTCACGTCGCACAAGACCAAGAAGAAGACCCCGGTCGTCGTGCGGCACCCGGTCTACCATCGGCTGGAGATCAAGCTGACAGCCACCCAGGACTGCTGGGTCCAGCTCACGAGCGCCAGCGGGTACACGGTCTTCAGCGGCATGGTCTACGCGGGCAAGACGATGACGTGGACGGCGAGGCGGCCGGTGACCATGATCGTGGGCAACCCGTCGGCCGTCACCTTGACGGTGAACGGGCGGCATCCGCTGCCCAGGGGCGCGGTGACCACGGTGACCCTGTACTGCCGGATCTCGCCTGCCTGGCCCGGATATCACGGCCAGGTCTGCAAGCCTTAGCCGAGCCTGAGCCGGCCGAGCCTGACCCGGCGATGACCTCCGGCGGCTGCCGCAGGCGGCGGCGTATCGTAGTCTGCCGGTGTGCCATCGAGTGGTCCCCTACCACCAGACGCCAGGCGCTCGGTACGCCTGGTGACCCTGGGCTGCGCCAGGAACGAAGTCGACTCAGAAGAGCTTGCCGGCCGGCTTGAAGCCGGCGGCTGGGAACTGACCGACGAGCAGGACGCAGCCGTGGTCCTGGTCAACACTTGCGGCTTCATCCAGGCGGCAAAGCAGGAGTCGATCGACGAACTGCTCGAGGCCGCGGATTCCGGCGCGGCAGTGGTCGCGGCCGGATGCCTGGCCGAACGATACGGGTCAGGGCTGGCCGAGTCGCTTCCCGAGGCTCAGGTGCTGAGTTTCGACGACTACACCGACATCGCCGGCCGGCTGGACGAAGTCGTCGCCGGCAAGCGCTGGTCGGCGCACGAGCCGCGGGACCGCAGGAAGCTGCTGCCGATTTCGCCAGCCGGGCGGCCGGTCGCTGGCGGGGTGCACGTGCCAGGGCACGGCGCCGGACAGGTCATCGCCGACCTGCCGGACGGCGTGGCCCCGGCGTCGGGACCGCGGGTGCTGCGGCGCAGACTGGGCGGCGCGGTGGTGGCACCGCTGAAGATCGCGTCTGGCTGTGATCGCCGGTGCAGCTTCTGCGCTATCCCGGCCTTCCGCGGCGCGTTCATCTCCAGGCCACCGCAGGACCTCATCGCCGAGGCGGGCTGGCTCGCCGACCATGGTGCTCGGGAGTTGCTGCTGGTCAGCGAGAACTCGACTTCTTACGGCAAGGACCTGGGCGACTTGAGGCTGCTGGAGTCGCTGCTGCCCGAGCTCGCGGCAGTTCCGGGCATCGACCGGGTCAGGGCAAGCTACCTGCAGCCCGCCGAGTTGCGGCCCGGGCTGGTCGAGGTGCTGGCCGCTACGCCAGGAGTGGCGCCGTACTTCGACCTGTCGTTCCAGCATGCCAGCGGCCCGGTACTGCGGGCGATGCGCAGGTTCGGCGACCGCGCGCGGTTCTGCGCGCTGATCGACCAGATCAGGGCGCTCGCGCCGGAAGCTGGCATCAGGTCCAACTTCATCGTCGGATTCCCCGGCGAGACCGAAGCTGACCTGGCCGAACTTGAGCGGTTCCTCGCCGATGCGAGGCTGGATGCTATTGGCATTTTCGGATACTCCGACGAGGATGGCACTGAGGCGGCCGCGCTGCCGGGGCAGCTTCCCGAGTACGAGATCGGCAAGCGAGTCGAGGCCCTGGCGAGCCTGGCCGACGAGCTGATGGACCAGCGGGCGGCAGAGCGTATCGGCGAGATTCACGAGGTCCTGATCGAGGAGCTCATCGACAAGCCGTCCGCAGGCTCGCCGGGTCGGCCCGCCGGGCGCGGCTGGCGGTACGGCGGGCGTGCCGCGCACCAGGCGCCCGAAGTAGACGGTTCGACCGAAGTACTCGCCACCCGGCCGCTTGCCGTCGGTGACCTGGTGCGGGTGCGAGTATCAGGTTCGGAGGGGGTGGACCTGATGGCGGATCTGATTGACGGGCCAGGACTAGGCCGTCCAGGACCGCCCGACGACCTTGGCTGATACCGGCGCGAAGAACCCGACGGCGCCCAGCGTCGTCAATCTGCCGAACGGACTGACCCTTTTGCGGCTGGCGCTCGTGCCGGTGTTCGTGGTGTTCCTGGTGACCGGAGGCAGCGGGTGGCGGATCGCCGCGTTCGTGGTCTTCGTCCTGGCGTCGGTCACCGATCTGCTGGACGGCGAGCTTGCCAGGCGCGGTGGCATGATCACCGACTTCGGGAAGATCGCCGACCCGATCGCGGACAAGGCGCTGACTGGTTCGGCGCTGTTCGCGCTCTCCGCACTTGGCGAGCTCTCCTGGTGGGTGACCGGGGTCATCATGGTGCGCGAGGTCGGCGTGACGCTGCTGCGGTTCTGGGTGATCAGGCACGGTATCATCCCTGCCAGCAGGGGCGGCAAGGTCAAGACAGTCCTTCAGATGATCGCGATCGGATTGTACATCCTGCCGATCCAGCTTGGCTGGGTACGGACCGCGGTCATGGCGGCCGCGGTCGTCGTGACCGTGCTGACTGGCGCCGATTACGTACTGCGGGCATTCCGGCTGCGGCGCGCCGTGCCTGGGCATACTGGGCATGCCGCGCATCCCGGGCATGCGGGAGAGCGGGAGGCGCATCCTGCGCCGGCCGGAGAGTCCGGGCCAGCGAAGTGACGGTGGATACTGCTGCGGCAGATCTGGCCGTGACCGCGATCGGGTTGCTCAGGGAGCGCGACTATACGGTCGCCACGGCCGAGTCCCTGACCGGCGGGCTGGTTGCCGCGGCGCTCACCACAGTCCCCGGCTCGTCGTCGGTCTTCCGCGGCGGGATCGTCGCCTATGCGGCCGACCTCAAGACCGCGCTGCTCGGCGTGCCCGGTGAGTTGCTGGCCCGGGTCGGTACAGTGCACTCCGAGGTCGCCGTGGCGATGGCCCGGGGCGCCAGGGAGCGACTCGGGTCCGCGGTCGGCCTGGGGACCACCGGCGTGGCTGGCCCGGACCCTGCCGACGGCCAGCCGGTCGGGACGGTACACCTAGCGGTCAGCTTCGGTGACCGGGTGCTGCATCGCCTGCTGGCACTGGCAGGAGACCGCGCGCAGATCCGGCGGGAGACCGTCGACCGGGTTCTCGCGCTACTAATCGAGGCCCTTTTGGAAGACAACGAGTGATTACAGCGTTACGTATCTTGAACACGCACTGATGCCCTCTCCCGCACTGTCATCCACTCCAGGTACGGTGGAGGTGTAAGCGCCAGTCCTCGGGAAGGGATTGCGACGATGGTCCTGCTTCGTCACTTGCTCGGTGACGCGCTGCGCCGGTTGCGTCTGCGGCAGGGTCGCACCCTCCGCGAGGTATCGGCGTCCGCGCGAGTTTCCCTCGGCTACCTGTCCGAGGTCGAGCGCGGTCAGAAGGAAGCATCTTCTGAACTGCTTGCTGCCATTTGCTCGGCGCTGGGGACGCCGCTTTCCCAGGTGCTGAGGGAAGTCTCGGACAACTTCGCGCTTGCCGAGCTGCAGAGCGAGCCGGTGTTCGCCGATGTCATGGCACCGGCTATCGAGGTCACTTCCACCGGTCATGTCACCGAGCGCAAGCCCGAGCCCGGCGAGCAGGTTCCTGTGGGCACAGTCGGCTCGGAGCGGGTGGGCGGGCCTGCATCCGCCGCAAGGGTGCCCGCCCCGGTTGGTCGGCTCGCTGCCGGCCAGCTTGCCTCCGGCCAGAAGCTGGCGGTGCAGACGGGTGCCCGGCTCCCGATCGGTGTCGGCCTTCCTGCCGCCGACCCGGTGTTCGAGCGGGTGGCACGGACCGCCCGCGAGATTACGGACATGGTCCCGGTCTGACCGCACCCTGGACGGCCCGTCAGGCACCGTTCGTGCAGTCAGCGCGCGGCTCGGGCTTGCCAGGAGTCGGGCAGCTCCGCGAGCTTGCGCACTCGCTCGGGAAGGGCGCCGGACACCAGGTGGGCGAGCGTCACCTCTTCGAGTATCGCCCGCTCGTTGGCACGCAGCGCGATCCAGACGGTCTGCAGCGGCTCGGCCGCACCGACGTAACCGAGGTTCTCCGGCCGCTCGCCGCGCACGCCAAGCAACGGGCCGTCGACCGACCGGATAATGTCCGCCAGGGAGATCTCCTCGGCCGGCCGGGCGAGCCAGAAGCCGCCTTCGGGCCCACGCTGGCTCCGGACCAGGCCTGCGCGCCGGAGCTGGGTCAGGATAGCTTCAAGGAACTTGGCCGGGATCTGCTGTGCCCTGGCGAGCTGTTCGGACGTGACGTGCCCGTCCCCGGTAGCAGCAAGTTCGATGGCGGCTCTCAAGGCATAATCTGCTCGGGCGGACAGGCGCATAGTCAGCATTATGCCGCCAGTGGGGAGTGATGACAGTTGCTGTCCGTGAGTGCGCCGCGTGCGCTGGTCGGCTGGACACTCCTGGCCTGGGGTCTGGCCGAGATCATGCTCAGGCTGCGGCTGATGGTCAGGCCTGGCCTGCGGGCCAGGCTGCGGCAGTGGCCGACGATCGCGCGAGCCAGGGCACGCGACTGGACCTTCGCTGTCATCGTGATCTTGCTGGCCGCAGCAGTCCTGTTCGCGGCCTGGGCCGCTCGGTTTCGCTGGGCGGCCACCGGCGGCGGCTGGCCGGTTGTCGCTGTCGGCGAGACGGTGCTTGCCGTCGGCGTGGCGTTGCGGCTTTCGGCCATCTTGACGCTTGACCGGTTCTTCACCTTCGTCGTCGGGATAGCCGACGACCACCAGGTCATCAGGGACGGACCGTACCGGGTCGTGCGCCATCCGGGATACGCCGGTGCGCTGCTGGCACTGCTCGGATTCGGCATCGCGCTGGAGAACTGGCTGTCCGCGGTGGTGATGCTGGTCGTGCCACCGCTAGTGCTCGCGGTCCGGATCAGGTTCGAGGAATCGGCGCTGGTCGGTGCGCTCGGCGAGGAGTACCGGAGCTACGCACGGCGGACCGCGGGCCTGATCCCCGGAATCTGGTGACGGTGAGCCGGGTACGGCGGGTCGCGGTGAGCCGGGTGCGCTAGGTCGCGGCGGGCGCCAGGCGGCGGGCGGCGGCAGGCGGCGGGCGGCCCCGCGCGCAAGCCGCCTGCCCGTCGCGGGCCGCTTCGGTGCTGGCTAGAGCGGCACGACGTCGGCTACCACGCAGGCGACGTTGTCCGGCCCGCCCGCCGCATTGGCCAGGTCGATCGGTTCGCCGACGGTAGTCCGCTCATCCGAGGAGCCGGTGACGGATCGTCACAAGGCTGGCCCGGCTGACCCCTGCGGTGAGCAGGTAGGTTTCCGCGTCGAAGCCATCAAGGGTGGCGAGGATCGCTTCACGGGCGGTGGTATGTCGTTCGGCCAGGGCTGCTTCGAGGCTGGGTTGCTGGTCTTGCTGGCCCATCGCCGCGAACAGTGCCCTGAGGGACTCTGCGGACAGCTCGTAGTCAGCGGCGATGGCTTCGGGCTCGACGTCGGCCAGCGTCAGGAGGAGAAGGGTAACCAGGCCGGTGCGGTCTCGGCCGGCCCCGCAGTGGAAGATGACCGCTCCGGGGGTGACGCTGCCGAGCATGGTGACGGCGGCGGCGCAGCGTTCAGGCTTGCGGTCCAGGAACGGCCGGAAGTACAGCGGTGTGCCATTGAGCCGTTCACGGTTGAGGAACTGCCAGAACCCGGTGTCGGCGATGTCGTCGAGGGCGACCTCGACCCGGTTCATCCAGGACGGCGGCGACACTGTGGGTGTAGGCGCTGCAAACTGAGCCGATCCCGCCAATCGGGTCGGCCGCTGCCCGGCGTGCGGACGGATTTCGTCGTCGTTGCGCAGGTCGATGATCGTGCGCACGCCGCCGTCGCGGGCCATCCTCCAGCCCGCTTCGGTGACGAATCGCAGGTCACCCGACCGGATGTATGCCCTGAACCGGGTAACCCGGCCGTCCCGCGTCGGGAGACCACCGAGATCCCTTGCATTAGCGAAGCCTTCCCAGGCAATGTGCCTGGTTACGCTATGTGTGTTCGGTTCCGCAGAAGCCGTCTCGGCCTTGTGCGCTCCGGGAGATGGCCCGCCGGGTAGCGTCGCCATTCGGTCAGGGTAGGGCACGGTGGCCACGCTTCGCACCCTTCTCGTGCCGGGCAGCTCGCCCGGTAACCCGACGATGCTGCTTACCCCAAGGACAAGGCCAACTGTTCGCGGTCAGGTGCTCGCCATGCCCTCGCCCGGCAGCGGTCCATGATCGTGGTCGATTTTCAATAGCTGCGACTGACTTGTGACCACGATCATGAACCGACCCTGAGGTGGCCCGGCCAAGGGCCTGCGGCCCGGCCGCACGAGCCCGCACGAGCCCGCATGGGCCTGTCAGGTGGTGCTCGCACGGAAGCGGACATGGGCGGGTGGCTTGCCTATCCGCGCAGACGCAGCCCGCGCGGAGTCGGGCGGAAGCCGGCCGACTCGAGTGCCTGCGCGAGCGGTGAGTCGTAGACGCCGCCGCCGTCGGCTCGCTCCACCGTGAGCCTGCCCAGTGCTCCGGCACGGACAGCCGCCGCGAGCGCTGCGGCAGCCGGGCCGAGCACTCGCGGGTCGGACGTCCACGACAGCAGCGTCTTGCCGCCGCGTTCTACGTAGAGCACGAGTTCGCCGGCGGCCAGCACGACCAGTGCCCCGGCCTTGCGGCCAGGCCGGTGTCCGCCGGGCGTCTCGTCCGGCCGGGGCGGCCAGGGCAGCGCGGCGCCGTACGCATTGGCGGGGTCCGCCGCAGCCAGTACGACGGGACCGTCCCCGGCCGTGGCGGGACCGTGCCCGGCCAGGTCCGGCGTCGTCGTCGGCCGGACAACCGATTCAGCCATCGCCCGCATGCGGTCGACCGCGCCAGGCAGTGCGAACTGGGCGGCGCCGAGTCCCTCGACGAAGTAACCGCGCCTGCACTGGCCGGTCTCTTCCATGGCGCGCAGCACCGGGTAGAGCGCGCCGAAGCCACCGGGAACGCGCTCGGCGGCCGCGGCGCCGCGAATGACGATTCCATGCCGGTCGAGCAGCGACAGGGCACGGGCATGCAGTCGCCTGGTCTGGTCGGCTTCGGTCGGCGGCAGCATCGACCAGCGGCCGCTGACGGTAGGCGGTCCGCCGTGCGAGGGCAGGGCACCTCGGCCGAAACCCGGACGCCGGACACCGGCGCGGCTCACCAGCCGGGGTTGACGCCCGGCCGGCGCCGGCCGGCCCGCTGGTGCCTGCCCGGCTGGTTCCTGGCCCGCGAAGGTCGGCTCTGACTGGCCTGTGGCGCGCGCTAGATCAGGCTCGCCGTAGGCCGGCGTCACGGCTGCGGGCCTGGAAACGGGTACCCAGCTCTTACCTGCGCCGAGGATGGTGCGCAACGGCGCCAGCGTGTCGTTGGTGAGGTAACCGGCCCAGGTCAGATCCCAGATGGCTGCGGCGACCGCTTGGTCGCTGACCTGGCGCAGGACGCGCGCGCGTCCGTGCGCCGTATCCGGTCCTGCCGCAGGATCGGCGGTCACCCTGGCCACGACCCTGTCGGCGATGCCGCGGAAGAACAGTGCGCCGCCGCCGTCGAGCACGGTGAGCACCGCCTCGTGCACCGGTGTCATCGTGATTTCGCCGGGCAGCGGCAGCAGCAGCGCGGCGGACTCGGCCGGAGCGAGTACCAGCCAGCCGTCGCCGCCGGGCAGCGCTCCCGATCCCGCCCAGACCACGTCCCCGGCCGCGGTCAGCTCGTCGAGCATGGCCGGCGAGTAACCGTCCACCCTGGCAGGCAAGATCAGCGTCTCCAGCGCGCTGGCCGGGACTGCCGCGCCGGCCAGCTGGTCGACGACCGCGTAGACAGCCTCGGGTCCGGTTCTCCGGCTCCGCCGCCCAGGCTGCCCGTCTCGGGTTCCTGGCTGCCGGCCGGCAGGCCGGCCTGGCGGATCGTGCAGCGCGTCCTGCCAGGCGGGCAGGAAGGCGGCGAGAACCTGCACGGGCACTGGCTCCGCCTCTTGCCGTAGCCTGGCCAGGCAGCGACGCCGGAGCACCCGCAGCACGTCGGCGTCACACCACTGCGGCCCGGCCAGGGCGGGCATGAACTCGCCCTCGACGACCCGGCCATCGGCAGCCAGCCGGTGCAGCGTCCCGATCACCACGGCGATGCCCAGCCCGTACCTGTGCGCGACCGCGGCCGCGGTGAACGGCCCGTGGGTCCTGGCGTACCTGGCGACAAGGTCCCCGAGCGGATCGGCCAGCAGCTCGGTGAACGCGACCGGTATGCCGGTGGGCAGCGCCACTCCGAGCGCGTCGCGTAGCCTGCCCGCGTCCTCGACCGCAGCCCAGCGCGGTTCTCCGGCTACCCGGACTTCGATGATCCGCCGTTGGGCGGAGAGTTCGCCCAGCCAGCCGACGGCCACCTCCGGCTCCGCGCATCGCTCAGCGACATCCTGCGCCGACAGCGGGCCGACCTGCCTGACGAGGTCGGCGAGTCCCTCCAAGGTCGAGCAGCGTCGGCTGGGCGACAGTCGCTGCAGGTCTTGTTCAAAATCGGCGACGATCAGCGGATCGAGCAGTTCCCTCAAGTCGGCCTGGCCGAGCAGTTCGGCAAGCAGTGCCGAATCCAGGGCCAGCGCCTGAGCGCGGCGCTCGGCCAGCGGTGCGTCCCCTTCGTACATGAACGCGCCGATATAGCGGAACAGCAGCGAGCGGGCGAACGGTGATGCCGTCGGCGTCTCGACCTCGACCAGCCTGACCCGGCGCCCTGCCAGGTCGCGCATCAGCCCGACCAGTGCGGGCACGTCGAAGACGTCCCGCAGGCATTCGCGCATGGTCTCCAGCACGATCGGGAAGCTGCCGTAGCTGCTGGCCACGGCCAGCAGCTGGGCGGCCCGCTGCCGCTGCTGCCAGAGCGGTGACCGCCGGCCGGGCTGGCGGCGGGGGAGCAGCAGGGCACGCGCCGCGCACTCGCGGAACCTGGCGGCGAACAGCGCCGACGACCCGAGCTCGGCCGTGACGATCTGCTCTACCTCGTCGGGATCGAGCAGGGCGAAGCCAGCCGGCGGCGGGTCGTCGGCGTCAGGAACCCTGATCACGATCCCGTCGTCGGTATACATCGCCTGGACGTCCATCCCGCCGTACCGCTCGCGCAGCCGAGCCGCGATAGCGAGCGACCACGGGGCATGCACCTTGGCGCCGTACGGGCTGTGCAAGATCAGCCGCCAGTCGCCGAGCTCGTCGCGGAACCGCTCGAGCACCAGCGTGCGGTCGTCGGGCAGGTACCCGGTAGTTTCGCGCTGGCTGGTGAGGTAGCCGATCAGGTTGGCCGTCGCCAGCTCGTCGAGCCCGTCGGCGCGCAGCCGCTCGGCCGCCGCTTCCGGTTCCGATTTGCCGAGCGCGCGGCAGTACTCGCCGATCGCCCGGCCGAGCTCGGCCGGCCTGCCCGGCGTGTCACCGTGCCAGAACGGCAGCTTTCCCGGCTGTCCCGGCGCTGGCGACACGAGCACCTGGTCGGCCGTGATGTCCTCGATCCGCCACGAGCTCGCGCCGAGCACGAAGACGTCGCCGACGCGTGACTCGTAGACCATCTCCTCGTCAAGCTCGCCGACCCGGCGGGAATGCCTGCCACCCTTGTCACGCGCGCCTGCCAGGAAGACGCCGAACAGGCCGCGGTCCGGGATCGTGCCGCCGTTGGTGACCGCGACCCGCTGGCCGCCAGGCCGGCCGCGGAGCGTCCCGGTCGCGCGGTCCCACACCACGCGCGGCCGGAGCCCGGCGAACTCTTCGCTCGGATACCGGCCGGCCAGCATGTCGAGCACGGCTTCGAGCACTGGGCGGGTCAGGCCGCTGAACGGTGCCGCCCGCCTGACCGTCGCCAGCAGGTCATCGACGCGCCAGTCGTCCATCGCCGTCATCGCCACGACTTGCTGGGCGAGGACATCCAGCGGGTTGCGCGGCATCCGCAACTCTTCGATCTGCCCGGTCCGCATCCGCCCGGCGACGACCGTCGCCTGGACGAGATCGCCCTGGTACTTAGGGAAGATCACGCCACGGGAGATGTCACCGACGTTGTGACCGGCGCGACCGGTCCGCTGCAGGCCGCTGGCGACGGAAGGCGGTGATTCGACTTGGATAACAAGATCGACGGCGCCCATGTCGATGCCAAGTTCAAGACTTGAGGTGGCGACGACCGCAGGGAGTTGTCCTGCTTTCAGCGCCTCCTCGATCTGGCTGCGTTCGGTGCGGGACACCGAGCCGTGGTGGGCGCGGGCGATGACCGGCGGCGTCACCGTGTCCGGGTCGGTCCCGGCTAGTTCGGCCCGTTCCGCGGCCCGCTCGGCGGCAAGCTCGTTGAGCCTGGCACAGAGCCGTTCGGCCAGCCGTCGGGAGTTGGCGAATACGATCGTCGAGCGGTGCCGTTCGATCGCGTCGAGTACCTGCGCCTCGACGTGCGGCCAGATCGAGTTGGATCGCCCTGGCCGGTCCGGCGGGGCTCGGCCTGGGCCGCCGACGCCTGCCTGGCCGCCGACCTCGGCCGGGCCGATCCGGGCTGGCTGGCTGCCGGGTCCGGCGGTGCCGTGCTGGGCTGGCTGGCCGCCCCCGTCCGGCTCGGTCGTCCAAAGCGCGCCGGGGTCGCCGGATCCCAGGTCCGACATGTCCTCGACCGGTACCACGATCCTCAGGTCGAGCTGCTTGGTGCTTGGCGGCTGCACGATCGTGACGGGCAAGGCGCCGCCGAGGAACGAGGCGACCTCCTCGGGCGGTCGCACGGTAGCCGACAGCCCGATCCGTTGTGCTGGCCGGGTCCGTGCTCCGCGCAGGGCATCGAGTCGTTCGAGCGAGAGCGCGAGGTGCGCGCCGCGCTTACCTCCCGCCAGGGCATGCACCTCGTCGATGATCACCGTCTCGACGCCGCGCAGTCCGTCCCTCGCCCGTGAGGTGAGCAGCAAGAACAACGACTCAGGTGTCGTGATCAGGATGTCTGGCGGCTTGCTCGCAAGCTGACGCCGTTCGTCGGCGGCCGTGTCACCGGTGCGAACCCCGACCCTGATGTCCGGCTCTGGCAGTCCCAGGCGCCGCATCGCCTGGCTGACCCCGGCCAGGGGAGAGCGGAGATTCCGCTCGATGTCGACAGCCAGCGCTTTGAGCGGCGAGATGTAGAGCACGCGGCAGCGTTTCGACGCCTGCGCCGGAGTCTGTTCGGTGACCAGCTTGTCGATCGCCCACAAGAAGGCGGCAAGCGTCTTGCCCGAGCCGGTGGGCGCGACCACCAGCGCGTGCTCGCCGTTGCCGATGGCCTGCCATGCCTGTGCCTGAGCCGCGGTCGGCTCGGCGAAGGCAGCACGGAACCAGGACGCTGTCGGCTCGCTGAAGCCGGCTAGCGCCCCGGTCGCGGCGCCAGCCTGGGCGGCCGGTGCTGCTCGGGCGGACATGACTCCATCCTGCCTTGCCGCACCGACAATCTGGGCCGCCCGACGGGGTGCCTAGCCGCTGACGGGCCTGGTAGCGATCTGCGGCCAGGGCCGCAGGTGCTCGATCTGGATCGCCAGGCTGAGCAGCGTGCCCTCAGAACCGGCCGGGCCGACGAGCTGGATACCGATCGGCAGGCCGTCTTCGTGCTGCCCGAAGGGCACGGACGCGGCCGGCAGGCCCGCCAGGTTCCACGGCGGCGTGTAGATCGAGTTCGCTACCCCGAGCATCGTGGCGAACCAGCCTTTTCCGTCCCACCTCCCGATCGGATCGGGGCTGCCAGCGAGTGTGGGCGTGATCAGCACGTCGAAGTCGGCAAACCAGGCAGCCATGCGCTTGCCGTAGGAGTCGTCCGACACGGGGCGGCCCTTTCTGGCCAGCAGGCGGCTGCTCTTGACCATCTGCTGGGTCCTGGGCTCCAGCGCCGCGAAGTCCAGCTCGCGGGCATCTTGCGCGATGCCGGCGAGCCAGCGGCTGTTGAAGCGCAATCCGAGCGTGGCCGGGTATGGAGGCGCCTGACTCAGCAGCGAGTGGCCGACGTTACGCAAGATGGCACCAGCTTCCTCAAGCGCCGCGGATACTCGCGGACTGGCCTTCGCCCCCGGCAGCGGGTGCTTGTCGGAGATAGCGATTCGCAGTGGTCGCTCAGGAAGGCGCCGGTCGGCGTGCCTGGCGGTCCCTGAGAGCACGTCAAGTGCCGTGGCCGCGTCGGTGACCGTCCTGCTGATCGGGCCGAACGCGGTCAGGCCGCACCAGTGCTCGCTGCGGCCGCCTGCCACCGGTACGAGCCCCGGACCTGGCTTGAGGCCGAACGTGCCGCAGCACGAGGCCGGGACCCTGATCGAACCGCCGCCGTCCGAGCCAAGCGCGAGAGCGGCCATTCCCGAGGCGACAGCGGTCGCGCCGCCGCCGGTCGAGCCGCCAGGAGAACGGCTCGGGTCCCACGGGTTGCGGGTCGGCGCGAACGCGGCAGGCTCAGTGAACGGCCAGATTGCCAGCTCAGGCATCTGCGTCTTGCCGATGACTACGCATCCGGCCGCCCGCAGGCGGGCAACAAGCTCGTCGTCGGCATCAGCGGGGGCCTGGGGGGTGGCGGCCGACCCCATCCTGGTGGGTTCGCCGGCGACCGAAATGTTGTCCTTGATCGCGACTGGCACGCCAGCGAGCGGCAGATCCACCAGGTCCGCGCGGTTAGCCAGTGCGGCAGCCTCGCTCAGTGCCTGATCGTGTCTGACGAGCTGGAAGGCTCTGAGCTGCGGGTCTTGCTGAGCGATCCGGTCCAGATGGGCCTGGGTCAGTTCCACCGGGCTGATTTGCCCGGAACGCACCAGCCGGGCCATTTCGAGGGCTGACAGGGAGCATAGGTCGGGGTCGGGTAGGGCGGTCATGTCGCTGCGGCCTCCAGGTTGTCAGTAGGCGGCCCCGGGGGGCGCGAGTTGGTCTCTCGGTCTACCCGAGGTCTCTTTCGATCTGGATGTCTAGAGCGGATCGGATCAGGTCGGCGAGTTCGGCCGGCCAGATTGCCTCCGACGTCGTTTCGAGTTCGGTAAGCGTCCACCAGCGCCACGCCGCGATGCTGTCCGAGCGGTGCATCGCTTCGACGCCGGTGATCTCGCGGCCAGGGACCGTGGTGCGGGCCAGGTAGAGGCGCTCATGCTGATACACCAGATGGTCGCTCCACTCCATCGTGCGGCTGCGCCGGTGAACCTCGCTGAGCAGCGCGATGTCCGTCCAGCCGGTTTCCTCGGCGAGTTCGCGGATCGCGGCTTCGTGGTAATCCTCACCCGGATTCAGGCCGCCGCCCGGGGTGGACCAGTGCATGCCGTTCGGCGGTTCGTCGTCGTAGCGCATCAGCAGGACACGGTTGTCGGGGTCGAGCAGTACGACTCGTGCGGCGAGCCGCAGCGGCGGATGAGTTAGCGCAGGTGGCCGCGGCTCGCTAGCGCTCGGGGGGTCGGATCCCATGCCCCCATTCTGCCGGTCGGTCAATACCCAGCGGGCAGGGACCGCTCGCGGGCCGGGATGCGGCGCTGTCGGCCACCCAGGGTGCATGCGCTGGGCGTCCGGGGTGCCAGGCGGAGCGCTCGGAGCGAGATGAATGTCCACACTCATTACGTATTCCGCGATGAATGTGCCCTCTCGGGCTCTCGCCCTCTCGGGCTCTCGGGCTCTGGGGCTCTGGGGCCGGAAACTTACGAGCTGGTGGGGGAAGTTGCTCAGGGAAGTTGGGCAGTTGGGCCGAGGGAAGTTGAGTAGCTGAACCGATTTGGGAGTACTTGGCCGGAACGTACGCTCCCAGCATGAATGACAGAGCGCGGAACAGTGCGGCCAAATGGTGGGCCGTGGCAGTCCTCGGGTTGACAGCGACGCTACTTATCGTCTGGCTCGGGCGGATTGCCGGGGTGTCGATGCGTACGTTGCTGTCTATCGGAGCCGGAGCTCTCGCGCTCGCGTGGCTGATAGCTCTGGTGGCCGTGCCGTGGAACCTCTATTTCGCCGCCCGCCGGGTGGTGACAGAGATGGCGGTTTCAGCGCAGCGCGGGATCGTGATTCCGGCTGCGCGAGTTGCTGAGGCGCGCCAGATAGCCGGGCGGATGCTGTGGTTCGCGCTTGGCGGGCATGTCGCGACGGCAACGGCTGCCGCGGTACTCAGCTACTTCGCCGGGACCACGGTGGGCTACTACTTCACCGGTTCCTACCTGGTGTCGGCGCTGATCCGGCCGGCCGCTGCCTACTTCGGGTACCTGCGCGAGCGGATCCGCGCGCTCTCGCGAGAGAGCAAGCATCCACGCGATGACGTGGTATCCCTGCGTGACAAGGTTGACGAACTGGCCGGCCGCCTCGCCGCTCTCAGGGCAGAACTGCAGCCGGCGCAGCGTGGCCTGAGCGACGCGCTGCTCCGGGCGGAGTCCAAGCTGACCGACGATATCGCTCATACCCGGCAGTTGCTCACCGCTGACCTGGCCAGAATCCAGGACGCCCAGGCCACGGACCGGGAAGCGGCTCGGTCGCGGGACGAGGACCTCGGGCGCCGGATCGACCAGATGGTGCGCACGATCGACCAGACCCTGGACGGGATCAGCGATCACCAGGAGTTGCTGACCGGGCTCAGGGCGCTAGTCCGCATGATCAAGTCGGACACGTCGGCACCGCCGTGATCAGGTCTGGGAACGGGCCGCTACCGGTGCGTCCGGTAGTGGTGCGTCCGGTAGTGGTGCGTCCGGTAGCGGTCGATGATCAGTGCCGCGACTGCCGGGTGGCTGCCAAGGGGCGGAGCGACCCAGTCAGCCCCGCTGTCACCGAGCCGGTCGTGGAACTTCCCGTGGGCGAGCAGATAGCTTGCCACCGCGACCGGCATCCCGGTCCGGGCACGCGACTGCGCGACGGCGTCAGGTACGGTCGGCTCGCTGGCGGCGGCGAACGCAGGCACGACCGGCGCGGCGAGTGCCTTCGCCAGCAGTTCAGCCTGCCGCGCGACCGCCGACCGGGCATGCGGATCAGCCGAGCCGGCGGCAGCGAGCACTGCTGGCGTCCCCGGCGGGACGCCAGCGTCGGCCAGCCGGGCAGCCAGGGCGACCGCCAGCAGCGGATCTGGCCCGAGCGGGCCGGTCGCCCGTACTCCCGCCGCCGCCGCGGCCGCGATATCTGTGGTCAGGTGGTAGCCGGGAGACAGCAGTAGCGGGACCACCACAGCGTTCGTGCCCGCAGCGGCCAGTGCGTCGGTCAGCGACGGCTCGGCATGCTCGAGGAACGCAATCCGGACATCGAGCACGGGCGCGAGCCGACTGACTTGCTCGGCCAGGGCGGTGATCGTCTCCGCCGCATTGGCATCGCGGCTGCCGTGGGCGACCGCGAGCAGCGCCGGGCCGCTCGCCCTCATGCCGCGCCACTGGCGCTGTGGCGGTCATAATGCGCCGCGCCAGGGGCTGTGTTAGCTGCTGCCAGCCGCTGATGGAGGCGCACCACGTCGCCGATGACGACAACGGCTGGCGGCCTGATCCGCGCTTTGGCGGCGTCGGCGGCGACGTGGGCCAGCGTCGAGATGAGCACTCGCTGACGCGCTGTTGTGCCGTCGCGAATCACTGCGACTGGCGTGTCGGCGTGCCTGCCGCGCTTGACCAGCTCAGTCGTGACCGTCTCCAGGTGTGCGACGGCCATCAGCAGCACTAGCGTTCCCCGGCCGCGTGCGAGCGATTCCCAGTCGACGGATACTCCGGGCTGCGAAGGATCAAGGTGAGCGGAGACCACGGCGAAGTCCTGGGCGATCCCGCGGTGGGTGACCGGGATTCCAGCCGCTGCGGGTACCGCGATCGCGCTGCTGATCCCTGGCACGACCTCGAACGGCACGCCTGCGCGAAGGCAGGCAAGCGCCTCTTCGCCGCCGCGGCCGAACACGAACGGGTCACCGCCTTTCAGCCTGGCCACGCGGTGTCCGGCCAGCGCTCGCTCGACGATCAGGACGTTGATCTGGTCCTGCGTCAGATGATGGGCGCCGGGTGACTTGCCGGCCTCGATGATCTCGACGTCCGGCTCGAGTTCGGCAAGGAGCTGACGCGGTCCGAGCCGGTCGGCGACGACGACGTCCGCTTCGGCGAGCAGCCGTCGGCCGCGAACGGTGATCAGCCCGGGGTCGCCAGGACCACCCCCGATGAGTGCCACCGAGCCAACTGAGCGACCGGTCGCGGATCGCAGTCGCTGCGACCGGCGCGGGTCCGCGCCTGCCGTGACCGCGACCGTGATGTCCCCGTGCCGGGTCACTGCGGGCATCTTTGCCGCCAAGGTGGTCGCGTCGTCGGCCCGGACGCACCAGGTCCGCTGGCGTGCGGCCTCGGCTGCTACCGCCGCGTTCACCGCTGGGTCATCGGTCGACGCGTGTACCAGCCAGGCCCCGGCGAGGTCACCGTCGCGGTAGCGGCGGCGGTGTACCGTCACGGCCAGCTCGGTGAACTCCTCGGCCACGGCGGGCGCGATGACGGTAACTCTGGCACCGGCGTCCACGAGCGCGCGGGAGCGGCGAAGCGCGACCGGACCGCCGCCCACCACGACGACCGCCCGTCCGTTCAGCTCGAGTTCGAGCGGATAGCCGCCCATGAACGGCCCCGTTCATGATCGCGAAGGATCTTGGGCGCTTTCGGCTGCCCCAAAATCCTTCGCGATCATGGAAGACAGCCCGGTAAAGCGAAGCTGGAAGCCACGGGAGCAGGATTGGCAATGCCAGTCTCCTGAGACCGATCCGACCGGACGCAGATCCGCTTCGCCGCAGTACGGGCAGAAGAACGGCACTTGCCGCTCACCACCCGGGCCGCCGCGACCGTCGGCGTGGGGTTGGGGTGGTGCCTGGCTGGTGCTGACGCTGGCGTGGGGTCCGGGCGGTGCCGGCGGCCCGGTCATGTCAGCAGGCCCTCGTCGGCGCGCCGGACCCAGGCCGCGAACTGCTCGCCGTCGGTCCGGTCGGCCTGGTAGCCGCGGAGCAGCCGTTCCACGTAGTCGGGCAGGCCGGCCGCCGTCACCTTGAGGCCGCGGATCTTCCTGCCGAACGCGGGGTCGGTGCCAAGCGATCCGCCGAGGTGGACCTGGAATCCTTCCTCGCCGTCGACGATCGACCCCTTCAGCCCAATGTCGGCGAGCTGGAACCGCGCGCACGAGTTCGGGCAGCCGTTGACGTTGATCGAGATGGGCACGTCGAAGTCCGGCAGCCGCCGGTCCAGCTCGGAGTACAGGTCACGGGCGCGCTGCTTGGTCTCCGCGATCGCCAGCTTGCAGAACTCGATCCCGGTGCAGGCCATCGTCGAGCGGCGGAACGGCGACGGACGGGCAGGCAGGTCGAGTGTGTCGAGTTCGGCGACCAACTGCGGAAGGTTGCGTTCTGGCACGTCGATGATCAGCAGCTTCTGCTCGGTGGTCGTCCGGATCCGGCCCGACCCGAAGGTCTCGGCTAGGTCAGCGACCTGCCACAGCTGGCTGCCTGAGCTGCGGCCGACGTGCGGCGCGACGCCGACGAAGTAGCGGCCGTCCCGCTGGCGGTGCACGCCGACGTGATCGCGCGAACCTGAAGCCGGCGGCGGGGCCGGCCCGTCCGGCAGCGCCGCGCCGAGGTACTCGCGCTCAAGCACCTCACGGAACCGCTGCTCACCCCAGTCGGCTACCAGGAACTTCAGCCGGGCGCGGCTGCGCAGCCTGCGGTAGCCGAAGTCGCGGAACAGGCCGGTCACGCCGGCCCAGACGGCCGGCACCTGGTCGGACCGGACGAAGGCGCCAAGCCGGCGGGCCAGCATCGGGCTAGTCGACAGCCCGCCGCCCACCCACAGGTCAAAGCCTGCCGTCCCGTCCGGGCCGCGCACCCCGACGAACGACACGTCGTTGACCTCGTGCGCGGTGCACTGCGAGGCGCAGCCCGAGATCGCCGTCTTGTACTTGCGCGGCAGGTTGACGAAGTCGGGGTTGAGAGCCGCGACCGCCTCGGTGGCGCGCAGCGCGGCGGTCGCGTCGGCGATCTCGGCGGCGTCGAGTCCGGCGACCGGGCAGCCGAGTATGTTGCGGGGCACGTCACCGCAGGCCTGCAGGGACGACAGGCCGACCTCGCCCAGCCGTTCCCAGATCGTGGGCACGTCTTCGATCCTGATCCAGTGGAACTGCACGTTCTGCCGGTCGGTGATGTCGGCGAGGTCGCGGCCGTACTCCTTGGCCACGCCGGCGACGGCGCGCAGCTGGCCGGCGGTGAGCTGACCGCCGGGGATGCGGACCCGCATCATGAAGTAGCGATCCTCGATGTCGGCGTCATCGAGCGCTCCGGTGCGCCCGCCGCCGATACCCGCCCGGCGCTGGGTGTACAGGCCCCACCAGCGGAACCTGCCCCGCAGGTCGGGGGGATCGATCGAGTCGAAGCCCTGCGTCGCGTACCTGGTGATGATCCGGTCCCTGACGTTCAGGCCGGCGTCGTCTTTCTTGAATCGCTCGGCGGCGTTCAGCGGCTCGAAATGGCCAAGTGCCCACTGGCCCTGGCCGCGCTGCGGCGTGGGTGGCATTGAGGTCCTTCTGCTTGAGTTTCTGGCACGCAGGATCGCGTCCGGTTCTCGGACGGCGCAGGCCGCGGCTTGGCCGCGGATCAGCAGAAGGAACGACAGATGGCGCTTGACACGCGCTGCAGGTCGACGTGACGTCGGCAGAACAGCATCAGGTCCTGGCGTGCGGCCAGGCGTGTCATCGCGGCCCTCCACGGACTAGATGATGCGGATGTCCCTGACCTGGACTTTAACACCGCCCGTCCGCCGATGCACGCCTGCTGCCCGCAGAGTTGGTCAGCACGCTATCCTTCGTGCTCTCCCGCTACCTGGGGATCGCCAAGCCCGCGCCTGAGCCGTTCCTGACGGCTTGCGAACGACTCGACGTCGCGGCGGACGCGGCGGGGATTTCCTGGGTAGCCTGACCAGCGGGCCTGGCGCCCGCGCCTGATCTGGCTCGCGTGCCGCCTCGCTAGCTTACTCGCCCAGGCCAGCCAGCAAGATCAGGTCGTTGGCCAGCTCGCGCGGGTTGGTGACCGAATCGAACGACACCACGGTCACGTGCTTGGAGTTGGCCTGTGCCGCTGCCTGGTAGGAGCGCACCGTGCGGTCGTGTTCCTCGCCGTGCCCCACGATCGCCACGGCGAAGTACCTGCCCGCCTTCGCGGTCTTCAGGACCTCGCCGAACTCGGCGGCATCGGTCGCCTCGCCGTCGGTGATCACCAAGGTGAGCAGGGCCGGCCGGTCGAGCGCGTCGATGTCGCCGAACTCCTCCATGTAGTCTTCCTGCGCTGCCCGCCAGGCGGGCATGATCGTGGTTCCGCCACCGACCTGGATGGCCGGCCACTTGCGCGCGAAGTTCGATGAGTTGAAGTCGCCTAGTTCGGTGTGCAGGTTGCTGAATCCGTGGATCAGCAGCCCGCCCAGATCGTCGGACCCGCCTGCCTGCTCCGCCGTCGCCTCGGAGTCCTCCGCCTCAAGGGCGCTCACGAACAGCGGCATCGCCTCGGTGATGATCTGCCAGCGGGTGACCGGGCTGCCGTCGGCCGCCTCCCACTCCATCGAGCCTGACGTGTCGAGCAGGACGATGACCTCGCGCTTCTGGCCCTTCGGGACGATAGGCGTCTCTACCCGCGGCGGCGTCGTCATTTGAGATTCCTTTCGTCGTCACCTTGTTGGGCACAAGAGTGGGACCGGCCGTTGCTGTCGATTCTTGGCCTTCGGCCAATCTATCGTGATTCGCAGGTAATCACGGTGTTCGCGGACGAGCGGCTCGCAGTCTGCTCGCTGGGTCGCCGTGAGGATTCGCGGTGGCAGGCGGTGCGCTGGCGGGTAGCCTTTCGGCCGTGCGACTCACCGAGTTCTGGCAGCGGATGGATGATCAGTTCGGCGCTGCCTACGCGCAGAGTGTCGCGAAGGACTACGTGCTGGCCGGGCTCGGCGAGCGGACGGTTCAGCAGGCACTGGCCGACGGCGAGGACACCAAGACGGTGTGGCGCGCTGTCTGCGAGTCCTTCCGCCTGCCCGAACGGTTCAGGTGACATCACGTGCGACCGGCCGACGCCGTGCGCGCACGCTTCCGGTAGGCACTGATTTCGCCGGAACGGCGTGTCTGCTTCATGATCGAACAGTTGTTCGTTAGGCTAGCTCTCGCCGGTAGTCCCATGTGGTTCGCAGGAGCCGGATGGCCGGCCGGCTGCGGCCCCCGCGGATTGTCAGTAGCGGGGCGTAGCGTCGGCACTGACAGCAGATGACATGGCATGGCGGTGCGGGATACCGCACGCTGCGAGCGGCTCGGGGTAGCCCCTCGATCCCGACGGGAGTTCACATGGCACCGAACGACAAGGCGGGCGGCAACAAGGCCGGGGACAGGGACAAGGCGCTCGAGACCGCTCTCGCACAGATCGAACGGCAGTTCGGGCGGGGTGCCATCATGCGGCTTGGTGACGATGCCCGTGCTCCGGTCGAGGTGATCCCGACCGGGTCGATCGCGCTGGACGTCGCGCTCGGCATCGGCGGCCTGCCCCGCGGCCGGATCGTCGAGATCTACGGACCTGAGAGCAGCGGGAAGACGACCCTCGCGCTGCACGCCGTGGCGAACGCGCAGAAGGCCGGCGGGATCGCTGCTTTCATCGACGCCGAGCACGCGCTCGACCCGGAGTACGCCAAGAAGCTTGGCGTGGACACCGACGCGCTGCTCGTCTCCCAGCCGGACACCGGCGAGCAGGCGCTGGAGATCGCCGACATGCTGATCCGTTCTGGCGCGATCGACATCGTCGTGATCGACTCGGTGGCCGCACTGGTGCCGCGGGCCGAGATCGAAGGCGAGATGGGGGACAGTCACGTCGGCCTCCAGGCCCGCCTGATGTCCCAGGCGCTCCGCAAGGTGGCGGGCGCCCTGAACCAGACAAAGACGACAGCCATCTTTATCAACCAGTTGCGGGAAAAGATCGGCGTCATGTTCGGTTCGCCCGAAACGACCACGGGCGGGAAGGCGCTGAAGTTCTATGCGTCGGTGCGGCTGGATGTGCGGCGGATCGAGACGCTCAAGGACGGCAACGAGCCGGTCGGCAACCGGACCAAGGCGAAGGTCGTGAAAAACAAGATGGCCTCGCCGTTCAAAGTCGCCGAGTTCGACATCCTCTACGGAATCGGGATCAGCCGGGAGGGCAGCCTGATCGACGTGGGCGTCGAGCAGGCGATCGTCCGCAAGGCCGGTGCCTGGTACACCTACGAGGGCGATCAGCTTGGCCAGGGCAAGGAGAACGCCAGGAACTACCTGCGCGAGAACCCGGACATTGCGAACGAGATCGAGAAGAAGATCAAGGAGAAGCTCGGCGTAGGGCCTCGGCTCGATGCCGACATGACGCCGTCACCGAATGCGGCGCCGGCCCGGCCGTCACTCGAGGTGGTCACAGGACCAGGCGGTGGCAGGTAGGCCGCGTTCGCGCGGCGGTCAGTCCGGTGGCGTACGTCGCGGCTACCGGACTGACGCTGACGGCGATGCTCTGACCAGGAGCGAGACTTCAGACAGCGGCGATGCTCCGGGCGGCCGGGTGGCTCGGGGCAGCAGGGATCAAGGTGGCGGTGAAGCCGCTGACCCTGAGGCCGTCGCCCGGCTCATCTCCCTTCGGTTGCTGACAGCTGCGCCTCGCACGAAGGCTCAGCTCGCTGAGGCACTCCGCCGCAAGGGAGTCCCAGAGCAGGCGGCCGCGGTGGTCCTGGACAGGTTCAGCGAGCTTGGCCTGATCGATGACGCGCTGTTCGCCAGCGCCTGGGTGGAGTCACGGCACCACGGTCGCGGCCTGGCGCGCCGGGTTCTCGTGTCGGAACTCGACCGGCGCGGGGTCGGTCGCGGCGACATCGAGGCTGCCGTAGCGCGGCTCAGTCCAGAGACCGAACTGGAGACCGTGCGGGCACTAGTCGAGCGGAGACTGGCCAGCACGCAGGGACAGCCGGCCGAGGTGCGAGTCAGGCGCCTGGCCGGCATGCTCGCCAGGAAGGGTTATCCACCCGGACTTGCTTACCGGGTCGTCCGGGAAGCGCTGGAGGCCGCCGGGCAGGACGCGGCCGTGGTCGGCCTTGACGACCAGCAGTTCGAACTGGCCGACGAGCAGGGCTAGATCCGCAGGCCATAAGACCCTGGCCCCAGGTTGCGGCGCCTGACAGCGTGTAGCCAGGCGGACCTTCGGGGGTGTCCGATGAGCCTGGTGGCGGCAGCCGCTGGGTCGCATGGCCTGTGGTACGTCTCGCGGGCCAGCGGCCTGGTGCTCCTGGTGCTGTTCAGCGTCGTCGTGGTGCTCGGCGTGGCCGCCCGCATGGGGTCGGCACCCAGGAACTGGCCGCGCTTCGTCTTCATCGAACCGCACCGGAACCTCGCCTTGTTCTCGGTCGCGCTGCTCACGCTGTCGCCCGCCAGGCACGGAAACCCAGCCCTGTGGCGTTCGTGCATTCGCAGCGGGGCACGCACGGGGGATAGCGGGAAGGCAGGGACATGACTCATATAAAGGGTGAGATAACTATAGAGCGACCAGTCGAAGTGGTCTTCGACTTCGTCGCCGACGAGCGTAACGAGCCGAGGTATAACCCGCGCATGCTCCAGGCGCAGAAGACCTCGCCAGGACCGATCGGGCCGGGAACCACCTTCGAGGCGCGGGCCGTGTCGAGGGGCAAGCCGGTCGCGATGACAGTCGAGACGACCGGCTATGACCGGCCCAGGCGGCTTGAGTCATCGACGAAGGTTCCGAGGATGGATATCCGCGGCGCCGTCACGTTCGACCCCGTCCCGCAGGGGACTGCGATGCGATGGTCGTGGGACGTGCGGCCGCACGGCCTGCTGAAACTGATGACGCCCGTGATCGCCCGTATCGGCAGGCGCCAGGAGCAAGCCGTCTGGGCCGGCCTCAAGGACTTGCTGGAGAGCGGCACGGACGATGGCGAGGCCGCGGCGCAACGGCGCTACGAAGGTGATGAAAGCGATAAAAGCGACGAAGAGAATATGTGAGTCCTCACATCGTCCTCACACGTTCACCTCATCGGCGTGCACGCACGATGGAAACCTGACCGGGTCGGTCGCAGGCCGGCATGGACCCAGGAGGGGATCGAGGACATGGACACGGGACGCGATTCACCCCGTCGACGTCTGCTACCACCGGCGCCGGAGGACTTCGGCGCAACGGCCGCGGGCGGTGACGCGGGCGCGGCGGGCGGTGACGCGGGCGCGGCGGGAAGTGCCGGAGACGCGGGCGCGGCGGGAAGTGCCGGACGCGCCAGAACGAACGGCGTCAGGCGAGTCAGGCGCGTATCGAACTGGACGGCGGCCGCGCTGCTTGTCGGCACCGGTGCGACGACCGCGGCCATTGCCAGCCAGGCTTTCCCTCCGACGGGCACCGCAGCGACCTCGTCTTCGACCTACGCGACCGGGACGGGAAGCCAGTCGACGAGCGGTCCGCACGTCGGCGGGTCCGTGGTCACCTCCGGTGGCTCCGGCGCGACAGTGACGACGAGCACCCGCGTGGTGAACGGCAAGACCGTTGTCACGCAGGTCAAGCATCCGGCCGTTTACCACGATAACTAGCCAAGCCGAGCCGGGCAGGTGCGTCGCTGACCGGTCCTAACCTTGACCATCTCGTCATTCCCGGCTTAGCCTCACCGACAGTGAGGTTTACGTCGCACGAGCGGATTGATGACCAGCGGATTGCCAGTGACGAGCGGCAAGGCGCGGCTGACGATGCGTGAGCCTGGGACCGGCCGCGATGGCGCGGTCACCTGGCCGATCAGGGCAGCTTGCCCGGAAAGGAGCGGAGCACTTGTCAGACACGGCGCCGCATGGGCCTTGTCGGACCGTGGCGGTAGGGTGGCGGGCCGTTCCGGTCCGGCGCTGTACCAGGAAGGTGCGGCTGGGCGCGCGGTAATCCTCGCTACGGACAGATTCCCTGCACTGACTGGCAGGTGCGCAGGAGTCTTACGAGCGGGAAGGGGTGCGCATTGTGGGAAGTGGCGTAGCGCTGACTCTGGCGATCAGCGTTGCCGTTCTTGCCCTGCTGGCGGCTGCCGTGGCGATCATTCTCATGGTCCGGGTGGCTGGCGGGTGGCCACGTGCGGTTTCCGCTTCCCGGCCGGTGCACTCCACGCTCTCCGCACCCGCCACGCCTGGCGATAGTGGTGCGCCTCAGCCTGCCGCTGACAAGACGGAAGCCGGGCCGGATACGGCAGGTTCTACAGGCGACCAGATTCGAGCAGCGGAGATCGAGGCGGCCGCCATCCTCACGAAGGCGGAGCGGGCAGCCGAACAGGCAGCGCAGACCCGGGCAGAGCTTGACGACGAAGTACGTGCCGTCACGGCGGAGATCAAGCAGCTTCGCAATGATCTGGAGCGCAGGGAAGCCCGCATCGCGGAACGCGAGCGGCGGCTCGACGGCGAGGCCGGAAGGCTCGAAAGGTCCGCCGCCGAACTCGACCAGGCGCGACGGGAGGTCGAGATCAGGCGCGCCGAAGCTGATCAGCTTGAGGCCAGGCAGAAGGGCGAGCTGGAGCGGGTTGCCGGGCTCACCGCGGGCCAGGCAAAAGCCGAGCTCATGACAACTATCGAAGGCCAGGCTAAACGGGAAGCGGCGCTGGTAGTCAGGGACATCGAGAACGAGGCGAAGCGGGAAGGGCAGCAGCGAGCCAGGAAGATAGTCACGCTGGCGATTCAGCGAGTGGCCAGCGAGCAGACCAGCGAATCGGTGGTCAGCGTGCTGCACTTGCCGGCGGACGAGATGAAGGGCAGGATCATCGGTCGCGAAGGGCGGAACATCCGGGCCTTCGAGACTGTGACCGGTGTGAACCTGATCATCGACGATACGCCGGAGGCGGTCCTGCTGTCCTGCTTCGATCCGGTCCGCAGGGAAGTAGGCAGGCTGACCCTGGAACGCTTGGTTGCCGACGGCCGGATTCACCCGCAGCGGATCGAGGAGGCCTACGAGCAGAGCAAGCACGCGATCGAAGAGCTCTGCGTACGGGCAGGCGAGGAGGCGCTGATCAACGTCGGCATCACCGATATGCATCCGGAGCTGACCCACCTGCTCGGCCAGCTCAGGTACCGGACGTCCTACGGCCAGAACGTGCTGAAGCACCTGATCGAGTCGGCGCATATCGCCGGAATGATGGCCAGCGAGCTGGGGCTGGATCCCGTGCTGCTGAAGCGCGGCACCTTGCTGCACGACATCGGCAAGGCCCTCACGCACGAAGTACAGGGCAGCCACGCCCTGGTCGGAGCGGAGATCGCCCGCCGGTACGGCGAGAACGACGACGTAGTGCACGCCATCGAGGCGCACCACAACGAGGTCGAGGTGAGGACAGTCGAGGCAGTGCTGACCCAGGCGGCCGACGCGATTAGCGGCGGGCGGCCAGGCGCGCGCCGGGAATCCCTGGAGGCCTACGTCAAGCGCCTGGAGCGGCTGGAGCAGATCGCCCAGGCGCAGCCCGGTGTGGAGAAGGTCTACGCGATGCAGGCAGGCCGCGAAGTCCGTGTCATGGTCAAGCCCGGTGCGGTGGACGACATAGGCGCGCAGGTAATCGCGCGAGATGTCGCCAGGCAAGTCCAGGACGAACTGACTTATCCCGGCCAGATTCGCGTCACCGTGATCCGCGAGTCGCGGGCGACCGAGTTCGCCAGGTAACTCGGCTATGGCTTGCGGCCCGCGGAGAGTTTGAGCTGCGGGACGTTACGCGGCGTGAAACCGAGAACCTGGCCGTAAAACGACAGCTCGGCCTCCAGCGCGGCGACCATCGAGTCGGCCCTCCTGAACCCGTGCGACTCCCCGGCGAAAGCGAGGTAAGCGTGCCTGATGCCGTGCGCCGCGAGGTCGGCCGCGATGCTCTCGGACTGCTCAGCCGGAACGACCGGGTCATCCAGGCCCTGCAACAGCAGTACCGGGCTGGTGTTGGCGTTCACGTGACCGACGGGAGCGCGTTCGACGTAGACACTGTCGAAGCCCGGCAGCGGGCCGATCAGGCCGTCCAGGTACCGCGACTCGAAGTCGTGCGTGCGCTGACTGAGACCACGCAAGTCGGCCACGCCGTAGTACGAGACAGCCGCGCTGAATACGGGGTCGGTGACCGCGCCGGTCGTGACGGCCGCCAGCGCCGTCCATCCGCCAGCCGATCCGCCCCGGATCCCCAGCCTCGCTTCGTCGGCCTGGCCGGCCCGGGCCAGCGACCGCGCGGCTTCCTTGGCGTCCGCCACATCCACGACGCCCCACTCCCGGTTCAGCCGGTTCCGGTAGAGCCGGCCATAGCCGGTCGAACCGCCGTAGTTGACGTCGATGATCCCGATGCCGCGGCTGGTGAAGTATGCCTTCTCCAGGCTGAGCCGTGCGGTGACGTGACTGGTCGGCCCGCCGTGAGCCCATACGATGTACGGCGGCAACTCGCCCGGCGGTGCGGTGGCCTCAGGATTGGTCGGCGGATAGACGATCGCGTGCACGACTCGCCCGTACGGCCCCTCCAGTTCGACCTGCCGGGGGACGGGCAGGAACCGCCGGTCGGGAAGCTCGGCGAGTTCGGTGCGCAGCACCGTGCAGTTGCTCGTCGTCGAGTCGACGGTGACCACCGCGTTGGCCTCGAGCGGTGCGCTCCCGATGCCGACGATGGTGGTGCCGTCCGCGGCCACCCCCTCGCTGAACTCACTGAACGGCAGGTCCAGGTCGGTCAGTTCCGAAGTCTCTGGATCGAGCAGTCCGAGCCTGGCTCCGCCCCGGCCGTGCAGCACGGCCAGCGTGCCGTCTGCCAGCATCGCGAACGGCCGGCCGCCGAGCTGCCAGAGCGAGTCAGCGAACTCCTCGTCGGCTGGGTAGAGCGCCTGCGGCGGCTCACCGCCCAGGCCGACCTGATAGATGTTCCACCAGCCGGTCCAGTCCGTCGCGACGTACAAGCTGGCGTTGTCCCGCCAGAGCGGAGACAGGACCGACTCGCGGTTGCTGCCCTTGATCAGCCGCCCCTTGCCCGGCACCCCATCCTCGATCGGCGCGACCCGCAGTTCGGTGCCGTCCCAGGGCATGTGCGGGTGGTTCCAGCAGATCCACGCCAGCCACTTGCCATCAGGTGACGGGGTCGGGAAAGCGAAGAAGTCGTTTCCGCTGACCAGCACGCGAATCGCGGCCGGGTCCGTCGCGCCGGAACCGTCGAGCGGAACGGCGACGATCGCCCGGCTGACCTTTCCCGCGGCATGACGTTCCCGGACGCACCAGACTTCGCGGCCGTCCGGAGAAAGCACGAAATCTGCATAACGCAATGCCAGGGACTCGAGCGCGGCCGGGCCGGCCTGGTGCCCGTCAGCCTGTCCAACCTGGGCAGGCTCGAACGCGCTTCCTGCCGCGGTCGGGTCCGGAGTCAGCGGCACCGGCTCGCCGGTCCCGTCGGCGACCGCCTGGCCTGCCAGGTAGAGGCGCTGATCTTCGAAGTTGGCAAACACGATCGGGACGTCAGTCTTTTCGCCGACGTGCGCCGCGGCCTTCTTCGCATGCTCGGGTCCGGCGAAGACGGCGGTCGCGGTGTCGGACGGAACCGGCAGGTAGGACAGGCCGCCGTACTCATGCACCCGGGTGCGTGCCGCCCACGGCGCCGGCAGCAGCGCGGTCACCGACCCGTCGGCGTCGCGCCGCGAGACGGTGGTACGGCCGCCGTCGTCCGGCAGGTCTTCCTGCCACCAGATCCGGCCCGCCAGAATGAGAGGAAAGGACACCATCACCCGGCTGCCGGCCACCTGGCTGGCGGTGATCGGGGACGGCCACGCACCATAGGGCACCTGGGGGAGTGCCGGGTCGGCGGCTTCGCCAGGTTCCTCCGGACCGGTCGCGGCGGGCGTGCCGTGCCCGGTACCGGCGCCGGAGCCCTGCGTGCCGAGGCCGGTTAGCCGCGCATCGTCACCTCGTCGCGGCCCGCCCGTACCCGCCGTCTCCCGTGTACCCGTGGTCTCGCCCAGTCCCGCCGCTTCGTCAGTCATCGTCGTCCCGTTGTCCGTCATAGGGATATCGTGCCCTACCCGCCCGGTCCGGTTGGCGCCGATTGCGGACAACCGGGCAACGGGGAGATCACGAACCTGCACAGCAGATGTCGTGGCGGGTCATCAGCACCGGTATCGGCTCCCCTGTCCGTGGCAGGCCCGGCTCGCGGAGCGCTGGTTCCGGCAGGGCCGACCTGACGCGACCTGGCCGCCTTGCCGGGGCGCTTACTCTAGAGACCATGCCGGGCGCAGACGGTCAGCGAACCTTCGAGATCCGCACCTACGGGTGCCAGATGAACATGCACGACTCCGAGCGGCTGGCCGGCCTGCTCGAAGAGTCCGGCTACCGCAAGGCCGACCCTGGTGGCGAGCCGGACGTCGTGGTGTTCAATACCTGCGCGGTGCGGGAGAACGCAGACAACCGGCTGTACGGAAACCTCGGGCACCTGCTCCCGGTCAAGAACAGTCGTCCCGGCATGCAGATCGCGGTCGGCGGCTGCCTGGCGCAGAAGGATCAGGCAGCGATCACAGACCGGGCGCCGTGGGTGGACGTGGTGTTCGGCACGCACAACATCGGCTCGCTGCCGGTCCTGCTCGAGCGCGCGCGGGTACAGCAGCGGGCACAGGTCGAGATCGTCGAGTCGCTCGAGCGGTTTCCTTCGGTGCTGCCGGCCAGGCGCGAGTCGCCGTACTCCGCCTGGGTTGCTATCTCCGTCGGCTGCAACAACACCTGCACGTTCTGCATCGTGCCGAGCTTGCGCGGTCGCGAGGAGGACCGCAGGCCAGGTGATGTGCTGGCGGAGGTCAAGGCGCTTGTCGACGACGGGGTGCTGGAAATCACCCTGCTCGGGCAGAACGTGAACTCTTACGGGGTCGCGTTCGGCGACCGGCTCGCGTTCGGGAAACTGCTGCGTGCGTGCGGTGAAATCGACGGCCTGGAGCGGGTCAGGTTCACCTCGCCGCATCCCAGGGACTTCACCGTCGACGTCATCGCGGCAATGGCGGAAACGCCGAACGTCATGCCGCAGTTGCACATGCCGTTGCAATCAGGCTCCGACGCCGTGCTCCGCGCGATGCGCCGTGCCTATCGCAAGGACTCCTACCTCGCGATCCTGGACAAGGTGCGGGCGGCGATCCCGGATGCCGCGATCACGACCGACATCATCGTCGGGTTCCCCGGCGAGACGGAGCAGGACTTCGCCGACACCCTGGACGTTGTCCGGCAGGCGAGGTTCGCCGGGGCGTTCACCTTCCAGTACTCGATCAGGCCGGGAACGCCCGCCGCCACGATGGATGCGCAGGTCCTGCCCGAGGTCGTCGCCGAACGGTATGAGCGGCTCGTCGCCCTGGTCGAGGAGATCACGCTGGCGGAAAACCAGGCTCTCGTCGGCCGTGCGGTCGAGGTGCTCGTGGCCGACGGCGAAGGGCGCAAGGACGAGGCCACCCGGCGCATGTCCGGCCGGGCACGGGACAACCGGCTGGTCCACTTCACCCCGGCTGAACCAGGCGGGGTCATGCCGGGCGGTGCCACCCCGGCTGAGCCAGGCGGGGTCGTGCCGGGCAGGGCCGGCGACCGGGCAGACTCCCTCGCGCCGAGGCCCGGTGACGTGGTGACCACAGTGGTGACGAGGGCGGCCCCGCACTACCTGATCGCCGACGGAGCGCCGCTGTCCGTGCGCCGCACCCGGGGCGGCGACGCCTGGGCGGCCAGGACGGCCGGCCCGGCACTGCGAGCGCAAGGCGGCCAGGGCGCGGCGACCCCCGATGCCGCTGACCAGCCGGTGCTGCTCGGCATGCCGGCGCTTTCCCGCCGTGCCTGATAGCGGCTGGCGGCACCGGTTCAGGGAGAGCCTGGCGTCACTGAAGGTCGCGATAGGCGCGACCTGAGTCGGTTGCTGGCTGGGGCTGGCTGCGGGGGGTTCGTTCCATGATCGTGGTGAGTTGACCGCGCTATCCGACGACAACTCACCACGATCTTGGAGTCGGCGGCAGGAGGGAGTCGGCCGCTAGCGCTCGTGCCGTAATCGAGCCGAGTTGGCCGGGTGATTCGCCGGAACTCACCGCGCGGCGCGCTTACGGCCTCGGCGACGAGGTGCAGCGCCAGGACCATGTCCAGGGCTGGTCCGACTGCCTGGATAGGCTTCCGGGCTGGTCGGCATCCGCCGTGCCGGCGGCCCGCTGACGGCCCGTGCCACACTGGAGCTATGCCGCAGCCTGTGATCGCGGTCGTCGGGCCCACGGCTGCCGGGAAGTCTGAGCTCTCGCTGCGGCTCGCCGAGGCTCTGGACGGCGAGGTGATCAACGCCGACTCCATGCAGCTCTACCGGGGCATGGACATCGGAACCGGCAAGCTCCCGCTGGCTGAGCGCCGCGGTATCCCGCATCACCTGCTGGACATCTGGGACGTGACCGAGCCAGCCAGCGTGTCGGAGTACCAGCGGCTTGCCAGGGCGGTCGTCGCCGACATCGCGGACCGGGGCCGGCCGCCGGTCCTGGTGGGCGGCTCCGGCCTGTATGTCCGCGCCGTGATCGACAACCTGGAGTTCCCAGGGACCGACCCGGCCCTGCGGGAAAAACTCGAAGGTGAACTCGCGGTAGTCGGCCCGGCGGTCCTGCACGCCCGGCTGGCCGCCGCCGACCCGGCCGCGGCCGCCGGGATCCTGCCGAGCAACGGCAGGCGGATCGTGCGGGCGCTCGAGGTGATCGAGCTCTCCGGGCGCCCGTTCAGCGCGACGCTGCCGGATTACACCTCGGTCCTGCCCGCCGTGCAGATCGGGCTGGACGTGCCCCGCCCCGAGCTTGACCGGCGGATCGCGGCGCGAGTACGCCAGATGTGGGCCGACGGGCTGGTGGACGAGGTCCGCTCGCTGGCAGGTGGCGGGGGTGATCCGGGGTCCGGCCTGCGGGCGGGCCGGACCGCCAGCCGGGCACTTGGTTACGCCCAGGTGCTGCGTTTCCTGGACGGCGAGTGCACCGAGCTCCAGGCAGAGCAGGACACCGTGCAGGCCACGCGGCGGTTCGCCCGCCGGCAAGAGTCCTGGTTCCGCCGCGACCCGAGAGTCCGCTGGCTGTCCGCGGCCGAGCCGGTGCCGACCGACCTGGCACTGACTGTGCTGCGCGAGTGCGGTGCGGTGGCTGACTAGCATCAAGGCATGCGTTATGCCAAAGGTCACGGGACCGGGAACGACTTCATTATCGTTCCCGACGTCGATGACCGGCTGGCCCTGAGCCCCGGGCTCGTTCGCGCCCTCTGTGACCGGCACACTGGGCTGGGGGCCGACGGGGTGCTGCGGGTGGTCCGGCATGCGGACGGCGCCGCGCCGTGGTTCATGGACTACCGCAATGCTGACGGGGGCGTCGCCGAGATGTGCGGCAACGGCGTGCGGGTGTTCGCCAGGTACCTGACCGACACCGGGCTCGCGGCCGGGCCGGAGATCGCCATCGCCACGAGGGCGGGAATTCGGACGGTGCGCGACGAAGGCCGGGGGCTGTTCAGCGTCGACATGGGACCGGTGACCGCGGGCGGTTCCGGCCATGCGGTGATCGGCGGCCGCCGCTGCACGGGACTCGCCGTCAGCGTCGGCAACCCGCACCTGGCCTGCCTGGTCGGCGAACCGCTCGACTCCTTCGACCTGTCGGCGCCGCCGCGGGTCGATCCCGCCGCGTTTCCCGATGGCGTCAACGTCGAGATCGTGCGGCTGACCGGGGAGCGGGCCGTGCGGATGCGGGTGCACGAGCGCGGCTCGGCCGAGACGCTGTCCTGCGGGACTGGCGCGGTCGCCGCCGCGGTGGCTGCTGCCGCGGCGGCGGGGGAGTGGCCGGACGGCGGCCGGAAGTGGACCGTGGACGTGCCCGGCGGCAGGCTGACCGTCGTCCCGAGCCCGGTGGCCAGCATCCTGACGGGGCCGGCGGTCATCGTGGCCCACGGCGAGATCGATCCTTCGTGGCTGGCCAGGGCAACGATAGTCGCGGCCTGATCCGTGTTTAGCACACCTAGGAGTCCGTGTTTTGCACACTTCCTGACCGAGGTGGCTCGATCGCCCGGGTGGCTAAGGCACGCGGGAACCTGATCCGCATGGTGGTCGGTCCGTTGTTGCCCCAGGAGTGGTAGGGCACCGGGGTGATGCCGCGGACTGGCGCGACGAGTTGCGGGCCGTGCGCCGGGCGGTGCAGCGGACGGTGCGGCAGGTGCCCGGTGCCCTGTTCCATCTCAGGCTCGGCGCCCGGATCGCTGCCGGGAGTGGCATGCGGCGGGACGACCGTACCGAACGCGATCTGCGGCGGCAGTGACGGGTCGACGACGAGATCACGCAGGTCGAGCTCGGGGGTACTGCTGCCCTCGACGCAGTAGACGACCGGGCCGCGCCGCAAGTAGACGGTGTGGGCGGCGCCCTCGACTCGCCGGTCGGTCTGCCACCACTCGTCGGTCACCGGTAGCTTGAAGCTGCCATCGGCCGGGAGTTCGACGTGGCCGTTTCCGCCGGCCCAGCCGGGGATCCGGACCAGGACCGCCCCGCCTCGTGGTGCCTGCTGCACCTGGACCGTCACCGCCCCATCCTGCGGATAGCCGCCGCCGACCCGGACGCGCCAGCCGCCGCCGTCGATGTGCGCGGCGAACGGCAGCTGGATCCGCAGGTTGCCAGCCGGGTCGAGGTCAGCCACGTGCTGCTGGACTGTTGCGGACATCCTGGCCAGATTCGTCGGGCAGCAGGTCACGTCGTACCACTCGTGGCGGCGGACCGGGAACCAGGTGAGCAGCATCTGCTCGCCGTAGTCGAAGAGCGGTGCCCACGGGTTGGTCTCGCCCGCCACCTCCGCTACGGCCTGCGGCTGGGAGTAGAACCAGGTCTCGCCGCCGGCGCCGGTTCCGCACGGCACGGCGTTGCACAGCGCAAGTTCGATCTGGTCGAGTGCGCGCGGATCGGCTGTCAGGTTCCAGATTCGCTGGCAGAACTGCACTGCGGCAACGGCGGCGCAACTCTCCGCGTAAGCCATGGCGTCGGGCAACTCGTACGGCTTGCCCGTCGCCTCGCCGAGCCAGCGACCGCCGACCGCGCCGGTCGGGTAGGACCGCTCCTCGACCAGGGTGTCGAAGAGCCGCTCGGTTGCGGCCACCCAGCGATGCTCACCCGTCGCGTTCGCCACCTCGGCGATGCCCGAGGCAAGGTAGAGCGCGCGGACGGCGTGGCCAGCCAGGTCGACGGTCTCCAGGTCGAGCCCGGAGTCGGACAGGCGCTGCTCGATGATCCACTTCGCCTGACGGAGATAGCGTTCCTCGCTGGTGCGGCCTGCGAGCCGGACCAGGGCGAGCTCTGCTTCCGGATGCCCGTCTGTCCGCTGGTCACGTCCGGGGCCGAACGTGTCGCACAGGTGATCTGCCCAGCGGCAGGCGATGTCGAGCATGGCCGTGGTGCCCGTGACCGTGTGGTGGGCCAGGGCCGCCTCGACGAAGTGACCCGCGCAGTACCACTCATGGCTGACCGAGAGGTCCTGATAGCGGGGCGGCGACTCGGCGCCCGCGTCGTAATACGTGCCGAGGTAGCCGTCGGGCCGCACGGCTGCCTGGACGTCGGATATGACCGGGTCGAGCAGGTCAGTCCGCCCGGCCCAGGCCGCCGCTTCCATCCACTTGTACACGTCGGAGTCGGTGAACCAGAGGCCCTGCCGCGGCGCGTCCGGCCCGCCCGGCGCGAGCCGCCGGAACGCGTCGAGCGCGCCATGGGCGTCCAGCCGCGAGAGCAGCACGGGCAGCGTGCGGGTGCGTAGCTGGTCCTGGCGCGGCGCCCAGAAACTGTCGGCTAGCGTGACCCTCAGCGCTGCGGAATGCGAGCTGCCCATGCGGCCAGTGTGACACCGGGGGGCAGCTAATCATGAGGTCCCAAGGCCGGTTGATTTCCCAGGTAATCCGGCCTACGGTCAGCGGCTTCTCGACTCGGCGATCCGCAACCCGATCGCGACCAGCGTCCAGCCTGCCGAGGTCCTGACGGCGCGGCGGCCAGCCCGGCTGACGCCGGCGTTCCGGCTGATATCGGTCTTTCGGTTGATACCGGCGTTCCGGCTGATATCGGCGTTCTGGCCGCGGGCTGATGCTGCCGTTAGCTCGGCTGATCGCTGCCGGGCGAGCTGCGCTAGCTGGAACCAGGACACGACGGTCATCCTCTCTCTGCGCGGCCTGCTCAGGCGACCGCGTCGGCAGCGCCGGGGCGGGCCTTGGCGACGTACACGCTCCCGCTCACTGTTCGGCAGGTCACGTGCAGGTCGGCAGTTCCAGCTCGCTGATCGGACGGATCGAGCTCGCTGTTCATCCGCCCGGTGACCGATGCCAGGTCGAGGTAGACCCCGGTGCCGGGGGCAACCTTCACGTCGATGTCGCCGGAAACGGTGTTTACGTCAGCGCGGCCGGAGACCATGTTGCCGACCCAGACCCGGCCGCTCGCGGTCCGTGCGGTCACGGACGCCTGCGCCTGCGCCTGCGCTATCCGGATGTCGCCGCTGACGGTCTTTGCCGCGACGTCACTGGCTATGCGCCCGAGTTCGATGTCCCCTGATGCGGTGTTCGCTGTCACCTCTCCCGCCACATAGCCGATCTGCGCCTGGCCGGACATAGCTGCGAGCCGGGCCGGCCCGTGCACGGCCTCGGCGGTGATGGCGCCGGCCGCGCTGCTTGCGTCGAGGGAGCCGAGTTCGCCCTGGCAGCTGATGTCCGCGGACGCCGTCCGCACAGTACACGAGGAGCGCTGCGGCACGCCGATCACCAGATGCAGGTCGCGCTGTCGACGGTGCAGCCCGAGCCGGACTGGTTCGCTGACCTCCAGCCGACCAGCGGCAAAGCTGACCCGCACGTTATCGGAGCGCCCCTCGGCGTCCGGTGTCCCTTCCGCCTGGCCCAGCCCAGCTTGCGGGTCCGGCCAGGTCGGGTGCACCACGACCGTGACCTGCTGCGTGTCCGCGGCGATGATCGTGACCGACCCTGATGCCGTGCTGACGCGCACATCCACTGGCGTTGTGCACGGGAACTCCCAGTTAGTCATCACATGCTCCTTTGCGTTCCTGGTCGGTCGGGGCGGTTGCCGGTCGGGGCGGTTGCCGGTCAAGGCGGTTCACGTGGCTAGCCCCGGGCGTAGCCGGTAATCCGCTGACCGACGCGTGCTGGCCCTGTGCGCTGGCGCTGTCCGGTGACCGGGCCTGGATCGTCCAGCGCCCGGATGGCCGCGTGAGCGAGCCACGAGTTGACCGAAATCCCGGCGGTGGCTGCCTCCGCCTCCACCCGCGCCTTCAGGGACTCGGAGAGCCGCAGCGTCACGCGGGCAGTGCCCGCGTCATCGCCCCCGGCTTCGGCCGGGCCGGGCGCTGGGGCCTGCTCGTCGTGCCGGGTCGGGACGGCTGTGACGACGAACTCCGGCTCCCCGCCGCTCAGCCGCACGTCGATGACTGCGTCATCGAACCGGGTCGTGATCTCGGCGGCAGCCGCGGCGAGCACGTCGAGCAGCGTTAGCCGGACAGACGAGTCAAGCGCCCCGGCCAGTCGCTCGGCGACCTGGATTACATCATCGGAGGCGAAGCGCGTGAGCGAACCAAGCTCCTGGCGCAGGCCCTCCACATACGGCGACAACTCCATGACGTCATAATGACGCCATCGATGACGTCTATCAAGAAGTTTCCCCTAGATTTCTTGGCATCGTTCGACGTCACGCTGATGTCTGGACGCCGTCATGAAGCAGTTATGGAACCCCGACTAGCAACCGCGGCGACAGCCCGAAGGCCCACTGCGGCACTACCGTGCGCCCCCAGACGTGACCATGAAAAGCTGGCTCCTGGAGAGGGTCGGGTTTGAGCGAGGTGCTGCTGATCGGCGGCCGGTCCGGCGTGGGCAAGAGCAGCGTCGGGGCCGAGTTGCATGCCCAGTTATCCGCGGCGGGCATACGGCACTGCCTGATCGAAGGTGACAATCTCGACCTGGCCTACCCGCCGCCGTGGGAGCACGCCCTCGCGGAACGAAACCTCGCTGTGGTATGGGCGAACTACCGTTCGCTCGGCTACCGGCGAATGATCTACACCAACACAGCTAGCGTGATCGGGCACGTGATCGGCAAGCTGACTGCCGCGATCGGCGATAGCCCGGAGGTAACAGCTGTGCTGCTGACCTGCAGCGACGTGACTGCACGTGGTCGGCTCGCCCAGCGCGAGATCGGCACGGCGCTGGACTGGCATGTTGAGCGCAGTGACCTGATGGCGCGGAAGCTGGACGAAGGCGCTCCGGCCGGGGTTCACCTTGTGGTGACAGACCGCCGGACTGTCGCGGAGATCGCCAGCGAGGTCATCGGACTGGCCGGCTGGGCCGAAAGGTGAGCTACTGTGCCATAGCGGCCTGAGACCTTCGCCGTACCGGCCCGTGACCTTGGCCGTACCGGCCCGTGACCTTGCCAGGCAGCCAAATGAGTCCACACCCCAGCTCGTCCGACCGCATCGATGGCCCGTTGGTGCGGCTATAGCCGCATCGATGACCCGTTGGTGCGGTAGCGCCGCGCGGTCGGGAAGGCTCCGGTGTGATCTTGCGGCGCTGGCCGAAAAGTCCAGGCAACGGCAGATGGGCCGAACACTACTTAAATGCGACTTCTCGGCTGGCTGCCGCAGCGGTACGTTCAGCAGGCTGAGGGCGTGGCGCTCGCCGGAACTCCGCCTAGAGCAAGACGCTCGCTGGCTGAGCGCTAATCGACGCATCAAGTACCTCGGCGATGTGGGCGACCGGCTTCGGGGTGCCGGCCGCGTCGAGCGCCGACGCGATCTGCAGGGTGCAACCTGGGTTTCCGGACACGACGAGGTCGGCGCCGGTGCCGCTGACTGCGGCGGCCTTGCGTGCGCCGAGTTCGCCGGCGGCTTGCGGCTGGACCAGGTTGTAGATGCCCGCCGAGCCGCAACAGGTGCCAGCGTCAGGTAGCTCCACGATGGTCAGGCCGGGGATAGCGGCGAGCAGATCACGTGGCTGGCTAGTGATCCGCTGGGCATGCGCGAGGTGGCAGGCGTCGTGGTAGGCGATCGTCAGCGGCAGCGCGTGCCTGGGTGCGACCGGGTCGAGCGTAGCGAGGAACTCGCTGAAATCAGCGACCTTGGCGCTGAGCGCGGCCGCCCGGGCGGACCAGGCGGGGTCGTCGGCAAGCAGATCCTCGTACTCTTTCATCGCCGACCCGCAGCCAGCGGAGTTGACGACGATCGCCTCCACGTCGGCCCGTTCGAAGGTCTCGATCAGCCCGCGGGCGAACGCGGTCGCCTCGGCTCGCCTGCCATCGTGCAGTGACAGCGCACCGCAGCAGCCCTGGCTGGGCGGGATGACGACGTCGCAGCCTTCGGATGCCAGCACCCGCGCGGTCGCGATGTTGACTCCCGGAAAGAAGACTTGCTGGACGCAGCCGGTGAGCATGCCGACGACGGCTCGCCGCTCGCCGCGGGCCGCGACCCGCTCCGGCAGCCGGCCCCGGGCTGCCTGGCCGCCCGCTGTCCGGCCCCGCGCCGCCTCGAAGCCCATTGTCCGGCCCCGCCCTGTCCGGCCCCGCCCTGTCCGGCCCCGCCCTGTCCGGCCCCGCCCTGTCCGGCCCTCCGCGAGCCGGTCGGCGGTGCGCGGTGCGACGCGGAGCGCGGCGGTCAGTTCCGGCGCCAGCCGGTCGGTCAGGCCGCTCCGCTGCAGCAGCGTGTCCAGGCCGGTTCGTTGCGCGGCGCGCAGCGGGCCGAGCAGCAGCCGGAGCCTTGACGGATAGGGGAACGTCGCGAAGATGAGCCGCCGCAGCGCGCGATCGCGGCTCGACCTGGGCGGCAGCGCCCGTACCGGTTCCGGCGCGGTCGAGGCCCAGGACCTGGCCGCCTCGATCAGGCGGTCGTACCGCACCCCCGAGGGGCAGGCAGGTACGCAGGCCATGCAGCCAAGGCACCGGTCCAGATGCAGGGCAGCGGACTGGCTGGCGTTCGCGCCGTCGAGCAGCTGGCCGATCAGGTGGATCCGCCCGCGCGGCGAATCCATCTCCTCGCCCCAGAGCTGATAGGTCGGACAAGACGGCAGGCAGAAGCCGCAATGCACGCAATCGCTGACGATCTGGCGCAGCTGGCCGGTCGGATCGAGCGGGTTCGCTCCGGCGATATCAGGCCCGGCAGCGACAGCAGGCTCCGGCTCCTGACCAGGCTGGCTCGCGGCAGTTCCGCTGGCGTGGTTGGCGTCCATCAGATTCCCCCGGCGAATCGTCCAGGTGACATGATCCGGCCAGGGTCGAACTGGTCCTTGATCGCGCGCATGAGTGCCAGCGACGGAACCGGGCCGAACAGGTCTATCAGGCCGCCGACGGCGGCCGGCGCGTGCAGCACGACGACGTTCGCGCGGGCCGGCGGCCCGCCGGCCGCTCTGCGCTGGCCAGGACCAGCCGCCTGCTGGGCGTCGCCGGCCACCGCGGCTGGCGACGGCGGTCTGGCGTGGCCGGCCCGGGCGCCCGCCCCGTGCCGCCCGGCACCTGCCATCGGCCGTGGCACGTCGGCCAGCCGGTGCCCGGCTTGTCCGGGCAGCCCGTGCCCCAGGACGGCGCGCAGGCCGGTGACAAAGGCAGCGACGGCGGCAGCGTCCGCCTCGGGCGGAAGCGACGCGGTCAGCAGGCCGGCCGCCGAGCCGCCGACTGCGGGGTCCACTCCGGCCGCGTGCGCTGCTGTCCGGATCTCGGCCAGGATCAGGCCGAGGTCACCGGGCCAGAACGCGATCTGCACGACCGAGCCGTCCTGCTGGGATGCCGGGCCGGCTCCCCACCACGGCGGCGGTTCGGCGCTGACGACAGGCGCGGCGTGTGCGAGCAGGCCGCACAGCAGGCGCGTTCGCTCGGCTACGCCGGCTGTGTCGCCTTCCAGGGCGATCCCGGCCCGGACCGGTTCTCCGGCGCCTGGCCAGTCGAGCTCCGCGGCGACCGGAGCCAGCGGCGACTCCAGCGCCATCGCGATCAGCCGGCACGCCTGGATACCCGCAGCGCTCTCGACCGTCACGTAGGCACGCTCGGCTGGCACCGGGTGCAGCCGGAACGTCGCCTCCGTGATCAGGCCGAGCGTGCCGCGCGATCCCGCGAACAGCTTGCCGAGGTCATAGCCTGCGACGTTCTTGACCACCTTTCCGCCGGAGCGCGCAATCGTGCCGTCGGCACGCACGACAGTGATCCCGATCAGCAGATCCCGGCCGCTTCCGTAACGCAACCGCAGCGGGCCGGCTACGCCGGTCGCCAGCACCCCGCCGACTGTGCCCCTCGTGCGGGTTGCCTGCGCCGCACCGATGGCCCATTGGTGCTGCCCTGACGACACCAACGGGCCATCGATGCTGTGCGGCGCGGGGGTTGATGGCGGGGGGGCGGGGTGGATGGGGGTGATGAGCGGGGGGTCCAGGGCTAGGCGCTGGGCTGCGGTACCGAGTACCTCGGCTAGCCGCTCCAGGCTCACCCCAGCCTGGACCGTCACGACCAGGTCACCGGCCGCGTGCTCGACGACCTGGTCCAGCCGGGTCGTCTCGATGACCAGGTCGCAGCGTAGCGGCGGGGCGCCCCAGTGCAGCTTGGAGCCGGACCCGCGGGGGACCACGGCCCACCCGAGGTCGGCCGCCGCCCGCAGCAGTTCAGCCGCCTCTTGCGTGCTGGCTGGCGCGGCGACGAACTTCGGCTGGACGCCGGATACGGCATCGGCGCCCGTGGCCGGCCGCACCGCCTGGCACGCTGCGGCGAGCTGCGCTGGGATCGGCTCAGTCGTCATCTGCACCGGCTAAGGATGGATTCGTCGCCCATATCAGAACATCTCTGCCTGGCCGGCGGCGACGAGCGGATGCGGGCCGCGCCGGACGCCGGGAACTTCGCCGCACATCCGCGGCGTCGGGAAGATCTTGCCTGGATTGCACAGGCCGGCCGGATCGAACGCGCAGCGCAGCAACTGCATCGTGTCCAGGTCGTCGGCGCTGAACATGCGGGGCATGTACCTGGACTTGTCCACCCCGACGCCGTGTTCGCCGGTGATCGAGCCGCCGTGCGCGATGCACTCGTCGAGGATGGCGCCGGAGAGTTCCTCGGCGGCCGCGGTCTGCTCGGCGCTTGAGTCGTCGAAGAGCACCAGCGGGTGCAGGTTCCCGTCCCCGGCGTGGAAGACGTTGGCGACGCGGAGTCCGGCCTGGGCCGACAGCTCGCTGATCCGGTCGAGCACATCCGGCAGTGCGGTGCGCGGGACCACGCCGTCCTGGACGATGTAGGCCGGGCTGATCCGGCCGACCGCGGCGAACGCCGACCGGCGGCCGGTCCAGATCGCGGCGCGCTCGGCCGGGTCGGCCGCCTCCCTGATCTCGAAGGCCCCTGCCTGCTCGGCGAGCCTGCGCACCGCTGCCGCCTCGCCGCGCACGTCGACTTCGGGGCCGTCCATCTCGACGATCAGCACCGCGCCAGCGCCCTGCGGGTAGTGGCAGGCGATGGCGGCCTCGGCCGCCTCGATCGACAGCGCGTCCATCATCTCGATCGCGGCGGGCAGAATGCCCGCACCGATGATCGCCGACACCGCCGCGCCGCCGTGGCCGGTCGTCTCGAACGCCGCCAGCAGTGTCGTCACTGCCTGCGGGAGGGGGGTCAGCTTCACGACGATCTTGGTCACGATGCCGAGCGTGCCCTCCGAGCCGGTGAAGGCGCCGATCAGGTCGAAGCCGGGGGCCACGCCGGTGCCGTCGCCAAGCCAGGTCAGGTCGCCGCCCGGGGTGACGATCTCCAGGCCGGTCACGTGGTGCACGGTGAACCCGTGCTTCAGGCAGTGCGCCCCGCCGGAGTTTTCCGCCACGTTCCCGCCGACCGAGCAGACCTGCTGGCTGGACGGGTCGGGGGCGTAGAAGAGCCCGAACGGTGCGGCTGCCTTGCTGACCGCGAGGTTGGTGACACCTGGTTCGACGATGGCGCGGCGGCTGGCCGGGTCGATCTCGACGACCCGGCGCATCCGGGACGTCACGATCAGGACGCCGTCGGCGCGGGGGAGCGCGCCGCCGGACAGGCCAGTGCCGCTGCCTCTGGCGACGAACGGGATTCCGGCCTCGGCGCAGGCACGGACCACGGCCGCGACCTGGTCGGCTGACTGCGGGAGTACGACAAGTCCCGGGGAGCAGCGGTGCGCTGTCAGGCCGTCGCACTCGTACGTGCGCAGCTGCATCGGGTCGGTGATGACGGCGTCTTCACCGCAGATCGCTTCCAGCCCGGGGATCAGGCCGGCCAGCGCGACCTCCTGCACGATGGCCAGTTCGGCAGCGGCCGCCTGCTCGTCCATGTCGCCTCCCGGCGCCTTCCCGGCACGGTATTCCGTACCCATCATCTCTCCGGCCGGGTGCGAATGGCAGGGCAGCCCAGGATTGGGCGCATCGAACATGCGGTCAGCGAACATGCGGTCAGCGAACAGGCGGTCATCGAACAGGCGGTCAGCTAGCCCTGCGGCTGGCTGAACCCCGCGGCGGAGTACGTGAAGATGGAGGTTCAGTCGCGGATTCCGGCGAAGGCTGGCGGACAGGGGGCGGTGTGGCGTGACCCGGAGGTATTCGTCGGGGACTCGGTGGGAGCCGGTTGTCGGCTATAGCCGGGCGGTGGCGGTCGGCGATTTCGTGTTCGTCTCCGGCTGCACGTCGGTCGAGGGCGCGGAGTTCGTGCATCCGGGGGATGCGCGTGCGCAGACCGCTCAGGCGATCAGCAACGCCGCGCAGGCGCTGGCCGGTCTGGGTGCCAGCCTCGCCGATGTCGTGCGGACCAGGATGTACGTCACGGACATCTCGTTGTGGGAGGACGTCGGCCGTGCCCATGCCGAGGCATTTGGTGACGTTCGCCCGGCCGCGACGATGGTGCAGGTCGCCGCACTGATCAACCCGCAGATGCTGGTCGAGGTCGAAGTCGTCGCTTACCGGCGGGGGATTGGTTCAGACCGCCAAACCGTATAGCTCGACTAGGGCTCGGATGCGTCGTAGGCGTTCCAGGTGGCCCAGGCCCATGATGTCGTTCCACTTGGCGCCGATACCGCCGCCGCGGGCTGGTCGGCGGGGTGCTTCAGTGGGGTGCGAAGGCTGCCCGCGCGGCGGCGCTGCCCGGCCTGGCCAGGTGCCAGTAGCCGTAAGTGCCTTGCTCGCGGAGTTCTCGCGCAGCCTGGACCACGGCGCCGAGCGCGGTGAACGCGAACGCGCCGCCGACCGAGATCCGCTTCACGCCGATGGCGGCGAGGTCGGCGACGGAGGGCGCGCCGGGCAGTGCCAGGACGTTGACCGGGCGGTCCACGGACGCCACGATCTGGCGCAGGTCCTGCGCGCTGGTGATGCTGGGTGCGTACAGCACGTCGGCTCCGGCCTCTTGGTAGCTCTGCAGCCGGGCGATCGTGTCAGCGAGGTCGGGCCTGCCGCGCAGATGGTTCTCCGCGCGCGCCGTCAGGACCAGGCGAACGGGACCGCCGTGCGCAATCTCGGCCGCCGCCGCGACCCGCTCCGCGGCCAGCGCCCGATCGTAGATCGGGTCGTCGTCGCGGTTGGTGTAGTCCTCGATCGAGCAGCCTGCCAGGCCAGCGCCGATCGCCTGGCGGATGGTCTCGGCGACGCCTTCGGGATCGTCGGCGAAGCAGTTCTCCAGGTCGGCGGAGACCGGCACCTCGGTGGCGGCCGCGATCACGGCCGAGTGCGCGATCGCCTCGTCGCGGGTTACCGAGCCGTCAAGACGTCCGAGCGTCGCGGCGTAGCCGCTGCTGGTCGTCGCGAGTGCCTCGAAGCCGAGCGAGGCGAGGAGCTTGGCGGAGCCTTCGTCCCAGGCGTTGGGCATGAGCAGCGGTGCGTCGACGTGATGCAGGGCGAGAAAGCGGGCGGCCTTGTCAGTCTGTTCGGGCATATGACGAACCTATCGATGCCGGCGTGAGTTCGGGGTTCGGGGTTGCTGAGTCAGGGCATGCGCTCGTAGGCGGGGAGGGTGAGGAACTCGTCGTAGTCGTCGGCGAGTGCGACTTCCTTGAAGAGCGTCACAGCCTCGGCGTACTGGGCGGCGTCGTAGGCCTCACCGTATGCCTCAGCGATCTTGGCGAGTTCCTCGTTGATGATCTGCTCGATCAGTTCCCTGGTGACCTGCGGGCCATCGGCGAGGCGGACGTCGTTGTGCAGCCACTGCCAGACCTGGGAACGGGAAATCTCCGCGGTCGCGGCATCCTCCATCAGGTTGAAGATCGCGACGGCTCCGGTCCCGGCCAGCCAGCTCGCCAGGTACTGAAGCCCGACGCTCACGTTGTTGCGCAGGCCTGCTCCGGTGATCTGGCCGGGTGTGCTGGCCACGTCGAGCAGTTGCGCCGCGGTCACCCGCACGTCGTCGCGGAGTTTGCCGAGCTGGTTCGGCGCGTCGCCGAGCACGCCGTCGAAGATCTCCCGGCAGACCGGGACCAAGTCGGGGTGGGCGACCCAGGAGCCGTCGAAGCCGTCCTGCGACTCACGGGTCTTGTCGTCGCGGACCTTCCCGAGCGCGACCTTGTTGACCTCGGGGTCGCGCCTGCTCGGGATAAAGGCCGCCATCCCGCCCATGGCGTGCGCCCCGCGAGAATGGCAGGTCTTGACCAGCAGTTCGGTATAGGCACGCATCATCGGGGCGGTCATCGTCACCGCGTTGCGTTCGGGCAGCACGAAGTCCAGGCCGCGGGTGCGGAACTTCTTGATGATGCTGAACAGGTAGTCCCAGCGTCCCGCGTTCAGGCCGGCGCTGTGCTCGCGTAGTTCGTAGAGGATTTCCTCCATCTCGAACGCGGCCGGGATGGTCTCGATGAGCACGGTCGCCCTGATAGTGCCGCGTGGCACGCCGAGCGCGTCTTGCGCGATGTTGAACGCATCGTTCCAGAGCCTCGCCTCGAGGTGGCTCTCTATCTTGGCGAGATAGAAGTACGGTCCCTTGCCCTTGGCGAGCTGCCGCTGCCCGCAGTGGAAGAAGTACAAGGCGAAGTCGAACAGGCTGCCGGAGGTGCGCTGGCCGTCGACGAGCACGTGCTTCTCGTCCAGGTGCCAGCCGCGCGGCCGGACCACGATGGTGGCGAGCTGGTCGTCCGGCAGCAGGCGGTACTCCTTGCCGTCGCGGCTGGTGAAGTCGATGGTGCGGTCGAGCGCGTCCTTGAGGTTGAGCTGACCGGTGATCATGTTCTCCCAGAGCGGGGTGTTGGCGTCCTCGAAGTCGGCCAGCCACACCTTCGCGCCTGAGTTCAGGGCGTTGATCGTCATCTTCTTGTCGGTCGGCCCGGTGATCTCGACTCTGCGGTCCACCAGGCCGGGAGCCGGCGGTGCCACCCGCCAGTTCGGGTCCGTCCTGATGTGCCGCGTTTCCGGCAGGAAGTCGAGCATCGCGCCCGCCGATAGCTGCTGCTGGCGCTCGGCTCTGGCCGCGATCAGTTCAGCCCGCCGCGTGCCCAGCTCGCGCTGCAGCTTCGCTACCAGGTCCATTGCCTGCCGAGTCAGGATCTCGTCGTACCGATTCCCGAGCGCGCCGTTGATCTGGATGCCGTCGCCATAGCTCATTCGCTTATGCCCTTCGTCGCCTCGTGACTCTAAATCCTAAGAGTTCGCCCCGGCCGGGGTCAGGTCGGCATCCAGAGCACCAGGCCCGGTCGTCGGTCCGGGCACATCCTGGGCCTGGCTGGTGTTATAGAAGTGACGTTGCCGCCTGAGCGTGGCAGCATCGGAGTGACCGCCCGAAGGCGGCGGTCCCGTCCTGGATGGCAGATGACAGCAGAACCTTACAAGTACATCGAAGACGTTCCCGAGGACTACGACGTCGGCCAGCTTGACCTGGAAGACCGGCATTCGCTGCGCCGGGTCGCCGGGCTCTCCACCGAACTTCAGGATGTCAGCGAGGTCGAGTACCGGGCGCTGCGGCTGGAGCGGGTGGTACTGCTCGGTGTCTGGACAGACGGGACGCTCCAGATCGCGGAGAACTCGCTCCGGGAGCTTGCGCTTCTCGCGGAGACGGCGGGTTCCGAGGTTCTGGACGGCCTGATCCAGCGCAGGAGCCGGCCAGACGCATCCACGTATGTGGGTGCGGGCAAGGCCGCTGAGCTTGCCGAGCTGGTAGCGACAACAGGTGCCGACACAGTGATCTGCGACGGTGAGCTGACTCCGAGCCAGTTGCGCAAGCTTGAGGGCGTGGTCCGGGTGAAAGTGATCGACCGGACGGCTCTGATCCTGGACATCTTCGCCCAGCACGCCAGGAGCAAGGAAGGCAAGGCCCAGGTCGAGCTCGCGCAGATGCAGTACCTGCTTCCCCGGCTGCGCGGCTGGGGCGAGTCGCTGTCCAGGCAAGCGGGCGGACGAGTCGCTGGCGGCGGCGGAATCGGTACCAGGGGACCTGGTGAGACCAAGATCGAGACTGACCGGCGCCGGATCAGGACCAGAATCGCCCGGTTGCGTCGCGAGATCACCGAGATGTCGGTCGGACGAGAGATTCAGCGCGGTCAGCGCCGACGGCATGAGGTGCCGTCGGTGGCGATCGCCGGCTATACGAATGCCGGCAAGTCGAGCCTGCTCAACCGCCTGACCGGCGCCCATGTCCTGGTTGACGACTCGCTGTTCGCGACCTTGGATCCCGCGGTACGCAAGGCAAGGCTGCCGTCGGGCGCGCAGTTCACCCTGACCGATACCGTCGGCTTCGTCAGGCATCTGCCGCATCAGCTCGTCGAGGCGTTCCGCTCGACGCTGGAAGAAGTCGCCCAAGCCGACCTGGTCCTGCACGTCGTCGATGCCTCGGACACCGATCCGCGGTCGCAGATCGCGGCGGTCCGCGCGGTACTGGCCGAGATTGGCGCTCGTGACGTGCCTGAGCTTGTCGTCTTCAATAAGGCCGACACGGCGGACCAGATCGACATCGAGGGTATGCAACTAGCCGAGCAGCAGTCGGTGGTGGTGTCCGCCAAGACCGGAGCCGGCTTGCCTGAACTGCTGGCCGAGATCGAGCGGTTGCTGCCGCGGCTGACCACAGAAGTGAGCGTCGTGCTCCCTTACGCGCGCGGTGACCTGCTCGCCCGGGCACACCAGGAGGGCGAGGTGCTGCATCTGGAGCACCTGGACACTGGTACCGCGCTCACTGCCCGCGTGCCGCCTGGCCTGGCATCCGAGCTGGATCGGTTCGTAGCGGCGGCTGGTCCCGCTTAGCCTGCTGCTCGTCCGCTCGAAGCGGAATAGGCGATTGAGTAGTGCATCTGCGTTACGTAACCGATATGGTATGTGCGTTCCGAGACGCAGTTCGTGTGCTCAGCTATTGTCATACGACTAGTACTAGTTTCAGTATGAATTGTCGGATTCGCGTTGCCACGCGCGCGTGACGGCAGAGGAGGCATGACGGCGATCACTGGCCCGCGATCCGGGGCCGGGATGCGAACGTCGCGGTGGGTTCTGCTTCCACAGTGGTCAGTCGAACAGGCGGGTAGTCGTCGACGGTAGTCACAGTTCCGCTCGGACAGGGCACGGTAGCCAGGTATGACCTTTCGTCTCCTTACCAACATCGGCCGGTTGTGGACCGGTTCAGAGGTCTGGAGTCATGCCGCCATCTTGATCCAAGACGACCGGATCGCCTGGGTCGGTCCGGCCGCGCAGCTGCCGTCCGGACTGCCAGGGGTGATCGATGACATCGTGGACGTGGATCACGTAGAGAACCTCGGCGGAGCGCTAGTCACGCCTGGCCTGATCGATGCCCACACACACCCCGTCTACGCCGGTAACCGGTGGGCCGAGCTGGCGATGCGTTCGGGCGGGGCAACGATGACCGAAGTGGTCTCCGCCGGCGGCGGCCTGACTTCGACGGTGACGGTAACCCGTGGCACCGATCCGTGGACCCTGTGCAACCACGTGCGCGGCCGCATGCGGGACTGGCTGCTCACGGGCACGACCACGATCGAGGCAAAGACCGGCTATCACCTCACCAGGGACGGCGAGCTCGCCGACGTCCGGCTGCTCCGCTCACTGGAGGAAGAGCCAGGCATGCCGCGGGTGCACGTCACGTTCCTGGCGGCTCACGCGCTGCCGCCGGAGTACTTCGGCCGCCGGCACGACTACGTGAACGCGGTGGGCATGTGGTGTGCGGACGCGGCAGCCGCCGGCGCCGACAGCATCGACGTCTACTGTGCTGACGGCAGATTCAGCGAGCACGAGGCGCGCTGGATACTCAACGCCGGCCGGGCAGCGGGCCTGCTGCCGCGGGTGCACGCCGTTGATGACTCGCGGTTCGGCGCGGCCAGGCTCGCCGCGGATCTCGGTTGTTCCTCTGCGGACTTGCTCAACGAGGCGGACGACGATGATGTGGCGGTGCTGGCGAAGGCGGGCGTCACGGCGGTCGTCTGCCCGACCGTCGGCGCGGAGAACGGCCGCACCCCGCCAGTTCGGACGCTGCTCGACCGCGGCGTGACTGTCGCTCTGGGTTCCGGTCACTCACCAGGTACGAACGGCATCACCTCGATGCCACTGGTGATCACGCTCGCTATCGCCAACCTCGGAATGAGCGTGGCCGAGGCACTGCGCGCGGCGACAGTCGGCGGCGCGCACTCGTTGCGTGCGCCTGATCGCGGCGCGATGGCACGCGGTCGGCTTGCTGACATCGTGGCCTGGGACGCCGACCACGAGGGTGCGTTCGCCTGGTCCTATGGCCTGATGCCCTACCGGGTGTGGCGCGGCGGCGAGCCGGTGACCGTCTAGCCGGTGACCGTTTCGGCCGCTGCCGGACGGGATACCTTCGGCACCGGATCGGTGGTCGGCTGCCAGGCCCAGCGTCTGCGGCCGAGCAGAATCGCAAGCGTAAAGGCGACGACCAGGTAGAGCCTGAACGCGCCGCGCACCGGGCCGCTGGCGATCAGCAGCGGAACGAGGTTGAGCGCGCAGAACGAGATCGCTGTCCAGACCGGCAGCGGGCGCCGGGCGCCGAGCAGGTCCCAGAGCAACGCTCCTACCATGATGCTGGGCGTGTAGTACCCGTGCGAGCCCGGGTCGAGCGCGATCCGGGCTCCGGCACCGAGCAGGAGTACGGTCGGCCAGCGGCGGCGCCGGATCGCGGCCAGGCCGAGCAGGCAGGCGATCACGATCTGAGCCTGACGATCCCATGGCGGTGTCCGCGCCGTCGTCACGCCGAGGGCGCGCAGCGCGGAGTCGGGCATGTTGCCGATCGTGTAGTGCAGCGCTCGGGCGGTCTCGGGTGCGGCGATGAAGAACGGCAGCCACGCGGCGGCGATCACGATCGCCGTGCAGGCGCCCGCGAGCAGCCACGCTGGCAGGTTCGTGCGGCTGGGGCTGCCTGCCTGGTCAGCGGCGCGCCATCTGGACATGCCGCCAGAGAGCAGCAGGACGGGCAGGAAGATCAGAGCCCACGGCTTAGCGTCGGCGGCCAGCCCGATGCCGAGCCCGGTCAGCACCGGATGACCGGTGATGGCAGCCCACAACGCCGCTGCCGCCAGCAGGAGCGCCAGTGCGTCGTCGAGGTGGCCGTAAGCGACGGCAAGTTCTGTCCACGCCACCATGAACAGTGCGCCGCCGGCCAGGAACGTCCAGTAGAAGGCCCGTTGCCGCGCCAACTCCGGCCTGGCCAGCAAAGCGATCCGGCGCAGGATGGCCAGAGTGCCCAAGCCGATCACGGACATGACCACTTGCGCGAGCACTAGCCCCTGATCTGGCCCGAGCGTGCGGATTGCCTGTGCGACGACGAACGAAAGCGGGCCGATCTGCAGGCCAGGGTAGCTCGCGTACACGTGCATGAAGCCGGGCCGGTTGTGGTGATTGAAGGTCCCGTCGAAGAGCAGGCTGCTCCCTTTGACGAAGAAGACCCATGCGATTCCGCCGTTCCTGGCGAGGATGGCGAACCAGATCGCGGTCCAGGCGGCCAGGGGCATCATCGGCCTGCGGATCAGCAGGGGTCCGGCGGGCTCGGCGGCCGACGCCTCGGGTGGCGGCTGGGAATGGGCAGTCATGACTTCCCTATGGAACGGGTAAACGCCGCCGAGCCTAGCAGTCTGGCCGGACGGCCAAGCTCAGCTCGACTCGGCCTATCGGCTGTGCCACGCCTGCTGTGTCCGGCCAGTCGTGGGATGCTGCGTTCATGCCAACTCAGCAGCCCCACTCGCGTCAGGATGCTGCGCTGGTCGGTTCCGACCCCGTCACGGTGGTCGTCGGCGAGGAGGAGTTGCTTGTCGAACGGGCCGTCCGCGCCGTGCTAGCCGCGTCTGCGGCCGGCACCGCCCGGGTGCCGCAACCGGCCAGTGCGGCGGGACCGGGGGGTGGAAGTGCGGACGGTGCGGGTCCTGGCCCGGACGTACACGATGTCCGGGCGGGCGACCTCAGCGCGGGCCAGCTTTCCATGCTGACCTCGCCCTCGCTGTTCGGCGGCGAGAGCGTCGTCATCGTGCGAGCCGCGCAGGACGCGAATTCGGCTGTCGCTGCCGAGCTCGGCCAGCTCGCGGCGGCGATGCCGTCCGACCTGGTCCTCGTGGTCACCCACGCCGGCGGGGCTAAGGGCAAGGCCGTGCTGACAGCGCTGAGCAAGGCCGGCGCTCGGAGGATCGATTGCCCGGCAGTCCGCCGGTTCGGGGAGAGGATGGACTTCCTGCGCGCGGAATTCGCCAGGGCCGGGCGCAAGGCCGACGACGGGGGGTCGCGTGCCTTGCTGGACGCGGTCGGTACCGACCTGCGTGATCTGGCGGCAGCCTGTGACCAGCTGGTAGCGGACACGACAGGCGTGATTACCGCGCAGGTGGTGTCGAGGTACTGGCGGGGCCGGGCGGAGGCCACCGGCTTCAGCGTCGCCGACCGAGTGCTCGAGGGCAACCTAGTTGAGGCGCTCGCTCAATTGCGCTGGGCACTGGCCATCGGGACCGCTCCGGTGCTGATCACCAGTGCGCTAGCCCGAGGAATCCGCACTCTGGGACGGGTCGGCTCGGCTTCACGGGGCAAGAGCGCCGTCGCGCTCGGTGCCGACCTTGGGATGCCGTCGTGGATGGTCGACAAGGCCCGGCAGCAGGCGCGCGGCTGGACGGCAGACGGGCTGGCGCGGGCTCACTCGGCTGTGGCGCTGGCCGATGCACAGGTTAAGGGCGAGGCGGCAAATGCTGGTTACGCCTTGGAGCGTGTGCTCAGGGTAATCGCGGAGTGCCGTGCTAAGCCCCGTTGACGGCGGCGTGCGCCGGCCAGCGTGCCGCTGAGCCTTGCCGGTGCCGCTCAGCGCCGGTGCTGCTCAGCCTTGCCGAAGTGCCGCTTCACGCTTTGCAAGCGCCGACTTGCGGTTGGCCGCCTGGTTCTTGTGGATAACACCCTTGCTCGCGGCCTTGTCCAGCTTGACGTAGGCCGCGCGCAGGGCCTCAGCCGTCTTCTCAGCGTCGCCGGAGTCAGCGGCATCACGGAAACCGCGAACGGCGGTCTTGAGTGAGGACTTGACGGCCTTGTTGCGCTGCCTGGCCTTCTCGTTCTGCCGGTTGCGCTTGATCTGGGACTTGATGTTCGCCACGCGTAAGCCTCGCTAGGTATTCGTCGGTGATCAGGTGTGCCCGGCGCGAGCCGAGGGCGCGGTAGCGCGCCCGGCACTCCAGGTGCGGGCATGCGGGCAGCCGAAGAAGAAGGATATCCGAGATCGGGTCGTGAGCTCAAACCAGGTGGCGTAAGTCGACTGTAGCGCGGGACCGGCGCGGGACCGGCGGGGAGGGCCGCGGGAGGGATGCGGCACGGTACTGGCTGGCTGGTGGCATCGGCATCGGCCCAGGCATGCGACCATAGACGGCGACAAGGAACTACTGGCTGAGGTGCCGTTCATGACGTAGGCCGGCCGCCGTCGCGGTCAGATCGCGTTCGGGGCGGATGGGCTCATGGCCGTGCTGCTGGTGGTTCTCGCACCGAACTAGCCGTAACCGATATCGAGCGGATGACTGTGCCACCAATGTCCGATCCGTCCAGCGCGACAGCGCCGGCCTCGGCCGCGAGTGCCAAGCCTGCCGCCGCGAAGGCAGTGCCGGTCGCCGCGCTGCCTGAACCGTCGCGCACCGACCAGGCAGTGATCAGGAACTTCTGCATCATCGCCCACATCGACCACGGCAAATCCACGCTGGCCGACCGGATGCTGCAGCTCACCGGGGTGGTAGGCGACCGGCAGATGCGCGCTCAGTATCTGGACAGGATGGACATCGAGCGCGAGCGCGGCATCACGATCAAGAGTCAGGCGGTCCGGTTGCCGTGGCGTGCCGACGATGGTCAGAACTACGTGCTTAACCTGATCGACACGCCCGGGCACGTGGATTTCTCCTATGAGGTATCCAGGTCACTGGCCGCCTGCGAGGGAGCGATCCTGCTCGTGGACGCGGTCCAGGGGATCGAGGCGCAGACCCTGGCCAATCTCTACCTCGCGCTCGATGCCAACTTGCACCTGATCCCGGTGCTGAACAAGATCGACCTGCCCGCCGCGCAGCCAGAGAAGTACTCCCAGGAACTCGCGAAGATCATCGGATGCGATCCGTCGGACGTGCTGCGGGTCTCGGCCAAGACGGGAGAAGGCGTCGGCGAACTCCTGAATGCCGTGGTGGCGCAGGTTCCGGCGCCGAGCGGGAACCTCGACGCTCCCGCCAGGGCGCTTATCTTCGACTCGGTCTACGACACCTACCGCGGCGTGGTCACCTACGTCCGGATGGTGGACGGCCGGCTGTCCCGGCGGGAACGAACCCTGATGCTCTCGACCGGCGCGGTGCACGAGACGCTAGAAGTCGGTGTGATCTCGCCGGAGCCTGTCCCGTCCGATGGCCTGGCGGCCGGTGAAGTCGGTTACCTGATCACCGGGGTCAAGGACGTCAGGCAGGCGCGCGTGGGTGACACGGTGACAAGCTCGTCGCGTCCGGCGGCCGACCCGCTGGCCGGTTACGCCCACCCGAAGCCGATGGTGTTCTCCGGCCTCTACCCGGTCGACGGCGACCAGTACCCGGACCTGCGGGACGCTCTGGACAAGCTGCGGCTGAACGACGCTTCGCTGGTCTACGAGCCAGAGACCTCCACCGCGCTCGGGTTCGGCTTCCGGTGCGGGTTCCTCGGGCTGCTGCACATGGAGATCATCAGGGAGCGACTGGAGCGCGAGTTCGGCCTGTCGCTGATCTCCACCGCGCCGAACGTGGTCTACCGCGTGGTCATGGACTCCGGCGCCGAGGTGGTCGTCACCAACCCGAGCGAGTTCCCCAGCGGGCCGGGCGGCGTGCCTACCAAGACGGGCGCGATCGCGGCCGGAAAGATCGGGCAGGTGTTCGAGCCTGTGGTCCGCGCCACGGTGCTGGCGCCGTCGGACTACATCGGAGCGATCATGGAGCTGTGCCAGTCACGGCGCGGCGTCCTGCTCGGGATGGAGTACCTGTCGGCCGACCGGGTCGAGATCAGGTACACGATGCCGCTGGCGGAGATCATCTTCGATTTCTTCGACCAACTCAAGTCCCGTACCCGGGGTTACGCGTCGCTGGACTACGAGCCGGCCGGCGAGCAGGAGGCCGACCTGGTCAAGGTCGACATCCTGCTGCAGAGCCAGCCCGTGGACGCGTTCAGCCAGATCGTGCATGCCGACAAGGCGCGAGAGTACGGGCTGGCCATGACCGCGCGGCTGAAGGAACTGATTCCGCGCCAGCAGTTCGAGGTGCCGATCCAGGCCGCCATCGGGGCGCGGATCATCGCGCGCGAGAACATCAGGGCGTTGCGCAAGGACGTGCTCGCCAAGTGCTACGGCGGTGACATCACCCGTAAGCGCAAGCTGCTGGAGAAGCAGAAGGAAGGCAAGAAGCGGATGAAGACCATCGGCCGGGTCGAGGTCCCGCAGGAGGCCTTCGTCGCCGCGCTGACCGTCGACCAGGCTTCCGACCGTAAGCCCTGACCTGCGGCTATCTTCGCGCTGCGACCGCCAGGTCGGATTCCTGCCAGCAATCCTCGCGTGGCTGCCCGAGAGGTGAGTACGGCTCGCGCACCCTTCATGCCGAGCCGCGGCGGCTCAGTCGGGCGAAAGATATCAGTTCGCGCAACGAGGACGGCACCGCGAATCTCGCTCCGATGTCGTCGGCGTGGTGGCTGGGACATGCCGCACCGGCCAGGTGAGCGTCACCAGCGAAAGCCGTCGCTTCGCTCATAAGCTCTGGATCACCCAGACGACGAACGTAATGAGCATCGCCGTGAACGCGAGGGTCAGCGCGACGCCTGTGTACCCCAGGATGAGACCAGCCTTCGCCAGCCCGGCGCCGTCCTCGCCGGTCTGGCGGATCTGCCCGCGGGCTCTGTGGCCGAGCACGATCGCGGGAACTCCGGCGAGCAGCAGGAAAGGCACCTGGCAGATCCCGCAGGCGAGCGACGCGATGGCCAGGCTGTTAGTGCCGCGCGCAGCGCGCTGCCCTTCGTATACCTTCGGCGGCGTCGCCGGGATCCGGTTCGGCAGGTCGGCGGTCAGCACCGCGAGCTGGTCGTAAGTCTGTGCCCGCAGCAGGCCGGTGGTCCTCGAATCGAACTCGTCCCAGGTCAGCCTGCCTTCGGCATGCGCGTCCACCAGGATCGACCGAACGTTCTCCCGGTCGGCGTCGGTCGCACGGACCGAGCCGTACTCGCTCGCCGTCATGCCGATGTCCGTTCAGCCATGGCTCTCAGCTCCTCTTTTCCAGGTTATCCCGCTGCTCGGCTAATCTGCGTTGGTGGCCAGCGCTCGAATCATCTCCGTGAACGTGGGCAGTGTCCGCGACCCGCGGATCAGTGGCAGGCCCGGTCAAAGCGTCGGCGTCGACCAGGCTGCCTGAGCATGGCTGGCGTACCGCCTGACGGCGAGGCCGTGCCCGCGGACGGCCAGCTTCCGCCCGCCGCACTCGACCAGCTTGGGGCGAATTCGTTGGGAATATACGTCCATATTCCCTTCTGTACTTCCCGGTGCGGCTACTGCGATTTCAACACCTATACGGCCGCGGAACTTGGCGGCGGGGCATCCCGCGAGAGCTACGCGAGCCTGGCCGTCAGCGAGGTTCGGTTCGCGCGGGCCGTTCTTGGCCCGGCCGCGCCACCGGTGCGCACGGTGTTCTTCGGTGGCGGGACTCCGACGCTGCTGCCGCCGGCCAACCTGGCCCGCATCTTGGCCGTGATCGATGCTGAGTTCGGGCTCGAGACCGGGGCCGAGGTGACGACGGAGGCCAACCCGGAGAGCGTGGACCAGCGAGTGCTCGAGCAGTTGCGGGCGGCCGGGTTCACCCGGGTCTCGCTCGGCATGCAGAGCGCGGCCAGCCATGTGCTGAGCGTCCTGGACCGGTCGCATTCGCCTGGCCGGGCCGAGCAGTGCGTGGCCTGGGCGCGCTCGGCGGGTTTCGCCCACGTCAGCCTGGACCTGATCTACGGTTCGCCGGGCGAGAGCGCCGCGGACTGGGAGCATTCGGTGCGCAGCGCGATCGCCGCCGGACCTGATCACATCTCCGCGTACGCGCTGATCGTGGAGGACGGGACCAGGCTCGCGGCGCGGATCAGGCGCGGCGAGCTGGCTCAGCCTGACGACGACGAGATGGCCGACCGCTACCTGGCCGCCGACGAGTTGTTCGGCGGCGCCGGCCTGCACTGGTATGAGATCTCCAACTGGGCGGCGGCATGGGACGCGGCGTGCCAGCACAACCTGAGCTACTGGACCGGCGGGAACTGGTGGGGAATCGGGCCGGGGGCGCATAGCCACGTCGGCGGAACGCGCTGGTGGAACGTCAGGCACCCGGCCGCCTACGCGCAACGGGTCAGCGTCGGCGTGAGCCCCGGCCAGGCCCGAGAGGTACTGACCGGCGCCGAGCGCAGGACCGAGCAGATCATGCTGGCGACCCGACTAGCCACTGGCTGCGACATCAGCCTGCTCAGCGCGGCCGGCCGCCGTGCGGCGCAGGCTGATGTCGCAGACGGGCTGACCGACAGGGACGCGTTCGGCGCGGGCCGGGTCGTGCTGACCAGGCGCGGCAGGCTGCTAGCCGACGCTGTGATCCGGGGTCTCACGGACTAGGACGAACGGCCGTTCGTATCCTGAGTGCGCAACTCACGTTGGCTCGTCGCGAAACCTGGCAGGTCTCACCCGGTGACTTGACGGGGCTGTCCCAGTATCGTTCCGCCATAGACTTGGCACTCAGGAGCGCTGAGTGCCAAGGGGAGGTGAACGCGTGCTAGACGACAGGAAGCTGGCCGTGCTCCGGGCCATCGTCGAGGATTTCGTCTCGACCAACGAGCCAGTAGGGTCGAAGTCGCTCGTAGACCGGCACAACCTGGACGTATCCCCGGCGACGATCCGCAACGAGATGGCGGTGCTGGAAGAACAGGGCTATATCGTCCAGCCGCACACCAGTGCCGGGCGCATCCCCACCGACAAGGGCTACCGCTTGTTCGTAGACAGGCTGTCCGCCATAAAGCCGTTCTCCGCGGCGGAGCGCCGGGCGATCGAGACGTTCCTGGCTGGTGCCTACGACCTCGACGACGTGGTGATGCGGACCGTCCGGCTGCTCGCCCAGCTGACCCGTCAGGTCGCTGTGGTGCAGTACCCGTCGCTCAGCAAGTCGGCCGTCCGACATGTCGAGCTCGTTCCGCTGGCCGACCGCAGGCTACTGCTCGTCCTGATCACCGACACGGGGCGAGTCGAGCAGCGGGTAGTCGAGCTGCCGGACAGTTCCGGCGAAGATGCCGTCACGCGGTTGCGCGCGGTGCTCAACGGCTGCCTGGCGGGGCGCAAGCTCACCGACGTGGCCGCGCTCGCTGCCGACCTGCCAGAACGGGTAGAGCCACGGGAGCGGGCTAACGCTGCCGCGGTGTTCTCTGTCATCCTGGAGACACTTGTAGCGCGGCATGAGGAGAAGATCGTGGTGGGGGGCGCATCGAATCTGACCGCCGCGGACTTCTCGCAGGGCCTGCGCCAGGTGCTCGAGGCGCTGGAGGAGCAGGTCGTCTTGATGCGACTGCTCGGTGAGCTGGACGATCAGTCAGCGGTGACGGTACGGATCGGTGCGGAGAATGATGTGCTTGGCCTGCGCAGCACTTCGGTCATAGCGGCCGGCTACGGTTCAGCCGACCGGCCGCTGGCGAAGCTGGGGGTCGTGGGCCCGACGAGGATGGACTATCCGACGGCGATGGGAGCAGTACGCGCGGTGGCACGGTATACGGGCCAGATCCTGGCGGAGTCGTAGGGGTGAGCGTGACGACCGACTACTACGCGGCTCTTGGCGTGCGCCGGGACGCGAACGCTGATGAGATCAAGAAGGCATACCGGCGGCTTGCTCGCGAGCTGCATCCGGATGTCAACCCCGATCCTGTGACGCAGGAGCGGTTCAAGGAGATCACGCAGGCGTACGAGGTCCTGTCGGACCCGGAGAAGCGCCAGATGTACGACCTTGGCGGCGATCCGTTCGCGCGCGGCGGCGGTGTCGGCGGGTTCGCCGGCGGGTTTCCGTTCAGCGAGATGATGGACGCGTTCTTCGGCGGCGCCGCCGCTCGCGGTCCGCGCAGCCGGGCGCGGCGCGGCCGCAACGCCACCATCAGGGTCGACCTGGACCTCTCCGAATGCGTGTTCGGGACTACCCGGGACCTGACGGTGGACACCGCTGTGGTCTGCCCGACCTGCTCTGGCGAGGGCAGCGCTCCTGGCAGTCATCCGACCACCTGCGACGTCTGCAACGGGCGCGGCGAGGTCAGCCAGGTCACCAGGTCGTTCCTCGGCCAGGTGATGACCTCGCGGCCATGCCCAGGCTGCGGCGGGTTCGGCACCATCATCCCCAGGCCGTGCCCGGAATGCGATGGTGACGGCCGGGTCAGGACCAGGCGCACGGTGAAGGTCAGGATTCCGGCTGGCGTGGAGGACGGCACTCACATCCAGCTAGCCGGCGAGGGCGAGGTCGGACCCGGCGGCGGGCCGCCGGGAGATCTGTTCCTGGAAATAATCCAGCGGCCGCACGCCATCTTCGAGCGGCAGGGCGACGACCTGCATTGCACGCTTACGATTCCGATGACGGCCGCGGCGCTTGGTGCCACCTTGCAGATCCAGACGCTGGACGGGCCAGCCGACATCGACATCAGGCCGGGCACCCAGTCCGGCCAGGCGCTACCGCTGTTCGGCCAGGGATCGTCGCACCTGCACGGCCCGGGCCGTGGTGACCTGGTGATCCATGTAACCGTGGAGACGCCGGCCAAGCTGGAGCCAGAGCAGGAAGAGCTGCTGCGGCAGTTCGCCAGGATGCGTGGTGAGGAGTCACCGCCAGGCCGGTTCGCGCCAGGGGAGCAGGGTTTCTTCTCCCGGCTCCGGGACGCGTTCAACGGTCGCTGAGCAGCCGGAGCCTGCGCTGACGCCGCCTGTCTTCGTCTGTGAGCGGTACCAGCTAGAACGCGATGCCGTCAGGCTGGCCGGGCCGGAGGGCAGGCATGCCACGACTGTGCGCAGGCTGGCGCCCGGTGAGCGGGTAGACCTGACCGACGGGGCCGGCCTGCTCGCCGAGTGCGTGGTCACCGCCGCCCGGCCTGGTGAGCTTGACCTTGCCGTGCTCGGCAGGCGTTCCGAACCGGAGCCAGCCTTCCGGGTTGTCGTCGTCCAGGCCATCTTGAAGGGCGACCGCGGTGAACTCGCGGCAGAGCTGATGACCGAGGTGGGAGTCGACCAGCTAGTGCCGTGGGCCGCCGAGCGCTGTATCGCCCGGTGGCGGCCCGATCGGGAGGACAAGGCGCTGGCCCGGTGGCGCTCGTCGGTACTCCAGGCGGCCAAGCAGTCACGCCGATACAGGTTCCCCGAGGTCACCGGTCAGGCTCAGACAACGGACGTGGTCGAGCGAGTCGCGGCGGCCGACGCCGCGCTGCTGCTCGATCCGGCGGCCCCAGATGCGCTCAGCGCGCTGGTCACCGGGCTGCCGCGGGCGGGCGAGGTGGTGCTGATCGTGGGACCAGAAGGCGGGGTCGGCCCGGCCGAGTCCGACCAGCTCGTCGCGGCGGGCGCGGTTCCGGCCAGGCTCGGCCCGTCTGTGCTGCGCGGCTCGTCGGCGGGTGCGGTCGCCAGCGCAGTCGTGTTCAGCGCGTGCGGAGGGTGGGCGTAAGCCGCTCGGCTACGGGCACGGGGTACTGGTTGCCGAGGCACTTGGCGACGGCGATGCCGCGCCGGTGGCTGGCGGCGACGCTGATGGTGACGGCTGCATCGGCGGCGACGCCGACGGGGCATCCGACGGCGACGGCGATGCCGGCTGCCAGAGCTGGGAAACCGAGCTCGCCGATACGTTCGTCGCGATGGCCACGGCCGGTGCCTGGCTGGAGCCGGGTGAGGGAGAACTCGACGGCGAGCTGCCAGGCGTGGGCGAACTCGACGGCGAACTGCTCGGACTCGGTGAGCTGCTCGGCGAGCTCGCTGGCGACGAGCTCAGACTAGCGGACGGGCTCGGCGATCCGGTCGGGCCGGTAGACGGCATGCTGGTCGCGGTCGGTGTGGTGGTGCAGCTTGGCGACGCGGACGGCGTTGACGACCTGGTAGCTCCGGCGCTCTGGCGGTACGTCGGCACGGACGTGGAGTGCGTGTGGTTCGGTGCGCCGCCGCCCAGGTTGCCGAGCGAAGCCTGGTTGTTGCTCTGCGAGATCGCCTGAGGCAGGGCAGCGACGGCCCAAGACGCGGCGGTGACGACGAACAAGCCGGTGGCCATGGCAGCCGCCGGGCGCAGCCAGCCAAACCAGCCGGTCTGGTTCGGGTCGGGCCGGAACCGCTCGACCACGCTGCCGCAGCCGTACCGCAGCCAGGTTCCGGCCAGGCGGAACCGCTGCGCCAGCGGGCCGGTGGCCAGGGGCGCGTTCGCCAGCGGGGTATTCGCTAGCCACCGGCGCCACCGCGCTTGCTGTCTGGCCGCGATCTTGCCGCGGATCTGATCTAGTCCTTCGGAGCCCGGCTGCACGGAGTCCGCCGCGAGTTTCAGCGCGTCGTGCAGCAGGCGGTCGAGGTGGTCGCGGCCAGGTTCCGGACGACGGTGGGTCATGTCTCGCGCTCCAGTACCGACCGGAGCGCTGCCATCGCGCGTGAGGTGTGGCTCTTGACCGCGCCGCGGGTGATCCCCATGGCGGCGGCGATCTGTGCCTCGGACAGGTCACCGTAGAAACGCAGCACCACTACCTCGCGCTGCCGCACCGGAAGCGACCGCAGCGCCGCGACGACGGAAGATCGTTCGATCAGCGCCAGGGCGCCCTGCTCGGCGCTGGGCATGTCCGGTGCGGGTTTGGGCGCGTTGCGGTCGACGACTACGCGGTGCCGCAGCACCGACCTGGCTCGGTTGACTACGGCGGCACGCAGGTAAGAAAGTGCCTTCTCGCTGTCGCGCAGCCGGTGCAGCCCGGCATGCAGTGCGACGAACGAGTCCTGCACGACTTCCTCCGCAGTAGCCATGTCATGAACAAGAAGGATCGCCAGACGTACCAGCGAACGATAATGCGCACCGTAAAGCTGCGAGATCGCCGCATCGGCGTCTACCGTCTCGGCGTGCGTATCTGCCGGCACGGCCCCCAGCACTGTGCCCGCCACCAGGGTCTCGGTCACCCTAGTGTGACGCTCGGGCACGCCGCTTGGTTTACGCGCGGTCATCATCAGAGGTAGCGCGAGATCCGCGCGCACCGCCTCGCCTCACGATCCCACCGCTCCATGGTCCCGCTGATCTGACAAAGCCCGGCGCCGAACTGGCCGGAAACCGCTGGTCGCCCACCGTGAGTGCAGTCCTGCAAGCGCGCTAAAGGTTGGCAGTGGTGTAACCATATAATGTCGGCGCTGCGGCAGGCAGGACACACGTTAGGATCGGCGCGTGCCCGATTGCCTCTTCTGCAAAATCGTGGCAGGTGAACTGCCTGCCACGCTCGTGCTCGAGACCGAGCGCGTTCTCGCGTTCCGTGACATCAATCCCCAGGCGCCGATTCACGTACTGGTTATCCCGAAAGCCCATCATCGTGATCTGGCCGGACTGGCGACCGCGGGCGACGGCCTGCTGTCCGAGGTCGCGGCCGGCGCACACGAGGTGGCGCTGGCCGAAGGTGTCGCGGAGACCGGCTACCGTGTGATCTTCAATACCGGCAGCCATGCGGGGCAGACCGTCTTCCATGCGCACGCGCATGTGCTTGGCGGCAGGCCGATGTCATGGCCCCCCGGCTGATGTCATGGCCACCCGGCTGAGGCGGGAGATGTGAAGAAGAACACGCCAGACCACGGGACTGGCGAACCATCGGGCGGTGCCACGTCGTTGCGGATCGTGATCCCTGAGCCGCATTCGATGGTCAGCCTGCTCGGCTCGCGAGACGAACTGCTTCAGGTGATCGAAGAGGCGTTCGAGTCCGACATCCACGTGCGCGGCAACGAGATCACGGTCACTGGCTCCGCGGTCGAGGCAGCGGTCATCGGCGAGCTCTTCGAGGAACTGACCAGGCTGCTCGCCAGCGGCACGGAAGTGACCACGGATGTGGTCGAGCGCAGCGTGTCGATGCTGCGCCGCAAGTCCGGCGCTCGTCCGGCCGACGTGCTGACCCTGGACATCCTCTCGAGCCGCGGCCGGACCATCCGTCCGAAGACCCTGAACCAGAAGCGGTACGTCGACGCCATCGACAATCACACGATCGTGTTCGCGATCGGGCCGGCCGGAACCGGCAAGACCTATCTGGCGATGGCGAAGGCGGTCAAGGCGCTTCAGGCCAAGGAAGTGAATAGGATCATCCTCACCAGGCCGGCGGTCGAGGCCGGTGAGCGGCTGGGGTTCTTGCCAGGGACGTTGTACGAGAAGATCGATCCGTACCTGCGGCCGCTCTACGACGCGCTGCACGACATGGTAGATCCTGACTCGATCCCGCGGCTGCTCGCGGCGGGCACGATCGAGATCGCGCCACTTGCCTACATGCGCGGGCGGTCGCTGAACGACTCCTTCATCATCCTGGACGAGGCGCAGAACACCTCGGCCGAGCAGATGAAGATGTTCCTGACCAGGCTCGGGTTCGGTTCGAGGATCGTGGTCACCGGCGACGTGACCCAGGTCGACCTGCCCTCTGGCCAGACCAGCGGGCTGCGCGTAGTCCAGGATGTCCTCGACGGCGTGGCCGACGTGTACTTCTGCAAGCTAACCGCGCACGACGTCGTGCGGCACAGGCTGGTCGCCGATATCGTCGATGCCTACGCGCGGTACGACGCGGCGCGGTCAGCCGCGCAGGCAGCCCGGCTGCCGGCCAGCCGGGCACGCCGCGACGCGAGCAGGGACCGGTGAGTGCCGTACCGGCCACACCAGTTAGTTCTCTTTTCGACACGGTCGCGGGGATGGCGTGAGCATAGAAATCGCCAACGAGTCCGGGGTAGCTGTCGACGAGGCGTCCCTGGCCACCTTGGCCAGGCATGTCCTTGACGAGATGCGCGTTCACCCGCTCGCCGAGCTCTCGGTACTGCTCGTCGATGAGCCGGCGATGACCGAACTGCATATTCGCTGGATGGGTGAAGAAGGCCCGACCGATGTGCTCGCCTTCCCGATGGACGAACTGCGGCCGCCGCGGCCTGGTGGCACGCACTCCGACCAGGGATCGCCGGATTCGGAGGAGATGCCGGGCTTGCTGGGCGACGTGGTGATCTGCCCGCAGGTCGCCGCCGCCCAGGCACGCCGGGCGAAGCACAGCGTGCAGGAGGAGATCGACCTGCTCTGCGCGCACGGAATCTTGCACCTGCTCGGCTACGACCATGCTGACGCGCGCGAGCACGCGGCCATGTTCGGCTTGCAGGATAGGCTGCTCGCGTCGTGGCGGGCGGAACATGCGGCCGGTGCGGAGGCCGGCGTCGGAGCGGGTGCGGACGCGGAGGCAGGGGCGGGCACGGAAGCAGGGGCCGGCACGGAAGCAGGGGTCGGCGCGGATGCAGGGGCCGGCGCTGGTCCGGAGGTGGCGCAGGACGGTGATCTGGGCCAGGATGGCGATCTGGGCCACGGCCGGATGCCACCGGGGTAGGTATCGACTGTGGGCTGGCTGATCGTCGCGGCGGCCGCACTGACCCTGCTTGCCGGGCTGTGCGCGAGTGCGGATACGGCGCTGTTGCGGGTTTCCAGGGCGGGCGCCAAAGAACTGGCGACCTCCGCTCGGGAGGCCTCGGCGCCGTTGCAGGCTGTGCTGGCTGAGGTGCCCAAGTACATCGCCGTCCTGCTGCTCGGCAGGGTTGCGGCGGAACTCGGCGCCACCGTGCTGGTCACGATGGTCATGCTGAAGTGGATGGGCTCGGACTGGTCCGCGTTCGTCGTGGCGGGCGCCATCATGACCGCGGTGATCTATGTGGTGGCCGGGATCGTGCCGCGGACCCTGGGCCGGGAGTACGCGGCGAGCGTGGCCGCTGGCGCGGCCTCGGTGATGCAGCCCCTGGTCCGGTTGATGGGACCGCTGCCGACGCTCCTGCTGGCGATCGGCCGGGTGCTCGGACGGGGCGGCAGGCAGCAAGGCGGCGGCCCGTCCGGCGAGGAAGAAGACCTGCGCGGGCTCGTCGACCTGCTGGAGCGGCGCCGGGTCATCGAACCCGGCGAGCGGGCGATGATCCACTCGGTATTCGAACTCGGCGACACGATCGTGCGCGAGGTGATGGTGCCGCGTACGGACATGGTCTTCGTGGCGGGCAGCAAGACATTGCGGCAGGCGCTGTCGCTTGCGCTGCGCAGTGGTTTCTCGCGGATCCCGGTCGTCGGCGAGAATCTCGACGATGTCGTGGGAATCGCCTACCTCAAGGACATCGTGACCAGTACCTATGAGCACAGCGAGACGCTGGGGACCGAGACCGTGACCTCGGTCATGCGTCCGGCCACGTTCGTTCCTGACAGCAAGCCGGTCGATGACCTGCTCAGGGAAATGCAGTCACGGCAGACTCATGTCGCGATAGTGATCGACGAGTACGGCGGTACTGCGGGCCTGGTGACCATCGAGGACATTCTGGAGGAGATCGTCGGAGAGATCGCCGACGAGTACGACAAGGAACAGCCGGCCGTGGAGTGGCTTGGCGAGGGCCGGGCGAGGGTGACCGCCCGGCTGTCGGTCGACGAGCTCGCCGAATTGTTCGGAGTGCGGATCGAGGTCGAGGATGTCGAGACCGTCGGCGGCCTGCTCGCGCAGCGGCTCGGCCGGGTGCCGATCGCAGGTTCCACGGCCACTGTGGCCGGATTGCGCCTCACGGCCGAAAGCCTGGCCGGACGGCGCAACAGAATCGGAACAGTTACCGTGCGGCGAGTACGCCATAACGGCGCGGGCGCACCTGGCGAGCAAGCCGACGACGGCCAAGCCGAGCAGGTTTCAGGCGACGAGACGATGACCGGGGCTGCCGAATGGAGCGACGCCGGCTGGGATAGCCCGGCCGGTGCCGACACGCAGCGCGATGGAGCCGCGAACCTGCCCACGACCGGCAACAACGGGCACGCATCACAGTAAGCGCAACAGCGGGCACGCATCGCAGTAAGCTCAGGGGCGTGAACGAGGCTCAGCTAGGGCCCGAGGACCTGAAGATCATCACCCTCGCACGGTCGGCCCGGGCAAGAGTGGGATCGGCTGAGGGTGCCGCGGTCAGGGACGAGACAGGCCGTACTTACGCCGCCGCCGCCGTGGCGCTTCCGTCGTTGCGGATCTCGGCTCTCGCGCTCGCTGTCGCGATGGCCGTGTCGAGCGGCGCGTCCGCGCTTGAGGCCGCTGCGCTGGTGAGCGACGGCTCGGGACCGGCGGACTCGGACGTCGGTGCGGTACGGGACATCGGCTCTGACGCGCTCATCATCCACGCTGGATCGGACGGCACCGTCCGGCAGACGTTCCGCCCTTGACCGCTGGCGCCCCGGTGCCTGCGGCCGGCCGACGGCGGGACCGGACCCTCGCGGCTCGGGCGCTCTGGCGAGACGACCTCGGCAGAGCCGCGGGAATTGCCGCTGACAGTTGCTCGACCCTGCGGTCGGCGAGGTCGGTGATCCCGGCGAGCGTCACGCCGAGCTAGGAGGCACGATCTTGCCGGGCGCCCTGTCACGCGCGTCCCGATCTGGGGATGACAAATGTCAGGCCGCCGGTCGTCCTCGGTATGACCCAGCCTGCCCGGTAGGGGAGAATCACCAGGGTGGAAGCACAGCCAGCACGGACACAAGCGCGCGAGGGGTTCCGCTCTGGCTTCGCGTGCTTTGCCGGCCGGCCCAACGTCGGCAAGTCGACCCTGATGAACGCGCTGGTCGGGACCAAGGTGGCGATCACGAGCAGCCGCCCGCAGACCACCAGGAGAGTGATCAGGGGCATCGTGCGCCGCGACGACGCCGAGCTGATCATCGTCGACACGCCCGGCCTGCACCGGCCGAGGACACTGCTCGGCGAACGGCTGGACAGCCTGGTGCGGTCGACGCTCACCGAGGTCGACGTGATCGGCTTCTGCGTTCCCGCGGCAGAGCGGATCGGGCCGGGCGACAAGTACCTCGCTGGCGAGCTGACTGGCCAGGGGCGCACTCCCGTCGTCGCGATCGTCACCAAGACAGACCAGGTGTCGAGGGAACAGGTCGCGGCGCAGCTTTCGGCGGTCGCACGGCTCGGGGACTGGGCGGACATCGTGCCGGTCTCCGCGCTGGCCGCCTTCCAGCTCGACGTACTGACCGACGTGCTGATCAGCCATCTGCCGCAGGGCCGGCCGCTGTACCCGGACGGGGAACTGACCGACGAACCCGAGCAGCAGCTTGTCGCCGAGCTGATCAGGGAGGCCATCCTGGAAGGGGTGCGGGACGAGTTGCCGCACTCGATCGCCGTCGTGGTGGAGGAGATGGCGCCCCGGCAGGGCCGGGACGACCTGATCGACGTGCACGCGGTCATGTACGTGGAGCGGCCGAGCCAGAAGGCGATCGTGATCGGCTCCAAGGGTGCCAGGCTGCGGGAGGTCGGTTCTCGTGCGCGGCGCCAGATCGAGGCGCTGCTGGGCAACCGGGTGTACCTGGATCTGCGGATCAAGGTTGCCAAGGACTGGCAGCGAGATCCACGGCAACTGCGCAGGCTTGGTTTCTACGACTGACCGGCCGGTCCGCTGATTTCCAGGTCAGGCGGTCGGTGCCCAGATCATCCGGCGCAAGATTTCCGGCGAAACGATCACTCCCGATCCCCGGTCGTGTGATGATCGGAGCCCTGGCGTGCAGGTCGTCCCAGCGGGCTAATCGCCTGGTCGGGCGGGCCGGAGGGGAAGATACAGTGCTAGCACTAGCGGGGTCGAGAGCCTACTACCGTACGGTCGGACACGGCGTCGCTCACTGCGAGCGCTGCGGCGGAGACCGGCCCTACCGGCAGCGCTCAGGCCGCCGCTGGTTTCAGCTGCTCGGCATCCCGGTGGTTCCTGGTGACAGTGCCGGGGAGCACTTGCGCTGCACGGTCTGCCGTACCTGCTACCGGGTGGATCTGCTCGCCGTTCCGACCGTGGAGCAGATGCGGGTCGCCCTGCGAGCGGCCACTACCGCTGCCGCGCTCGCCATGCTGTGGGCCGGCGGCAAGGCCAGCCCCGCCGCGCGGCAACGCGCCGTCGAACTCATCATGACCGCTGGTTCGCCCGAATACTGCGAGTCTCAGCTCGCGGTGGCGCTGGCCGCGGCGCGGCCGGTAGCCGCGGCCTCGCTGACGTGCGGCCCCGTTCCCGGCCTGAAGCCGGCGATCGAGACGTTCGCGATCCAGCTCGAAGCGCAGGCAGCCGAGTGGTTCCTGGCACGGGTTCTGCAGGTCGGCCTCGCCGACGGCGCTCTGAGCGCGGTGGAGCGTGACGTCGCGGGGACCATCGCCAGGTACCTCGGCATGACCAGGGCTCGGGCGAGGGATGTCATCTCCGTCGCCGAGGCGGCCGCCCAGGCGGGCTGAAGCGACTCCGCAGGCAGGACGAGGCGGTCGCGCGGGCAGGGGACAATAGGCGGGTGAGCATCTACCGTGACGATGGCATCGTGCTGCGCACCCAGAAGCTGGGTGAAGCCGACCGCATCGTCACCGTCCTCGCCCGCAAGTCAGGGCGGATCAGGGCGGTCGCCAAGGGCGTCCGCAGGACTAAGTCACGGTTCGGTGCCCGGCTGGAGCCTTTCACCCACGTGGACCTGCTGCTGTACACGGGCCGGACGCTCGACGTGATCACGCAGGCCGAGACCATCCGGGGCTACGGCGCCACGTTGCCAGGCGACTACCCGCGGTTCACCGCGGGGACCGCGATGCTCGAGACAGCCGAGCGCTTCACCATGATCGAGAAAGAGCCAGCCCTGCGGCAGTTCCTGCTCCTGGTCGGAGGCCTGAGAGCGCTCGTCGACGGTTCGCACGATCCCAGGCTGGTGCTCGATGCCTATCTGCTGCGGTCACTGGCCGTCGCCGGCTACGGGCCGGCTGTGGACGAGTGCGCGATCTGCGGTACCCGCGGCCCGTCGGCGCCGCAGCCAGGCGGCTCGGGTCGGCGCGCCTTCGGCGTGGCGGCCGGCGGCCTGGTCTGCAAGTCCTGCCACGCGCCAGGCGCGGCCTCGGCCGCTGTCGGGACGATCGACCTGATGAGCGCGCTGCTGCGGGGTGACTGGGACCGGGCCGGCGCGAGCGAGCGAGCGCACCAGCTGGAGTGCAGCGGACTCGTCACGGCCTACCTGCAGTGGCACCTGGAGCACTCGATCCGCTCGCTGCGGCACGTGGAGCACGCATGAGCCGCGGCCCCAGGCCAGTGCGCCCGCCGGACCCGCACCCGACCGGTGCCACTCCGCCGCCGATCCCGCCGGACCTGGTGCCCAGGCACGTGGCCCTGGTGATGGACGGCAACGGCCGGTGGGCCAAGCAACGTGGCCTGCCGCGGACCGAGGGCCACAAGGCGGGTGAGTACTCGCTCTTCGACGTGATCATGGGGGCGATCGAACTCGGCATCCCGTACCTGTCGGCCTACGCGTTCTCCACCGAGAACTGGCGGCGCTCGCCGGACGAAGTCCGGTTCCTGATGGGCTTCAATCGTGACGTCATCCGCAGGCGCCGTGACCAACTGAACGAGATGGGCGTGCGGGTCCGCTGGGCCGGGCGGCGGCCCAGGCTCTGGCGCAGCGTGATCTCCGAACTCGAAACTGCCGAGCGGATGACCGCAGGTAACTCGGTGCTGACTTTGCAGTTCTGCGTCAACTACGGCGGCCGGGCGGAGATCGCCGACGCGGCGGCGGCGATCGCGGCCGATGTCGCGGCAGGCAAGCTCCGGGCCGACAAGGTCGACGAGAAGGTGTTCGCCAGGTACCTCGACGAGCCGGGCATCCCGGACGTCGACCTGTTCGTCCGGTCCTCGGGTGAGCAACGGACGTCCAACTTCCTGATCTGGCAGTCGGCTTACGCCGAGTTCGTCTTTCTGGACACGCTCTTTCCCGACTTCGACCGCCGGCAGCTGTGGCAGGCGTGCGAGATCTATGCCAGCAGGGACCGCCGGTACGGCGGAGCTGAGCCGAACCCGGTGCCTGCCGTGCTGTCCGCCGCGGCGGCGGACCTGCTGGCGGACGACGAGTACGAGACTCCGGGCCTGTAACGCAGATTCGTCCTGGTCAGCGCAGCGCCCGGAGGACGGCGGCGGCCAGGATGGCAGTCACCGCCGCGATCCTGAGCAGCCGGCCCTGAACCGGGAGCCTGGGCCAGGACAAGGCGGCCAGCCAGATCAGCACCGCGGCGAGGCCGGCCAGGGCGATCCCGCTGCCCAGCCCGTGCATCGCGAGCCCGGCCACCAGGAGTCCGGCCGCGGCCACGGGCAGCCACCAGGCCGGCAGCTGATGCAGCCACAGCACCGACGTGGCGCTCTTGCGCTCGACGTTCTGCCTGGCCGGGGAGGCGTCCGGCGTGAAGAGAGCGTCTCCCTTCGGTACCGGGCGGGGGCGCCTGGCCCGGCTGCGACTGTTGCTCAAGCGTGCGGTCCTTCCTCGTGCCTGGCCAGGTGCCAGGTCCCGCCCGCGCGGGCGCCGGCGAGCGGGCGATGACCTGGCGCGGAATCAAGTTGCCGATTGCCAGGTCACCGACCACGATAGCCGCATCACTGTACCGCCGGACCGACGCTAAGCTTGCAGGCACCGCCGCCCTCGCACCGGGATTGCCTGCTATCCCGACCCCATGTCCGCAGCCGCAGGCGCTGGAGAATTCTGATGGCTCGTCGTAGTGACCGCATGGAGACCGTAGTCAGCCTCTGCAAGAGGCGGGGGATCGTGTACCCGTCCAGCGAGATCTACGGCGGACTGCGCGCGTCCTGGGACTACGGCCCGCTCGGCGTCGAGATCAAGAGCAACATCAAGCGGCAGTGGTGGAAGGCCGTGGTCACCGGCCGGGACGACATCGTCGGCCTGGACTCCTGCGTGATACTCGCCCGCGAGGTGTGGCAGGCCAGCGGTCATATCACCGAGTTCGTCGACCCGCTGACCGAGTGCCTGTCGTGCCACAAGCGGTACCGCCCTGACCACCTGATCGAGGCGTACCAGGACAAGCACGACGGCAAGGAACCCGAGCGCGGCCTGGCCGACCTGGCCTGCCCGAACTGCGGCACCAGGGGTGCCTTCGCCGAGTCGCGGATGTTCAACACCCTGCTGCGCACCTACCTTGGCGTCATCCAGGACGACGAATCCGGCCTTGCCTACCTGCGCCCGGAGACCGCCCAGGGCATCTTCATCAACTACAAGAACGTGCAGCAGACCTCGCGTAAGAAGGTCCCGTTCGGCATCGGCCAGATCGGCAAGTCGTTCCGCAACGAGATCACCCCGGGCAACTTCATCTTCCGTACCCGCGAGTTCGAGCAGATGGAGATGGAGTTCTTCGTCCGGCCCGGCACCGACGAGGACTGGCACCAGCGCTGGATCGACACCCGGCTGGCGTGGTACCGCGACCTCGGCCTGAACGAGGAGGACCTGCGGCTCTACGAGCACCCGAAAGAGAAGCTGTCGCACTACTCCAAGCGGACCGTGGACATCGAGTACCGGTTCGACTTCCCCGGCAGCGAGTGGGGTGAGCTTGAGGGCATCGCGAACCGCACGGACTTCGACCTGTCCACCCACGCGAAGGCGTCCGGCGAGGATCTGTCCTACCTGGACGCCGAGTCTGGGGAGCGGTTCATCCCCTACGTGATCGAGCCCGCGGCCGGCGTGGACCGGTCGATGCTGGCCTTCCTGCTGGACGCCTATGCGCAAGACGAGGCGCCGGACGCCAAGGGCAAGATGGAGAAGCGGACAGTCCTGCGGCTGGACTACCGGCTGGCCCCGGTCAAGGTCGCCGTGCTGCCGCTGTCGCGCAACGCCGACCTGTCGCCCAAGGCCCGCGACGTAGCTGCCCTGGTCCGCAGGAACTGGAACGCCGAGTTCGACGACGCGGGCGCGATCGGCCGCCGGTACCGCCGCCAGGACGAGATCGGCACCCCGTACTGCGTCACCGTCGACTTCGACAGCCTGAACGACCACGCCGTCACGGTGCGCGAGCGGGACTCGATGAAGCAGGAACGGATCGGCATCGACGCGCTGGTCGGCTATCTGTCAGAACGGCTCGCTGGCTGCTAGTCCCGTCCGGCCGCGCAATGGCCATTAGCGTAGATCCCGGCGCTTGGCTGCTTGCGGCCGGGACCGGTGAGGGTGATCATCACCTCTCCTGACGGGTCAGACCACAGGGCGTAGGTGGCATTCGTGGGAGCGCCACCCGGGGCCGCCTTCAGCTTGCGGGGGCGGTAGCCCTTGGCAGGGATCTTGGGGGAGATCTCGGGCAGGCGCAGCGTTTTGTTGCGACCGGCGGCGTAGCTGCCCGCACGGCTGGCCGCATCAGGGCATGGAACGTCGCGTGCGGGCGCAAGGCCGCGGCCAGGATCGGTAGAGTCGGTTCCGAGGGCCGTGAGGCCGCGATCACATCAGCCGCCGGGTGCCCGGGCACGTGCCGGCCCGCGGCACCGCAAGGAGAGCGTGACAGTGCCGAAGCTTGTCTATGACTTCATCGAAGGCAACAAAGACCTCAAGGATCTGCTCGGCGGTAAGGGTGCCAACCTGGCCGAGATGACGAACCTGGGCCTTCCTGTCCCGCCTGGCTTCATCATCAGCACCGACGCGTGCCGTTACTACCTGGAGAAGGGCAGCGTCCCGGACAGCCTGGCCGCCGAGGTGAGCGAGCACCTGAAACGGCTCGAGCTGGCAATGGGCAGGACGCTGGGCAACCACGAGGACCCGCTGCTGGTCAGCGTGCGGTCCGGAGCTAAATTCTCGATGCCGGGCATGATGGAGACAGTGCTCAACATCGGCCTGTCCGACGCGTCGGTCCAGGGCCTGGCCGCGCAGGCCGGCAACGAGCGGTTCGCCTGGGACTCCTACCGTCGCCTGATCCAGATGTTCGGCAAGACGGTGCTGGGGATCGAGGGCCACGAGTTCGAGCACGCGATCGACGAGGCGAAGCAGGCCAAGGGGACCAAGAACGACCTCGACCTGGACGCCGACGACATGCACGGGATCGTCGGTACCTTCAAGCAGATCGTCAAGACGCAGACCGGGCGCGACTTCCCGCAGGACCCGCGCGAGCAGCTCGACATGGCCGTGATGGCGGTCTTCGACTCGTGGAACGCGGACCGGGCGATCCTGTACCGGCGCCAGGAGCGGATTCCCGCCGACCTGGGCACGGCGGTCAACATCGTGGCGATGGTCTTCGGCAACCTGGGCCAGGACTCCGGTACCGGGGTGGCGTTCACCAGGGACCCAGGCAGCGGCCAGCAGGGCGTCTACGGTGACTACCTGCAGAACGCCCAGGGCGAGGACGTGGTGGCCGGGATCAGGAACACCGTCCCGCTGCAAGACCTCGAGCGGATCGACGCCAAGTCCTACGTCGAGCTGATGCAGATCATGGAGACGCTGGAGAACCACTACAAGGATCTCTGCGACATCGAGTTCACGATCGAGCGCGGCAAGCTGTGGATGCTGCAGACCCGGGTCGGCAAGCGGACCGCGGGCGCGGCGTTCCGGATCGCGATCCAGCTCGTCGACCAGGGCCTGATCGACATGGACGAGGCACTTCGCCGGGTCTCCGGTGCTCAGCTCGCCCAGCTCATGTTCCCCAGGTTCGGCGCTAGTGCAAGTGCGACGATCACCAGGGCGATCAGCGCCTCGCCGGGTGCGGCCGTCGGGAAGGCGGTCTTCGACTCGGCGACCGCGGTGGAGTGGGCCGACCGCGGCGAGCGCGTCATCCTGGTGCGCAGGGAGACCAACCCGGACGACCTGCACGGCATGATCGCGGCCCAGGGCATCCTGACCAGCCGGGGCGGCAAGACCAGCCACGCGGCCGTGGTCGCTCGCGGCATGGGCAAGACCTGCGTCTGCGGCGCGGACGAGCTCGACGTCGACGTCGCCGGCCGGAAGTTCACCGCCAACGGCGGACCCGATGGCCAGGTGGTCGTCAGCGAAGGCGACCTGATCTCGATCGACGGCACTTCGGGAGCGGTGTACCTGGGCGAGGTGCCGGTGGTCGCCTCGCCGGTGGTGGAGTACTTCGAGGGCAAGCTGGACCCGTCGGCCGACGAACTGGTCAGCTCGGTGCACCGGATCATGACGCACGCCGACGCCCGGCGCAGGCTGGGCGTCCGTGCCAACTCCGACACCGGCGAGGACTCGGCTCGCGCCGTGCGGTTCGGCGCGCAGGGCATCGGCCTGACCCGGACCGAGCACATGTTCCTCGGCGAGCGGCGGCAACTGGTCGAGCGGCTGATCCTGGCGGACAACGACGAGCAACGGCAGGCAGCACTCGCCGAGCTCGAGCCGCTCCAGCGCGGCGACTTCGTCGAGATCCTCGAAGCGATGGACGGCCTGCCGGTCACGATCAGGCTGCTCGACCCGCCGCTGCACGAATTCCTGCCTGACCTGACCGAGCTGTCGGTCAAGGTCGCCCTGGCCGGGGACAATGCCACCGACAAGGACCGCAAGCTGCTTGAGGAAGTCCGCAGGCTGCACGAGCAGAACCCGATGCTCGGCCTGCGCGGCGTCCGGCTCGGGCTGGTCATTCCCGGTCTGTACGCGATGCAGGTCCGCGCCATCGCCCACGCGGCCGCCGACCGGGTGCAGGCAGGCGGGAACCCGCGGCCCGAGATCATGATCCCGCTGGTCGGCGCGGTGCAGGAGCTAGAGGCCGCGCGCGAGGAGGCCGAGAAGGTGCTCGCCGAGGTGGCGGCGGAGACCGGCGTCACCGGTCACACGCTGATCGGCACGATGATCGAGGTACCCCGGGCCGCGCTGACCGCGGGCCAGATCGCCGGGGCAGCCGAGTTCTTCTCCTTCGGTACCAACGACCTGACCCAGATGGGCTGGGGCTTCTCGCGCGACGACGTCGAGGGCGCGTTCTTCGGCCGGTACATCGAGATGGGCATCTTCGGCGTCTCGCCGTTCGAGACCCTGGACGCCGAGGGCATCGGCAGGCTGGTCAAGATCGCCGTCGCCGAGGGCCGGGCGGCCAGGCCGGACCTGAAGATCGGCGTTTGCGGCGAGCACGGCGGTGACCCCGAGTCGGTGCGCTTCTTCCACTCCGCCGGCCTGGACTACGTATCCTGCTCGCCGTTCCGGGTTCCGGTCGCCAGGCTCGAGGCGGGCCGGGCAGTCGTACTGGAAGAAGCCGGAGGCAGCGACAGCCGGTGATCGCCGGTTACGACGAACATGCGACGGCCAGGTTCGCGGCCGAGCCTGCGAAACGTGCGAGCAACGTGCGGCGCAGCCCGTTCCAGCGGGATCGCGCACGGGTGCTGCACAGTTCCGCGCTGCGCAGGCTCGCCGCGAAGACTCAGGTCGTCGAGGTCGGCACCGCTGATTTTCCGCGTACCAGGCTGACGCACTCGCTGGAGTGCGCCCAGATCGGCCGGGAACTTGGCGCGGCGCTCGGTTGCGACCCTGACCTGGTCGACGCCGCGTGCCTGGCACATGACCTGGGCCATCCGCCGTTCGGCCATAACGGAGAATCCGCGCTCGCCCAGCTCGCGGCGGGCTGCGGCGGCTTCGAGGGCAACGCGCAGAGCCTGCGGCTGCTGACCAGGATCGAGGCGAAGGTTCCCTGCGCCGGCCTGAACCTGACTCGCGCGACGCTGGACGCCACGCTGAAATATCCGTGGCTCGCCTCGCAGGCAGGGCCGGGCGGCGTGGCGACGGCCGCTGGCGCCAAGTACGGCTGTTACGACGAGGATACGGAGATATTCGGCTGGATCAGGGACGGCGTTCCGTCGGGGCGGCCATGCCTGGAGGCCCAGGTCATGGACTGGGCCGACGACGTCGCCTACTCGGTCCACGATCTGGAAGATGGCCTGCACAGCGGCCTGATAACCCTGGAGCAGCTGCGCGACCCCGGGCAACGCCGCCAGGTCGCCGAGCTGACCCAGGCGCAGTACTGTGCGCCGGGGTCGGTCACGGTCGCGGAGTTGTGCGAGGTTTTCGACCGGCTGTCGGCACTGGAGTGCTGGCCGGAACGCTTCGACGGCGAGCCGCAGACGGTCGCCGCGGTGAAGAACCTGACCAGCGAGCTGATCGGGCGGTTCTGCGATGCGGCGCAGCGTGCCACCCTGCAGGACGTGACCGGTCCGCTGACCCGTTACTTGGCCGATCTGCGGGTACCGCGGCAGCAGCGGCTGGAATGCGCATTGCTCAAGGGCGTGACCGCCTGGTACGTGATGGGCCGGGACGGTGCGCTCGCATCGCAGGCGCGGGAGCGCGCGGTGCTGACCGAACTGGCCGCGGCGCTGGCGGCCGGAGCGCCAGGCTCGCTCGACCCGATGTTCCGGCCGCGGTTCGCCGCCGCCGACTCGGACTCGAGCCGGCGGCGGGTCATCGTCGACCAGGTGGCATCGCTGACCGACACCTCCGCGCTGGCCTGGCACGCCAGGCACTGTCAGTAACCAGTCCGCGCGGTCAGCACGGATCGCGGGTCGCGGGTCGGGCGGCGATCAGGTGCTGATCGCGGTCAGCGGGTCGCGGCCGGACCTGACCAGGGTCAGGATTTCGCCGAGGCCGTCCAGAGACCAGCTGTCCTCGGTGACGTCCACCGATACCCGCGCGCCGGCCACGTGCAGCGACTCGATGTGCAGCGGCAGGAACCTGGCCGGGACGGCCGGATCGCACCACAGCATCCCGGTCGGCACCGAGGGGTCGAACCGCAGCAGCGTCCGCAGCAGGTGGAACGGCGCGGCCGATGCCCACGCCTGCGGTGAGCAGGAGGTCGGGTAGTAGACGGGCTCGTCGAACTCGGTCCGGTCGAAGCCGCAGAAGAGCTCGGGGAGCCGGCCGCCGAAACACTCGGCCGCCTCCAGGATGCCGACGGCCACCTGCTGCGCCTCGCGGACGAACCCGTAGCGCATCAGCCCGGCGGCGCAGATCGCGTTGTCATGCGGCCAGACCGACCCGTTGTGGTAGCTCATCGGGTTGTAGGCGGTGTTGGAGCTCCCCAGGGTCCTGATGCCGAAGCCGGAGAACATGTCCGGCCCGGTCAGGTTCCTGGCGACGGCCGCTGCCTTGCCCGCGTCGACGATGCCGGTCCACAGGCAATGGCCCATGTTCGAAGCCAGCGAGTCGATCGGCCGCTTGTCGCGATCCAGGCCGAGGGCGAAGTATCCCTTGTCCGGCAGCCAGAAGGCCCGGTTGAACGCGTCTTTGAGATCCTCCGCTTTCTGCGCCCAGTAAGCGGCGCCATCCAGGTCATCGCGTTCTGAGCAGAAGTGCGACTTGGCCAGGTAAGCGGCGTAGACGTAACCCTGCACCTCGGCCAGGGCGATCGGCGGCTCGGCGATCTGCCCGTCGGCAAAGGTGATGCCGTCGAACGAGTCTTTCCAGCCCTGGTTGGCCAGGCCGAGTTCGGTCGTCCTGGCGTACTCGACGAAGCCGTCACCGTCCCGGTCGCCGAAGTTCACTATCCAGTCCAGTGCCCGGTCGGCATGCGGCAGCAGTTCGTCCACGACCCGTCGGTCCAGGCCCCACCTGCGCAGTTCGCCGAGCAGCATGACGAACAGCGGTGTCGCGTCGATCGATCCGTAGTACACGCTGGAGCCGCCCAGCCACAAGGACGCCTGCATGCCGAACCGCATCTCGTGCAAGATCTTGCCCGGCTCCTCCTCGGTGGCGGAGTCGACCGTGGACCCCTGCAAGCTGGCCAGGGTACGCAGCGTGCCGAGAGCCAGGGAGGGGTCGAGCGGGAGAATCATCCACGACGTGAGCAGCGAGTCACGGCCGAAGATGGTCATGAACCACGGCGCGCCGGCCGCGATCACCGCCCGGTCGGCGTGCTCCGGGTCGAAGATCCGCAGGCTGCCCAGGTCCTCGGTGCTCGCGGCGAATACCGTGGCGAGCCGGTCGTCTGACGCCCTGACCAGCGGGCTCTGCCGCCGCCAGTCGGCCAGCCGCTGTTCGGGCCCGGACAGCCGCGCTCCGTTCGCCTGCTGCGCCATGGCGGATTTGAACTCGATCAGGTCCCGGCCGTTCAGCGACGGCGTGATGTGCAGCGAGGTGCTCCACTTTCCGTGCGCGGGCACCACGGCGTGCCAGGTGAGCTGACTGGCCGAGACCTCAAGCTCGGCGTCCGGATGCCTCGCGCCGGTGACCAACGCGCCGCGCAGGTGCGTACCGCACTGACGATTGAGCCTGATCGCGTCGTCATCGACGTCGACCGTCAGGCCTTCCACTCCGGACGCCTCGCCGTGCATCCGGCCCTCCTTGACCTCGAACACGTCGGCGAAGTCACCGGCCACGCCGATCCGCAGGTTGACCGGGAGCGGCTCGGAGCTCATGTTGCGCAGCGTGATCTCCTCGCTCATGCCGTCGTTGAGCACCCTGCGCCTGCTGACCAGCAGCGTGCTGTCGGCGAGTCCGTCCGACGGGGGCATGCGGGACAGGAACGTGCGGGCGAACGGCTCCCGCGACTGCGGAGCGAGTGGCTCGGGCACGTGCCCGTTGATGCTCAGCTCCAGGCGGCTGATCAGCCGGGTATCCCGGACGAACAGGCCCTGCGCGCCGCCGGGCCGGATGTCGCCCGAGGTCTCGCAGATGCAGAAGGTCGTTCCTTCGAGCAACGTGACCAGGCTGGTGAAGACCGCCGTCGTGCTCGCAGGCGCGCCGTCGAAGGTCCAGGCCTGGCCCATCTGGTGCCTCCCGTGCGGACTGGCTGCGCAAGCTGCCGATTTAACCACCACCACACCACCGGCGCCCAGGCCGGCACTGTGTAGTTCACAGATCGCTACCCGCAGCGCAACTCTGGCACACCACTGTGGTGAAGCGGGGACGCACCGCCGGGTGCGACGCGGGATACCGGTCGCACCCGGATACCCTCGGAACTGGCCCGTAGCGCGACTATAGGGGAGGAATTCGTGCCAGGCAGCGATGCCGTGGTCGCCGTACCGGCGCAAGCTCCCGGCGCTGAGGCCGCGGCCCGCCCCGCCGGGACGCCCGCCGCCGCGGCCGGTGCGAGCACCATCGGGGTGCTTGCCCTGCAGGGCGACGTCGCCGAGCACCTGCGAGCGGTCGGCTCGTCCGGAGCCCGGCCTGTTCCGGTACGCCGGCCAGCCGAACTGGCCGCGGTGGACGGCCTGATCATCCCCGGCGGCGAGTCGACCACGATCTGGAAGCTGCTCGCGATCTTCGATCTGGCCGGGCCGCTGCGGGAGCGGATAGCCGCGGGCATGCCGGTCTTCGGCTCCTGCGCCGGGATGATCCTGCTCGCGAGCAACCTGGTGGACCGGTCGAGCGACCAGGAGACTCTGGGCGCTATCGACATGACGGTCCGGCGTAACGCCTTCGGCAGGCAATCGGAGTCGTTCGAGAGCGATATCTCGATCAGCGGCACGCGGGGACCGGAGTTCCGCGCCGTCTTCATCCGCGCTCCCTGGGTCGAACAGGTCGGGCCAGGGGTCGAAATTCTGGCTACCGAGCCGCGCACCGGTAGGATCGTCGCCGTCCGTCAGGGTCCGGCGATCGCAACCGCGTTTCATCCCGAGCTCACCCAGGACAATCGCGTGCACACGATCTTTACCGACATGGTGAGGGAACACACATGAGCGGCCACTCTAAGTGGGCCACCACGAAGCACAAGAAGGCCGTCGTCGACGCCCGGCGAGGCAAGCTGTTCGCCAAGCTGATCAAGAACATCGAGGTAGCGGCGCGCAGCGGCGGAGCCGACATCAGCGCCAACCCGACGCTCTATGACGCCGTGCAGAAAGCCAAGCGCAGCTCGGTGCCGAACGAGAACATCGACCGTGCCGTCCGGCGCGGAGCCGGCCTGGAGGCCGGCGGCGCCGCCTACGAGACGATTACCTACGAGGGTTACGCGCCCGGCGGAGTCGCGCTGCTGGTGGAGTGCCTGACCGACAACAGGAACCGCGCCGCTTCCGAGGTCCGGGTCGCGCTGACCCGCAACGGCGGCTCGATGGCCGACGCGGGCTCGGTCTCCTACCTGTTCGGCCGCAAGGGCGTTGTCATCGTGCCCAAGACAGCCGAGCTAGGCGAGGACGACGTGCTGATGGCGGTGCTCGACGCGGGCGCCGAGGAGGTCAACGACATCGGCGAGTCGTACGAGGTCGTCAGCGAGGCCACGGACCTGGTCGCGGTTCGGACCGCGCTGCAACAGGCGGGAATCGACTACGAGTCGGCGGAGACCCCGTTCCTGCCGTCGGTCGAGATCGAACTCGACGAGGAGACCGCGCGGAAGGTCTTCAAGCTGATCGAGGTGCTTGAGGAGTCCGACGAGGTGCAAGACGTGTACGCGAACTACTCGGTCTCCGACGAGATCATGGAGAAGCTGGGTTGAGCCAGCCGGCTGAGCTGTGACTGCCGGGGCCGGGGGGCTTACGATCCGGCCGATGCGCGACGGCGACGATATCGATGCCGAGCTAGACCTGCGGCATCGCGCGTTCGGCCCGATGACAGCGGAGGACCGCGAGTACTGGCGTGCCGAAGTCCTCGCGGGTGTCGCCGACTCGCGGCAGTTCGGCGTCTGGGCTGGTGATCGGCTGGTCGGGGCAGCCAGGTTTTACGATCTGCGGCAGTGGTGGCACGGCCGGGCGCTGCCCTCCGCCGCCATCGCCGGGGTGAAGGTCGCACCCGAGGCCAGGGGCCGCGGCGTCGGCCGGGCGCTGATAACGGCGCTGCTCGGCGCGATGACCGAGCGCGGCTACCCCCTGTCGGTGCTCTATCCGACGACCATGCCCCTGTACCGCTCGGTGGGCTGGGAACTGGCAGGCGGCCTCTACCGTGCCGAGATACCCGGCCGGTCGCTGAGTTCGCTGCTGTCCGCCGGTGCCGCGTCGCAGCGGGCCGAGGTGCGGCGGGCTGGTACCGGGGACGCCGAGCAGGTCGTCGCCGTGCTCGGCGCGGTACACGCCAGCGCCAGGGACTGCGGTCCTTGCACATTCGACCCGGCTACGGTGCGCCGGTGGCTCGCGGAGCCGGACTTCTTCTGCTACCTGGCCCAAGACGGCTTCCTCGGCTACGGCTGGGACGGCAACGACCACGAGATCATGGTGCACCTGCTGCAGGCGGCCTCGGCGCGCACGGTGCGAACCTTCTGGGAAATCGTCGCCTCGCATGCCACGGTGGCCGACGTGGTGCGCGCCAACGTCGGCCCGGCCGACCCGGTCGGCTGGCTGACCCGAGAACCCGACGTCAGCGTCCGCCAGTACAAGCCCTGGATGCTGCGGGTGCTTGACCCGCCGGCAGCCATCGCGGCCGCGGCTTCCGCCCGGCCGTCGACGTCAGCGTGCCGCTGCTGCTTGCCGACCGGGACCTGCCGGCCAACGCCGGGCCGCATACCCTGTCCGTGCGCGGCGGCCGGGGTGAGCTCGTGCCAGGGATAACGGGCACTCCTGGCGCATCGCCCGCGGCACAGCCGGTCACGCTGGGACCGCGCGGGTTCGCCGCCCTGTTCGCCGGAGTTCCGATGGCGACGCTGCGACGACGCGCTCGACGCCGCGTTCGCGGCGACTCCGTACCTGCTGGACTACTTCTGAGCCGCGCGGTGCCCGCCGCCGCACGCGACACGCCGGGCCGCGCTTGATCGGCGGCCTGGTAGCGCAGCCGGTAGTGTCACAGCCGAACACTTGTTCGTTCGTGAGCTCAGGCGGTGGCCGCATGCGGGTGCTCGGTGTCGATCCCGGCCTGACCCGGTGCGGCCTGGGGGTTGTCCAGGGCGGGCCAGGAGTCGCGCTGACGCTGGCCGGGACCACCGTGGTCGGTTCTCCGTCCGGCGCGGAGATCGGCATCAGGCTGCTCACGCTCGAGGAGCGGATCGAGGAGTGGATTTCGCTGTACAAGCCGGATGCGGTCGCGGTGGAGCGAGTGTTCAGCCAGCACAACGTGCGGACCGTGATGGGCACCGCGCAGGCAGGCGCGGTCGCCATCGTGTGCGCGGCCCGGCACGGTGTGCCAGTAGCGCTGTACACGCCGAGCGAGGTCAAGGCTGCCGTGACGGGCAGCGGGCGGGCGGACAAGGCACAGGTGACCCAGATGGTCACTAGGCTGCTCAAGCTGGTCAATCCGCCGAGACCGGCCGATGCGGCCGATGCGCTCGCATTGGCGATCTGCCATCTGTGGCGCGGTGACGCACAGGCGAAACTGGCGGCGGCAACGCGGGCGGCGGCCGCGCGGGCGGCGGCAGCGGTGGCAGACAGGGCGGCGGGAGGAGCAAGGGTCCGGTGATCGCGCATCTTGACGGAGTGGTGACCGCGGTCGCGCCCGAGGGCGCGGTGATCGACGTCGGCGGAGTCGGCCTGCTCGTGCAGTGCTCGCCCGGTACCCTGGCCGGGCTGCGACCGGGTGAGCGGGCCAAGGTCTGCACCTCGCTGGTGGTTCGTGAGGACGCGCTCACGCTGTACGGATTCGGCAGCGACGACGAGCGCAACACGTTCGAATTGCTGCAGACCGCGAGCGGCATCGGCCCGCGGCTGGCGCTGGCGATGCTGGCCACGTTCAGCCCGGACGGGCTGCGCCGGGCTGTCGCAGCCGAAGACGTGACCGCGCTGACCAGCGTGCCGGGCATCGGCCGCAAGGGCGCGCAGCGGATCGTGATCGAACTGGCCGGCCGGCTCGGTGCTCCCGGGGTCGGCGGATCGGCTGGGCTGGGCAGCACTGCCGTGCGGCAGGGGACCAGCGGTGGCGGCGCCTTGACCTGGCGCGACCAGGTCCGGGCCGGGCTGGTGAACCTCGGCTGGCAAGCCAGGGACGCGGACCAGGCGATCGCGGCGATCGAGCCGGAGATTCTGGCCGGTTCTGGGACGGGAGCGGGCCCAGGTAGCGCTGGCACGGCTGGGAGCGGTACCGGGACTGGCGACGGTTCTGGGGCGGTCGTCCCGGATGTCGACGTGGACGTGGCTGTGGCGCTGCGCGCAGCACTGCGCGTGCTGGGGCGCCGATGACCGAGAGCGACACCGACCGGTTCGTCTCGCCACTCGCCGACGCCGACGAGCGGCAGATCGAGGGGGCACTCAGGCCAAGGCAGCTCGCCGAGTTCGTCGGCCAGCCGAGGCTACGCGAGCAGCTTACGCTCGTGCTCGAAGGCGCGATGCGGCGTGGCAAGGCGCCAGATCATGTGCTGCTGTCCGGTCCGCCCGGGCTCGGCAAGACCACGATCGCGATGATCATCGCCGCCGAACTCGGCGCCCCGCTGCGGATCAGCAGCGGCCCGGCCATCGAGCGGGCCGGTGATCTGGCCTCAGTCCTCACCTCGCTGACCGGCGGGGAAGTGGTCTTCATCGACGAGATTCACCGGCTGGCCAGGCCGGCCGAGGAGATGCTCTACCTGGCGATGGAGGACTTCAGGGTCGACGTGATGCTCGGCAAGGGGCCTGGCGCGACCGCGGTCCCGCTCGATGTCGCTCCGTTTACCCTGGTCGGGGCAACGACCAGGGCGGGCTTGCTGCCGGCTCCGTTGCGTGACAGGTTCGGCTTCACCGGACATCTGGACTTCTACGACGCCGACGAGCTTGGCGTGATCATCCGCCGGTCTGCCAGCTTGCTCGGAGTGACTCTGCGTGACGAAGGCGCCGACGAGATCGCCGGCCGCTCCCGGGGCACGCCGAGGATCGCCAACAGGCTGCTCCGCAGGGTCAGGGACTTCGCCGAGGTGCGCGGTGACGGCATCGTGACCAAAGCTGCCGCCCGGGCCGCACTCGAGTTGTACGAGGTCGACCAGAGCGGGCTTGACCGGCTGGACCGTGCCGTCCTGACGGCTCTGGTGCAGCGGTTCGGCGGCGGGCCGGTCGGCCTGTCGACACTGGCAGTTGCCGTCGGCGAGGAGGCGGAGACCGTCGAAGTGGTCGCCGAGCCGTTCCTGGTACGAGCCGGCCTGATGGCGCGGACGCCCAGGGGCCGGGTGGCGACACCGGCCGCCTGGACGCATCTGGGCCTGAGCCCGCCCGAGCAAATTCCCGGCGGCGGTGGCCCGGGCGATGGTACTAGCCCCGTCACGCTGTTTGACTAGGGTGGAAGTGTCCGAGTCGTCCGGCTCGGACCGGCACATCTGGTTGCGGCCCGGTCACGATCACTCGGCTTAAGTCGTAGCCTGTTTATGCGCGGTGCGTGCGCCGCTACACTTCGGCAGTTGGTCTTTCCCAGCCGCCTGGCACCGCTGCCGGTCTTGCCGGTATGGTGCCTTGGCTGCTGCCACTGGCCGCTGCGCCATCAACCGGAAGGAAGCCCCGCGATGGGGACTATGATTCTCGCCGCCGCTCCGGCTCTTGCCGCGAGCAACGCGCCTAAGGGCAACTCGCTCTACACGTTCTTGATCCTGGCGGTACTGATCGGCGTATTTTACGTGCTGATCATGCGCCCGCAGCGGAACAGGCAGCGCAAGGCCATGCAGACGCAGAGCCAGGTCATGCCGGGACAGCGGATCCGCACGACGGCCGGGATGTACGGCACGGTGGTCTCGGGTGACGATCGCGACATCGTGATCGAGATCGCGCCTGGCGTCCACGTGACCATGCTGCGCCGGGCCATCATGGACGTGATACCGGACGAGGACGCCACCGGGACCGCGGCCGACGGGGCAGCGGCCGACGAGCAGCCGCACGACGACACGTCGTCTGACGACTTGGATCTCAAAGACCGCAATATCTGACCGCACCGCGGGTCCGACGAGCTAAGGACAGGCACAGGTGGCTCCCCCAAGAAATTCAACCCCCCGGCCGCGCGGCGGTAGCTCCTGGCCGGGCGGCAGCGGCTCCTCCAGGCAGAGTGGCCCGCCGTCTCGACCAGGTCGGTATCTCGCGGCGCTCGTCGTGCTGCTCCTGGTTATGTTCGGCTCGGTGATCGGCACCGCCTACGCGGTGCATCCGGGGAGCTGGCACAAGGCCTTCAAGGTCGCACTGGGCCTGGACTTGTCCAGCGGCACCGTGGTGACGCTGCACGCGGTTTCGCTGACCGGCAAGGCGACGCCGAGCGCGGCCGACATGAATATCGCGATCGGGATCCTGCTGAGCCGGGTGAACGGTCAGGGCTTTACCGGCGCCACGGTCGTCAAGCAGGGGACGAGTGACATCACGGTCTCGATTCCGCACCGGAGTGCGGAAGAAGTGGCCCCGCTGCTGGCATCCGCGGTGCTGAGGTTCCGCCAGGTGCTGCTCCAGGCGCCCGGGTACCCGGTGCCCACCGTCGCGCCGAGCCCGTCGGCCAGCCCGACGCCGGGTGCCTCGCCGTCGCCAGGGGCCACGGCATCCGTCAGCCCGAGTTCCTCGCCCAAGGCCGCCGCGTCGCCCAGCGCCAGTTCGTCCGCCAAGCCCAGCGCCTCGGCCTCGCCCGGCGTCACGGCCAAGGCTGGCAAGGCCGCAAGGACTACCGGGCACGGCCTGACGGTCGGTGCGCGATCGCTGACCGCGGCCGGCCAGTCGGCGCTGCGGCCCGCCGCCGTCGCGTCGGCAAGTCCCAGTCCTTCGGCCAGCCCGAGCCCGTCCGCCAGCCCGTCCGCCAGCCCGAGCGCGTCCGCCAGCCCGTCGGCGTCGCCGAGCGCCGCGCCTAGCATGGTCACCAAGCTGCCGACGGCCGCCCAGGCCCAGGGGAACGTCTCCATGGTGCATAGCGCCGCGCTGGTCAATGACTTCAGCCGGCTGAACTGCCGCGACAAGAACTGGCAGCAGCAGATCTACGGCAACAACCCGGCGAAGTGGGACAACCCCAACGCGCAGATCGTGGCCTGTGACTCACAGGGCTTCAAGTACGTGCTGGATGTCGCCAAGGTGCTGGGCACCGACCTGGCCTCGGTCGCGGCCCAGGTCAACTCGACCAACAACCAGTGGGTCGTCAACTTCACGCTGAAGGGCCCGGGAACGCGCGCCTTCGGCGACATGACGTCGGCGATGTACTCGAAGTACTTCAACCCCGCCACCGGCCAGCAAAATTCGGTGCTCGACCAGTTCGCGATCGTGCTCGACGGCAAGGTCGTGTCGGCGCCGCAGATCACCAGCCCGATCACCGGCGGCTCGGGTCAGATCACCGGCCCGTCTGGTACCGGATTCTCCTCGACCACCGCGAACAGACTGGCGAACGTGCTCAAGTACGGCGCCGTCCCGCTCGCCTTCGTGCCGCAGTCGACCCAGTCGATCTCCGCGCAGCTCGGCTCGTCTCAGCTGACCGCTGGCCTGATCGCGGCGGCCGTCGGGTTGCTGCTCGTGGTGATCTACTCGTTCCTGTACTACCGCGGTCTGGCGGTGGTGTCGGTCTTCAGCCTGGCGACGGCAGCCCTGCTCTCCTGGCTGGCGGTCATCTTGCTGAGCAAGTACGAGGGCTTCACGCTCTCGCTTGCGGGCGTGGCCGGACTGATCGTCGCGATCGGAATCACGGCGGACTCGTTCGTCGTCTACTTCGAGCGATTGCGCGACGAGGTGCGGGAGGGCCGGTCGTTGCGAGCCGCCGTCGAACGCGGCTGGGAACGTGCCAGGCGGACCATCCTGGTCTCCGACACGGTCTCCTTCCTCGCCGCGCTGCTGCTATACATCTTCGCGATCGGCGACGTCCGTGGCTTCGCCTTCACGCTCGGAATGACGACGCTGATCGACATCGTCGTGGTGTTCTTGTTCACCAAGCCGATGGTGACGCTGCTGGCGCGGACGAAGTTTTACGGTCAGGGTAGTAAGTGGTCCGGTCTTGATCCGGCCAGGCTCGGGGCGCGATCGCCGTGGCGTGGTTCGCGGCCCGGCACAGTCAGGCCGGCGACCGGCGGTGCGGCCTCCGCCACGGCTGCCAGGCCCACCCCGAAGGAGGCGTGATGTCGCGGATCGGCAACATCGGCGGGCGGCTGTACCGCGGTGAGGTGTCGTTCGACTTCGTCGGCCGTAAGAAGCTCTGGTACACCATCTCCGGCGCTATCCTCGTGATCGCTATCGCCGCCCTGCTGATCTTCCGGCTCAATTTCAGCGTCGAGTTCAAGGGCGGCGTGGTTTACCAGTTCCGGGCGCCCGCGGCCACCACCGCGCAGGTCACGAGTACGGTGACCAGTGCGGGCGGCGGTGCCAACCCGCTCGTCCAGAAGGTCGCCGGCAACTCCAAGTGGCAGGTGCAGATCCCGGTTCCGACGGGCAAGAACGCTCTCGCCACGCAATACAAGATCCAGAATGCGCTCGCCGCGCGGTTCAATCTCCCGCGCAACGCGGTGAGCTTGCAGTCGGTCGGCGCTACCTGGGGGTCGCAGATCCTCGGCAAGGCGCTCCAGGCGCTGATCGCCTTCCTCATCGTGATCGTGCTTTATCTGTCGGTGGCATTCGAGTGGCGCATGGCTACGGCGGCACTCGTGGCGCTGGCGCATGACATCGTCATCACGGTCGGGATCTATGCCCTGCTTCGCTTCCAGGTCAGTCCGGCGTCCGTGATCGGCCTGCTGACCATCCTCGGTTACTCCCTGTACGACACTGTCGTGGTCTTCGACAAGGTCAGGGAGAACACGGCCGGCCTGCTCGCGACCAGGCGGACCAGGTACAGCCAAGCGGCCAACCTGGCGCTGAACCAGACCCTGGTCCGTTCGATCAACACCTCGCTGATCGCGCTGCTGCCGGTCGCGGCGATTCTCGCGATTAGCATCTTCCTGCTGGGCAACGGCGAGCTCAAGGACCTGTCGCTGGTGCTGTTTGTCGGCATGCTGTCCGGCACCTACTCCTCGATCTGCATCGCCACGCCGGTGCTGGCCGACCTCAAGGAACGTCAGCCCGAGTACCGGCAACTCGCGAAGCAGATCGCCCAGCGGGCCACCAGCGTCAAGCGCCAGGCGAGGGTCCCGGTGGGTGGTTCTGGCGCTGCCGCGAGCGATGCCGAAGTGGATACCGCGGACGAAGTCGCGGACCAGGCGGACGACGCGGAGGAGACGGAAGGCTCGCAGCCGGCGTCGGTGGCTGCTGGCCGTCCCGCAGGCGCGGCCGCCGGCTCCAGGGGGCCACGGCAGCAGCCCCGGCGGTCGAGTGCGTCGCAGCGGCGGCCGTCAGGAAAGAAGAAGCGGCGGTAGCGGACGTGTCCGCGACCGAAGCCACTCCGGGTGCTGGCGGTTCAGATTCCCGCCCGGCCGGCGTCGGGGCGGCGCTGCTCGCGCTGATCAGGGACGTCCACGACTACCCGCAGCCGGGCGTGGTGTTCAAGGACATCACGCCGCTGCTCGCGGACGGGCGGGCGTTCGCCTTGGCGATCGCCGCGCTCGCCGCCGGTCATGACCGGGTCGACAAGGTCGCCGGGATCGAGGCGCGCGGATTCATCCTGGCGGCCCCGGTCGCACATGAGCTCGGGGTAGGTTTCGTACCGGTGCGCAAACTCGGCAAGCTGCCAGGGCCGACGCACGCGCAGACGTACGAGCTCGAATACGGCAGTGCGGCTGTCGAAGTCCATGTCGACGCGTTCAAGCCCGGCGACCGGGTGCTGCTGATCGACGACGTGCTCGCGACTGGCGGGACCGCGGCGGCTACGGCGGACCTGATCAGGCGGTGCGGCGCGGAGGTGACGGCGCTGAGTGTCCTGATCGAGCTCGGATTCCTCGGGGGCCGGGCGAACCTGCCGGGCATGGATGTGCGCGCGCTGATCGGCATCTGAGGCCTTCGGGGGCACAGGTGCAGTCGCGCACCCCGGGCGGCCGTCCGTCCGGCGGGGTCGGTTTTGCCCGGTGTACCCGGCGAAGCGGTCAGGTGGGCATACGGACGATCACGGCGTGGTTACACTAGTTGCTTCGACTGACGCGAGGAGCGGCAGTGGCCGGTGACATAGCGACGGCCGGAAAGGCCGACAGCGGAGTCACCCAGGAGGCAACGGGGGTTGGTCCTGGAGACCGGGATCTGCCCGTAGCTGGCAGTCGGGTGACGCCGCCTACCGGCACGCCCGGCGCCGAGTCGGACAGCGCACAAGAAGCTCGCGGTGATCAGGCGTCGGCCGCTAACCACGGCGGGGCCAGTCACGCGGGCGTCCGGCGTCGGCTCAGCAGGTTCGGGACGTCCCGCGGTGGCGGCATCAACCCGGTGCTCGAGCCGCTGATCAGGACCGTCCGCACGACGCATCCTAAAGCCGACATCCGGCTGATCGAACGTTCTTACGACGTCGCGGCCAAATGCCACGCGAACCAGTCGCGCAAGAGCGGTGACCCTTACATCACCCATCCCCTGGCGGTAGCGACCATCCTGGCTGAACTCGGGATGAACCACGAGACGGTGTGCGCGGCACTGCTGCACGACACCATCGAGGACACGTCCTACACGCTGGAGGAACTGCGCCGGGATTTCGGTGCCGACATCGCCGCCTTGGTCGACGGCGTGACCAAGCTGGACAAGGTCAAGTACGGCGACGCCGCTCAGGCCGAGACGGTGCGCAAGATGGTGGTCGCGATGTCACGCGACATCCGGGTGCTTGTGATCAAGCTGGCCGACCGGCTGCACAACATGCGGACGCTGCGCTACCTGCCGCGGCCGAAGCAGGAGCAGAAGTCCCGCGAGACGCTGGAGATCTACGCTCCGCTGGCGCATCGGCTCGGCATGAATACCGTCAAGTGGGAACTCGAAGACCTGGCCTTCGCGACGCTGTTCCCCAAGCGCTATGACGAGATCGCCCGGCTGGTGTCCGAGCGCGCACCTCGCAGGGAGGCATTCCTGCAGGAGGTGATCGAAGAGGTTTCCGCTGATTTGCGCGAGGCAAAGATCAAGGCACGGGTGACTGGCCGCCCGAAGCACCTGTACTCGGTGTACCAGAAGATGATCGCCAGGAATGTCGGCTTCGACGACATCTATGACCTCGTCGGCATCCGCGTCCTCGTCGACACGGTGCGCGACTGCTATGCGGTCCTCGGCTCCGTGCACGCCCGGTGGAACCCCGTTCCCGGGCGGTTCAAGGACTACATCGCGATGCCGAAGTTCAACATGTACCAGTCGCTGCACACCACGGTGATCGGCCCTGGCGGCAAGCCGGTCGAGCTTCAGATCAGGACCTGGGGCATGCACCGGCGGTCCGAGTACGGCGTAGCCGCGCACTGGAAGTACAAGGAGGAGGTGTCTACCGGCCGCAGTCCCTCCGACCTGGACTGGCTGCGGCAGTTGGTGGACTGGCAGCGGGAGACCGCCGACCCGGCTGAATTCCTCGAATCGCTGCGGTTCGAAGTGGGCAGTGCCGAAGTCTACGTCTTCACGCCTCGGGGCGAAGTCATCGCGCTGCCGCAGGGGGCGACCCCGGTGGACTTCGGCTACGCCATCCACACCGAAGTCGGGCACCGAACCATCGGGGCGAAGGTCAACGGCAGGCTGGTGCCGCTGGAGTCCAAGCTCGCCAACGGCGAGACGGTGGAGATACTCACCTCCAAGGCGACGGACGCCGGCCCGAGCCAGGACTGGCTCGGCTTCGTCAAGAGCGCCAGGGCACGCAACAAGATCAGGCACTGGTTCTCCAAGGAGCGCCGCGAGGCGTCCGCCGATACCGGCAAGGCGATGATCGCCAGGACTATGCGCAAGCAGGGCCTGCCGCTGCAGCGGCTGGCGACGGCCGACGCGCTGCAGGCGATCGCGATGGAGCTGCGCTACTCCGACCTGGCCACGCTGTACGCGGCGGTCGGCGACGGTCACGTCAGCGCGCAGTCTGTCGTCGCCAAGCTAGTCAAGTCCGCGGGCGGTCTGGCCGGCGCTCACGAGGACCTTGCCGAGACGACACTGCTGACCCGGGCGCCGAGTCCGCGGCCGACGACCGGTGATTCCGGCGTCTCGGTGGAGGGAACCGCCGACGTCTGGGCGCGGTTGTCCAAGTGCTGCACCCCGGTGCCCGGTGACAAGATCACCGGCTTCGTTACCCGGGGCAACGGCGTGTCGGTGCACCGTACCGACTGCGTCAACATCGCGCACCTTGTGCAGTCGCAGCCGGAGCGGATGGTGGCGGTGCACTGGGCGCCGAAGGAGAGCTCGCGGTTCCTCGCCGCCATCCAGGTCGAGGCGCTGGACCGCACCGGCCTGCTGTCCGATATCACCAGGTCCATCTCGGAGCAGCACGTCAACATCTTGTCGGCATCAGTCACCACGCGGCGGGACCGGGTCGCCCTGAGTAAGTTCACCTTCGAGATGGCCGATCCCGAGCACCTGCGGCACGTCCTGAAGGCCGTCAGGACGGTCGACGGCGTGTACGACGCACAGCGGGTGACGAGTTTAGTGTGACGGTGCCCCCTCCGGCTCAGCCGGTGAGGTCGGCCAGCGTCTTCTCAGCCTCCACCAGCCAGGCCTGCCTGGTCGCCAGGGCCGACGACACGCGCTGGATGGTCGCATCGTCACCGCGCTCGGTGGCCTGGGCGAGCTGGCCCTCAAGCTGGCCGATGGTCTTGCGTATCTGGTCCACGGTGTCCCTGGCACGGGACAATGCCTCCGGGTTGGTCCGGCGCCACTGGATGTCCTCGGCCTTGCGTACCGCCTCGTCGACTTTACGCAGGCCGCCTTCCAGCCGCTCGTTCGCTTCCCTGGGCACCGAGCCGATCTTGTCCCACCGCTGGTGGACAGAGCGCAGCACAGCCCTGGCCGATTTAGGATCGGTCACCGGCAGCAGCTTCTCCGCTTCGGCGAGCAGCGCCTCCTTGACGACTGCCCGTTCGCGCAACTGGCTGTCCTTCGCCGACATCGCGGCGGACCGCGCCTCGAAGAACATGCTCTGAGCCGCCCTGAACCGCTTCCAGAGCTCGTCGTCGGTGACCCGGTCGGCTCGCCCGGCTTCCTTCCAGGACGCCATCAGGTCGCGGTACGCGGCGGCAGTGGCAGCCCAGTCCGTCGACGACGCGAGTTCCTCGGCTCGGCTGACCAGTTCCTGCTTGCGGTCCCTGACCGTGCTCCGCTCCTCCTCCAGGGTGGCGAAGTAGGCTTTGCGGCGCTTAGCGAACGTGCTTCGGGCGGCCGACATCCGCTTCCACAACGCAGCTTCCGCTTGCCGGTCGCCATGCGGCGCGGCCTTCCACGCGTCGAGCAGATCCTTCAGCCGCTCACCACCAGACTTCCAGTGCGTGGCCTCGGCAGCGAGTTGCTCGGCTTCGGCGACGATGTGCTCCTTGATCTCGATCGCCTCGGCGCGGGCCTTGTCCCTGGCGGCCTTGTGTTCCTCGCGCCGGTGGTCGGCCTGCTCGGACAACGATCCGAGCCGCTGCCGCAGTCCGTCGAGATCGCCTACTGCCTTGGCCTCGTCGATCGCTGCCTGCAATCTGGCGATCGTCGCCTTGGCCTGGGCCGGAGCCAGGTCGGTGGCCGTGATGCGACGTTCGAGCAGACTGATCTCGGCGGCCAGCGAGTCGTACCTGCGCGTGAAGAAGGCGAGTGCCTCGTCCGGGCTGCCGGCTTGCCAGATGCCGACGACACGCTCTCCTTCGGAAGTATGCACGTAGACCGTGCCGTCCTCGGCTACACGGCCCCACGGATGGCTTCCGGTGCTCACGGCTTACCTCCCGGTCGGTACCTGACTGGCTGACATGTGCGGGCGGCAACTCCGCGACCCGCCGCCCGCACATTCACCCTGTTCAGGTCTTCTTGATCGTGACGCTTTCGATGACGACTTTGTCCTTCGGCGGCCCGTCCTGCGACTTGTTTGCCGTGCCAGCATGGGCGACCGCCTGGATGATATTTAGTCCGCTGACAATGGTGCCAAACGGCGTGTAGCTCGGCGGTAGCGAAGTCTCCTGGTAAACCAGGAAAAACTGACTGCCGTTGGAGTTCGGCGCACCGGTATTGGCCATGGCAACGGTTCCGGTGTGGTAGGTCGCCCCGGCCAGGTTCTCGTTGCCGAACGCGTAGCCCGGGCCGCCCGAGCCGGTGCCGGTCGGGTCGCCGCACTGCAGCACGTAGATGCCGCTGGTGGTGAGCCGGTGGCAGTACGTGCCGTTGAAGTAGTTCTTCGCCGCTAGGAACACGAACGAGTTGACCGTGCAGGTCGCCTTGGAGTTCAGCAAGTCGATCACGATGCTGCCGCGATTGGTCTTGAGCGTGGCCTGGTACGTCGACTTGCTGTCGGGTGTCGCCGACGGAACCCCGACGTTGCGCGCGGCAGGCGGGTTCGAGATGTAGGTGCAGTGAGTCGCGGGTTCGGTCTGCGACGCCGAGGGACTCGCTGACGGACTGGCAGACGCAGACGCTGACGCGCTCGCGCTAGGCGTGGCTCCGGCGGCCTGCGCGCTGGCGCTGCTACCCGTCAGGTGGATCACGGTCAGGATCACGACTCCGGCGAGTACCAGGATGACCAGGCTGCCGGACACCCACTTCGTGATCTTGCGCGTGTTCTCACGACGCTGTTCCTCGCGTGCCAGCCGCCGCTGATAGCGCTCGCGCGCGAGCTTGCGCTGACGTTCCTTCTTACCCGCCACCTGTCCAGCCCTCCCGTTATCGACCGGTAGTGGTGCACTCCCAAAACTTCGCGCATGGTATCGGAGCAAAGCAAGTGCTAAGGCAAGCCGTTATCGGTTCGACGCACCAAACGCAGCCGTCCTGTAACTGCACCAGACTCGCGTAGCCTAGGTCCGTCGCCGGGTCGGGCGCACCTGCCCGCTCTCTTAGCGACCACTCGACTCTCGCGTTAGCCTGGAGGTTATCGTGCTGATCGCCGGATTCCCGGCCGGTTCGTTCGCCGCGAACTGCTATATCGTGGCGCCCGAACCTGGCGCAGAGTGCCTGATCATAGATCCTGGGCAGGATTGCGCAGCGGGTATCGAAGAGATTGTCGCGCAGTACCGGCTCCGTCCGGTGGCGGTTCTGGCTACTCACGGGCACATTGATCATATCTGGTCCATCGCTCCGGTCTGCGGTGCCCGGAATATCCCGGCTTACATCCATCCAGCCGACCGGGCACTGCTCAGTGACCCGGCCAGGGGCCTGTCCTTGCTGGCGGGCCAGCAGCTCTTCGGCGGCCTCACCTTCGCCGAGCCGGAGGACGTGATCGAGCTCGCCGACGGGATGACTCTGGACCTGGCCGGGGTGAGCCTGGTGGTCGACCACGCTCCTGGACACACGCCAGGATCCGTGACGTTCCGGCTGGCCGGCGAGGCGGTATCGGACGCGGGGGCCAGTTCGTCCGGTCCCGGCCAGCCAGGCACCCTGTTTACCGGAGACCTGCTGTTCGCCGGCTCGATCGGCCGTACCGACCTGCCGGGCGGTGATTACCAGACGATCCTCGCTAGCCTGTCGAGGGTTTGCCTGCCGCTACCTGACGAGACCGTCGTCCTGGCCGGGCACGGGCCGCGGACCACGATCGGTGCGGAACGGGCGACCAACCCGTTCCTGGCTGACCTGGCGCCCGCCGCTGGCCCCGCCAGGGGAATGTAGGCGGCCTCGGTGCGGGTGCTGAATTTCTTGAGTTGATAGTCGACAGAAGGGCTGGAGACCGATGATCCGCACGCACGAGGCGGGCGCACTGCGCAGCTCCCAGGCCGGCCAGCAGGTGACGCTGGCCGGGTGGGTGGCCCGACGCAGGGATCACGGCGGTGTCGTGTTCATCGACCTGCGCGACGCCAGCGGTGTCGTCCAGGTAGTCGTGCGGCAGGAGGATGTCGCGCACGAGCTGCGGGCGGAGTTCTGCGTGCTGGTCAGCGGCGAGGTGCGGCGTCGTCCAGCCGGGAACGAGAATCCCGAGCTCGGGACCGGTGAGGTCGAGGTTGCCGCGGCGCGGATCGAGATCCTGGCCGAGTGCGATCCGCTGCCGTTCCCGGTCGACGGGCATGCCGAGCTGAACGAGGAAGTCCGGCTGCGGTACCGGTACCTCGACCTGCGCCGAGCGGACATGGCGGCCGCGGTGCGAGCCAGGTCCAAGGCCGCGTACCTGGTCAGCGACGTGATGCGGGACCACGACTTCGTGAACGTGGAGACGCCGTTCCTGACCAGGTCCACTCCGGAAGGCGCCAGGGACTTCCTGGTGCCGGTGCGGCTCCAGCCGGGTAGCTGGTACGCGCTGCCGCAGTCACCGCAGCTGTTCAAGCAGCTTCTGATGGTCTCCGGCCTGGAACGCTACTACCAGCTCGTGCGCTGCTTCCGCGACGAGGACTTCAGGGCTGACCGGCAGCCCGAGTTCACCCAGGTCGACATCGAGATGTCGTTCGTCACCCGCCCCGATGTCGTCGAAGTGGCTGAGGACCTGGTGCAGCGGCTGTGGCGGGAAATCGCCGGATACGAGGTGCAGCGGCCGATCCCGCGGCTGACCTATGCCGATGCCATGGCGCGGTTCGGCTCGGACAAGCCCGACCTGAGGTTCGGCTGCGAGCTCGTGGACCTGACGAGCTACTTCGCTGGCAGCGGGTTCCGGGTATTCCAGGCGCAGCATGTCGGTGCGGTGGTGATGCCGGGCGGCGCCAGCCAGTCACGCAAGGAACTCGACGGCTGGCAGGACTGGGCCAGGTCCCGGGGTGCCAAGGGCCTCGCCTACGTGCTGATCGCGTCCGACGGGGCGGTCTCCGACGCCGGCCCGGTGGCCAGGCACCTGTCGGCGCAGGAACGGTCCGGGCTGGCGGCCGCGGCCGGGGCCGGGGCCGGGGACTGCGTGTTCTTCGCGGCGGGGACCGCGGCCGCCGCCCGGACGCTGCTCGGCGCGGCCCGGCTGGAGATCGGCGCTCGCTGCGGGCTGATCGACCCGGCCGCGTGGGCGTTCACCTGGGTGGTCGATGCGCCGATGTTCGAAGAGGACGGGGCGGGCGGCTGGACCGCGGTGCACCATCCGTTCACCGCGCCACTGCCCGAGTGGGCCGACAAGTTCGTGTCCGAGCCTGGCGGCGCGCTCGCGGACGCCTACGACATCGTGTGCAACGGCACCGAGATCGGTGGCGGGTCGATCCGAATCCACCGTCCGGCCATGCAGCAGCAGGTGTTCGACGTGATCGGGCTGTCGCGGGAGGAAGCCAGGTCTCAGTTCGGCTTCCTGCTGGACGCGTTGCGGTACGGGCCGCCGCCGCATGGCGGGATCGCGTTCGGCTGGGATCGGATGCTGATGCTGCTGACCGGCCGGGAGTCGATCAGGGACGTGATCGCGTTCCCGAAGGCCGCCTCAGGCAACGACCCGCTGACTGGCGCTCCGACGCCGATCACGGCCGCGCAGCGCAAGGAGGCCGGAGTGGACGTGGCGCTGGCTGGTCAGGCGTCGGCTCCGCCGCCGCCGGTGAAGGTCGCATCCGACTCCACCTGAGGCTCAGCCCGTGATCATGGCTGGCCGCCTTGGTGTCGGCCGTGATGTCGGGTACGACGTCGGTTCCGACGTCGGCCTGGCCGGGGTACCCAGGAGTAGGGTCGAGCCGTGGCGGCACGGGATTCGGGAGCGCAGCAGGGCGCGAGCCTGTTCGACGCTGCTGGTGCGGCGGTTGCCGAGGCGATCGCGCCGCTCGCGGTCCGGATGCGGCCAAGAAATCTGGACGAGGTCGTCGGCCAGCGGCACCTGACCTCGGCCGGGTCGCCGCTGCGCAAGCTGGTCGACCACGCCGCGCCGATGTCAGTGCTGCTGTGGGGGCCGCCTGGGACCGGCAAGACGACGCTGGCCTACGTACTCAGTCAGGTGACCGCGCGGCGGTTCGTCGAACTGTCGGCTGTCTGCGCCGGGGTCAGCCAGGTGCGCGCGGCCATCGACTCGGCGCGCGCCGAACTCGGCCTGACCGGCACGCAGACGCTGCTGTTCATCGACGAGGTACACAGGTTCAACAAAGCGCAGCAGGACGCCCTGCTGCCGGCCGTGGAGAACCGGTGGGTGTCGTTCGTCGGCGCGACGACCGAGAATCCGTCGTTCTCGGTCGTCGCGCCGCTGCTGTCGCGGTCGCTGCTGCTGACCCTGCAGCCGCTCGGCGACGAGGACATGACTCTGGTAATCGACCGGGCGCTGCGCGCGGAGCGCGGACTGCGCGGAGCCGTGACGCTGGCAGCCGAAGCCGAAGCCGAGTTGCTGCGGATGGCCGGCGGCGACGCGAGGCGGGCGCTCACGTACCTGGAGGCGGCTTCGCTCGGGCTGCCACCCGACGGGATGATCGACCTGCAGGTACTCGAGCGCGCCGTCGACAAGGTGGCGGTCCGCTATGACCGGGCCGGCGACCAGCACTATGACGTGATCAGTGCCTTCATCAAGAGCATCAGGGGCAGCGACGTCGACGCGGCGCTGCACTACCTCGCCTTGATGATCGAGGCGGGCGAGGACGCCAGGTTCATCGCCAGGCGGCTGATCGTGCACGCGAGCGAAGATGTCGGGATGGCGGACCCGTCGGCGCTGACCGTTGCCGTGGCGGCCGCGCAGGCGGTCGAGTTCGTGGGCTTGCCGGAAGCACGGATCAACCTGGCCCAGGCCGTGATCCACCTCTCGCTCGCGCCGAAGTCCAACTCGGTCGTGAAGGCGATCGGATCGGCGGCGGACGACGTCCGGTCCGGGCGATCTGGCCCGGTGCCGGTGCACCTGCGGGACGCTAGCTACCGCGGTGCCGCCAGGCTCGGGCACGGTAAGGGCTACCTGTACCCGCATGACTTCGCCGAGGGAATCGTGCGGCAGGCCTACGCGCCGGGAAACGTGGCGGGCCGGCGATATTACGAACCATCACGGCACGGGGCCGAAGCTAGGTACGCCGACCGGGTAGAGCGGGTCAGGGCGGTACTCGACGGCGCTGGTGGCCAGCGACGACGTGAGCCTGGTGATGACGATGGCGGACCTGGCTCCGCCGCTAAGCGATAGGGTCGGCGGGGTGACAGCTATCCGGGCCGGGGAAAGGAGCGGAAGCCGATGAGCGGCGGGCAGCTTGCGGTGCTGATCGCGGTCGGCTTCTTCGCGGCCGGCATGTGCGCCGCGGTGTACGTGCTGTTCAAGCTGGCGAAGCTGATCGCGGCGGCGACGGCTGTCGTGGACGGCTATCGTGCGGGCACTGACGACCTGATGCGGCGGACTCATGCCGCCGTGAACCGCGCGGACGAGCAGCTCGCGATGACCGGCGCGCTGGCGCGCAGCGTGGACGAGGTGACGGAGAGCATGTCGGAGCTTTCGGCTCAGGTCTCCGCGGTCGCCGGGACGGCGCGGCTGGTCGCGGTAGGACTCGGCAGTCCGGTGCTGCGGCTCGCGGCGGTCGGCCATGGCGTCCGGCGCGCGATGACGATCCGGCGGGCTGGCCAGCTGCCTGAGCTTCCCGGGCGCGGCAGGGCGCGACCGTGATCCGCAGGGCGATATGGCTTACGATCGGTGCCGTCCTGGGAATCGCGGGTTACCGGCGCCTGGCCGGCGCGGCCAAGTCGATCCGGGGTCCGGTGGACCAGAGAGCCGTCGGGCAGCGGAGTTCAGCCCGCGCCTTCGTGCGGGATGTCCGCGTCGGCACGGCCCAGTACCTGGACCGGCACCGCGGATATATCGATCGGCATCCCGGCTCGTTAGGCAATACCCTCGAAGGTCAGCAGGACGCGCACCGGCCGGCTGAGTTCGCCTAGGGCTCAGGCAGCCAGCCGGCGTGTCAGCAAAGCACGCGCCAGCGTGCGTGATTACCAGGCAGCGACAACCCTAAGGATGGCCGTTGATGGAGTCGGCAGAGATTGCCCGCCGTTTCCTTGACTACTTCTCCGAGCGCGGGCACACGCTGGTGCCGTCGGCCAGCCTGATCGCCGACGACCCCACGCTGCTACTGGTAAACGCCGGGATGGTCCCGTTCAAGCCGTTCTTCCTACGCCAGCGCGTGCCGCCGTACCCGCGGGCGGTCAGCGCGCAAAAGTGCGTGCGGACCCCCGATATCGAGGAAGTCGGCAAGACCACCAGGCACGCGACGTTCTTCCAGATGCTCGGCAACTTCTCTTTCGGCGACTACTTCAAGGAGCAGGCCATCCCGCTGGCGTGGGAACTGCTCACCAGGCCAGAGTCGGACGGCGGTTTCGGTTTCCCCGAGAGCCGGCTGTGGGCGACCGTTTACACCGGTGACGACGAGGCGTACAACATCTGGCAGCACGGGGTCGGCCTGTCGGCGGACCGAATTCAGCGTCGCGGCCTGGCGGACAACTACTGGCACATGGGCGTTCCCGGTCCTGGCGGCCCGTGCTCGGAGATCTACTACGACCGCGGTCCTGAGTACGGCCGCGAGGGCGGCCCCGAGGTCGACGAAGATCGCTACCTTGAGGTCTGGAACCTCGTGTTCATGCAATACCAGTTGAGCGCGGTCCGGAGCAAGGTGGACTTCGACGTCCAGGGCGAGCTCCCCTCGCACAACATCGACACCGGCATGGGCCTGGAGCGGATGGCAGCGCTGCTTCAGGGCGTCGACAACATCTACGAGGTCGACACCATGTGGAAGATCCTCGAGCGGGCCGCGGAGCTGACCGAGCAGAAGTACGGGCGTGATCACCGCGGCGACGTCGCGCTGCGCGTCGTGGCTGACCATGTCAGGGCTGCTGTCATGCTCGTCGCCGACGGTGTCATCCCGTCGAACGAAGGCCGCGGCTACGTGCTCCGGCGCATCGTCAGGCGCAGCGTCAGGGACCTGCGGCTGCTGGCCGGCTCGCAGCGCGGCGGTGACGGCAGCCGGGGTGGCCACGGCGAGCGGTACCTGCACGAGCTCGCCTCGGTCGCGATCGGCGCGCTCAGCGATCAGTACCCGGACCTGCCGCGGGACGCGCCGAACATCCACACGGTGCTGGACGCGGAAGAAGGCGCGTTCCTTGGCACCCTGCGGACGGGCACCGCGATCTTCGACGCCGCGGTCGAGGAGACGTCGCGCCGCGGCGAGCGGGCGATCAGCGGCACGCAGGCGTTCCAGTTGCACGACACCTACGGCTTCCCGATCGACCTGACCCTGGAGATGGCGGCCGAGCAGGGCCTCGCTGTGGACGAGCCGGAGTTCAGGCGGCTGATGGCGCAGCAGCGGCAGCGGGCCAAGGATGACGCCGCGGCGAAGAAGACCGGCAACGCCGATATCTCGGCCTTCGCGCAGTTCCTCGAGCGGGCCGGCAAGGTGGTCTTCACCGGCTACGACGAGGTCGCGACCGACGCCACGGTCATCGGCCTGCTGGCTGGCGGAGTCTCGGTGCCGGCAGCGGGTGCGGGCACCGAGGTCGACGTCGTGCTCGACCGGACGCCCTGCTACGCGGAGGGTGGCGGTCAGCTAGCCGATACCGGCATCGTGCGCTCGACTGGCAGCGGTGCGGGCGACGGGGCGGTCGTTGAGATACTCGACGTGCAAGCGCCGGTTCCCGGCCTGATCGTGCACCGGTGCCGGGTCATGGCAGGCGAGATCGGCGTCGGGGACAGGGTGCTCACCGAGATCGACATCGACCGGCGCCGTGCGATCTCCCGCTCGCATACCGCGACGCATCTGGTGCACCGGGCGTTCCGCGGCGCGCTCGGCGAGTCGGCCGCCCAGGCAGGGTCGGAGAACTCGCCCGGCCGGTTCAGGTTCGACTTCACCGCGATCGGCGCGGTGCCCGCGGCGGTACTCGCCGACGTGGAAGACGAAGTCAATGAGGTCCTGATCAACGACCTCGACGTCCGGGCGTTCCACACCTCGATCACGCAGGCGCGGGCGATGGGCGCGCTGGCCCTGTTCGGTGAGAAGTACGGCGAGCAAGTACGCGTCGTGGAGGTGGGTGACTACTCGCGTGAACTGTGCGGCGGCACGCACGTCGCCAGGTCGGGTCAGCTCGGCCTTATCAAGATCATGGGCGAGAACTCGATCGGCTCGGGCGTGCGGCGCGTCGAGGCGCTGGTCGGCATTGACGCGTTCCGGTTTCTAGCCAGGGAGAGCCTGCTGGTGAGCCAGCTCACCGAGCAGCTGAAGACCCCGCGGGCAGACCTCGGCGAGCGGATCGCGGGCATCGTGACCAAGCTGCGCGACGCCGAGCGGGACCTGCGGCGAGTTCAGTCAGCCCAGTTGGCCAACGTCGCCTCCCGCCTGGCGGCGGCCGCGGCGGACGTCAGCGGAGTCGCCTACGTGGCGCATCAGCTGCCGGACGGGACGCCGGCTGACGGGGTGCGCAAGCTCGCGCTCGACATCCGCGGCCTGCTGCCGGCCGACCGGCCAGCGGTGGTGGTGACCGCGGCGGTGCCGTCTGACCGGCCGGCGGTGGTTGTCACGGTCAACGAGGCGGCCCGGGCACGCGGCCTGGTCGCTGGCGGGCTGATATCGACGGCGACGACGGTACTTGGCGGCCGCGGCGGCGGTCGTGACGACATAGCCCAGGGCGGTGGCGCGGCACTGGGGGAACAGGCGGCTCAGGTGATCAAGGATGCGTTTGGTGCGATTCGGGCTGTTATTGACGGCATCGGGGCGCCGGGTAGCGTAACGTGAGACCGTGCAGGAGCCAGGTCGTTGTGAACCTGAGACCAAGTGCTGGGAGAGCAGTGGCTTGAGATCAGGCGTGAGGCTCGCGGTCGACGTCGGGTCGGCCCGGATCGGGGTCGCTAGCTGCGACCCCGATGGCGTGCTGGCCAGCCCCCTTGCGACGGTCCGCCGCGGCCGGGGTGATTATGCCGAGATCGCGCGCCTGGCAGCCGAGCGTCAGGTGATCGAGATCGTGGTGGGCTTGCCGACCGGCCTGTCCGGCCGGGCCGGCCGCGCGGTGGCCGAGGCGAGGAGCTTCGCTATGGCGCTCGCGCCCTTCGTCGCGCCGGTCGGGGTCAGGCTCGTCGACGAGCGGTTCACGACGGTGCTCGCCCACGCCGCACTGCGCGAAGGCGGCCGTGATTCCAAGGAGCGACGGACAGTGATTGACCAGGCTGCGGCGGCCCTGCTGCTCCAAGGTGCGCTCGACGCTGAGCGCTGCACAGGTGATCCAGCCGGCGAACTCGTCGCGGTAGGGCGGGACGGTGACCGATGAGCAACGACGCCTCGGATTGGCTCTCGGGCCGTCCTCCGAGAAAGGGCGGTTCTGGCCCGTATCCGGATGACGATTTCGGCGAACCTGACTACACCGGGAATCAGGACCACTACAGCGACGGCAGCGCATACCGGCCCGGGGAGTACGACCGGCCGGGTGGTTACAGCGGTCAGGGCGGTTACGGTAATCAGGGCGGTTACGGTAATTCGGGCGGTTACGGTAGCTCGGGCAGTTACAGCGGCTCGGACGGCAACGCGGATCAGCAGGGTTACGGGCCAGGTGGGCCAGGCTGGGAGGGTCAGGGGCGGCACTCCGCGGCCTCGTCCCAGGCAGGGCCAGCCGAGCCCGCGGATTCGTATGGTTCAGGTGGATACGACCCGGCTTATTACGGCCGGGAGGCTTACAACGCTGACTCTTATGGCCGGGACCCTTACGGCGGCGGTGCCTATGGCGGCACTGACTCCTACGGCCGGAGTTCGCCTGCCGCGGACTCCGGAACGCCGGGCGGGTACGACCAGGGTTCGTTCTACGGCTCCGCGGACCGCTACGGGTCCACCGGGCCGGGCCGGGCCGACGACGGTTATGGCTGGCCAGACACCTATGGCCAGCCTGAGGAGCGGGATCGCCGTCAGGACACGACTTCCGGCAGTCAATGGCCTGGACAGTACGGCGAAATCGAGCAGTCACCACAGGGGCATGGCCGAACCGGGGGCTACGGCGACACGGGCTCGTTCGGCCGGCCCGACACGGGCTCGTTCGGCCGGCCTGACACGGGGCCAGACACGGGTTCGTATGCCAGGCCCGATACCGGCTCGTTCCGGGCGGCGGACACTGGTTCCTATGGGCGCGCAGATACCGGCTCGTTCCCTGGTACGCAGAGCGGCACCTTCGGTCGCCCCGAGGCGGGCTACGGCGGGCCAGGCGAGTACGAGGGATACAACTCGCAGGGATACTACGACCCGCCATCGCAGAGCTTCGGCCGCACGCTCGACCCGGGTGCGGATGCGCCTGACGACAACGGCCGTGACCACCTCGCGCTGCCCGGCGGTCCCCGGTCGGCCGCTGGTCCCGACGGCGCCTACGCGCCCTGGCATGACGATCCAGGCAACGACAGCGCCTGGGACGATGGTGCGCAGGACGACGACTACTGGGACGACGACGGCGACGGCGGCATGCTTTCCCGGCGTTTCGGCCGGGGAGGTGGTGGCGCTGGCCGTGGCGGCCGAGGTGCTGGCAAGCGGCCACGCAAGCTGCGCGGCCGGCTAGTCGTCGTCGCGGTGTTCCTTGCTGTCGTCCTGCTGCTCGGCATGGGCGCGAGTTCGGGCTTCGACTCCGTGCGTAACTGGTGGGACAACCGTTACGGCGATTACTCAGGGCAGGGAACCGGCACCGTCAGCGTCACCGTGCCTCCTGGCGCGTCGCTGATCTCGCTGGCCCCGACTCTGGTCCAGCGTGGTGTCATCATGGCGGAGCGCCCGTTCTTCAGCGCTGCCGACTCGGTCAGCAACCCGGGCGGGCTACAGCCAGGCGTCTACAAGCTGCGATACCACATGAACGCGGCGCTGGCGGTCCAGTTGCTGATCAGCGGCAAGACCAGAGTCGCCGACAGCGTCACGATCCCTGAGGGCCTGCGGGCAAGCTCGATCGCGATCGTTCTCGCCAAGAGGACCGGCTACCCGTTGAGCGCCTTCAAGAAGATCATCCAGCACCCCCCGGCATCACTTGGGCTGCCGTCCTATGCGGGCGGCAAGGTCGAGGGTTACCTGTTCCCTGACACCTACAACCTGCAGCCCAAGGAAACTCCGCTGGCGATCCTGCAGGCCATGGTGACCGAGTTCAAGCAGAAGGTGGCGAGCCTGAACCTGGTGGCCGATGCCAACAAGGTCAACCTGAACCCCGCGCACGTGATCATCATCGCAAGCCTGGTGCAGGCTGAAGGCAACGGCACCGACTTCGGGCAGATCTCCAGGGTCATCGACAACCGGCTGAACGACAACATGAAGCTTCAGTTCGACAGCACGGTCTTCTACGCGATGAACAAGTACGGGACATCCATCACCCAGGCGCAGGAGAGCTACCCGTCGCCGTATAACACCTACCTGCATCTCGACCTGCCGCCTGGACCGATCGACAGCCCTGGGCTGGCGGCGATACAGGCTGCGTTGCACCCGCCGCACGGGGGCTGGCTGTACTTCATCACTGACGTCAGGAGCAAGACGCACAAGACGTATTTCACCGCCAGCCTCGCGCAGTTCCAGTCGTGGCAGCAGCAGTTCCAGGGCTGAGTGGCGAAGGTCGTCGATGCGTCCGGGCAGCGGTGCTCGGCTCACCGATCGGTCACTCACTCTCCCCGGTGCTGCACAGTGCCGCATACGTGGCACTCGGCCTGACCTGGTGGCGGTACGAGGCGATCGAGTGTGACGAGTCCGGGTTGGCCGCGCTGCTCGACTCGTGCGGCCCCGACTGGGCAGGCCTGTCACTGACCATGCCGCTGAAGCGGACCGTGCTACCGCTGCTTGACCGAATTGAGCCGCTGGTCACCGAGGTCGGTGGCGCGAACACGATCGTCTTCGCCGCTGCGCAGCGGTTCGGGTACAACACAGACGTCCCCGGCATGGTCCGCGCCCTTGCCGACCACGGTGTCGGCACGGGGGCGGGCGAGCAGTCCGGGGCTGGCCGGGGCGGGTTGCCCGTCTCCGGTGCTGGCCGGAGCGGGTTGCCTGCGTCCGGGGCTGGCCGGGGCGGGTTGCCCGTCTCCGGGGCTGGCCCGGCGCTGATTCTCGGCGGGGGAGCGACCGGGTGCGCCGCGCTGGCGGCGCTCCGCGATCTCGGCGAACGTTCCGTGACGGTTGCGGTCCGCGATCCGGCGCGGGCGGTGGAGCTTCGCCGGGCCGCGGACCGCCTCGGCGTCGGGGTTAACCTCGTGCCGTTCGAGCGGGCCGACTTCGGCGGCGCCAGGCTGCTCATCTCTACCGTGCCTGCCGGCGCTGCGGATGCCCTCGCGGGGCAGCTAGCCACGACGATGACACCGCCGCAGGTAGTCCTCGACGTGATCTATCACCCGTGGCCTACCAGGCTGGCCGTTGCTGCCCGGCGGGCCGGCTCGATGCTTGTCGGCGGATTCGACCTGCTGCTGCACCAGGCCGCGCTTCAGGTGGAACTGATGACCGGGCGGCCAGCGCCGCTTGCGGAGATGCGACGGGCTGGCCGCACCGAGTTGACCAGGCGTGCTGGCTGACCTGGCTCAACGAGGCTGGCTTTACCTCTCTTGCGACTGGCGAAGGCGACGATACGGCGCAGATGCGCTACGCTATTCGGAGAACTCAAGGTCCGGCGCAGCGTGCCGGGCCGAAAGCGGAGGACCACCTCGGCCACCTCCCACCTGGTCGGCAAGCGGCGCTTCGGCACGGCGATGCTGGCGGGTAGTTGCTCGGGCAGCCGTGTTGGCTTACTGAGCGGGCCTGGCGACTTCAGGGTTGGCTGGGCCGGGCCGGGCGTACTGAGGCTGGCGCGCAAGGATGCCAGTGTCTGGACGTCGCGTGGCCACGGCGGCGTGGGCGAATGCCAGTGCGGCCGTAGTTATGCATCATGGTGGCCCCGCATGCGTTCGTGCGGGGCCTTTCGCGTTTCGCACGGGCGGCGCGTTGTGCCTGACCGGGACCGACCCGGCCGGGAACATAAGGTGACGCAGGAGGTCACATCAGCACTGAACCTCGAATCAACGAGCGTATCCGGGTACCTGAGGTGCGACTGGTTGGTCCGTCCGGAGAGCAAGTAGGGATCGTTTCGATCACCGATGCGCTGCGGCTGGCCGCCGAGTCGGATCTCGACCTCGTCGAAGTCGCGCCCACGGCACGTCCGCCGGTGTGCAAGCTCATGGACTACGGCAAGTTCAAGTACGAGTCCGCGCTCAAGGCCCGGGAGTCCCGCAAGAACCAGGCCCAGACGGTCATCAAGGAGATCAAGCTCCGGCCGAAGATCGACCCGCACGACTACGGGACCAAGAAGGGTCACGTTGAGCGATTTCTCAAGCAGGGCGACAAGGTCAAGGTGACCATCATGTTCCGTGGTCGCGAGCAGTCCAGGCCCGAACTCGGGTTCCGGCTGCTGCAGCGCCTGGCCGGCGATGTGGAGGAGCTTGGCTTCGTGGAAGCCCAGCCCAAGCAGGACGGCCGGAACATGATCATGGTGATCGGCCCGCACCGGAAGAAGAGCGAGTCCAGGGCGGAACGCACCTCTCGGGAAGCCCCTGATGAGGCGCCGCGGCCAGTACCGCGTCCGCGCCGTCCTCCGGCCCCGCCGGGTGGCCAGCACAGTGCCGACCAGCACAGTGCCGACCAGCACGGTGCCGGGGGCGACGCCGGGGATCAGGCAGGCGCCTGAGCCCAGGCAGGACCGCGCGCAGTCTAGGTGCTGGCGGCTTGCCGCACGGCACGTGCCGCAGGCGTGCAGTACACCCGTGCCGGAGGCACGCAGAGGAACACACGTGCCGCAGGCACGCAGAGCACAGGTGCCGCAGGCACCCCAGCACACGTGCCGTAGGGCACGCGACGAACCCACGTGCCGCAGGCACATGATGAACCACGTGCCGCAGGCATCATGAAACAGTGCCGCAGGCACATGAATGACACGGAGACGACGGCCGTCATGCCGAAGATGAAGACGCACAGTGGTGCCGCGAAAAGGTTCCGGGTCACCGGGACCGGCAAGGTGATGCGCCGCCGCGCCAACAAGAACCACCTGCTTGAGCACAAGTCGAGCCGGCGGACCCGGCGCCTGAACAAGGACCTGACGCTCGCCCCCGTGGACGTCAGGAAGACCAAGAAGTTGCTGGGAAAGTAGCCCGGCCCGCCTCAAGGGAGTCGAAGAAATGGCACGCGTGAAGCGGGCAGTGAACGCGCACAAGAAGCGCAGGGTCGTCCTTGAGCGGGCGAGCGGTTACCGCGGCCAGCGGTCGCGGCTGTACCGCAAGGCCAAGGAGCAGGTCCTGCACTCGATGACGTACGCCTACCGGGACCGCAAGGACCGGAAGGGTGCGTTCCGCCGACTGTGGATCCAGCGCATCAATGCCGCGGCACGTGCTGACGGCATCACCTACAACCGATTCGTGCAGGGCCTCAAGCTGGCGGACGTGGATGTGGACCGCCGCATGCTAGCCGAGCTTGCGGTCAACGACCCGGCGGCGTTTTCCACGCTGGTCGAGGTAGCCAAGTCCGCGCTGGCCGAGACCGGGCCGGACGCTGCGTCCACGAGCACCGCGGCGGCCTGACGCCGTCGCGGCCGGCTCAACTCGGTCAGCATCGACACCAGCGCGGCCGGGGGAGCGCAGGGCGGGGGGGCGGGTCGAATGAAACTGCCAGTCGGCGGGGAGCTGACCAGCATCCGGTCCCCGCGGGTGAAGGCTGCCCGTCAGCTGGCCAAGCGGGCGCTCCGCCAGCGCGCGAGGGCTTTCCTCGCGGAGGGCCCCCAGGCGGTGGGGGAGGCGCTGGCCATGGATGGCGTGGTCTCCCAGCTGTTCGTCACCGCGACCGCGCAGTCCCGCTATGGCACGCTCGCCGCGCTCGCCGCCGAGCAGGGCGCGGATGTGCACGCGGTGAGCGGTGAGGTCATGGCCGAGCTGGCCCAGACCGTCACCCCGCAGGGAGTCCTGGCCGTCTGCCGGTTCGTGGACGTGGAGCTGGCCCGGGTCACCGGCGGCGCGCCGCGGCTCGTTGTCATCCTCGCCAACGTCCGGGATCCCGGTAACGCCGGCACCGTGCTGCGCAGCGCTGACGCTGCGGGCGCGGACGGGGTCATCTTCGCCGGCTCTTCGGTGGACCCCTACAACAGCAAGTGCGTGCGGGCGTCCGCCGGGAGCCTCTTCCATCTCCCGGTGGTGACGGGCACCCCGGTGCCGGCCGCGGTCCGCGCCCTGCGCGAGGCGGGCCTGCGGGTGCTCGCCGCTGACGGCGGCGCCAGCCGGACCCTGGACGACCTGCGGTCGGCGGGGCTGCTCGGCCAGCCCACCGGGTGGCTGTTCGGCAATGAGGCCTGGGGACTGCCCGACGATGTCCGCTCGCTGGCCGACGAGGCGGTCGCCGTGCCCATCTACGGCCGGGCGGAGAGCCTGAACCTGGCCGCCGCCGCGGCTGTCTGCCTGTACGCCTCGGCGGGTGCGCAGTGCTAGCGGCTCGCCCCCGCTCCGGCGGGTGCGCAGTGCTAGCGGCTCGCCCCGGGCATCCGGGCGGAAATCTGACAGAGCAGTGACGGAGCACGAACGACAGGGCCGGGGGGCTGCCGTTCCGCATTCCGCAAGCGCTAGAGTCTGATCACGTTGAGTCATTCAGCGGGATCGAGGGCCGGGACGGAGGCGGCGGTCTAGTGGACAGGCTCATGCCGGACCGGGCGGTTCCCGCCCTGGTGAGCGTCCCGGCCGGCCAGGTGGTGGCCTCGGGCGGCCTGGTCTGTGCGGACGATATGCCCGATGGCCTGGTGGTAGCCGATCACGTCGGCCGGATCGTGGTATTCAACGCGGCGGCCACCCGGCTGACCGGTATCGCCGCGCTCAACGCGCTCGGCAGGGATGTCCGGCAGGTGCTCCCGCTTCGCGACGGCGAGGGCCGTGGCTGGTGGGCGTACGTCGACCCGTACCGCGGCCTGTCCACCCGCACCCGGCATCCGGAGCTGCCGCTCTACCTGGACGGCACCGAGTTCCTGGTCACCATGGGCTACGTGCGTGTCCCGCGCTGCCCTGGCGGCGGGCTGGACTGGCCCGCGAAGCCTGGCACGGTCCAGCGCATCGCCATCAGCCTGCGCGGCACGCAGCAGCGGGTCCGCCTGGAGCGCAGCCGGGCCGACCTGGTCTCCACCGTCGCCCACGAACTGCGCTCCCCGCTGACCAGCGTCAAAGGCTTCACCGCCACGCTGCTCGCCAAGTGGACGCGGTTCACCGACGACCAGAAGCGGGTGATGCTGGAAACCGTCAATGCCGACGCTGACCGGGTGACCCGGCTGATCACCGAACTGCTCGACGTGTCGCGGATCGAGGCTGGCCGGATCGAGGTCCACCGCCAGCTGGTGGACATCCCCGAGCGGGTGCAGAAGATCGTCGCGGGCAGGGTCGCCGCCGGTGACGCTCCTGAGCGGTTCCGCATCGAGGTGCCCGAGGAACTGCCGGAGACCTGGCTGGATGCCGACAAGGTGGACCAGATCCTCGGGAACCTGGTGGAGAACGCGGTCCGGCACGGGGCTGGTACGGTGACGATCGTGGTACAGCCCGTTGACAGCCTCGGACCTCGCGCGCTCAGCCGCGCCGGCGGCGCGCCCGGGACTCATGGGTCTCCTGGGGCGCCCGCGGTGGCTGTCTCCGTCCGTGACGAGGGGGATGGTGTGCCGCCCGAGCTGGTGCCGCGGATCTTCCGGCAGTTCTGGCGGGCGAAGCACCGTGGCGGTGCGGGGCTCGGCCTGTACATCGTGAAGGGCCTTGTCGAGGCACACGGCGGGGCGATCACGGTGCAGCGGGCGCCCGGCGGCGGCGCCGAGTTCCGATTTACCATGCCCGCCGGGCTGCCCGACTTCGGGTAGCCGGTGGGCGGAGCGCTGCGGCCAGGAGAGGCATCCCTCCGGGCCGGTGCCGGCTTTCCAGGCCGCACCTCAGCTGCCCCGCGACCGGCATCCCGGCGGGCCGCCCCGCAGGCTGCGCCTCCGGCTCGGAAGGCAGCAGCACGCGTTGGCCGTTGGGCATGATGGTTGGCCCTGGCCTTCGCCAACTGCTCCGTGGTCAGTCCTTGGAAAGCCCCGTGGTTGATCTTGGAAAGCAGAGTCCACTTGCCCGCAGGAAAGCAGGACACGATGTCGGCGCCCAATAAGTCGTTTGACTATGACCCCGTGGAGGTGACGCCCCTGTCTCCCGGCGAGGTCTCCCGCATGCATGACGAGGCGCTCGCCGCTGTCGCCGCCGCACGCACGCTTGATGAGCTCAAGGCTGCCCGGCTGGCGCACGCGGCGGACCGCTCGCCGCTGGCGCTGGCCAACGCGGAGATCGGTGCGCTGCCCCCGGAGGCGCGGGCGGACGCCGGCAAGCGGGTCGGCGCTGCCCGCGGCGAGGTGAGCCGGGCGATCGCCGCCCGGCAGGCCGTGCTGGAGGAGGAGCGGGACCAGCGGGTGCTGATCGACGAGGCGGTCGATGTCACGCTGCCCTGGGAGCACCTGCCGCAGGGAGCCAGGCATCCGGTGACCACGGTGAGCGACCGGCTGGCCAATGTCTTCGTCTCGATGGGTTATGAGATCGCGGAAGGCCCCGAGATCGAGGCCGAGTGGTACAACTTCGACGCGCTCAATTTCCCGCCGGATCATCCGGCGCGCGAGATGCAGGACACCTTGTTCGTGGCCGGCCCGGACGGGACGGAGCACTCGGGCATGGTGCTGCGCACGCATACCTCGCCGGTCCAGATCCGGGCGATGCTGACCCGCCCGCTGCCGTTGTACGTGGTCAGTCCCGGGCGCTGCTACCGGAGTGACCCGCTGGACGCCACGCACAGCCCGGTGTTCCACCAGATCGAGTGCCTCGCCGTGGACCGGGGACTGACCATGGCCGACTTGCGCGGCGCGATCCGTGCGTTCGTCGATGCGATGTTCGGCGAAGGGCTGCGCACCCGGCTGCGGCCGGACTACTTCCCGTTCACCGAGCCGTCCGCCGACGTGTCCATGGAGTGCCACGTCTGCCGGGGCGCCTCCACCCGGCCGGGCGCCCCGCCCTGCCGGGTGTGCCGGTCGCAGGGCTGGATCGAGCTGGCCGGCTGCGGCATGGTGAACCCGCGGGTGCTGATCGCGTGCGGCATCGACCCGGACCGCTACAGCGGCTTCGCGTTCGGCCTCGGCATCGAGCGGACGCTGATGATGCGGCACGGGGTGACCGACATCAGGGACACCCTCGACGGCGATGTCCGGTTCAGCAGGGCATTCGGGATGGAGGCCTGATGCGACTACCACTGTCCTGGCTGCTGACCGAAGCCGGGCTTGATCACGGGAGGCCGGACACCGAGCCGGCCGAGGTTGCCAGGCGGCTCACCGCGGCCGGCCTGGAGGTCGAGGCCGTGCAGCAGGCCGGGCACGACATCACCGGCGTCGTCGTGGCCGAGGTCACCGGCATCGAGGAGCTCACCGGCTTCAAGAAGCCGGTGCGGTACTGCCAGGTCACGACCGGGGACGACAAGCCGCACAACGTGATCTGCGGCGCGGTCAACTTCGCGGTCGGCGACCGGGTGCCACTGGCGCAGCCCGGCGCCCGGCTGCCCGGGGGCTTCGAGATCGGCGCGAAGAAGGCCTACGGGCGGATGTCGGAGGGGATGATCTGCTCCGCGGCCGAGCTGGCCATCGGGGACGATCATTCCGGCATCCTGGTGCTGCCGCCGGACGCGCCGCTGGGCGCTGACTTCGTGGCGTACGCGGGGCTCGCCGACCATGTGCTGGACATCACGGTGACCCCGGACCGTGGCTACGCGCTGTCCATCCGCGGCGTGGCCAGGGAACTCGCCACGTCCTACGGCCTGCGGTACGCCGATCCGGCGGACGCTGAGCTGCCCGCTGACCCAGGCGCGAAGCTGCCCAGTGAACCAGGCGCTGTTTCCGCCGAGGTGCATGCGGCCAGCATCGAGGACCCCACCGCGTGCGACAGGTTCGTGCTCCGCGAGGTGCGCGGCTTCAACCTGGCGGCAGCCACCCCGCTGGCTCTCCGGGTCCGGCTGGCCAGGGCCGGCCTGCGCAGCGTGTCGCTGGCCGTGGACATCACCAACTACCTGATGCTCGAGCTGGGGCAGCCGCTGCACGCGTTCGATGCGGACAAGCTGACCGGGCCTATCGTGGTCCGCCGGGCTCGCGCGGGCGAGTGGCTGGAGACGCTCGACCACGTGGTCCGCGAGCTGGATCCCGAGGACATCGTCATCGCGGACTCCTCCGGCCCGATCTCGCTGGCAGGCACGATGGGCGGCCTCGCGACCGAGATCTCGGAGTCGTCCACCAACCTGGTGATCGAGGCCGCTCATTTCGACGCGCGCGGGATCGCCCGGATGAGCCGCCGGCACAAGCTGTTCAGCGAGGCGTCCTACCGCTTCGAGCGGGGAGTGGACCGCGAGTTGCCGCTGCGCGCGTCTGCCCGGGCGGCGTCCATGCTCGGGTCGCTGGGCGGTGCGACGGTCGTGCCCGGGTGCACGCATGCCTCGGTGGACGTGCCGGAGGTGTCCATCACCATGGCCGTGGACCACCCGGACAAGGTCGCTGGCACCGTCTACGGCCGCGACGCGGTGCTGCGCAGGCTCCAGGACGTGGGCTGTGTCGTGACGGATCCAGCGGCCAGCCGGGCGGCAGACGACGCCGCTGCGCCGCCGGGCCACACACCAGGTATTGAGGCGCTGACCGGTGAGCTGGGGGTGAGCACCGGGCCGAACCGCTATCTGCGTCCCGACAATGGCGGCACCGGGCCGAGCCGCTACTTGCGGCCGGATCATGGCAAGCACGATCGCAGCAAGCAGATGCTCGCCGTGTTCCCGCCCTCCTGGCGGCCGGACCTGCGCTACCCGTGGGACCTGGCCGAGGAAGTCATCAGGCTGGAAGGGTATGAGAACCTCCCGGTGCGCACCCCCCGGGCCGCGGCCGGCCGCGGCCTCACCGACCGGCAGCAACTCCGCCGCACCACGGGCCGCGCGCTGGCCTGGGCGGGCTATGTCGAGGTGCTCAGCCAGCCGTTCAGCTCAACCGCGGACCACGACCGGCTGCTGCTGCCCGACGATGACCCGCGGCGCCGGGCTCCGGTCGTCGCCAACCCGCTCAACGACGACGAACCGCTGCTGCGCACCACTCTGCTGCCCGGCCTGCTGCGGGTGCTGCTGCGCAACACCGGGCGCGGCTTCGCTGATGTGGGGCTGTTCGAGACGGGCAGGGTGTTCCTGCAGCACCCGAACGGCCCCCGGACCGCCCCCATCCTGCGCACAGACCGCGGGCCGACAGTGCATGAAGTGGCCACGCTGGAGGCGGCGCTGCCCGATCAGCCGCTGCACATCGCCGCGGTCATGACCGGGGAGCGCGAGCTGAGCGGCTGGTGGGGGGCTGGCCGCCTGGCCGGCTGGCAGGACGCTACCGAGGCCGCCCGTGAGGTCCTCCAGGACAGCCGGGTGCCCTTCGAGATCCGCGCCGGCAAGGCCGCGCCCTGGCATCCAGGTCGTTGCGCCGCGGTGTTCGTCCGGGCCGAGGAAGGCCGGGACTGGCTGGCCGGGCACGCTGGCGAATTGCACCCGCGGGTCATCGCGGCGTTCGGCCTGCCGGCCCGGACGGCCGCGATGGAGCTGGACCTGTCGGTGATCGAGACGGCCGCGGCGGCCCTGGGCCCCGTGGAGGCCCCGCAGATCTCGTCCTATCCGGTCGCCATCCAGGATGTCGCACTGCTGGTGCCGGCCACCGTTCCCGCGGCCGATGTCGAGGCGGCCCTGGTCGCCGGCGTGCGGGGCAGCGATTACCCGGACCTGTTGGAGGAAGTCCGGCTGTTCGACGTCTATACCGGGGAGCAGGCCGGTGCAGGACGCAAGTCGCTCGCGTACACGCTGCGGTTCCGCGCGCCGGACCGGACGCTCACCGTAGAGGAGACCACGGCGGCCAGGGACGCGGCCGTGGGGGAAGCGGCCCGCCGGGTGGGAGCCGAACTGCGCGGCGCGTCCTGAGCATTCGCGAGGTGCCCGGCCTGGCCAGCTGGCCAGGCCGGGCACCTCTTCTGTGCGCCTTTTACGCGCCGCCCGCGCCGTCCTGTCACCCGCCCAACGAGCCTGATGGGCATCGCCAGGGCGGGTAATGCCGGCTTGCTTTCTCGGCAAAGATCGCTCTGGGGCCTGGTGAGCCGGTAGCGTTCATACGGGAGGTTGGCGATTGATTACGAATCGTAACCAGAAAACCGACGGGCGCCCACGGCGGTTAACCCCCGGTCACCTCGCGGCGCCCCGCGGCCCGGCCGTCGCCGCCGGCCCGGGAGTTCACGATCGCCCGGTGGGCCAGACGGATCGACCTGCCTTATGACGCCGGCCCGGGGCCGAACCGCGCGGAGGCCGCGCGGCAGGCATCGGCGCCCGCGTTTCGGGTCGATACGGGCGAGTCCCGAGGAGGAACAGATCATCAGGCGGGAAGCCGGGACCCAGCAAAATGATCGGGATCGGCCCGAGCCGGTGGCAGTGGCCCAGCCTCGGTCCACGTTCGGTGAAGTTTTCGCTGTTGGAGAGTTCAGGGCTCTCTGGAGCGCGCAGGTTCTGTCAGTCGCAGGCGATCAGCTGGCCCGGGTCGCGCTCACGCTGCTGGTCTTCGCCCGGACTCATTCGGCGCTGCTCGCCGCGGTCACCTTCGCGGCCAGCATCGTGCCGACCTTCGTCGGCGGCGTCACCCTGTCCGGCCTGGCGGACCGGTTGCCCCGGCGCCAGGTGATGATTGCGGCAGACCTCAGCCGCGCTGCGCTCGTCGGCATCATGGCACTGCCCGGGACGTCGCTTGCCGCGATGGTCTGCCTGCTTGCGCTGGTCACCGTGATCAGCGCGCCGTTCACCTCGGCGCGGGCCGCGATCTACCCTGACATCCTGCCCGGCGACCTCTATGTCCTCGGCACTGCCGTCACGATCACCACGCTGCAGTTCGCCCAGGTCGTGGGGTTCGCCGCTGGCGGCGCGATCGTGGGATTCTTCGGGGTCCGGACGTCACTCCTGGTAGACGCTGCCACATTCATCGTCTCCGCGCTGATCACCCGGGCGTGGGTGCGTGCCCGCCCCGCGGCCCGGTCGGGTCTTCGGCTGCCCACCCCGTCACTCCCGGATCTTCGAGCCGGGCTGGTCCTGGTGTTCGGTGATCCGAGGCTGCGCACGCCCATGCTGCTGGGCTGGCTCGTCGCTTTCTACAACGTGCCGGAAGGGGTGGTGGCACCACTGGCGAAGTCGCTGGCTGGGGGAGATGTGACAGCAGGCCTCCTCCTTGCCGCCGGGGCGTTCGGCGCGTGCGTGGGCGCGGTCGGTTTCAGCCGCCTCGTCTGGCCGGCGCAGCGGCTGCGGTTGATGAGCCCGATCGCCACTGCCGCATGCGGTGTTCTGATGCTGTTCGCGTTCCGCCCGGCTCTGCCGGTCACACTCGTCCTGCTCACCGTGAGCGGAATCTTCGACTGCTACCAGCTTGCCGCGAACGCTGAGTTCGTCCGGGCAACGCCGCCAGCACAGCGGAGCCAGGCGTTCGGTATCGCCCAGGGCGGGATGAGCCTTGGGCAGGGAACCGCCATGATTCTCGCCGGGGCGGCCGCACAGCGGTTCGCGCCCAGCATCGTCATCGCCGCGAGCGGGGCACTGGGCGCCGCCGTGGCGATCGTCATCACGCTGACCCGCTCCCGCGCGCACTGACTGAGGCACCCCCAACTTGCTGCGCGATCAAGTTGCGATACGTGCCGCAGGAAGTGTGCGCGTCGCGTGGATCGGGTGGGGGTCAGCCCCAGGTACCGGTGCGCATGGCGGGGGTTCCTTCCTGTGCGTTGGGTGGTGTGGTCGGTGGGTGGTGGGGGTCAGCCCCAGGTGCCGGTGCGCATTGCGCGGTCTCCTTCGTGTCCGTGGGCGGGCTGGTCGGGTGCGGGGGTCAGCCCCAGGTGCCGGTGCGCATTGCCGCGGTTCCTTCCTGTGCGTCGGTGGGGTGGCTTGGTCGGTGGGTGGTGGGCCTCAGCCCCAGGTGCCGGTGCGCATTGCGCGGTCTCCTTCCTGTCCGTGGGCGGGCTGGTCGGGTGCGGGCGTCAGCCCCAGGTGCCGGTGCGCATGTCGCGGGTTCCTTCGTGTCCGTGGGTGGCTTGGTCGTCGGGGTTGGGCCTCAGCCCCAGGTGCCGGTGCGCATGGCGGCGCCTCCTTCCTGGTGGCGGGGGTGGGAAGCCTGCGTAATCGCCTGGCTGGTCGGCCGATTTGGGTACAGGTCAGTCCCACGTGCCGGACTTAGCATCATTTAGCAGGTATGCGGAAGTACGGAAGAGATGTGGGGAGTGCCGGAAATGTTCACGGCCTAGCGCACCCGGGGTCAGGATTTTGGCGACAGCGGGTAACCTTGGGTCGCAAATCGCCGGGATACCGCTGGATGGTGGTATCAGGGAGTAATGGGGGCTTGACAGGGGGCGCACTGACTCTGTGACAATACGGGGCAACGTTCTTACCCCCTGCTACGTTGAAATGGGGCAGGAAGCTTCCTGTCCCGCTGAGGAGGAAGGCATGCCGGACGGCTGCTGCAAACGTGTGCGCGGCTGGCTCGCGACCGTGCGTGCGTGGCCGATCTGGGAACTGCCGCGAGGGCTTGTGGCGTTCATCGCCGCAGTGATCCTTATCTACTCCGCCGGTGTCGTTGTTGCCATGCCGGGACTGGTCACTGTCTCCGGTCATGACGTGCTGCTGCTCGGCGCACTGCTGCTGTGCATCGCCGCGACGGTGGAGCTCACCAAGCGAGCCGGAGAGAACGCCGGGCTGATCCGGGACGTCTACGCGGTCTGGGAACTTCCGCTCGCGATCCTGCTTCCCCCGGTCTTCGCGATGCTTGTGCCGGTTTTCCGGCTCAGCCTGGTCCAGTTGCGTATCCGGCAAACCCCCCTGTACCGGCGCGTCTTCAGCGCGGCCATGGTCGGGCTTTCCTACGGCGCTGCGTCGCTGACGTTCCACGCGCTCACCGGGACAGGTCTCGATGCGGGCAGCAGCCCGTTCCCTCATCCCTCCATCTGGATGCTGGCGGTCGCGGTGGCAGCGGTGACCCAGTGGGTGAGCAACACCGCCATGCTGCTCCCAGCCGTCAAGGGCGCGGACCCGGCGGTCCGCATCCGAGAGCTTCTGCTGGCTAGCGAGAACGTGCATAACGACGTGGCGGAGCTGTGCGTCGCGGTGCTCGTCACACTCGGTATAGCTGTCAGCCCACTGACCATCGTGTTCGCGCTTCCGTTTGTGACACTGTTGCAGCGCTCTGTCCGGCATGCTCAGCTGCTCGCCGCGTCCCGAATCGATTCGAAGACGGGACTGCTCAACGCGGGTACCTGGGAGCGCGAGGCAGCGTCTGAGGTAGCACGTGCTGTTCGTACTCGTACCCCGCTCGCGCTGGTCTTGATCGACGTTGATCACTTCAAGCTGGTCAATGATGTACACGGCCACCTAGCTGGGGATACCGCACTTCGAGCGATTGCGCGCACATTTAAGATTTTTCTGCGTGACTATGATCTTGCCGGCCGTTTCGGAGGCGAGGAGTTTGCGCTGCTACTTCCGCAGACCAGCGCTGCTGACGCTCGCCAGATCGCCGAACGAATGCGCGGCCACATCGAGGCGATGCCGATCGGCGTCAGTGCCGACCCAGGCGCCGAGCCTGTTCAGGTTACTGTCTCCATCGGGGTGGCTGCGCTCGGCGTCACGTGGGAGAACACGACAGGTAGCCAGCTCACCGACCTGCTCGCGGGCGCGGACAGTGCCTTGTATCAGGCCAAGAATGCGGGCCGCAACCAGGTGTGGATGGTGACCGATACAGCGACAGTCGCTGGCTCGGTCAGGCCAGGCCAGCTTGCCCGGTTAGCGCCGCCTCCGGTCGAGGACAACTATCCGTTGTCGACTTGGCCGGTGCGCAGTTTAGGATGACGCGGATGCCGAGGGGGCAGGCAGCACCGCCACGATCTCGGCAGTGCCCTTCGTGCACTTCGATGTGTCACCGGTCCGCAGGATCTCGGGCGTGTCGAATCCCGCGCACACCCAGCCCTCGATGGTGACCGGCCCGCCTCCGCCGTTACCGGGCGCCCTGCCCGAGGCGAGCGCGGTCGCATAGTCGTGCTCGACCTTCATCGCGGTGGTGCAGCCCACCGGCCCGTGTGCTATCTCGACGAGGATGGGCACGCTCGCGGCGGTCTTGCCGGTGCCGCATTCCTGGCCCGTCACGGCCGGCCCGGCCGACTGCACCGCGGACGACGCAGGGGCGGACTGCGCGGAGCCGCTCGCGCCGCACCCGGTGAGCACAGCCAGGGCCAGGGCGGCGGGGAAAGCCGCGCCGGCGGGCCGCAAGGATGAACGGCGCATTGGGGGTCTCCTTTCGCGCCCCTCATCATGCCGCTACCCGCACCGCCCTCCGACGCCGGCTCCCCGTGTCGGACGCGCCCCCGAGTGCGCCCGTTGTACGTCTATGAGCTTCTTTGGGCTGCCAACCCTGCCCGGCTTCACCCAGCGGGAAACGTATCTTGCATAACTAGTCATGATGATGCATAATCTTGCGAGGAGGTCTGCGATCCAGACCCGGGCTGCGCCCCTGCCGGGTGCGACAGCACGCCGCGGTGCACCAGTGCCCGGCGAGACAGCCGCAGGAGGGGTGCATGGGAGTCCGGGTGGCAGTGGCCGGTGCGAGTGGCTACGCCGGGGGGGAGTTGCTGCGCCTCATCGCCGGGCATCCCGACCTCGAACTGGGCACCGTGACCGCCGGGGCCAACGCGGGCGCCGCGGTGACCGCCGTCCATCCTCACCTGGCCGAGTTCGCCGGGCGGACCTTCGAGCAGACCGACCCGGGCCGGCTGGCATCGGCCGCCCTGGTATTCCTCGCCCTGCATCACGACGAGTCAGCGGCAATCGCGGCCAGCCTCCCAGACGAGGTGGCGGTCGTCGATCTCAGCGCCAGCTTCCGCCTCGCCGACCCGGGGGACTGGGCAACCTACTACCGGACGGCGCACGCCGGGCGCTGGGTGTACGGCCTGCCCGAGCTTCCCGGCGGCCGGGAGCAGATCGCGGCGGCCAGCCGGGTCGCCGCGCCGGGGTGCTACGCCACCGCGATCATCCTCGCGCTGACCCCACTGCTGGCCAGCGGGGTAGCCGAGCCGGCCGACATCGTGGTGGTCGCGGCATCCGGCACGTCGGGCGCCGGACGCTCGCCGACCCAGTCGCTGCTGGCCAGCGAGGTGATGGGCGCGGTGTCCGGCTACCAGGTGGGCGGCGTGCACCGGCACACGCCGGAGATCGAGCAGGCACTCACCGAGGCCGCCGGCCGCCGGCCAACCGTGTCCTTCACCCCCCTGCTCGCCCCCATGCCGCGCGGCATCCTGGCGACCTGCACCGCCCGGCTGGCGGGGCCGGCCGGCCCGCGCGAGGCACTCGTGGCCGCCTACAGCGGAGAACCGTTCATCCACGTGCTGCCCGAGGGCCGCTGGCCGAGCACCGCGTCCACCGTCGGGTCCAACGCCGTGCACCTCCAGGCGGCGGCTGACGCCCACGCGGGGCGGGCCGTGGTGATGGCCGCCCTGGACAACCTGGTCAAGGGTGCGGCCGGGCAAGCGATCCAGATCGCCAACCTCATGCTCGGCCTGCCGGAGGGCGCGGGCCTGTCCGCCAACGGAGTCGCACCATGAAATCTCCCGCGATACTGACCCAAGGAGGCAGGGCATGAGCGTCACTGCGCCGCTGGGCTTCCGCGCGGCCGGGGTCGCGGCGGGCCTCAAGTCCTCAGGCGAGCGCGATGTCGCCGTGGTGCTGAACGAGGGGCCGTCGCGTGCCGCGGCAGGCGTGTTCACCAGCAACCGGGTCAAGGCCGCCCCGGTGCTCTGGACGCAGCAGGTACTTCGCGGCGGCAGGATCCGGGCGGTGGCGCTCAACTCTGGCGGGGCGAACGCGTGCACCGGCCCGCTCGGTTTCCAGGACGCCCACGCCACCGCTGAGCGGCTGGCGCAGGTTCTCAGCCCGCCGGCTGGGGCGGAGGGTGAGTCCGCCGGCGAGATCGCCGTGTGCTCGACCGGCCTGATCGGTGAGCGGCTGCCCATGGACCTGCTGCTGGCCGGGCTCGATGCCGCTGTCGCGGAGGCATCCCGGAGTGGTGGCACCACGGCGGCCGACGCGATCAGGACCACCGACACCGTGAGCAAGATCGCCTTTCACCGGGCCCCCGGCTACACGATCGGTGGCATGGCCAAGGGCGCGGGCATGCTCGCGCCCGCCCTGGCGACCATGCTGTGCGTGCTCACCACCGACGCCGACCTGTCGCCCGGCGAACTGGACCGCGCGCTGCGCACGGCGACCGGGGTGACCTTCGACCGGCTGGACACCGATGGCTGCATGTCCACCAACGACACCGTGCTGCTGCTGGCCAGCGGGGCGGCCGGGAGCACGCCGGACCTGGGCGAGTTCGCCGCCGCGCTCACCGAGGTCTGCGCCGACCTTGCCCGCCAGTTGCAGGCCGACGCGGAAGGGGCGAGCAAGCTGATCGCGGTGGAGGTGGTGGGCGCGGCCAGCGAGCAGGACGCGGTCACCGCGGGCCGCGCGGTCGCCAGGTCCAACCTGCTCAAGTGCGCCATCGCGGGCGAGGACCCGAACTGGGGACGGGTGCTCTCCGCGGTCGGCACCACGGATGCGGCCTTCGAGCCGGACCGGCTCAGCGTCGCGATCAACGGCGTCTGGGTCTGCCGTAACGGCTGCGCCGGTGACGACCGGTCCAAGGTGGACCTGAGCCCCCGGAACGTGACGATCACCGTCGACCTGTCCGCCGGACCGCACGCTGCGACCATCTCGACCACCGACCTGACCGCCGCGTACGTGCGCGAGAACTCGGCGTACTCGACATGACGGCGCCGGTGCGCCCGGACGTGGCCGGGCGGAATGATGCCGCCACGGCACTGGCCAAGGCGGCGACGCTCATCGAGGCGCTGCCCTGGCTGAGCCGGTTCCATGGCCAGACCGTGGTGATCAAGTACGGCGGGCACGCCATGACTGACGACGCGCTGCGCCTCGCCTTCGCCCAGGACGTGGTGTTCCTGCGGCACGCGGGGCTGCGCCCGGTCGTCGTGCACGGCGGCGGCCCGCAGATCTCGGCGCACCTCGACCGGCTCGGCGTGCCGAGCACGTTCAAGGCAGGCCTGCGGGTCACCTCCCCGGAGACCATGGACGTGGTCCGCATGGTGCTGACCGGCCAGGTGAACCGTGACCTGGTCGGGCTGATCAACCGGCACGGGCCGTTCGCGATCGGCATGTCGGGTGAGGACGCCAACATGTTCACCGCCAGCCGCCGTGCGGCCGTCGTGGACGGTGAGCCGGTGGACCTCGGCCTGGTCGGGGAGATCGACGCGGTCGATCCGGGGGCGGTGCTCGCGCTGCTCCGCGACGGCCGGGTGCCGGTGGTGTCGAGCGTCGCACGCGGCGCGGACGGCGAGATCTACAACGTCAACGCCGACACGGCCGCCGCTGCGCTCGCCGTCGCCCTGGACGCGGCCAAACTGGTCGTGCTGACCGACGTCGAGGGCTTGTACGCCGACTGGCGGGGAGCCGGCACCGCGGCCAACGATGAGGTGATCAGCCTGCTGAACGCCACCGACCTGGAGAAGCTGCTGCCCGGGCTGAGCGCCGGGATGATCCCGAAAATGGAAGCGTGCCTGCGGGCGGTCCGCGGCGGGGTGCCGCAGGCGCACGTGCTCGACGGCCGGCTGCCGCACTCGGTGCTGCTGGAGATCTTCACCGACTCCGGCATCGGCACCATGGTCGTCCCCGACGGAGCGCAGTCATGACCGCATCAAGCCCCCTACCCCCGCCCGCCCACTTCGTGATCATGACATTGGTGCCGTTGGAACGACACCAATGTCATGATCACGAAACCTGTGCCGCATCAACTGTTACTGGAAGGCCGAGAGTGGTGGCTGGGGCTGAGGTGCCGTGGCGGCGTGGCGCGTCGAACAGCACGGCCTGGGGGATGGGACAGTGACCGCCACCCAGCGGCTCCAGGCCCGGTTCGAGGCCGCGCTGATGCCCAATTACGGGATCCCCCCGGTGGCGCTCAGCCGCGGCGAGGGGTGCCGGGTCTGGGACGCCGACGGGCGCGAGTACACCGACCTCATCGCGGGCATCGCGGTCAGCTCGCTCGGGCATGCCCACCCCGCCATCATCGACGCCGTGACCCGGCAGGTGCGCAACATCGCGCACACCTCCAACCTCTTCCTGCACGAAGGCGAGATCGCCCTCGCCGAGCGCCTGCTGGCCCTGCTGGGCGCCAGCAAAGGCAGCCGGGTGTTCTTCGCCAACTCCGGCACTGAGGCCAACGAGGCCGCTGTCAAGCTGGTCCGCCGCTATCAGGACGGCAGCCGTCCGGTATTCGTGGCGGCCGAAGGTGGTTTTCATGGCCGGACCATGGGAGCCCTGGCACTGACCGGCAAGAGCTCCATCCGGGACGCGTTCGGGCCGTTCGGCATCTCGGTGCGGTTCGTGCCCTACGGGGACGCGGCGGCGCTGCGGGCCGCCACCGGCGCGGACTGCGCCGCGGTGTTCCTGGAGCCCGCGCTCGGCGAGGGCGGCGTGGAGCCGCCACCGCCGGGCTACCTGCGCGCGGCCCGGGAGGCCTGCGACGCGGCCGGGGCGCTGCTGGTGCTGGATGAGATCCAGAGCGGGATCGGGCGCACCGGGGCCTGGTTCGCGCACCAGACGGACGGGGTGGTGCCCGACGTGCTCACCCTGGCCAAGGGCCTCGGCGGCGGGCTGCCGATCGGCGCCTGCATCGGGCTCGGCGACGCGGGGACCGCGTTGCGCAAGGGCGACCACGGCAGCACGTTCGGCGGGAACCCGGTCGCCTGCGCCGCGGCACTCGCCGTGCTGGACACCATCGAGGCCGACGGGCTGCTGGCCAGGGCCATGGCAGTGGGCCAGCAGCTCGCCGATGGGCTGGCCCGGCTCAGCCACCCGCTGCTGCGCGGGGTGCGCGGCCGTGGCCTCTGGCTCGCCGCCGTGCTGACCCAGCCGTCGGCCGCCGGGGTGGAAGCCGCCGCCCGGGAGGCCGGCTTCCTGGTGAACGCCGTGCAGCCGGACGCGGTCAGGCTCGCGCCCCCGCTGATCCTGCAAGCTCACGAGGCGGCCGCGTTCCTCGACGCGCTGCCCGCGATCCTCGACGCGGTGCCCGTGCCAGCCGGGCAGCCGGCCGGGCGGGAGGCATGACATGACCCGTCACTTCCTGCGCGACGATGATCTCAGCCCGGCCGAGCAGGCAGCGGTGCTCGACCTGGCCGACGCGATGAAGGCGGACAGGTTCGGCTACCGCCCGCTCACCGGGCCGCGGACCGTCGCCGTGCTGTTCGACAAGCCATCCACCCGCACCCGGATCTCGTTCTCCGTGGGCATCGCCGAGCTCGGCGGCCAGCCGCTGGTCATCGACGCGCAGTCCGCCCAGCTCGGGCGCGGCGAGCCGATCGCCGACACGGCCCGGGTGCTGAGCCGCCAGGTGGCCGCCATCGTGTGGCGCACGTTCGGCCAGGACCGGGTGGCGGAGATGGCCGCGGCCGGCACCGTCCCGGTGATCAACGGGCTGACCGACTCCTTCCACCCCTGCCAGGTCCTTGCCGACCTGCAGACGGCCCGCGCCGCGCACGGCCGACTGAGCGGCCTGGTGCTCACTTTCCTCGGTGACGGCGCGAGCAACATGGCGCACTCCTACCTGCTGGGCGGGGCCACCGCCGGGATGCACGTGCGGATCGCGTCGCCGGGGTCCTACCGCCCGGACCCGGGGGTGGTCGCCGACGCCGCGGCCATCGCCTCGGGAACCGGCGGGTCGGTCGAGGTGACCGGTGACGCCAAGGCCGCCTGCGCGGACGCGGACGTGCTGGCCACCGACGTGTGGACCTCGATGGGGCAGGAGGGCCAGGAGGCGGGCCGGTCGGCGGCGCTCGGGCCGTTCCGGCTGGACGAGGAGAAACTGGCGCTCGGGCGGCCCGGCTGCGTGGTGCTGCACTGCCTGCCCGCGCACCGCGGCGAGGAGATCACCGCGGGTGTCCTCGACGGGCCGCGCAGCGTGGTCTGGGACGAGGCGGAAAACCGGCTGCACGCGCAGAAGGCGCTGCTCGCCTGGCTGCTGGAGCGTGCCTGATGGCCCCGGTGAGCCCGCTGACCAAGACTGCCCGCCAGGCGCAGATCGCCGGCATCCTGGCCCGTGCCTCCGTCCGGTCGCAGGAGGAACTCGCCGAGCTTCTGGCCCAGCGCGGCGTGCGGGTCACCCAGGCGACGCTGTCCCGGGATCTCGATGAGCTGGGCGCGGTGCGGCTGCGGGGGCACGATGGCGCGCTGGTTTACGCGCTGCCCGGTGAGCCGGGCGGCCCTGGCTCACGCCCGGGCGGGCTGGCGGCGGGGATGACCGGCGTGCTGGGTGGCGACCGCGGTGAGGCGCAGCGGGCTGCCCGGGTAGCGGTGCCCGCCGGTGTCCGCGGCGGCCTCGGCCCGCTCGCGGCGCGGGGCGGCGCGGACGTGGCCAGCGTGCCGGACCGGGAGCCACCTGGCAGGCTGGCCCGGATCGCGGCCGAGTTCCTGCTCAGCGCGGAAGCCAGCGCGAACCTGGTGGTGCTGCGCACGCCCGCGGGAGCGGCGCAGTTCCTCGCCTCGGCTGTCGATCACGCCGCCTGGCCGTCCGTCCTGGGCACGGTGGCCGGTGACGACACCGTGCTGGTCATCACGCGGGAGCCGGCCGGCGGCCCGGAGGTGGCCCGCGCGCTGCTCCGGCTCGCGGAGCGGAGGACCTAGCGCCATGCCGACCCGCAGGACAGGCCTGGCACGACCCTTCCCGCACCCAAGACCCCCGGGGCCGGTGACCCCGGACCCCAACGATGCAAGGGACACACGATGACGCAGCGCATAGTTCTGGCATACTCCGGCGGCCTGGACACCTCGGTGGCCATCGGATGGATCGCTGAGCAGACCGGAGCCGAGGTCATCGCCCTGGCGGTGGACGTCGGCCAGGGCGGCGAGGACCTGGAGACCATCCGCCAGCGTGCCCTCGCCTGCGGGGCGGCGCACGCCGAGGTGGCCGATGTCCGGGAGGAATACGCGGCTGACTTCTGCATGCCCGCGCTCAAGGCCAATGCCCTGTACATGGACCGGTACCCGCTGGTCTCCGCGCTGTCCCGGCCGCTGATCGTGAGCCACCTGGCCCGCGTCGCACGCGAGCACGGGGCCAGTGTGGTGGCGCACGGCTGCACCGGGAAGGGCAACGACCAGGTGCGCTTCGAAGTGGGCCTGGCCGCGGTCGCCCCCCAGGTGAGCGTGCTGGCTCCGGTGCGCGACTCGGGCATGACCCGGGACAAGGCGATCAGGTTCGCCGAGGAGAAGGGACTGCCGATCGACGTGACCTCACGGTCGCCGTACTCCATCGACCAGAACCTGTGGGGCCGCGCGGTGGAGACGGGCTTCCTTGAGGACATCTGGAACGCGCCCATCGAAGACGTCTACGACTACACGGCGGACCCGGCCGCACCGCGCGAGCCGGACGAACTGCTGCTGACCTTCGCCGAAGGCATCCCGGTGGCCATCGACGGGCGGGAGCTTTCCCCGCTGGAGATCATCACCGAGCTGAACGCACGGGCCGGCGCGCAGGGGATCGGGCGGCTGGACCTCGTGGAGGACCGGCTCGTCGGGATCAAGAGCCGGGAGATCTATGAGGCGCCCGGGGCCATCGCCCTGATCACCGCGCACCAGGAACTGGAGAACGTGTGCGTGGAGCGGGATCTCGCCCGGTTCAAGCGGATGGCCGGGCAGCGGTGGACCGAACTGGTCTACGACGGCCTGTGGTTCTCGCCGCTCAAGCGGGCGCTGGACGCGTTCATCGAGGAAGCCTCGAAGCACGTGACCGGGGATGTCCGGCTGAAGCTGCACGGCGGGCGGGCGGTTGTCACCGGACGGCGCAGCCCGGTCTCGCTCTACGACTACAAGCTGGCCACCTACGACACGGGCGACACCTTCGACCAGTCGCTGGCCAAGGGATTCGTGGAATTGTGGGGCCTGCCCAGCAAGATCGCCGCGCTGCGCGACGCCGGCTCCGCCGGCTGACCCGCCGCGCCCCTGGGGCCGCGCGCCCGTAGCGGACGGCCCCAGGGATGGAGCCGCGCCGTGCGGGCGGCCGGATGGCCGAAACAGCCGCGCGGTGCTGATTGCATGGCTGGAACTTCCCTGCGGCCGGCCGCAGGACCGCGATCATTGGTGCGGCACCGTTACGGCAAACGGCAATCTCAGCAACGGCAGCACGCGGCGCTGCCACCGGCAAGGCCGAGAGGAAACGTAGTGGCAGACGAGGAGCGCACGCCGACCCGGTTGTGGGGCGGCCGGTTCGGGTCCAGTCCCGCGGAGGCTCTCGCCCGGCTGTCGGTGAGCGTCCAGTTCGACTGGCGGCTGGCCCCCTACGATCTGCTCGCCTCCCGGGCGCATGCCCGGGTGCTGCACCGGGCCGGCCTGCTGGATGACAGCGAGATCGCCCGCCTGCTCGGTGCGCTGGACAGCCTCGACGACGCCTGCTCCGACGGGACGTTCCGGCCGACGGTGGCCGATGAGGACGTGCACACGGCGCTGGAACGGGGCCTGCTCGAACGGGTCGGCTCACTCGGCGGCAAGCTGCGGGCCGGCCGCAGCCGGAATGACCAGGTCGCCACCGACCTGCGGCTCTACCTACGCGACCACGCCCGGCGGGTGGTCTCGCGGGTGGCCGAGCTGGAGACCGCGCTGATCGCGCAGGCGGAGCAGCACCTGGCCACGCCCGCCCCCGGGATGACCCATCTGCAGCACGCCCAGCCGGTGCTGTTCGCCCACCAGTTGCTGGCTCACGCCCAGGCCCTGGCCCGGGACGTGAGCAGGCTGCGCGACTGGGACAAGCGGGCCGCGGTGAGCCCGCTCGGTGCCGGCGCCCTGGCCGGCTCCTCGCTGCCGCTGGACCCGGAGGCGGTCGCCGCCGAACTCGGCTTCGACAGTGCCGCGGCGAATTCCATGGACGCGGTGAGCGACCGGGACTTCGCTGCCGAGTTCTGTTTCGCGGCGGCCCTGCTCGGGGTGCATCTGTCCCGGCTCGGCGAGGAGATCGTGCTGTGGTCCACGTCGGAGTTCGGCTGGGCCGAGATCGACGACGCCTACGCGACCGGCTCCTCGATCATGCCGCAGAAGAAGAACCCGGACGTCGCCGAGCTGGCGCGCGGTAAGGCGGGCCGCCTCATCGGCGGCCTGACCGGCCTGCTCACCACGCTGAAGGGGCTCCCGCTCAGCTATAACCGCGACCTGCAGGAGGACAAGGAGCCGGTCTTCGACGCGGTGGACACGCTGCTGCTGGTGCTCCCCGCGCTGGCCGGCCTCGTCGCCACCATGCGGATTCATGCCCAGCGCCTGTCGAGTGGCGCGAGCACCGGGTTCGCGCTGGCCACCGATCTCGCTGAGCTCCTGGTCCGGCGCGGTGTCCCGTTCCGCGACGCGCATGAGGTAGTGGGTCACCTGGTGGTGTGGTGCCAGGTGCACGAGTGCGACCTGCCTGACGTGAGCGACGAGGACCTCGCCAAGATCTCGGTGCACCTCACCCCGGATATCCGGGACGTGCTGTCGGTCCAGGGCGCGCTCGCTGCCCGCCGGGCGCACGGCGGGACAGCCCCGGACCGGGTCACCGAGCAGCTCAACGCGTTGCGCGCGGTGGTGGACGAGCACGCCGCCTGGGCGGCACACTGACCGGGGTGCGATCTGACGTGGCGTGCCTGACATGACTGACGTGGACCTGCCCGATGTGCACTGCCCTGATGTGCGCTGCCCTGATGTGCACCGCGCCGCCCCGGTGCTGCGCCGCGAGTTCTTCGCCGGTCCCTCGCTGCGGGTGGCGGCGCGGCTGCTCGGCTGCGTCCTGGAGCATGAGACGGCCGGCGGTCGGGTCGCCGTGCTGCTCACCGAGGTCGAGGCCTACGAGGGAACGGCGGACCCGGCCTCGCACGCCTACCGCGGGCGCACCGCGCGCAACGCGGTGATGTTCGGGCCGCCCGGGCACGCGTACGTGTACTTCACCTACGGCATGCATTTCTGCGTCAACCTGGTCTGCCTGCCGGAAGGCACTGCGTCCGCGGTGCTGCTCCGCGCGGGCCGGGTCATCGACGGGGTCCCGCTCGCGGCCGCGCGCCGGCTGGCCGGGCGGCCCGGCGCGGCCGGGGTGCCAGACCGCGACCTGGCCCGCGGGCCGGCCCGGCTGTGCCAGGCCCTGGGCATCGATCGCGGCATGGACGGCGCCGACGTGTGCGACCCGGCGTCCGCGCTGCGGATCCGGTCCGCGCCGCCCCCCGTGGTCGGGCGCCCCGTGGCCGGGCGGCCGGTGGCAGGGCGCCCCGTGGCCGGGGCGATCAGCCGGGGCCCCCGGGTCGGCGTGAGCAGCGCCGCCAGCCGGGCCTGGCGGTTCTGGCTGACCGGCGACCCGACGGTGTCCGCCTACCGGCCGCATGTGCGCCGGGCCAGGGCGAAACCGGTTTCACCCCCTGCCGCCGAAGGTGGGACGATGCACCGGTGACCGACATCATCGACGAGCTCACCTGGCGTGGCCTCATCGCGCTGTCCACTGACGCTGACGAGCTGCGCAAGGCGCTCGATGCGGGGCCGGTCACCCTCTACGGCGGCTTCGATCCGACGGCGGCCGGGTTGCACATCGGCAACCTCGTGCTGCTGCTGACGATGCGCCGCTTCCAGCTTGCCGGGCACCGGCCGATCGCACTGGTCGGCGGCGCAACCGGGCTGATCGGGGATCCCAGCGGCAAATCAGCCGAGCGGGTGCTCAACTCCCGTGAGGTGGTCGCGGAGTGGGTGGAGCGGATCCGCCGCGAGGTGTCCCGGTTCCTCGACTTCACCGCGGCAGCCGGCGGCGCGGAGATCGTTAGCAACCTGGAATGGACCGAGCCGTTGTCCGCTCTCGAGTTCCTCCGCGACATCGGGAAGCACTTCCCGGTGAACCAGATGCTGGCCCGGGAATCGGTCCGCGCCCGGCTGGAGGCCGGCGGGATCAGCTACACCGAGTTCAGCTACCAGATCCTGCAGGCCAACGACTACCTGGAACTGCACCGGCGGCACGGCTGCACGGTGCAACTCGGCGGCAGCGACCAGTGGGGCAACCTGGTCGCCGGGGTTGACCTGATCAGGCGGGTTGCGGGGGCATCCGTGCACGCCCTGGCCACCCCGCTGATCACCAAGCCGGACGGGACCAAATACGGCAAGACCGAGGGCGGGGCTGTCTGGATCAGCCCGGACCTGATGAGCCCGTACGCGTTCTACCAGTTCTGGCTCAACCGCAGCGACGAGGAGGTGCCCGGCCTGCTCAGGGTGTTCACCTTCCGGTCCCGGGAGGAGATCGAGGCGCTCGAGCAGCAGATCAGGGACTCCCCGGCAGCCCGGGCAGGGCAGCGAGTGCTGGCCGGGGATGTCACGACGCTGGTGCATGGCCCGGCCGAGACCGCGCAGGCGATAGCGGCGAGCCGGGCACTGTTCGGTCAGGGTGAACTCGCTGAGCTGGACGAGCCGACCCTGGCCGCGGCGCTGGCCGAGATCCCGTCGACGACGGTGCGTGCCGGGCCCGGGGGCGACGGGGCGGAGTTGCCGGCCATCGCCGACCTGATGGCCGCCACCGGCATCGTGCCCAGCAAGTCGGCTGCCCGCCGGGCCATCACCGAAGGCGGCGCCTACCTGAACAACCGCAGGGTGACCGCGGCGGACGCCCAGCCCGGGCCGGGTGACCTGCTGCACGGGCGATTCCTGATCATCCGGCGCGGCAAGCGCACGGTGGGGGGCGTCACGGTCGACCGGAGCTGAACCTCGGGCTGCCCCGGGCCGCGGGTTCCCGCCGGGCCGGATGAGCGGGCTGGCCGCGTTGTGCGCACGGCTGGCCGTTGTCACGCCGACGGCTGCCGGCTGCCGCGACAATGTCGTGCGGGCGGCTAGACGGCTCGCCTGGACAAGAATCCCTGCCCGGGCAAGCCGTTTCCCCAAACTTCCCCTTGCGAGCGCGCAGCGGCGCTCTGCGGGCCGCCTGGGACCCTCTCCAGCCGCCCGCCCGGCTGCGCCGCAGGTCAACGGCGATGCCAGGCGACGGTGGCCGTCGCCTGGCCCGCCGATTTGACGGGAACCGCTTTGCTGCCTAATGTTTCACCTGCCCCAAGGGGAACCGGAACGCCGCTGGCGGACGGACCCCGGGGACGTCAGCAAGCAGGATCGCCTGCGGGACGGAGCCCAGTTGTCATGGGTGGTCCCGAACCGCGGGTATGCTGAAGGCAGAAGGTAGGTTGCAGGGCCAAGTCGGAAACCTAGAAATTAGGGTTTGACAGCCCCGGAACTTGCTGGTAAGTTAGAAGGGTTGCCCCCGAACAAGGCGAAAGCCGAGTGAAGGTGCGCGTCCGCTCCTTGAGAACTCAACAGCGTGCTAAAAGCCAGTGCACATGCACAAACCCCGTCAGTGGGGCCTGGCCGGAGACGGTTCGGGACCTCACTACGGACAGCCAAGATCGCTTCTGATGGCTGGCGCCAGCCAACCAGATGAAGCACTCCTTTGTCAGCTCCCGCGCGCCTGGCAGGCACCGCCTTGCGGTGTCACACCTGGCAAGCGGTTGCATATAGACATCAACGGAGAGTTTGATCCTGGCTCAGGACGAACGCTGGCGGCGTGCTTAACACATGCAAGTCGAGCGGAAAGGCCCTTCGGGGTACTCGAGCGGCGAACGGGTGAGTAACACGTGAGCAACCTGCCCCTTGCTCTGGGATAGCTT
>DATLSX010000104.1:0-49289 GCA_035533915.1 Streptosporangiaceae bacterium
TCCTCGCTCTGTGTCTCGTAACAAACGTATCAGACGTCTGTCACGTTAGATAAGTATCCGCTGAGTGGCACGTCAGAGACGTGTGCCTACTCTGTGACCTCGTGACCGTTGATCACCGTGATCCGACGCCGCTGTACATACAGCTGGCCACGCTCATCCGCGCGTCGATCACGTCAGGGCAGCTAGCGAAAGACGACCCCGTACCCAGCGAGAGCTACCTCCAGCAAACGCACGGCGTCTCGCGCGTCACCGTCCGCAAGGCGATCGGGTTGCTCAGGGACGAGGGCCTGGTCTATACGCTCCCCCAGCGCGGTACGTTCGTCCGCTGACCACACTCATCGCCCCGGCGAGCTACTAGCCCGCGTCGTTAGTTAGTCATGAGCAACAACGGTCTGGGGAGCTGGAGTGAATAGGTGTGATAGCAGATCACACTGGCGTCCACCCTGGCCGATGGCTGAGTCTGTTGATATGCGCACGAGCCAAGGGCTAGCGATGATGAGATCGGTCCTACTTCCATCTTCGGTATGTGGTACAGCACAGCCTGAAGGAATCGGCTGGCCTTTTAAATTTGACTTCGTGGCTCGTTACGAATCCGTGTCCCTGAAGGAGAACACCTTAGGAAACGAGGTGGCTCAGCCGTCCACCTCAGTGACCGCAGCAGGCCGGCGATGAATCAGGGCAGCGCCGACGCGAACCACTCGCCTGATGCGAAGCAGAGTACACGTGAATCGACTGCCCGGTACGACACAGTCGAGCCGAGTGCGGACACCTCGACAGGGCCGGATCACCGGCTAATCGACATCTGGGAAATCCGCGCGATGTTCGGTCTGGGCCGTACGGCTGCGTACGAACTTACCCATCGCCCGGACTTCCCCGCCCCGGTGGTTATTTCAGCTCGGTGCTACCGATGGTGGTCCGCAGAGGTGGCAGCCTTCGCGGCCGGTCTTCGCGAGCAACAAGGTCCGCCGACCCGGCGTCGAACGCACCAGGCCGCGACTTCTTCCGATCCGGGTGTGCCGCGCCTGATCGGTAAGGTCCGCATGGCCCAGCGCGGAAGGAAGATGTCATAGCTTTGGCATGCCAGATGATCTCATTCCGGAACCACACCCAGCACACGTGGGTATCAGGGGAAACCATATGCATCGGCGATAGCCGGAGCACGCCTATTTCGCAGGTGACCGCTGCTCCAGACTCCCCTGACATCCAATCTGGTCGTGGACGGAAGGACGGACATCGCGGGCGTTCTGAGCCAGGCCGTGGACCCGCGTCTTGCCCGTACCCGGGCGCTGCGGTGACGCCTGACTAGAAGCGGGTTGTGTTAGAAGTGTGTTGATCTTGGCCGACGAAGGCGCTGCCCGCGTCATGGGGACATCACTCTCTTCCTGCGTTCTCGCAGGTGAGAGGGGCTAACGTGCCGGTATGTGCTGAGCTCCCGCGATAGGACTCGAACCTATAACCTGCCGGTTAACAGCCGGACGCTCTGCCAATTGAGCTACGCGGGACCGCACGGCCACTGCTCACCAGGTCTCGGCGAGTCCGCAGGCTCCGGGCACCGGGCACCGGGCACCGGGCACCGGGCACCGGGCGAGTATGTACCGCGGGGACAAGGGTAGCGCATCTGCGCGGCTGCGCACGCCGACCAGGCGCCCGCGCCGGTCGCGTGCGCATAACAATCTCCGTACCGGGCATGACCTTCAGATCGGCGCTGCGTTCTACGACGGCGGACCACACGGGGAACCGCCGTGGCGCTACCTGATCTCAGGAGAGGCCCAGATGCGCTTTTATCGGATTACCTTCGTAGGCGGCCTGGCCATCGGCTACGTGCTGGGGGCACAGGCCGGCCGTGAACGGTACGAACAGCTGAAGCACCTCGCCCGCAAGGCCGCGGAGAGTCCCGCCATGCAGCAGACCGCGGGTGCCTTCCAGGCTCAGGCCGCAGCGACGGCGAAGTCCGCGAAGGACAAGGCCAGCAGCGGAATGCGCAAAAGCGCGTCCAAGATGAGCGGACGCAGATCCGGGAACAGCCGCACCAGCAGTGCGACCGCCACGATGGGCAACGGTTCCTCGGCACGCCCCGCGGGCAGCGGTGACGGCCGCCCTTTCGTCCCAGTTAACGGCAGCTACGGGGAGAGCGAGGTGACATAACGCGGACAGCTCCGGCTTCGCTCGCTCCCTCGGCAGCTAGACCAGGTACTCCCGCAGCATCTGCGCCCGCCCGGGATGCCGCAGCTTGATCAGGGTCTTCGACTCGATCTGCCTGATCCGCTCCCTGGTCACGCCGAAGTCCCTGCCTACCTCCTCCAGGGTGCGGGGGTGGCCGTCGAGCAGGCCGAACCGCAGCTGGATGACACGTTGCTCACGGGGTGACAGCGTCTGGAGCACCTGCTCCAGCTGATCCTGCAGCATCATGAACGCGGCCGCCTCGATCGGTATGACCGCGTCCGCGTCTTCGATGAAGTCGCCGAGGTCTGAGTCTTCCTCTCCGATCGGCGCTTGCAGCGACACCGGCTCCTGCGCTATCCGCTGTATCTCGGCCACCCGGTCGACCGGCATGCCCATCTCCGCCGCCACCTCCGCTGGGGTGGGCTCCCGGCCGAGATCCTGGTGCAGCTGCCGCTGCACCCGGGCCATCTTGTTGATGCTCTCCACCATGTGCACGGGTATCCGGATAGTCCGTGCCTGATCGGCGATGGCCCGGGTGATAGCCTGCCTGATCCACCACGTCGCGTAGGTGGAGAACTTGTAACCCTTGGCGTAGTCGAACTTCTCCACGGCCCGGATGAGGCCGAGGTTGCCTTCCTGGATCAGGTCGAGGAAGACCATGCCGCGGCCGATATACCGCTTGGCGATCGAGACGACCAACCGGAGATTCGCTTCGATCAGGCGCTGCCTGGCGCGGGCGCCCTGTTCGGCGATCACGGCCAGCTCGCTACTGGTCGGGCCGTTACCGGCCGGACGGATACGCCCCTCGTGCAACATCTCCTGTGCGAATAGCCCGGCCTCGATGGACTTGGCGAGCTCCACCTCGTCTTGCGCTGTCAGCAGCGGCACCTTGCCGATCTCACGCAGATAGATCCGTACCAGGTCGCTGGTTCCGGTCCGGCGGGCACGCTCCGCGGCGGTAGCTCGCGGCGGTTCGTCAAGATCATCCGAGCCCGGGCCGGTGATCTCGATGCCGTCGTCGGCAAGCTGTCGCAAGATGTCGTCAACTACCTCGGGAACCAGTTCGCATCGCTCGAAGGCCGCGTTCAGCTCCGGCAGTGCGACTGATCCTGTTTCCCTGGCGCGCGAAATGAGCTCGGTAACCTGATCCGCCGACGGCGCAAGCACAAGAGTCATGGTCACCAGTGTGCGGCAGTAACGCTCTGTTGCGAGGTCTGAAAACTGTCACCTGACAGCAAGTTTCAGCGGACGCCCCAGCAGGTATGAAAAACGGTCTTAGGTTGCGCCGGGACCCTCGAGAAGCAGCTTTCGCCGCTGCTCCAGCGCGACCAGGTCACCGAACAACTGGTTGTAATCAGCCTGCTCGGCGACCGGGTTCATCCGCTGCAGCCGGGCCTTGACAGTGGCGATCTGCCGGGATATAGCCAGTTCCTCGATCCGATTGACCACATACTCCGCGAACCGAACGTCCGGCTCACCCGCGGCACCCGGTGCCTCGACCGGCTCTACCGCGAGCCTGGTCAGGAACATCCGAGCGTTGTCGTTGGGGGCCGAGCCAAGCAGCAGGTCGACCCATTCACGCGCCGAACCCGCCGCGACGACCCCGCCGCAGCCCGCGATCAGGTCACGTACAGCGCGGTGGGCCGACGCGGTGAAGGCGTCCGGCGCCAGGCCGTCAAAGGCGGGGCCGAGCAGCGCCGGCCGCTGGATGGCCAGCTTCAGCACCTGCCGCTCCAGGTTGACGACCGGGTCGCTTGGGTCGTAGCTGGTCCCGATGCCCGGATGGTCGGTTCTCGCCCAGCTCGCCCCGCTCGCGCCAGTGCCCGCGGGGCTCGGGCCGGCCTGACCCGGACCGGCGGACATCGGGCCGTCAGCCGGGCCGGCGCCGCCGCGACCTCGGCCGCCGGATCTCCGGGTACCCGATATGTAGTCATTGATCCGGCTGAACACCAGCTCCTGGTCCATCAGGCCGAGCCAGCGGTCCAGGTTCCCCGCGTAGACCTTGCGCAGCCCGAGGTCCTTGATCCTCGCGATGATCGGCGCCGCCGCGTCGAGCGCGGCTATCCGCGCTTCGGCTGACTCGAGGTCGTACTCGCTGAGCATGCTCCGCACGGCGAACTCGTACAACGGCAGCCGGCTCGCGACCAGGTCCCTGACCGCCGCGTCACCTTCCTTCAGTCGCAAGTCGCATGGATCCATGCCGTCCGGCTGTACCGCGACGAAGGTCTGCGTGACGAACTTCTCTTCCATACCGAACGCACGCCGCGCAGCCCGGCGTCCCGCCGCGTCGCCGTCGAAGGTGAAGATCACTTCGCCGCGCAACCGGCTGTCGTCCATGAGCAGCCGCCGCAGGATCGCGACGTGGCCTTCTCCGAACGAGGTACCGCTGGTCGCCACTGCCGTCGTGATGCCGGCCAGGTGGCACGCCATCACGTCGGTGTAGCCCTCGACGATCACGACCTGCCTTCGCTGGGCGATATCTCGTTTAGCGAGGTCAGCGCCGTAGAGCACCGAACTCTTCTTGAAGATCGGCGTCTCCGGCGTGTTCAGGTACTTGGGGCCGTTGTCGTCGGCGGCCAGTTTCCTGGCACCGAACGCGATGACGTCCCCGGCCAGGTCCCTGATCGGCCAGATCAGCCTGCCGCGGAACTTGTCGACCAGCCCGTGCCGACCCTGGCCGGCCAGTCCCCCGGTGAGCAGTTCCTCTTCGGTGAACCCTCGCCCGCGCAGGTGCCTGGTCGTCGCCTCCCAGTCGTCCGGGGCGTAGCCGACTCCGAACCGCTGCGCATCGGACAGCTCGAATCCGCGCGCGGACAAGAACTCCCGTGCCGGGACGGCACCGGGGCCGAGCAGTTGTTGCGCATAAAAATCCGCGGCCGCCCGATGCGCCTCGATCAGCCTGCGCCGCCGGGACTGCTCCTGCCCGGGCACGTGGCCGCCCTGTTCGTAGCGCAGTTCGATGCCGGCTCTGGCGGCAAGGTGCTCAACCGCCTCGGTGAACCCGAGGTTGTCGATCTTGCGGACAAAGCTGATGACGTCGCCGCCTTCGGCGCAGGAGAAGCAGTACCACAGCCCCCTGGCCGGAGTGACGTTAAGCGACGGGGTCTTCTCCTCGTGAAACGGGCAGAGGCCCTTGAGCGATCCGCCGCCTGCGCTGCGCAGCTGGAGGTACTCCCCCACCACCTCGCCGATCGGCGACCGGTCCCGCACCAACTGGAGGTCTTCATCGCGGATCCGCCCTGGCACGATCGCCTCCGCTCTGTTTGTCCCTGCTGCCGCCCGCCGCCCGCCGCCCGCGGCGCGCTGCCGAGTCCGGACGCCGAGAGTCTAGCGGCGGCCGGTCCTCGCCAGCGCTGGTAACCTCCGGGCGTGGCAAGCTTTCTCGTGCTCTGGGATGTCGACTACACGCTCGTAAACACCCGCGGCGTGGGCCTGCATCTGTATCAGCTGGCGTTCTCCGAACTGTACGGCAGGGAACTGCCGCCGACAGCCGGTGAAGCCAACATGGCTGGCCGGACCGACCGCGCGATCGCCCTGGACGTGCTCGCGCTGGCAGAGATACCCGATCCGCGCGGCCAGGTCCGCGCGTTCGAGAAGACTCTCGCCAGGCTCGCGCCGAGCCTTGCCGGGCTGGTGGCCGCCTCGGCGCATGCGCTCCCCGGTGCCGCGGCTGTGCTTGCCGCCATGGCCGGAACCGTCGGACGGCAATCTCTGCTGACCGGCAACGTCAGGGCACTGGCCGAAGTCAAGCTGGCGCCGCTCGGCCTGACCAGGCACCTCGATCTCGAGGTAGGCGCCTACGGAGACGAGCATGAGGTCAGGGCCGAACTCGTGCACCTGGCCCGGAGCCGGGCCGCCGCGGCCTACGGCGCCGACTTCGCCGGCCAGGCGACCGTCCTGGTCGGCGACACCCCGCTTGACATCGAAGCCGCCCTGGTCACCGGAGCCAGGGCAGTCGGCGTTGCCAGCGGCCAGTACAGCCAGCAGCAGCTCAGCGAGGCCGGCGCAGATGCCGTACTGCCTGACCTGACCGACACCGGCGCGGTGCTGACTGCGGTGCTCGGCGGCTGATCGCCTGCCCGCGGCTCGCCTGCCCGCGGCTCGCCTACCAGCCGCGTCCGGCGTACCGCTGCTCCGGCGCTAGCTCGTCCAGGTTGATGCCGACCATGGGCTCACCCAGGCCGCGGGAGACCTTCGCGAGCACGTCCGGGTCATCGTAGAACGTGGTCGCCTTGACGATCGCGGCTGCTCGCGCCGCCGGGTCACCTGACTTGAAGATGCCCGAGCCGACGAAGACGCCTTCCGCGCCGAGTTGCATCATCATGGCCGCGTCAGCAGGCGTGGCCAGGCCGCCGGCGGTGAACAGCACAACCGGGAGCTTCCCTGCCGCCGCGACCTCGGCGACTAGCTCGTAGGGCGCCTGAAGATCCTTGGCGGCCGTGTAGAGTTCCTGCGGCGAGAGCCCGGACAGCTTGCGGATCTCGGCCTTGATGCTGCGCATGTGCCTGGTGGCCTCGACGACATTGCCGGTGCCGGCTTCGCCCTTCGAGCGGATCATCGCCGCGCCTTCGGCGATCCTGCGCAATGCCTCGCCAAGGTTCGTGGCACCGCAGACGAACGGTACGGTGAACGCCCACTTGTCGACATGGTGCGCCTCGTCAGCCGGGGTGAGCACCTCGGACTCGTCGATGTAGTCGACGCCGATCGCCTGAAGGACTTGCGCTTCGACGAAATGCCCGATCCGGCACTTGGCCATGACCGGAATCGACACAGCGGCGATGATGCCGTCGATCATGTCCGGGTCGCTCATCCGCGCGACGCCGCCTTGTGCCCGGATATCGGCAGGAACACGCTCAAGAGCCATGACAGCAACAGCACCGGCGTCCTCAGCGATCTTCGCCTGCTCCGGGGTGACCACATCCATGATCACGCCGCCTTTGAGCATGTCGGCCATGCCGCGCTTGACGCGCTGCGTGCCGGTTACCGCGGCAACGCTGCCTGCCGTGGTACTGGTGATGTCGGGACTGTCGGTGGAGCCATGGGCTGACACAGGATTTCCTCACTTCGTTACTGGGGTGTCAGCTTCCATGGTAGGCGCAGCCGGGTTTCAGCCGGCCAGGTGCGGCATGTCGCTGCCCTGCTCGTCCATTCCGGTCGGGGCGACCACGTCGTCGATCTCGAAGAAGTCAGGCATCGGAGCACCGCCGGCCAGCCGCAACAACCGTGCCAGCCACCGGCGGCGGGCCGCGATCGTCGCGGCAACGGCGTCGTTGTAGAACTTGCGGGCAAGGAAGACCTGGTGTGCCGTCGACTCGAGTTCTGCCAGCAGTTCGTCCGCCCCCTCGCGGCCTTCCAGCGACGCACGGAAGTCGGGCTGGCCGAGCACGGTCCGCAGCGCCCTGGTCAGGTCGCTCTCGGCTAGTTCCCTGCCTGTCCGCGCCGACCTGGCGCTATGCCCAAGATCGGCGAGCAGCAGGCTGGTCGCCGGGTCGAGCAGCCCTGAGGATGCCAGTTCCAGCGCGACAGAGCTGCGCCGCACGAGTGCGGCATCCAGCGAGGCGCGGGCTGTCTCAAGCCGGGTATGCAGCCGGTCAAGCCGGCCCGCGCGCCACGACACATAGACACCGGCCACGGCGAGTACGCCGATAATGATCAGGCTGACCGTCGGGGTCATCACACGCTCGCAAGGCTCGCAGCGCTCGGCCCGGCAGGCAGGACGGCCTCGTACACCTGCACCACGTCGCGCGCGATCGTCGGCCAGTCGTAAGCACGTACCGCCGCCGACGCGGCGGCGGACAAGGCCGCACGCCGTTGCGGATCATCGAGCAGCCGCCCGATCGCCGCGGCGAGATCTTCCGGACTGCCGTTCTCGAACAACTCCCCCGCGCGGCCACCGCGCAGCACCCGCCGGAACGCGTCCAGGTCGCTGGCCACGATGGGAGCACCTGCCGCCATCGCCTCGGCCAGCACGATGCCGAAGCTCTCACCGCCGGTATTAGGCGCGCAGAACACGTCGACCGAGTGATAGACCTGCACCTTCACCGCCTCGCTGACCTGGCCGAGCACTACCACCCGGTCGCTGAGCTCAGCCGGAACCCTGGCAGCGACCTCGGCGGCATCGCCGGGGCCGGCGATCAGCAACCGCAGCCCCGGCCGCTGCGGGCCGATCAGCTCGAAGGCCCGCAGCAGCACCGACAGTCCCTTGCGCGGCTCGTCCATCCGGCCGAGGAAACCGATCGCGCCGCCCGGGCCTGGCCAGCCGGCCAGCGCCTCGGCCTTCTCGTACCGGCGGACCGTGACGCCGTTGGGGATCAGCACGGCATCGCCGCCGAGGTGGCGGACCAGCGTGGAACGCGCCGCCTCGGACACCGCGATCCGACCGCTGATCTTCTCCAGCGCGGACCGCAGCATCGGCTCGGCGACGTGCAGTACCCGGGAGCGCACCGTCGCCCCGTGCATGGTGGCGACGATCGGCCCGTCAGCCGCCCAGCAGGCGAGCAGGGAAAGGCTGGGCGCCGCCGGCTCGTGAACGTGCAGGACGTCGAAATTGCCGTCCTTGATCCAGCGCCGCACCCGGTTCGCCGAGAGCGGGCCGAACGCGAGCCTGGCCACCGAGCCGTTGTACGGTACGGCCACGGCTCGCCCGGCCGAGACGACATAGCTGGGCAGCCGGCACTCGTCGTCAGCCGGCGAGATCACCGAGACTTCGTGGCCAAGGTCGATCAGCGCCTCGGCGAGATCCCTGATGTGTTCCTGGACGCCGCCAGGGACGTCCCAGGAGTACGGGCATACCAAACCGACTCTCATGGCCCGCCTGCCGAGCTTTGTCGCGTTCTGGGCTGATCCACGGCCGCCGGCGAGGTGCCGTTCGCGTGCTGGTCCTCGTTCGCGGGCTGGGTGCCTTTCTTCTCCGCTGTCCGCTCGCGCGCCCTGACCTTGAGCCGTGCCGCCGCCAGCCGGTCGGGGTCGAGGTCGGCGACGAACACTCGCTGCAGCATGTGCCAGTCAGCCGGGTGCTCCCTGATTCCCCGCTCGAAGGCGCGTGCGACTTCCTGGGTCATCGCGGCGGCCTTCTGCCAGCGATCCCCCGCGTCAGGCACGGGAATCTCCGCATGGATGCACACGCCCCAATGGTCGTCTTCGAACCACAGGGTGGCCGGCATCAGCGCTGCGCCAGTCTGCACGGCGAGCGCCGCCGAACCGCCCATCATTAGAGCTTTTTCCCCGAAGAACCCCACTTCAATACCGCCGCCGGTGACATCCCTGTCGGACGGCAGCGCGACGAGCTTGCCGGCCCGCAGCCGCTGCGCGAGGACCCCGAACGGTCTCCCCCCGCCGGTCGCCGGCAGCACCTCCATCCCGATTCCCTCCCGGAACGCCAAAAACCGCTCGTAGACGGACTGGGGCTCAAGCCGCTCCATGACCGTCGTGAACGAATGCGCGCCCCGGCCGATCATCCACGCGCCCGCCTGATCCCAGTTGCCCATGTGTGGCAGCGGCACGACCACACCGCGGCCAGCAGCCAGGTGCGCGAGCAACTGCTCGACCTCGCCGACCTCGTGCATGTTCATCAGGCGCTCGGCCGGCATGACGGGCAGCCTGAAGATCTCGAGCCAGTACCGCGCGTAGGACCGCAGCGCTTCCCTGGACAGCGCGCGCAGCTCGGCACCGGTCGCACCCGGACCGAGCACGCGCAGCAGGTTGCCTTCGAGCACGCGCGTGCCGGGACCCTGCCGGCGCCAGGCCACGTCGGCCACGAACCGGAAGACTGCCGCCGACCACCGCTCGGGAACGTGGCAGAGCACCGACCAGCCGAGTGCGTAAGCCGCGCCGACGAGCCTGGTCTTCAAACCGGGCACCTCTACCTCCGTGAATCGGTGCGCGCTCGAGCGGCTCCCGCTACGTGGCCGCGCTGGCCGAAGCCGCGCTGGCCGAAGCGGCCGCCCTGCGCACGGCGTAGACCCGCTGGCCGAAGGTGATCGCACTCAGCACAGCCAGGATCCATAGCCCTGCGGAAAGGACATACGGTACGCCAAGTCCGGACAGGCCGATGGCAACTAGCCCGATGAGCAACCGCTCGGTCCGCTCGGCTATGCCTACGTCGCAGCGTAGCCCGAGGCCCTCCGCACGCGCCTTCGCGTACGACACAAGTCCGCCGGCCACCAGGCAGAACAGTGCCACCGCGGCCAGCAACTCGTCGTGCCCGCCGGTGGCCAGCCAGATCGCGATGCCAGCGAAAACCGCCGCGTCGCCCACCCGGTCCAAAGTGGAGTCAAGGAAAGCGCCGAATTTGCCGGTGCTGCCCTGGACCCGGGCGAGCGCGCCGTCGAGCATGTCGGTCAATACGAATCCGGTGCAGACCATCGTGCCGGCGAACAAGTGCCCGGTCGGGAAAAGGCCGAGCGCTCCCGCTGTCATGCCGACCGCACCGGTGACCGTGAGCATGTTCGGAGTCAGCGGAGTACGCGCAAGAGCCTTGCCCACCGGCGTGAGCAGGCGGGCGAGACCAGGTCTCAGCACCTTAAGCATGTCCGTTTGATCTTACTGGCGGTTGATCATTCCCATTCACCACCTGGCCGCGAGCCGCAGGCAGACCACGACAGTAGCGCCGATTGCCGCCGAGGGCTTGTGGTGACGCGGCGCTGGGTAAAGGCTGGCAACAGCAGCAGCCAACATGGACACTAGGAGGCGGTGGTATGGCGGAGAAGGCAACATCGGGCGCCGCGGGCAGGGCACCTTCGGCCGGCCAGCCCGAGAGCGTGCGCAACGTTGTGCTGGTCGGCCACTCTGGAGCTGGGAAGACGACGCTGGCGGAGGCTTTGCTCGTCGCAACAGGGACCATCCAGCGCAGCGGCCGGGTGGAAGACGGCAGTACCGTCAGCGACTTCGACGAGGTCGAGATCAGGCAGCAGCGTTCGGTGAACCTCACGCTGGTGCCGTTCGGGCATGCGGGCATCAAGGTGAACCTGCTCGACACGCCTGGCTACGCCGACTTCATCGGTGACCTGAGGGCCGGGCTTCGCGCCGCAGACGCCGCCTTGTTCACTGTCTCGGCGGCTGACGGCGTCGACGGCCTGACGTCGATGCTGTGGGACGAGTGCGCCAGCGCCGGTACCCCGCGGGCCGTCGTGATCTCCAAGCTCGATCATCACCGCGGCAGCTTCGACGACGCGCTTGCCGCCTGCCGTGCCGCCTTCGGCGAATCCGTCGCACCGCTCTACCTTCCGGTCGGCGACGGCCAGGGCACTGTCGAGGGCCTGATCGGCCTGCTGTCGGAACGCTTCTACGCCTACTCAGGCGGCGAGCGCACCGAGCGTGACCCTGACCCGGCGCATGCCGACCGGCTGGCCGAGTACCGCGGCGCGCTGATCGAGTCGATCATCCAGGAGAGCGAAGACGAGAGCCTGATGGACAGGTACCTGTCCGGCGAGGTCATCGATCAGAAGGTGCTGATCGAGGATCTGGAGAAGGCGGTTGCCCGGGGAAGTTTCTTCCCCGTCATCCCCGCCGCCGCTCCGGCCGGGATCGGCCTGCCCGAACTGCTCGAGCTGATGACCCAGGCGTTCCCTTCGCCGCAGGAACACCCGATGCCGACGGTGACTACCGTAGACGGCAAGCCGGTCAGAGACATCGCCTCCGACTCGGACGGCCCGCTGCTTGCCGAGGTCGTCAAGACCACGTCGGACCCGTATGTCGGCCGGATCAGCCTGGTCCGAGTGTTCTCGGGAACGCTGCGCCCGGACGTGACCGTGCACGTGTCAGGGCATGGCCGCGCCGCGAGCGGCCATGCCGACCACGACGAGGACGAACGGATCGGCGCGCTGACTTCGCCGCTGGGCAAGCAGCAGCGTGGCATCACGGCCTGCGCCGCTGGTGATATCTGCGCCGTCGCCAAGCTGACCAGCGCAGAGACCGGTGACACGCTGTCGGACAAGGACAGCCCCTTGCTGATGGAGTCCTGGGCCATGCCCGAGCCGCTGCTGCCAGTGGCGATCGCGGCCAAGTCGAAGGCCGACGAGGACAAGATGTCCCAGGCCTTGTCCCGGCTGGTCGCCGAGGACTCCACGCTCCGGCTGGAGATGAACCCTGAGACTCACCAGCTCGTGCTCTGGTGCATGGGCGAGGCGCACGCCGACTTGCTGCTCGACCGGATCTCCAGCCGGTACGGCGTAGCCGTGGAGACGGTCGAGCTGCGAGTACCGCTGCGCGAGACGGTCGGCGGCAAGGCGCAGGGCCTTGGCCGTAACGTCAAGCAGTCCGGCGGCCACGGTGAGTACGCCATCTGCCATATCGAAGTGGAACCGCTGCCCTCAGGAAGCGGCCTGGAGTTCGTCGACAAGATCGTCGGCGGCGTCGTCCCGAGACAGTTCATCCCGTCGGTAGAGAAGGGCATACGCACCCAGATGGAGCAGGGGGTCGTGGCCGGGTACCCGATGGTCGACATCAGGGTGACCTTGTTCGACGGCAAGGCGCACTCCGTCGACTCCTCGGATATGGCGTTCCAGAAAGCCGGGCGCGCGGCCCTGCGCGATGCGACAGAAAAGGCGCAGCCGCAGCTACTGGAACCGGTCGACGAGGTTTCTGTGCTCATCGGGGACGACTATGTCGGCGCCGTGATGTCCGACCTGTCCGGACGCCGTGGCAGGGTACTCGGAACCGAGCCGGTGCCCGGCGGGCGGACCCTGGTCAAGGCCGAGATCCCCGAACTGGAACTGACCAGGTACGCGATCGACCTGCGCTCGATTTCGCACGGCACCGGGTCGTTCTCCCGCTCCTATCTGCGGTATGAGCCGCTACCTTCGCACCTGCGGGAAAAAGTGATGTCCGAGGCTAAGTCGAGCTAGGCCTGCGCCAGCGCATGTCCCGGCCCGCTCTCCACGGGGTGGGCCGGGGCTGCCGTGACCCACGCTCAGCTACCTCACCGGCGATGCGCACAGCCTGCTCGCCTGATCTAGCCGCCCTCCCACAGCGCCGCCCGGCCCCGGATCAAGGCGAGCGTCGCGCTTGCGGCCTGCCCGGCGGCACGGTTGACGGCGGCGGGATCGGGCGATGCAGGTTGGTCGGTGAGCAGCGCCGCGCGATGCGGGCGCCGAGCATGCCCTCGACGTCCTCGTAGCCCTGCCGCAGTTCCGGGCTGGCACCTCGGGGCTGGCGGGTCGCGCTGACTGACGTTCATGTTCCACGCGGCGAACTCGGTCTACCGCTAGTCCAATCGCTGGCTGGTACGCGGCGCGGGTTGTCCCGTGCCGCGCTGGGCCGGCCGGACAGCGCATGCTGAAGTACCGCCAGGCAGGCGGTGCCGGAAGCGGGCCACCAGCCGGTATGTCGACCTGGCCAGCCAGCGCGCGGGCCAGGCTGCCAGGACTCGCCCGGCCACCCGCCAGGCGGGCGCATCACCAAGGTGCAGGGCGGCGGCTATCGCGCCGGCGCCGCCTCGCACCTGGGGCGGCACTGCCGGAGACTGTTCTACCCAGAGCACCTCGCGCTCCGCGCGCTCGACGGCGATCCCAAGGGACGCCAGGTCGGTGTGCTGCCAGGGAACCACGGACACGCAAGAGCCCAGGCGACGACCGAGCCAGTCCGCGCAGCGGGTACAGAACGCGCAGTCGCCGTCGAAGATCAGGGTCGGCCCGGGCTGGCCTGTGCCGGACGACTGGCCCGCACCGGTCGGCTGGGCTTTGCCCGACGACTCGGCCGGGCTCGACGGCTGGGCCGCGGCCATCACTAGCTCGTTTTCCATGCCTGCGCCAGCATGTCCCGCGTCTCGGCAAGCAGTTGCGGCAGCACCTTGGTCTGGCCGATCACCGGCATGAAGTTGGCATCTCCGCCCCAACGGGGCACTACGTGCTGGTGCAGATGGGCCGCGATGCCGGCACCGGCCGCGCTGCCCATGTTCATGCCGATGTTGAAGCCCTGCGCCCCGGACGCTGCCCGCAGCGCCGCCATCGCGTCCTTGGTGAAACTGGCCAGTTCCGCCGTCTCCGCCTCATCCAGGTCGGTGTAATCGGCGACGTGCCGACAGGGACAGACCATCAGGTGACCGCTGTTGTAGGGGTACAGATTCAGCACCGCGTAGACCAGCGCGCCGCGTGCCACAATCAGCCCCTCACTGTCCGACATGCCCTGGATGCGGCAGAACGGGCAGTCTTCGGCCGTGCCAGGTCCTGCTGGCTTACCCTCGCCCTTGATGTAGGCCATTCGGTGCGGCATCCAGAGCCGCCGGAAGCCATCCGGCATGCCAGCACCATCCTGAACCACGGGCTCAGCCGAGTCGTCCGGCTCGTCCGGCTGGACCGCAGGCCCTCCCGGCCGGACCGCCTCTTCCGGCCGATCGGCGACTCCGCTACGCACCATGCATGCAGCATAGGTGCCGGACCCCGCGGACCGCCGACTCGGCCCGTCCATGATCACGGAGGATTACGGATTTCGGCACAGCAGGGTGCTCTCAGTGCTTGCCCTGGCTCAGTGCTCGCCCCTGGCTCAGATCTGGATGCGCTGCTCGACGGCGGAGACAATCTCGGTGATCGCCTCGTCGATCGGGACGCCGTTGCGCTGCGCACCGCTGCGGTAGCGGAACGAGACCGCACCCGCGGCGACGTCGTCGTCACCGGCCAGCAACATATAGGGCACCTTCTGCTGCTGAGCTGTCCTGATCTTCTTCTGCATCCGGTCCGAGCCAGTGTCGACCTGGACTCTGATGCCCCGCTCGCGCAGCTTCGCTGCCACATCCTCCAGGTAAGGCACGTGCTCGTCGGTGATCGGGATTCCGACCGCCTGAACGGGTGCCAGCCAGGGCGGGAACGCACCAGCGTAGTGCTCGACCAAGATCCCGAAGAACCGCTCGATCGACCCGAAGAGCGCTCGGTGGATCATCTGCGGCCGCTGCCTGGTGCCGTCGGCCGCGGTGTACTCGATTCCGAACCTGCCAGGCTCCTGGAAGTCCACCTGCAGCGTCGAGAGTTGCCACCGGCGGCCGATTGCGTCCTTGACGTGCACGTCGATCTTGGGTGCGTAGAACGCGCCTTCGCCTTCGGCGATCACGTACGGCAGCCCCGAGGCATCAAGCGCGTGCTTCAGCGCGGCCTCGGCCCGGTCCCACTCCGCGATCTCGCCGACGAACTTCTCCGGCCTGGTCGACAGTTCCGCCTCGAACTCGGTCAGGCCGTAGTCACGCAGCAAGCCGACCACGAACTCCAGCAGGCTCGCCAGTTCGTCTTCAAGCTGATCGGGCCGGCAGAAGATGTGCGAGTCGTCCTGGGTGAAACCGCGTGCCCTGGTCAGGCCGTGCACGACTCCTGACTTCTCGAACCGGTAGACAGTACCGAACTCGAACAGCCGCAACGGCAGTTCCCGGTACGAGCGACCACGCGAGGCGTAGATCAGGATGTGCATCGGGCAGTTCATCGGCTTGGGGTAGTAGGTGGCACCCTCCATCTCCATGGGCGGGTACATCCCGTCGGCGTACCAGTCGAGATGTCCGGAAGTCTCGAACAAAGTCGACTTGGTGAGGTGCGGGGTGGTCACGAATTCGTAGCCAGCGGCCTCATGCCGCCGCCGCGAGTAGTCCTCCATGACCCGGCGGATAGTCCCGCCCTTGGGATGGAACACCGGCAGTCCGCTGCCGATCTCAGGGGGGAACGAGAACAGGTCGAGTTCCGCGCCGAGCCGGCGGTGATCGCGCCGTTCAGCCTCGGCGAGCAACGTGAGGTACTTGTCCTGCTCGTCGCGGGATGGCCAGGCGGTGCCGTAGATCCGCTGCAACTGCGGGTTCTTCTCACTGCCGCGCCAGTAGGCACCACCGCTGCGCATGAGCTTGAACGCCGGGATGTGCTTGGTGCTCGGCAGGTGCGGGCCGCGGCACAGGTCCTTCCAGCGCACGTCTCCGGTGCCCGGATCAAGGTTGTCATAGATCGTCAGCTCGGCACCGCCGACCTCGACCGACTCCTCGGTGCTGACCGAGCCGGCCGTTCCTTGGGCCGAGCCCTCCGGCGCTCCGCCCTTCAGGCCGATCAATTCAAGCTTGTAGGGCTCGCCAGCCAGTTCCGCCCGGGCCTCAGCGTCCGAGACGACACGGCGGCTGAACCGCTGGCCCTGCTTGACGATCTGACGCATCTTCTGCTCGATCGCCTTAAGATCTGCCGGGCTGAACGGGTCTTCCACATCAAAGTCGTAGTAGAAACCGTTCTCGACCGGCGGACCGATACCGAGTTTCGCCTCAGGGTGCAGTTCCTGGACGGCTTGAGCTAGCACGTGGGCGGTGGAATGCCGCAAGACGGCGAGCCCGTCAGGCGACCGCACGCCGACCGGCTCTACCTGATCACCGTCGCTCAGCGCAGAGGCCAGGTCGCGCACGGTGCCGTTCACCCGCACGGCTATGACCTCGCCGTCCGGGGCAGCGGCAGTACCGCCGACCGCGAGTGCCGCACCAGCCGTCGTCCCTGCTTCCACCACATGCTCGCGTCCGGCGAGGGTGATGTGCAGCTTTTCGGCGGGCACGGCGTGCTCCTTGGTTCTCGGTTGGCTCATCGCGTAGCGGATGCTTCGCAGGTACCGATGCTAGCGGCAGCCCTGACACGAGCGCGCCCGAGTTTCCCCTGGCTTGCCCGGAGACACTCCCCTGGCTGGCAGGCAGCTAAGGCGCTGTCACCGTCACCAGGGTGCCGAACGTGAGGTATGGCCAGATCTGCTTCGCCGGACCGTACGGCAGTTCGACGCACCCCAGGCTCTGCGGGAAGCCGTAGGAGGCTCGCGGGAAGTAGTGCACAGCCTCCCCGAGGTGGAAGTACGCGACCCACCAGACAGGGTCCGCGTACTTAGACCCGTCCGGATTCCTGCCCTTCATAATCTGGAACCGGTATCTCAGGTACACCGGATCGGTGCGAACGGCGGTCTGCGCCACGCTGATCCCGGTATTGGCCAGATGCCGGAAGATAACGCTCCCGTCGTGCCAGACCGTCAGGGTCTCCGGCTGCCTCTGGCTGGCCAGCGCATAGGTGTAGCCGTGCGTATTCATCTGGTCCGCGGCCACCGCCCTGAACATGGCGTGCCAGACCTCCGGTCCGATTGCCCCGTCCAGCGCGAGGCCGTGATCAGCCTCGAATGCCATCACTGCGCCCTTGAGGACCAGGCTTGCGGCATTGGGGCGCCACAGGTTCATAAGCTGACTCGGATAACCGCTCTGCCAGGTGTAGCTGCCCCGCGGTGGGTTGAAAGCGGCGCTCAGCTGCGCACTGGCGTCGTTCAGCGGCGGTGCGCTGCCGCTAGCTGATGCCCAGGTCAGCGGCAGGTAGCCAAGCTGCGACAGCAACTGCTCCATGCGCGCCAGCCGGAAACCACCAGTCCTGAATTTCACGGTGACCGGCGCTGCGAGCAGACCGCCTGCGGCCGACTGCACGCCGGCACTGCCGGCAGGTATCCGCACCGTGACCTTGGTCATCGGCCCGAAACCGCGAGCCGGGACGAAGACCGCCGCGTTACCTGATCGCTGCCAGGTACCCGTGATCAGCGGGTGCACCAAAGTGGGCATCGGCGAAGTTGTACTCAACGGCTCGGAGAACACGATCCGGATCTCGGCAGCGCCGTTGACTCCAAGACTCCCGTTGGCCGGGGTCACCGAGACGACGCTCTCCGGTCTCTTGGCCACGGTCTTGGCCATGTGCGCGGGCTGGCGGTTGCCCGCGGCCTGGGCCGGACTCGGCTTCTGCAGGTAGTTGTAGTAGTAGAAGCCGCCGGCTCCGAGAAGCACCACGAAGACAGCGGCGATTCCGAGCACGGAAGTCATCCGCCGCCTGGATCCGCCACCGCCCCTCGCCGTTACGTCGCCTTGGCCACCGCCCGCGCCGCCGCCCGCGCCACCGCCGGGGCCGCCGAATCCGCCGCTACCTGGGCCGCCCGCGCCACCACCTGGGCCGCCGAATCCGCCAAAGTCGCCGCCCCCGCCGCCAAATCGACCGGGGTCCGCCGCAGCGGCCTGACCTTGGGCGGCCGCATCTTCAGCAGCGGCGCTCAGGCCTAGTGATGCGATCGTCCACGAAGGCGCGGCAGGCCCGGCGGGATCACTACTCCCGTACGCAGGTCCTGACGGGCTGACAGGCTCGGCCGACCAAGCCTGGCTAGACGGCCGCGCCGTCTCAGCCGGCCACGGCGGCGCCTTCGAACCGGCCGAGTCAGCCGGCTCGGACTCGCTGCCAGGAGCCGATCCGCGGAACCACGCGTCAGCTCCGTAAGTAGCGTCGGACAGCTTCACCGGTTCACCCGACCACGGCGACTCGGGCGGGGTGCTAGCCGGCGCTGAGGATTCCGTACGCTGAGCGCCCGGCTTAGCGGACGAGCCGAGCTTGTCGGAATTACTGGCAGCACTGGCCGACCACGCGGCCGAGCCTACGGAGTCAGCAGGCTTGTCGGCCTTCGACCAGACCGAGTCAGCGGAGCCGGCTGAGCCGAGCGGGCTCGCTGGCCCGCCGGCACTAGCCGCACCAGACGCACTTACCTCCCCCGGCGGCTTCCCGAGCCCCGAGGACCAAGCGGAACCAGACGGGCTCGCGCCGACCGGACCAGACAGACCCGCGGAACCCGAGGAACTCGTGGCAGGCCGCACCGGGTCCCAGACGCCGCTCGAGCCCGACGAGTCCGTGACCTTGAACTCCGGCCCGGTCGCCCAGGCAGATCCGGACGGACTCAGCGGTCCGGCTGTCCCTGACGGGCCGGACCGATCCGTCGCTCCGATCGGTTCGGCCGGATCAGTCGCAAGTTCGGACACAGGTTCCAGCACGCTGGAGCCCGACGGGCTCGAAGGCGCGTGAGTCGCCGGCGTGCTGACGTCGCCGGTCTGACCGCTCAGAGTCGCATGGAGAGATTCGATCCCGCCGTCGATTTCTGCGGGCTGGCCGTCTTGGCCAGGCCGCCTGCTGTGTGCCCCGATCTGTACCACCTCTTCCTCACCTGCGAGTGTAGATACCGCAAGGGGCGATCGGCGGGAAGATTCGGTGAAGAAGCAATACAAATGCCCGGCGCGCAACTGGGCGCGGCTTGGCGAGGAGCAGGACAGGGATTCGGAGCGGATCGGCCAGTGACGGTGGTCAGCCCGTGACGGTGATCAAGCTGCCGTACGTCAGGTACGGCCAGGCTCGCTCAGCGTCGTCGTAAGGCAGTTCGACGCAGCCCAGGCTCTGCGGGTAGCCATAGGAGTAGCGCGGGAAGTAGTGCACCGCATCACCCGCGTCGAAGTAGGCAACGAAGCTCACCGGGTCGGCGTAGTGGCTGCCGTCCGGGTTGGTGCCCTGCATGACCTGGAACCGCAGCCGCAGGTAGACCGGGTACGTTCCGGCGGCCGTGGGCGCGACGGCAATGCCGGTGTTGGCCAGGCTGCGCAGCACGACCCGGCCGTCGTGCCAGATGGTCAGCGTTTCCGGCGACCCCTTGCTTGCGATCGCATACGTATAGCCGACAGCGTTCCGCTGCCCGCTGACCGCCGCGAGGAAGAGCGCGTGCCACAGCCCGCGGCTGACAGCGCCGGTGACGGCCATCCGGTGTTGTGCCTGAAAGGCCATCACGGCGCCGCGGATCACCAGGTTGTCCCCGGCGGCGCGCCATTGCGCACGCAAGCTTGCCGGGTAGCCGGGAATCGCCGTGAACAGGCCGGCCGACGGGTGGTATGCCAGTGCCATCTGGGCAGCCAGATCGCCGCCACCTCGCGCCCCGGCCAGCCCGCCGGACGGGGCTGCGGCCTGCCAGGACACGGGCAGGTAGCCGAGCTTACCGAGCAACTGGGCAAGCCTGAGCCGTGAGTACGGCGCCGTGCGGAAGCTGACTCGGACCGCTCGGGCGAGCAGGCCCCCGGCCGCCGAACGTACCCCCGCCGGGCCGGCCGGAATCCGCAGCGTCATCCGCGACGATGCGGCGAACGGCAGATCGGGGACGAAGCTGAGCACCCGGCCGGAAGACTGCCACCGCCCGGGAACACTGGGGCTGAGCACCGGCATCGGCGAACCCGGCGCGACTGAAGCGGAGAACACGACCCGTATTGCCGCCTCGCCCGATACCCCGACGGAGCCACCGGCGGGAGTGACCGAAGTCACCTGTAGCGCGATGGCATGCCCGCGCCCGGCCGACCACGATTTGTCCGACGATTCCCGCGCGTAGCTATCCCTCGCGTGGTTCGCCGCGTTCGCATCGGAACTGGCCAGCAGCGCCAGCGCGGTAACACTCGCGGCAATCGCCAGGCCAACCAGCAGCGCGATGGCCAGGCCCAGGCCGATCCCTGGGTTACCGCGCCAGTGCTCGCGGACTTGCCCGCCGCCTGGATCCTGCTCTCCCAGCACGTGCTTCTCCTGTCCCGCCATGATCCAGCGACGCCGGCTAGCCAGCAAGCGCGCATCCCCTGCGCGTCGGATACCCCGGCGGGCTTCTCGGATATCCCTCCGCTACGCAAACCGTTGACCAGCGCCATGACGCCGAAGCCGCCCGGAAGTTCCTTGTGCAAGCTAGTTTGTAATGCTAACCTATTAGCTATGACAACCGAGGCTGCCTACCCGGGCGAGGACCCGCACCGGCTGCTGTGGAACGCGCGCAAACTCGCGCAGCGGGTGCGCAAAGAACAGCGCGCGACCTGGTTCCCGCTCCTGGTATTCGCGGCACTGACCTTCGCCTCCTTCCCCGTCTTGCGCTATAGCGGGCACCACCTGGACTGCCGGGCCGTGCCGGGCGGCAGAGTCTGCAGGGTCTACTCCGACGCGGAGTTCGTGTACTGGCCGGTCGCTCTGGTACTGGCCTACGTGGCGATCGCGGCCTTCTATATCCGCCGGTCCCGGGCACGGGGCCTCGGGACGCGCGTGCGGCCGTATGCCATAGCGGGGATCATCGTCGCGGTGGCGCTGACCGGTGTAGCGCTCTGGGAATTGCGCAATCCCCCGGCTGAGAGCCTGATGGGGCTGAACGGCATGCCTTACCGGCTGGCCAGCCCGGGGGCTGCCATCGGGCTCACGCTGCTGGTGCTGGCCTGGGCGGAACGCAACCGCGCCCTGCTCCTCCTGACCCTCGCCTACCTGGCGTCCGTGCTAGTGCCCATCACCTTCGGCGGGGTCCAGCACGACCCTCCTTGGTACTCCTATCCGCTCGTCTTCCAGGGCAGCGTGCTGCTGCTCGGCGGCATCGGCTTCGCCCTGGCCCAGCGACCGCTCCGGTCACCGGCGCCATGACCGGCCATCCCGCTAACGGGCTCGACGACACCGTCCACCAGCGGGTCCGGCTCGGCATCCTCACCATCGCGCACGAGGCACGGCGAGTCGAGTTCAGCTACCTGCGCGACAACCTGGAGGTGACCGCGGGAAACCTCTCCCAGCACCTCGGAGTGCTGGAAAGCGCCGGGCTCATCACTATCGAGAAGGGCTACGCCGGAAAGCGCGCCCGCACGTGGGTCACCCTCACGAAGGCGGGCCAGGCCGCCCTCGCCGAGGAGATCACCCAGCTCAAGCTCCTGATCAGCCAGATCGAACGTGCCCATACGTCACCGGACTAGCCCGCCGGGAAGCAGCCGCCAACTGGTGGGCGATACTGGGATCGAACCAGTGACCTCCTCGGTGTGAACGAGGCGCTCTCCCGCTGAGCCAATCGCCCGGGTCCGCGGGGATTGTTCAGTCCCCGCACGGCCATCACAGAGTAGCGCATCCTAACCTCCCCCGGCAGCGCGGATCGTCGGCGCGCAGGGCTATCCGCGAACGTGCCCATGGTTATGCCGGAACTTTGCTACACAGTCGGTGAGACGAAGGTCACACTGCGTAAGGGCAGGTCACAGGAACAGTCCGAGTGAATTTCGGCGTTCTGTTTCCTGAAGCGTTTGACCAGGTCACAGGCGTTTTGATGACCAGTGACCGAGGTTACGAGCGGTGGGTAACGCGGAATCAACCCCCCACGGCAACAGTTCCGCGATGCCAGCGCCCATCAAACTGATGGCAACCGCACCAATTACGCATGACGGTATTCCGTGATGCACAAGGCAAAGGTCAGATCCCCATGATGAACAGCGTTACGGTCTCCGCTGAGCTGGGCCTCAGCCTGGTGGTCCCCGAGCACGGAGCCGTTCCCCTGGTGGCCAGTCTCGACTACTGCGCCGACGATCCCTACGCGATCAAGATGGCTTTCCACGTCGGGACCGACGAGCCTGTCGAGTGGATCTTCGCGCGGGAACTGCTGGCAGCGGGCATGGAAGGCGCAGCCGGCGAGGGCGACGTGCGGGTATGGCCCGAGGAATCCGTTGACGCAGATGTCCTGAACATCGCGCTCTCGTCCCCGTTCGGCGAGGCGCACTTCGAGGCCCCGCTAAAGTCGACCGCCGAGTTCCTGCGGAGCACATACGGGATTATCCCGGCTGGCTCCGAAGGCGACTTCATCGACGTAGACGCCGAACTCGACGAACTGCTCTGGCAAGCGTGAGGCACGGGGCCGCGAGTCCGTGATTAATGGGCCATGCTCATTAATCACGGATCTGCCGGCTACCTCACGGGTCGGGCGACTCGGCCGACCTCAGCGCAAATATCTCTGCTGCCTTTTTTGTCACCGGACCAGGCGCGGCTGGCAGCGCCACGCCGTCCACCTTCCCGATCGGCTGCACGTCCCTCGTCGTGCCGGACAGGAAAGCCTCGTCCGCGCTCGCGAGCGCGGACAGCGGCAGGTCCTCTTCCTGCGCATCGGCCCACTCGATCACCAGCGCCCTGGTCACCCCGGCCAGGCAGCCCGAGGTCAGCGGCGGGGTAAGCAGCCTGCCGCCGATTACCACGAAGACGTTCGTCCCGGTGCCCTCGCAGAGCTGGCCGACCGTGTTGGCGAAGATCGCCTCGTTGCCGCCCCGCTGCGCCGCGTAGGCAAGCGCACGCACGTTCTCGCCGTAGGACGTGGTCTTCAGCCCGGACAGGGCGCCGCGCTCGTTCCTCGGCCACGGCACCGTGGCGACGTCGACCGCGGCCGCAGGGGCGGGCTGCTCGGCCATCGCCACGATCGCGGTCAGCGGCGAGTTCCCGCGTTCGGAGCCGAGCGGGGACTTGCCGCCGGTCACCGTCACCCGCAACCGGGCGAGCGGCGGCCCGCCGGATGCCGCAACCACGGCCAGCGCGCCGTCGCGGATCTGCTCGATGTCTGGTTCGGGCAGCCCGAGCCCGAGCGCGGACTTACGCAGCCGCTGCAGGTGGCGCGTCATCGCGAACGGCACGCCGCCGGCCACCTTGATCGTCTCGAAGACCCCGTCCCCGACCACGAGACCGTGATCGAAGACCGAGATCCTTGCATCGTCGTCGGGGAAGAGCTCCCCGTTCATCCACACCGCCATGACCCCAGACGGTATGCGGTCCCGCGACAAATTGCGAGTTCAACGCGGGTATTCGCGGGTGGCTGGTTAGCGCAGGCCGCCGCAGGCGGCGCTCGCTGCCTCGCACAGGTCGGGCAGCAGCAGTTCGACCGCCGCGATCTGCTCGGCGACTTCCCGGTCGACGTCCATCGCAGGAACCTTGCCTCGTACCAGGTCATGCACGGCTGCCACGGGCGAGGCCGGCGCTGCTGTGCTCGCCCGGAGCCCGATGCCCTGCGTTGCGCACAAAATCTCGACTGCCAGGCAGGTGCGCACGTTCGAGACGACCTCACGGAGCTTGCGCACCGAAGTCCAGCCCATCGAGACGTGATCCTCCTGCTTGCCGGACGTCGGGATGGTGTCGACGCTGGCCGGATGGGCGAGCACTTTGTTCTCGCTGACCAGGGAGGCTGCGGTGTACTGGGCCAGCATGAAGCCTGAGTTCGTGCCCGCGGCAGGTGCCAGGAACGGCGGCAACCCCCGCGAGAAGGCCGGATCGAGCATCCGGTCGACCCGGCGCTCGCTGATGCTGGCTAGTTCGGAGATGGCCATGGCGAGCATGTCGGCGGCGAAGGCGAGCGGCTCACCGTGGAAATTGCCGGTGGTCATGACCTCGCCGTCGGGGACGATGACCGGGTTGTCGACGACCGCTCCCAGCTCGGTGTCGATGATGGAGCGCGCGAACGTGAGCACGTCCCGCACCGCGCCGTGCACCTGCGGGGCGCACCGCAGGCAGTAGGCGTCCTGCACGGCGTGCGTGCTTTCCCGGTGGCTCGCCATCAGGGCCGAGCCTGCCAGCAGCGCACGCAGGTTCGCTGCGCTGCTGAGCTGGCCAGGGTGCGGCCTGATCAGCTGGACCCGCTCGTCGTAGGGGCGGTCGGTACACAGCAGCGCCTCCACCGACAGGGCGCAGGCCACGTCAGCCGCCTTGACCAGCAACTCGGCGTCATGCACCGAGAACGCCAGCAGTGCCTGCATCGGCTCGGTCCCGTTGACCAGTGACAGGCCTTCCTTAGGCGCGAGCACCAGCGGCTCGATCCCGTGCTCGGCCAGGACCGCCGCGGCAGGCCGGCCCCGCCGGCCGTCACCAGGCGCCCGCAGCCGGCCCTCGCCGATCAGCGGCTGTGCCAGGTGCGCGAGCTGCGCGAGATCGCCGGAAGCGCCGACCGAGCCCTTGCCGGGGATGACCGGGAGCAGATTCAGGTTCAGCAGCTGGATCAGCCGCGCGGGCAGGTCGGGCCGCACGCCGGAATAGCCAGCCGCAAGCGTCCTGGCGCGGAGCAGCAGCAGCGCACGGACCGTTTCGTCGTTCAGCGGCTCACCGGAGCCGGCCGCGTGCGACAGGACGATGGCCCGCTGGAGCGTCGCGAGATCGCTCACGCCGACCCTGGTGTCGGCGAGCGCGCCGAAGCCCGTGTTCACCCCGTAGACGGCACGGTCCCCGCCGATCGCCTTGTTCACGACGTCGAGGCTGGCCTGCATCCTGGCCGGCACGTCCGGGCCAAGCTCGGCCGTGGCCAGGCCAAGTGCGACATCCACCACATCTTCGACGGTCAGGGGGTCACCGGACACGAGCACTGTGCGCATGGCTGACAAGACTGCCACCAGCGCCGGCGACGCCGGCTAGCGCCCCGGCTGTCTGGTTTGGGAGACTGATCGCGGGCCGACAGCGGGAACCTGCGGTAGGCTGTAGGTCGCTGAACACCAGGGCGAATTGGCGGGCGGGCGAAGATCGGCTACAGTTCTGATCGCACGCCGGGCCGCTAGGCGCCGGGGTGGACTGCTCCCGCTGCGGGGCGGTCGTTGTGCGGACGTGGCTCAGCTGGTAGAGCATCACCTTGCCAAGGTGAGGGTCGCGGGTTCGAATCCCGTCGTCCGCTCGGAGGTGCCGGACACCGTCTCGTGTACATGCTTGCAGCACTGCCAGACTGGTCCGCGCGGCTCTGAAGGCACCCAGGCTCGTCCCCTCGTGGCGGGCGACCGGTGGCGGAATGGCCGAGTGGCTTAGGCAAGGGCCTGCAAAGCCCTGTACGCGGGTTCGATTCCCGCTTCCGCCTCGCGGGCGGTTAGCTCAGCGGGAGAGCGCTTCCCTGACACGGAAGAAGTCACTGGTTCAATCCCAGTACCGCCCACCACACGCTCGCGCAGGTCACAGGCCTGTGCGAGCGTGTTTGTGTCTCCCCTCACGATGGCTCATCTGCCGTTCGTGCCCGTTGCGTGCCCGATCCATCGTCGGCTTGACCATTCAGCTGCCGCTTGAGCTGGGCTTCTAGCTCGGGCAGGAAGACGGGGACACGCCAGGACACGCCCGGCCGGACCTTTTGCGTTCTGAGAAACGCCCAGCCAAGTAGGCCCAGGTGCAGGAGGCCAACTCTGGCTGACTATGTCAAGCCAACTCGACCCCAGCTGGGCAATCTAAGCCGTACCCACTTTGGAACGGCAGCGTCCGGTTGCACGGTTCTCGCTTGCTGAGCGACGCTACGCTGACGACATCCTCTTGCCCGGGGCGATCCTGCCGATTGCGCCGTTGGAGGCGTGGGGCGTTCAACAGGATGGAAGAGCGTGGGAATCGATACGCGGGAAGAAGTCGGCCTGGATCGCGTCCCGAGCGAAACGCAGCCGAAGAAGCTGCTGCTGCTGCGGGCCCTCGCGGGTGAGCGCACTGAGCGGCCACCGATCTGGCTCATGCGGCAAGCCGGACGTTATCTGCCGGAATACCACGGCGTCCGAGAAGCCGCGGCCGGCATGGTGGGGCTGTGCAATTCCCCGGAACATGCAGTCGAGGTCACCTTGCAGCCGATCCGCCGCTTCCCGCTGGACGCCGCGATCCTATTCGCGGATCTTCCCCAGATCGCCGCCGCACTGGGGCAGACCTTGGAGTACCGGATTGGCGACGGCCCTGTCCTTACGCCGCCGATCCGGTCGGCCTCGGACATTGCCGAGTTCTTGAGCGCGTCGCGCCTGCACGAAGAACTGGCTCCGATCTACGAGACGGTCAGGCAGCTCACCCGAGCACTCCCGGACGAGGTTGCGCTGATCGGCTACGCCGGTGCGCCGTGGACGGTCGCGACCTACATGGTTGAGGGGCGCGGCGGCGGCAGTTCGGAGCACGCCATCGTTAAGCAGTGGGCGCTCAGCGATCCCGAGGGATTCCAACCGCTCATCGACCTGCTTACGGCGGCCATCATCGAGTTCCTGGAGCGACAGATTCAGGCGGGCGCGGAGGCGATCCAACTCTTTGAGAGCTGGGCCGGGATCCTCCCGGACCCGCTCTTCCAGCGTTGGTGCGTGCAGCCGGTGGCTGTCATCGTCGCGGCGCTGAAGGCGAAGCATCCGAGCGTTCCCATCATCGCGTTCCCGCGCGGCGCGGGACTTGCCTACAACGGCTTCGTTGAGGCGACCGGGGTGGACTGCGTCGGGCTCGACTCGACGGTGCCGGTGGAGTGGGCCGCGCAGAAGGTGCAGCGCAGGCTTGGCCGCTGCGTCCAGGGCAACCTCGACCCGCAACTCCTCGTCGCAGGTGGCCCCGCACTCCACGCGGAGACCGACCGCATCCTGAACGCGCTTGGCGGTGGCCCGTTCGTGTTCAACCTCGGACACGGCATCGTCAAGACCACGCCCCCGGAACATGTGCTCGCTCTGGCACAACAGGTGCGTTCTTGGGCGGCGCCTGGGCGTCAGTAGTTGCCGGTGCTGACAATTCCGGTGCTGGTTGCCGGGTTCATTCGGCTCCGCGGCTGGAGGCCGGGCAGGCTGCTCCGGGCAGCCGCATGGGCCGGTGCGTGGGCTGCTGGCTTTGCGCTCATGGTCCCGGCCACGGACTGGCCGACCCCCGGCGTGTACGACCATGAACCGGCCCGGGTTTCGTGGAGGCTTCAGTTCTTGGCGGCAGCCAAATGGCACGGCACGCCGACTTCACCGTCCGCAGCGGGATGCCAGTCTATTTCTGCGATCCGCATTCCCCGTGGCAGCGTGGCTCGAATGAGAACACCAACGGGCGGCGGTGTCATATCCCTAGGAGAATGGAAACCCGCGTGAGCCGTTCCGAACGCCCCCGCCAGCCCGCAGCTCCCGCGCATCCCCGGCTACCTGGTGCGGCTCACCGAACTTCCCACTAGCGGCGGTCACGCCAGCTTCGGAATGGCCCACGGTGCGCAGATTATCTAGGGTGTCAAGCTGATTCAGCATGTCGGATGGATTTTTGCTTCAAGCTACGTGAGGCACGTGCCAGGCCGGGTGATCCGCTGAGAGCCGGGATGCGTGTGGCATGCGCGCGTTCGGTCCTGTTCAGGTGGTGCGGGGCGGGCCGGTCAGCTCGATGCCGAGGGCGATGACGCCGAGGGCTTCGCGTTCGGGGGGGTAGATCTGGCGGATGCTGGCTAGCTGCTCCTCGCGGGTGGCCAGGGGGTTGACCGAGGCGAGATCTTCGTGATCGAGCATCTCTTCGAAGGTGGCGTAGCGGGCGATGCGGGTGACGCGGGTGAGGATGTCGTCGCCCTGGCAGCGGAAGCGGATCAGGGAGCCGGTTTTGATCTTCTTGCGGCTGGAGTCGTTGACCCGGATCTCGGTGGTCTTGCTGCCGGAGACGATGAGGTCGAAGTAGCGCTTGTAGATGCCCATTTCATGAGCGCGGATCGGGGGCTCGGCGGGTCGTGCGGTCATGAGCCGGCCGAGTTCCCTGACGGTGAACGAGCGGAAGAAGTGCCTGGGGTCGGCGAGAAGCTCGGAAACCAGCCAGACCAGCGCGTCGACGTAGTCATCGACGGTGCCGGGCCAGGCGGTGGTATCGAGCATCCACGGTTCGATGTCGGCGGGCGCGGCGCCTTTGCCGTGCTCGCGCAGCAGGGACTTGGACAGCTTCGCGCCTGTCGGGGCGAGGACCTGGGGTGTGAAGATCCGGATCGGCATGTGGGCCGGCGGGGTGTGTAAGGCGCCCAGCGCGCCGTCGACGAGCTGGCAGCCAAAGGCCCAGTCACCGCCTTTCATCATCACGTGCAGCGTCTGGGTGTCACGGCCCAGCGCGCGCTCCTTGACCAGGTTGCGGTAGAGGGTCGCCAGATCGAGGTAGGGCTGGTCATCCTCGGGGTCGACATGCGCTTCGTAGGAGCCGTGGTCGAAGCAGACTGCGGTGAACGTGGCTCCGTCCTCGTCGAGATGGGTGAGCTTGGTGCGGTCGGCGCGTTTCTCCGCCCATCCGCAGTCGGGGCAGGGAACGCGGATGTGAACGATCCCATGCGAGGGGGCCATCCACCAGCGGATGTCCTCCAGGCGCTCCAGGGTGCGCAGGAACTCCGCCCGGAACCCGGGGGCGGCTTGCTGGTCGGTATAGGTCTCCACCACATGGTCGGTGTCGGTGGCTTCGGCCAGCGAGTCGAAGAACGCCCGGTAGTAGCCGTCGATCAGCTCCCCGACGCGGTCCTTGCCCAGCGCGTGAACGTAGGTCTGCTGGTAGGCGGTATGTGTCTCCGGGTCGAGCACGACGTCATAGGGAGCGTTGTCCAGGGCGCTGAACCGGACCCGGGTATCGATGGAGAACTCCCGGCGGGCGGTCCTGGCCAGCAGGAATGCTGCGGTTTGCACCAGGTTCGTTCCCAGGTGGGGCGCGCCGTTGATCTGCGTGCCGACCACGAACTCGATCCGGGCGGGCCGGCGGGCCAGCACGCGGGGCCGCAGGATGTCGATCGAGCGCAGCAGCGCGTTGGCCAGGATGCTGTTGGGAGACAGCAGCAAAGACGGGTTCCCGGTGCGGCTCACCATGATCACGCTCCCTGGCCGGGTCTGGGCAGGCGCAGGTTGGCGCAGATGAAGTCCAGCCGGGCGGCGGCTGAGTCGGGGGCGACGAACACCGGCTCGTAGCCGGCGTCGTAGTAGCCCTGCACGATCAGCTCGTGAACGCGCCGGATCTCGCGGTCCTTGGCCCAGACGATGTCATCGGGATCCTCGAAGGTGTCCAGCGGGTCCAGGACGAAGATCGCGTCGTAGCGATAGAGCCGGGTGGCTTCCTCCAGCTGCGGAGCCGGCCGCAGCCCGAAGAATCCCTCCCAGCCGTAACCGTCAGGGATGCCCCGGTTGTAGAGGCGGATCCCGCAGGTATGCGCGGTGTACTCGGCGATAAACGCCTCTAGCACCTCCAGGGAGTACTCGCGGCGGTCCTCCCGCACCAGGTGCCGGCCCAGCCGCTCCCGGTGCTTGCGGTAGATCTCCCGGCCCGGTTCCTCTTGCATGCACGGAATGCCGGCGGCGTGGACCGCCTCGATCAGGTCGTCCTTGCCGGCACTCGGGCCGCCGGTGATGACGTAGCGGCGCGGGTCACCATCAGCCGCCGCCTCAAGGGCTGCGGCCAGGGCCGGATGCGTGGCGGTCACGGCAGCTGTCCTTTCTGCTCAGTGGTATCAGGAGATGCCTGGACGGCAAGGAAACCCTCTATCCAGGTGTCGCCCAGCCCGGTTCCGCCGTGCAGCGCGGCGGCGAACTGCTCACGTGTCGCGCCGCCGGCGGCGGCCTCGGTCAGCCGGGATGCCTGCGGCGGGCTCAGCGGCGGGGTCCAGCCGGCCAGCGTGACCAGCTCGTCGGGCGAGGTCACCAGGTCCGGGGCGAACGCGGTGACGTAGCTGATCGCCTCGGCCCGGGCGCCGGCCCACCGCCAGGCGGCGGTCACCGCAGCGGTGATGATGTCCGGGCGGGCGGCGCGCAGGCTGATCAGCCGCTCGACCGCGAGGAGTTCCGCGCGCGCGGCGTAGACTGCCGACCACAGCCGGGTGAGCTGCTCCTCGTGCTCGGCGACCTCCCAGGCGAACGGATCTGCCGGGATCTGCTGCCGCCCGGTCACCGGGGCCAGCCGCGGCGCGATCATCGGGGACCGGGTGAACCGGTCGGCATCAGCCAGGAGCTCCCACGCGATCCTTTCGATCAGCCGGGGCTCGACCCGCTTGCGGAAGTGGTGCACCTCGTGCCCGGCCTGTGCTGCCGCCAGCTCGCGCCGAGCCGTCAGGTTCTGCCCCGGCTCGGCTGGCGGCAGCCCGAACAGCGCCCGCGCTGCCGAGGCGTAGCGGGCATCGCCGAACCGCGCCAGCAGCCCCCGCAGCGTGCCGTTCAGCGCTGCCGTGCGGCTCGCCTCGTCGCCGGGGTCCACTGCCCGGGCGAGGATCCCCCGCATGTCGAGCAGAACCGCATCAGCGCTGGCCGGGGTGACGGGCAAGCCCCGCCGCAGCAGCCGCCCCACCGCCGCGATCACCTCGCCATCCGCTGGGCTTTTTCTGGGCATGCAGTAAGTGAAGCACAGTACCCAGAAAAAGCCCAGCCCCTTGCTGCGGCGCGGGAAGATACCAAGCCCCGGCCCGCGGCCGATGCCGCAAGCCCCAGAGGTGGCGCATTGCCGTCACGCTGATCGCTTCCCCCGGGGCACGGCTTCCCGTAGCGCCGGCGGAGCCTGGCGCGTCAGCTCGCTGCGTTCAGCTTCCGTGTCATCTGCCTGAGGGCCGCCCGAAGCCCTCCGACCTCGTCCAGGGCCGCTTCCAGTTCCGCTGCCAGCCTGGTCGCCTCGGCGCGGGAAGCTGCCAGCTCGGTGTCTCGCTGCTGGAGCCTGGAGGCCAGGTCATTGATGCGGGTGACCAGCTCGGCGGAGCCAGCGTCGTCGACCTGCTTCCCCAGGTCGCGCAGGACTTTGGCCTTGAGCCGGTCTCGCTCGTCGCGGACGTTCCGCAGCCCGGCACGGGTCAGCTCCAGGTCAGTCGCCAGGCTGGCGGAGCTGGCCACCGCCCCGGCCCGCCGTTCGCGCGCCCTCGTCCCGGCTTGGCTCTTGCGGGCGGCCTCGATGTGCTCGCGGACGCCCGGGGCGTAGACGAGCCAGTTCGATACCCCGGCGGCTCTGGCGACGCCGAGGAACGTGACCGGCTCGCCGCTGGCCTGCATGTTGTCCGCGACCGCGAGGACCTTCGCCCGCTTGGCCAGGCTGTCCTTCTTCCTGGCTTCACGCAGCACGTCAGCGGGAGCGCGCTTTCCGGTCACGTGCCTGCCTCGCCACCCGGGCGGACGACGGGCATAGGAAGGGTGACCGGACCGGATGCGGCGGAACCCGCGCGCAGGCGCCGCAGGACCTTGCTGGCCTCCTCGACCTCGTGGCGTTCCTCGCCCGGCATGGACTCCAGCCCCGCCTTCATCTTCTTGATCACGTTCTGATAGCCGGCGATCTCTGCTTCCATGCCCGTGATGGTGTAACCGGCCGTGCCCATGGCCCGGGCCAGCTCCAGGTTCGCTTGCAGGCTCCGGACCTGGTCTTCGACGGCGGGAAGGTGGGAGGGGTCGGGGCGGTAGGACGAGCATCCGGGGCACTGGAAGCGGATCGGGCAGGCCTTGCCCCCGGCTTTGACGTTGGACGGCTCGATGCAGTTGCCCCAGGGCACCGCGACCGACCGCAGCTCGTATGCGGCCGCCGAGGCCATCGGCGCGGCATTGCCGTGCCTGTCCACCGCGAGGGCTCGCAACGTGTCCACCGCCTCGCGCTTCATCTTCAGCGATACCTGGAAGTACGCGGCTGTGGTGTCTGCCGACCGGTGATCCATGAGGGCTTGCAGGACATGCAGGGGAACGCCGGCGTCCGCGTAGCGCTGGCCGCAGATTATCTGTAGTTGATCTTGGAAACTGCCTGGTGGCTGGTGGTTTCGGCCGCTGAGCGACGTGGGCGACGTGGGTGACGCTGGCGGGGAGGCTGCCGGGCGGGCGGCGTCGCGGGTCACCGATGGCCACCGCGCGGCGTGAGATCCGCGCGCACTCCGACGACGGCGGGCTGTGCGCCATCTGCGGGTCCGCGTTCCCCTGCCCGCGGGCCGAACTAGCCGAATTCACCCTCGGCTCACTGGCCCCCGCGGCACGATCGCCGCAGCCGCGGCATCACGCAAGCGCGCACTGCTGGACGTTCCCCGGTACCGCGGACCAGGTTCGCCGAGCACGGCGGCTGCTCGCCGACGTCCTGGACGGCTGCCCGGTCGCCGACGACGTGATCTTGTGCCTGTCCGAACTGGCCACCAACGCGATACTGCACAGCGCCTCGGCGATGAGGCGGCACGTTCACCGTCCGCTGCGAGATCCGCCCCGGCGTGTGCGTGCACCTGCGTGTGGCAGATGACGGCGGGAGCTGGCAGGCCAGTGCCGATCCGGACGGCCGGATCCACGGCCTGGGCATCGTCGCCGCACTCGCGGCCAAGCTCAGCACCCACGGCGACGCCGATACCGGCCGGGTGGTCAGCGCCCGCTTCGACTGGCCCGCCTGAATCCCGGCACCCCGTTCCCCGGTTACCGGGCCCGCGCGGCATGCGCCCGGACGAGCCGAACGCAGGCGTGCGGCCGTGCCTAGTGCGGGACGCCCATCCGGGCGGCCATGCCGCGCAGCTCGCGTCCGCCGGCGGTGGCCCTGGCCCGGGTGATCAGGTGGGCGACGGTTTCCCTGGCGGGTGCGTAGTTGCGCACGCGCTGGGGCGCCACTTCCTCGGCCCGGTGCAGCCAGCCGACTGCCTCCGCCCCGGCCTTGGGGTCCCGGGCCACGCCACGTCCGACGTCGACCAGGAAGTCGGCCCGCCGGGTCCGGGTGGTGAGCTTGCGCTCGTCCACGGCCCGGGCCAGCTCAGCGATCTTGCCGCCAGCCTCGCCGCGCTCGACAGCGAGCGAGGTCCGCCATACCGCGACATTCGTCGCGCAGAACGACTGCCAGTTGCCGGTCATCTCATCGGGCACGCGCACGGCCAGTGCAGCGGCCTGGGAGAGCCAGTGTTCCATGACCTGGCCGCGTTGCAGCACTGCAGCCGCCAGCGCCGCCGACAAGGTCAGCATCCCGGCCACGCTGATGCTGTCCGTGTCGCTCGCGCGCGGTTCCAGCACGCTTGCAGCACGTTCGGCGATCACCAGAGCCCGGTCCCAGGACGAGATCGCGCGCGGCATCGTATGGAACCGCGCGAACGCCGCCTTGCCGGCCGCGACCGGGTCACCCAGCAGATCGGCGGCGTGCCCGGCACGGAGCGCAGCGACGTGCGCCAGGTCGGGATAGCCCAGGTCTTTGGCGGTGAATCCCGCGGTCATGCACGCCTCGACGAGCAAGCCGAGCGCAGTCTCGCGGTCTCCCTCGCTCGCGCCGGTGCAGGACCAGGCGTGCAGTTCGTCCAGTACGGCAGGCAGCCGCTCGCCGACGGTGACGTAGTCACACCTGGCGTAGTACGCCGCCTGGACAGCGGTGACCTCGGCAGCCAGCTCGGTCACCGGCCGCGCGGGACAGCCGGCCGGGTCGGTCAGGCTATTGGCTTCCAGCGCGACCCGCAGCGCCGGGACCGCCGCATGCGGTGCCGACTGATCAGAATCCGTGCCCAGATGCGGGCTGCCCGGTCAGCTCGGTCTCCGACACCCGCAGCGCCGTCGCGAGCGCCGAGATCATGGACCGGCGGTCGACGGACCGCAACCCGCGCTCGGCCATCGACAGGTACGCTGCGCTGACCCCGGCCAGGCCCGCGACCTCGGCCAGCGTCATGTGCCGCCACAACCGCAGCGCACGCAGCCGCTCCCCGACCGTCACATCGTCGTCGCTGACCGGGCTCATCTGGCTGTCCTTTCGCATAGCCGCGCTGGCGCGGGGCCGACCTTCACAAATAGGCTACGTCAGGTTCCCGCGGCTCGGATCTGGGGCTAGTCGTGATAGCTGCCTTTGCCAGTATGGCAGGCCAGCCAATACCTGGGCGGCCTCAAACGGTCGTAGCGACACAGGAGTGCAGGGTCAACCCTCGCCGCAGCCGGGCCGCGCGCGCCCGCGGACCCATGGTCGCGACGTCTCCGCCGGCAACTCCATGCCTATCGACGGCGCCATATGAACATCCGGCGCAATAGCCAGCCTTGTTATAGCGACTTAGCGGCCGACCGCACCGCGCACACGAGCGCGAAAGCAGGTCGTTAACGGAACTGGCCACAGTCGCTAGCCCTTCCCAGAGCCGAGCAATATTTGTCACGCCGTCTCCTCAGTTTAGCCAGGTCCAGGTGCGACGCGCGCCTGTGACTGCCCATGTCCCTGGCCTGATCAAGATCCACGAGGCTGCCGGATCTGTTAACTGGCAGTTAATACCAGCGGACCTATTCGGTGTGTACTGAAGGGTTGGACCGCGACGCAAGGCGCTGCAATTGCGTGGCGGATTGGCTGACGTAAGTGGTTAGGCTTGCTGTAGCCAGCCCCGATGGCTGGCTTAACCGCAGCTGGTGCGGCCCGCCGGTCAGTTCGGTCTCCGACATCGCAGCGCGGCGGCGAGAGCGGAGATGGTAGAGCGGCGGTCAGGGACCGTAGCCCTCGCTCGGCCATCGACAGGTACGCGGTGCTGATCCCGGCCAGCCCGGCGGCCTCCGCTAATGTCATGTGCCGCCACAGCCGCAGCGCGCGCTGATCATCGCCTCGGCATCGGTAATCGGACTCACGTAGCTGAACGACATCGAGCCGTGGTTCTGACCACGCTCGACGCTTTGCTTACCAGGTGGGCGATTCGGTCACTGCCTGACGGGAATTGACCGTCAGATCTGCGGGGCGCAACGCTAGAAGTCTCGCCTCACGGCAAATTAACTAGCTGTTAATAGCAGGGCACTGTTCTGGTCTTTCTTGAAATCCAGCACATCCCTCTGTGACGGGAAGACGTGATCATGACCACTCAGGCGCTCGCGTCGAACTTAGGCGGCCGCAGCCCAGCCCCGATGGCCGGTGAGGGAAACCGCACCGCTTTGACTACCCGCCTGCCGTGAACGAGGTACGTCCTGCCGGAACGCCGGGCTTCCTGGTCACCATCGACGGCCCGGCCGACGTGGGCAAGACCACTGTCGCTGCCTGGGCCGCTGCCCGCCTGGCCGAGCTCGGCGTTCCCGCGGTTGTGACGAGGCAGCCATCGGACTCGGCCTTGGGCGTGCTCGCCCGGGCCTCCACCTACGATCTGCGCGGGTTACCGCTCAGCTTCCTGATGGCAGCTGACCGCTACCACCACCAGGACCATGTGATTACCCCGGCGCTGCGGGCCGGCCGGGTCGTGGTGTGCGACCGGTACGTGACCACGGCTCTTGTCCTCGATCAGCTCGACGGCGCCGACCCCGAGTTCATCTGGTGCATCTACCGGTACATGCGCTGGCCGGATCTGGCGATCATCCTCACTGGTGATCCGGCTGTCTGCCGCGAACGCGCAGCAGCCCGCGGCATCTACAGCCGCTTCCACGAAGGCGGCGCTGGCGCGGGGAAGAGCGAAGCGGCCCTCTGCGCCAGCGTGGTCGGCCGGCTGGCCGGCTACGGCTGTCCCGTCGAGGTCCTAGAAATCGGCGACCGCAGCGCTGAGCAAGTTGGGGGCGCTGTGCTCGGGCTCATCAAGGACGACATGACCACCACTGTGCCCAGTGATGAAGGAGGGACCTTGCGATGAGGGTCGCGCTGCTCTACCCCGAGGTCTACGACATGGCCCGCTTCAAGGACAAGCGCAAGGAGTTTCCGCCGTTCGGCGTACTGTACCTGGCGGCTGTCATCGAGCAGGCCGGCCACCAAGTCGCTATCGAGGCCGTGACTCCCTCGCGTACCCGCCTGGAGCTGGACGGCTACGACGCCGTCGGTTTCAGCCTGGCCTCATCGGCGACCTACGGCCTCATGCTCCAGGCCCGCCGTGAATCCGTTTTCGCCGACCAGGCCCTGATCATGGTGGGCGGCGTGCACTGCAACTTCTACCCCGAGTCCAGCCTGACCGCCTTCGGCGCGGACGTCGCCGCCGACGGCGAGTCGGAGGAGACGATCCTGGAAATACTCGAACGCAGCGCCCGGCGGGAGTTCGCTGGCATTCCCGGAATCTTGTGGCGCGGCCCGGACAAGGAGGTCCACCGCAATCCCGCCCGGCCCTTGATGCGCGACATCGACCAGCTGCCGCTGCCCGCCCGGCACCTTCTGCCCGCCGAGCACGTGGTACTGGCCGACCGGCTCGCCGGCACCGACCTGCGGATGGCCCATGTCATGTTCAGCCGCGGCTGCCCCTTCCCATGCAGCTTCTGCGCTGCCGGCCAGACCCGCATCCAGTACCGGGGCGGTGCGTCCGCCCGGCTCGAACTTGAACACCTCATCAGCGCCTACCGCATCGAAGGGTTCGCAATCGTCGATGACAACTTCATCGTCAACAAGACCAAGGTCGGCGACATCTGCGACCACATCACAGGCCTTGGCCTGCGGTGGTCGGCGTTGTCGCGGGTCGACACCATCGATTCCGCGCTCCTGGCCAAGATGGCCGCCTCTGGCTGCATCGAGGTCAAGTACGGAATGGAGTCCGGTAGCGAGGACTGCTGAAAGCCATGCGGAAGAACACCACCAGGAAGCAGATCCGCCACGCGGTCCACGCGGCGGTGGAGGCCGGCATCGCGGCGAAAGTGTTCGTCATCCACGGGTTCCCAGGCGAGAACGACCAGACCACTGACGACACCATCAGCTTGCTCACCGAACTGGCGCCCGACCTGGCCCGGGTGTCACTATTCCGGTTCGTCCCGCTGCCCGGTACCCAGGTGTACGCCAGCCCCGACACCTACGGGGTGACCGGTACTCACCTCCAGCCCGGCTGGGATGGCGACTGGTCGGCGTTCCACATTCATCACAACACCCGTCGCTGGTGGGGCACCGACGCCCAGTGGGCGCAGGTCGAATCCTCCTACCGGCGGCTCCGTGACTTCGTCGAGGCCACCTGGGGCCCGCAGAGCTGACCCCGCTGCCATCCGGCCGGGAACCGGTGAACCACCCGTCACAATCGGCTAGCCTGCCACGATGACATGGCGAACCATGCTCGCGCCCGGCACCGAGCTGCGCGCGCTGGACGAGCCGGCCGCCTCGCGGACCTGGAACTGGATCCTCGCACGGCAGGGCCTCGCCGACTCCCAGCGCCTCGGCAGTGCCTGGCAGGTCGCCGACGCCGTCCTCGGGCTGCACGCGTCCCGCCTGCCGTCCCCGTACGCCATCGTCGCCGCCCGTACCGGCGACCCCGCCGTGCCTGCCAGCCTGTTCACGAACCCGGTGCGAGAGTCGTTACTCACCGTCAGGTGCATGCGCAAGACCCTCCACGCCCTGCCGCTGCCTCTCGCGGCCGCCGCTCACATCGCCACCCTCAGATTCCGTGATCGCGACGCCCGCCGCGCCGTCCTCAACGCCGGGTATGCCATGGCCACCATCGACCGGACAATCGACCGCCTGTGCGAGCTGCTGCAGGCCGGCCCGCTGCCCCACCGCGCCATCGAATCGGCCCTGGCTACCCGCGGCAAGGACGTCCAGGCCGGCCGGCTCGCCATCAAGGTCGCCTGGGAACGCGGGACGATCGCCTACATCAACGCCACCACCGCCTGGAATCGCGAGGTCAGGACCTTCGCCCTGACTGCCGCTGCCTACCCTGCCCTCGACGTGTCCGTCACCCGCGACCAAGCCATCACTGAATTGGTCACCGCTTACTTCGACCGGTACGGGCCTGCGACCCTCCGGGACGCCACCTGGTGGTCCGGGCTATCCGCGACCGACATCACGACGGCATTGCTGGCGTGCGACCGTCCCATCATCGCGGTCGCCACGCCCTGGTGCGCGGATCCGTGCCTGATGTTCGCCGACCAGGTGGACGACAGCACCGCCAGCAAGGCAGTCACCACCGGGGTGCAATTCCTCGCTCACGAGGACACTGCCCTCAAGGCCTACTTCCAGACTCGCAGCCGCTATCTGGGTGGCCTGTCACAGCAGCGGGCATTCAACCAGATCGGGGAGGCCCTGCCCACCGTCATCGTCGACGGCATAGTGGCTGGCACCTGGTCATGGAACAGCCGTAACGCCTGCACCGACGTGGACCTGACGACGGACCAGATTCCTCCGCCCATCCGGCGTCAGGTGAAGATCCGCGCGACAGCGCTGACCGAGGCGCTGCGCGCAGCCTGGCACCCAGCCGGCCATCGCGGCACGGTGCCAAGCGCCGAATTTTCCCAGCCGTCCCCCGCCAATAACACCGCCGCCGACCTGACCCGCTGCTAGCGTCACAACCCTTGCAGGTCCCGCCGAGTACACGAGGTAACTGCCGCATGGAGCCACTGAGCCGGGGCATCTCCCTTGCCGGAATCCAGGACTACGTTGCCAAGATGGAAGCCGAGCGGGGACTCGACAAGCAGGACCTGCCCTCCCAGTGCCTCAAGCTCGGAGAAGAGGTCGGCGAACTGTACCGGGCCGTCCGCAAGCTGCAAGGACAACCCCAGGATCCGGGCGGGCGGATCGCCGACGTCGGCGACGAAGCGGTGGATGCGCTGATCCTGCTGATGTCGATCGTCAACCGGTGCGGAATCAACCTCGAAGACGCCTTCCGCACCAAGGAAGCCCGCAACGAATCCCGGGTCTGGGTCTAGGACTATGTGTCTCCCTGCCGGTTGACGGGCACTGCTTCGCGGGCGCGAACGGCGGTATCGGCCGGGCGCTATTCCCGGCCGGCATCGGCGTACCGGGTGTAGCGCGCCGGCGGATTGCCGGTGATTGCCCACGTGAGCAGTTCGGAGAAGGCCGGGTCGCTGGCTAGCGGGTCAGCCAGCGGGCAACTCGCGTCCTCGCGGGCGAGCGTGGCTTCCAGGACGAGGTCGCACCAGGCCGCTGGGTCCAGGTCGTCGACGAGTCGCGCCTGCGCTCCGGCGGTTCGCAGTGCTGATTTCAGCTTGTCGATGTGAGGGACGGGAACGGAGGCGAGCGGCTCGGCTCCTGTTTCCCAGGAGTGAATCAGGGTGTCAGTGAGGCTGACGGCAGCGGCGAGTTCGCTGCCGCTGAGCCCGGCCGACTGACGGGCCGCTCGCAGGACCGCTCCGGCGACCAGCCCGTGCGCGAGGTGAGGCTCGCGGTTGTCTTCTTCGCTCAAGGTGGCTGCCTGATCGGTGCCGGGCGTCGTGGTCACGGTGAGGCTCCGTTCTCGTGGTGCGGGAGGCACGGTTATCGCTGGGGTACGTCGGTGGTGAAGCCGACGATGCGGCGGGTCGCGGCGCAAGCGCGGCCGGCGGGCTTGCGCATCAGGGAGTGCCGAGATTCCTCGCGGCCGATGCAGGCGCAGATCAGGACAATGGCTCCGGCGATGCCGCCGGTAAGGAACGTGGCGACGAGGATCGCGATCGTGATCATCTGGCTCATCTCCTGTGCTGGCGCGAACGCCCGCCGGGTGGTTCTGCCTGCCCGGCCTGGTGGTCTCGGGCTGAATCCACGAAACCGCGAGGAAGAGTGCTGCGGCAGTGTGATCAGGCCGGTGATCGGGTGCACAGGGGGTGCTTTGCGGGGTGATTATGCCGCTCAGCGCGAGCACGCATTCTGGTGCGTAATCTTGTTACCCAGGTGGCGGCGATGGGGCGCAGGACGAAGGGCGGAGGCAATGCCTCGACAGCCGAATGCCCGGCTCGCGGAAGTTATGCGCCGCACGGGGTGCTCGAATACCAGTCTGGCGTCGCGGGTCCAGGCCGTCGCCCGGGAGCAGGGCGCCGAGCTGAAGTGCATGCACGTGGATGTCCGCCGCTGGCTGGATGGCGTGATGCCCCGCCCTGCGACCGCCCAGTTCATCGCGACGTTAGGGGTCGTCGTCGTTCCGTCGGCCTGGTCGGGGCCGATGCTGAACTGGCTGTTGTCGCGCCCGGAGCCGATTCCGGTCAGGAACGGCGGGCGGGTGAACGTCGGGGATCCGGATGTTCAGGTAGTGCGGATGACCGCGCAGATGTTCATGACGATGGACTTTCAGTTCGGCGGCGGGCATGCCCGGGCGGCGCTTGCACAGTACTACGTCAATGACGTGTGCCCGTTGCTGGAAGGACGGTTTACGGAGCAGGTTGGGCGGCGGCTGTTCTCGGCGGCGGCTGAGGTAGCTCAGCTGCTGGGCTGGACCGCGTATGACATCGGGCGGCACGGGCTCGCGCAGCGGTACCTGATCCAGGCGCTCCGGCTGGCCCAGGAGGCGGACGACCGGATGATGGGGGGTCGGCTGCTGTCGAACATGAGTCACCAGGCCGCTTACCTCGGGAATTTCGACCTGGCGGTGCAACTGGCCAGGGCGGCGCAGGAGGGGTCGCGGAACGCGGCGAGCGCGACCACGATGGCGATGTTCCTGGCCATGGAGGCGCGGGCACACGCCGGAAACGGTGAGGACGGGGCCTGTTCGCGGGCGTTGCGCGAGGCGGAGCGGTATTTCGAGAAGAGCGACAGTGCCGACGACCCGCTGTGGATCAGGTACTTCGACGCGGCCGAGCTGGCGGGGGAAGGCGCGCACTGCTTCCGGGATCTGCGCAACCCGAGGACCACGCACGAGTTCGTCACGCGGGCGATCGAGCTGACCGACCCGGTGTACGTGCGGACGCTGGCGTTCGTGCGGCTCGTGCATGCCGCTAGCTATGTTCAGCAGCGGGAACCAGGTCAGGGTCGCGGTAGCGCGCGGGGCGATCGAACTGGCGGGCAGCCTGAAGTCGCACCGGTATTTGCGATACATCCGGGATCTGCGCAGTGACCTGGCGCCATACGAAGACGAATCTGAGGTGCGGGAGTTCGGCGAGTTCACCGCAGAGCGGTATCCGAACCTCGGGGGTGGTTAGAAGGGCCGCCAGTTGCGAGGGCTGTTGTCGTCACACAGCGAGGCGAGGCGAGTGCGGAATTCGGCGGCTACCTGGTCGCTCACGCCGACGTTCTGCATCAGCCAGGTCGCCATTTTCAGCTCGTTGATCGCCCGGATCACCGGGAAGCCGTCCCATCGGGTGATGTCCAAGCCGTAGGTATCGCAGAAGCTGGCGTAGGCCACGTCGGTGTGCCAGCCGATCAGGTATTCGGTTGCGGTGACAGCCAGGTCGGACTCGGGCGGGCCGAACGCGAACCGCTCGAAGTCGATGAGCAGGACCTTGCCGTCGGGCCGCTGGATCAGGTTGCTCTGGTGGGCGTCGCCGTGGACGGCAGCGGGCGGGAGGGTGAGCTTGACTGATTCGTACTCGGTGCGTAGGTGGGTCAGGCGGCTGGCGAGAAAATCGCGTTCGGCGTCAGTCAGTTCGGGGGCCTTCGCGATGCGGTCGGAGACGCGGTCGAAGATGTCGAAGTCGGGAAGTTGAAGGGTCGGCGGCACGGAGGCGCGATGGAGCTGGCGCAGGATCGTGGCCAGGTCGGAGAGGGATGGCCGGGCGCCGCTATCGTCGATCAGGTGCCAGAAGGTTACGGGGTGGCCTTGAACCATGATCGGCTGTGTGTGGTCAGTGGGCTCGGCGGCCGGAATGCCGAGGTCGCGGAGCCACGACGCGACGGCCACCTCCTTCTTCGCGTCCTTGAGGACATCGGCGTTGCGAGCGATCCTAACGACGATGTCATCGTGCGCGAGGCGGAAGAGCGCGTTCTCGCCCATTCTTATGAGTTCGGCTTCCTCGCTGAGCAGGTCAGCCCGAGCGCATGCTTCCGCTAAGGTCGCGCGCGCTTCGGCGAGGGTGAAGGGGACATCAGCTCGACTTGGGTAACCAGTCACACCCCCTGTTGATCTGGGGCGTGTCGGTGCTGGCGTCCGGTTTGTGATCATGGTTTGGTTCGGGGATGCCGTATCCGGAGCAGCCGTCGTATGGGGAGCTGGCTGCCCGAGTCGCGGAGCTGACGGCGGTCGTGGCGGAGCAGGCCGCGCTGATCGAGACTCTGCGGGCCGAGGTCGCGGCGCTGCGCCGGCAGGCGGGCCGGGACTCCTCGAACTCGTCGCAGCCCCCGAGTCAGGATGGCCCGGCGGCTGAGGCGAGGGCGAAGGCAAGGGCGGGCAGTCGGCGGGCGCGGGCGGGCAGGCCGCAGGGCGGGCAGAAGGGCCATCCGGGCGCGAGCAGGCGTGGTCCGCCCGGCCGGATAGGACCGCGGTGATCGAGCCGGGCACGTGCGGCCGGTGCGGCGCCGGCCTGGCCGGCGCCGCGGGCCGGGTCGCGTCCGGCGTGCGGGTCTTCGATGTCCCGCCGGCCGCGCTGACGGTGACGGAGTACCAGATGATGAGCCGCACCTGCGGGTGCGGGTAGGTCACGACCGCCCCGCCGCCGCCGGGCGTGACCGGCGGCCCGGTCTGCTACGGCCCCAACGTGGCGGCTGCGGCGACGCTGCTGGTGAGCACGGACGTGATCGGGGTCGAGCGGGCCGCGGGCCTGATGGCCGCCCTGCTCAGGGCACCGGTCTCGACAGGGTTCGTGTCGCGGTGCCTGGCCCGCCTGGACGCGGCGTTAATCGCCGCTGGGTTCGAGGACGCGCTGAAAGAGGCCTTGCGGTCGGCGGACGTGCTCGGCACCGATGAGACCCCCGCCCCGCTGACCACCGCGGCGGCCAGCGCGAAAGGCCGCGGGAACCCGCACGTCTATACGGTGCGGACCATGCGCGCCTATACCGGCGGCGGGCCGGACCTGATCTGGTACGGCGCGGCCGGGAATCGCACCAGGGCCTCGATCACCGGGTTCGGGATCCTGGACGGCTTCGCCGGGGTCCTGGTCCGTGACGACTACGGCGGCTACCTCGGCTACGACGCCGGGCTCGCCGGAGTGCAGCAGTGCCTCGCTCACCTATACAGGTACCTCGACGACGCCTACGCGACCGACCCGGAATCGCAGGTCTGGACCCGGCAGGCCGGCGACGCCCTCCGCGCGACCTCGGCCGCGGTCAGGGCCGCCCGGGACGCCCGTCAGGCTGAACTGGATCCCGCCCTGCTGGACAGGCTGCGCCACAGCTACGACCAGTCCGTCGCCTTCGGGATCTCCGTCAGCCTGTCCCGGCCCTGGCACAAGGGCAACCACCCCGGGCTGATCCTGGCCAGGAGGCTGAAACGCAAAGCCGCCCAGGTCTGGCTCTTCGCCACCCGCTTCGACGTCCCGGCCACGAACAACGGATCCGAAAACGCCATCCGCGGCTACAAGCTCGCCGCGAAAATCAGCGGCTGCTGGCGCACCCTCGCGACCCTCCAGCGCCACTGCCGCATCCGCTCCTGCCTGACCACCGCCCGCAGCCACGGCCACCACCCGCTCGCCGCCATCCGCGACGCCCTCAACGGCACCTGCTGGATGCCACCCAACCCAGCATGATCAACTAACAGGCACCCCTGACTGGTTACCGACTTGGGGCCAACTCAACCGTTACCTTCCTCCGCACAGTGTTCGGATCGCTTGATCATGATGATGCATCGGCTGTGCGGTCGCCAAGTGATGTCGAATGCGGAGCGCAACCGCGAATCTCTTGCTCGCCGTTCGGGGAGACATGTCACGTGCGCGGAGAGTAATGAGACAGTGCACAGCGGATCTCCGCAAAGCCCGCATATCGCCGAATATGAATTCCTAGCGACCAATAGGAATTCGAGGCAGCGACCGCACATAACAATCTTTCCGGGACGGCCTGGATCGGCTGAATGCGAGCCATTAGTGAGGCCGATGTGCCTGTGCATCCGCGGCCTGCTTTGCTAGGCTCCGCATTCGGAGTTCTTCCGCTTTCTGATGGACGCGGTTCATCTCAGAGAGCCCTTCCGGGCATCTGTCCGGTTGCTGGATGAGTGCTCGCGCCAGGTCGAATCGAGTCCTGGTGTGCAGGACCCTGAAATCGCCATCCTCTCCTGCTGCGCGGGCCAGGTGATCGGCGGCCGTTTCGGGTTGTCCGGCCGCGAGTCGGGCGAGCCCGATGTACCGGTGCTTGCTTCCAAGAAGTACCGCCGGCCAGCCAGCGATTACGAAGGTGTCGGGATGATCGTCCAGCAAGTCGGCGATGCTGGTCCCGATGCGGTGGGCCCGGTCCGATGGCATCACATCGGATACTACGGGGTGGCCGAGCACCATCGCGGCAGTGGCGAGTATTCCGATTCGCGCCGGCCCGCGGGGCAGGCGCTTGAGATCGCCAGTGGCCAAACAGACGTCACGAAGCAGGTCGATAGCTGGTTCCGCATCTCCGTTCTCTGCATGAATGAGCCCGGTGCCAAGCGTCCACACCTCTTCGTTCAGGCCGCTCACTGCGTGTCGTTGCAGGTCTGCCACCAGACTAGCCAGCCCTTCGACCTCACCTTTCTCATACAACAGCCAGCCCAATTGGGCGGTCAGCGCCTCGTTGGCCATGGAACTGCCCCAGTGCCTGCTATGCACGCCTGCCTGGGCGATGTAATCGCTGGCCGCGTCAAATTCACCCTGTGCGAGGGCGAGCATGGCATCGATGAGAGCCTGCGTGTAACTGGCCGTAGGAGCCGCGCTGCGCTCAGCGTAGTCACGGAAGGCGCGGAGGGCTGAGGGCAACTCCTTGAGCCGGGCAGCGCGCAGGAGGTCCACGATGCGTGCTGCCAGCGCCTCCCCGACGTGAAATACGGCATGGGCTGGCATGGCCAGCTCCAGCACCTGGCTGTCGTAGCCGAGTAGGACCTCGGGCGAGACGATGTCTTGCAGCGCGCAGCGAGAGCCGACGAGTATGTCGACGGCCGCGATCGGGTCGGTTACCGAGGGCAGTTCCTGGAGGGCGGCTCTGGCCAGGTCGGCCTGCTCGCCTTCGTATTGGCGGGCGACAATGCTGAGCCGCGAAGCTAGTCCGGCTCTGGCCTGGGCGAGCAGTACCGTCTCGCTGGCCGGCAGCCTGGGCATCACTTCCCTGAACTGCTGCGTCAGTTCCTGCTCATCCAGCCCGTAAGTCCAGGTCAGCCGCTCCAGGTGAACCAGGGCGATTGCCTCACGGTCCGGCATCGCGAGCTGGCGGGCATGCCTGGCCGCCTGCTGGAGCACGCTGCGCGCCTCCCGCCACCGGCCGCAGAACCTCAGTGCGTCCGCCTGCCTGACCATCAGGTCGGCCCGGCCTGGACCAGTCGAGTGCACGGCTGCGAGTTCGTACATCTGCGCGGCGGCGCTGAACGCGTAGTCGGCAGCATGGAGTTCTGCCGCTCGGCTGGCCAGTATCGCCATGTCCTCATCCGTCAGGTTGGCGGCGGTCCCGGCGCCGATCGCATGCCGAATGAGCTTGCGGGGATCCGCTGACGGGGCGGCCCGCAGCGACGCGAGGCATCGCGCATGCAGGGCGCTGAGCGTGGGTGAAGGGCAGGAGTTCAGGAGCTCGTCAATCCAGTTGTCATGCTGGAAGCAATAGCGGGAGTTGTGTCGTGCCAGGATGTGCCCTCGCCGACGTTCAGCATCGAGGGCTTGCTCCACGAGTTCAGCTGCCTGGCCAGTGACCTGCGCCACGCGACGTGGATCAGCACATCTGCCGTCGGCGCAGACGGCGGCGGCCTGCAAGATGGCCCGCACCGGCTCCGGGCGGCTGTTGATGGTGTCGAGAAGCACCCGCAGACCCTCAGCGCCGAGCCTGATCACCCAGGAGCCGCTTGTGGCGTCTGCCGGAGCCTGCAGTTCGATGTTGTCAATGAGCTGCGGCCGACCGTCGGTCTGCCGGGCCACCTGTTCGGCGACCTCCGGTGGCGGAGTGATCCGGATCCGCGTGCTGAGCAGTTCTGCGGTGTCGCTGACGTTCAGCGGGGCCACCCGGATCGGGGTCACCACGTCGGCGGCTGTCCGGCTGTCCGGCTGGTCGCTGTAGCTAAGTAGCGGCGAGTCCTGGTCCAGCTCGTCCGGCCGCAGGGCGGCGATGAACCCTGCCCGGCAGGCATTGATCTGGCGTGCCACGCGCAGCAACAGCTGATCGGAGGTTATGCCGCCGCGATGCGCGTCGTCCATGACGAGGATGAGCGCCTTCTGCCGCGCCCTGTTGGCCAGCATCGCGGCTATGGCGCGGGCGACGTCGCCCGGCGGATGCCTGCCTGCCAACTCGCTTTCACTTCCGACGAGGAGGATCTCATCGAGCACGGGGGCGTACCTGAGCACGTCGGCCGGGGCCAGTTCGGTTCGCCGGATCGCCGTCCACAGCGGGGCGAGCAGGCGCCGCCAGCCGAGATACCCAGCCTCGCCCCGGTCGAACGTGATCCAATCTGCCTGGACGCCGTCGAACCGTTCTGCGAGAACCCTGCTGACCAGCAGAGACTTGCCGATACCGCTGGGCCCGAAGACAAGCGAGACCCCTCCTCGCCCTTGCTGGACCCGGTCGAGGAAGCCGCCCAGCTTGCTCGCTTCCTGCTGGCGGCCAAGGAACGGGTGGCGGTCAGCGCCCAGGCCGGGGTCGCCGACGGGCAGCGGCCGGGATGCGGCGAGCGGAAGCCGTCCCTCCGCAGTGAGAGTGAGCAGCCGCTCGGCCCACGCTAGCCGGGCCGCGTCGGCTTCTCCGCTCTCCTGCCACTCGGTCAAGGCCATGCGCGCCCCTGCCACGCCACGCCGATCCAGGGCGGCCACGATGAACGCAAACCAGTCCTGCGGGTCGCTATCGCGGGGCGGCGCTGCCGGGGAGGCCCATTCACCGGCCGCCGCAGCTGCTGCTTCGCGCGCCGCCTCTTTGAACCCCTCCCGCGCCGCACCCGTTAGGTGAAGCGCATCGGCTAGGAGGCTGACCGTCGTGGAGTGCGGCTTCTTCGTCTTCCCCGTCTCCAGATCGGCCATGGCGCGCGCGGAGACCGTCGAGAGTTCCGCGAGCTGCTCCCGTGACAGGCCAGCGGCCATCCGATACCGTCTGAGCAGGTCGCCGAAGCCGCTCACGGGTTACCCGGCCGCAGCCGGACCGTGCTCAACATCCCCGCCTTGCGGTTGACGGGCACCCGTCTGGCTGTCATTCCTGCTGCCGGAAGCTGCCGGTCATTCTGTGAGCGCTTCCGCATGTTCTGCCTGTTCATTCCGGGAACGCGTCCGTAACGTCATTCCTAGCCTATCCCGGATCAGTATTCAGCTGGCTGGGAGGCAGAACGATCAGGGATTCTACTGGCTGCGAGGGGAGGCGACGAATGAGCGACATCACGCGCGCCGCTAGGCCAGCGGTTGGTTTCGGGGACGACATCCCCGCCGGAACGTTCCACTGCGGCGATGACATCCCGGCCGGCACCTTCCACTGACCGGTCTCGGCCGGCCGGACCTGCTGCCATATCAGGCCCGGTCGGTGCGCGGCCGGTTGCCACGCATGACCAGTTGGCAGTGCAGGTCCTTCCCGACCAGCACGACCACGTAAGGAAACGGCCATGACCATTAAGTACCGGACGAAGGATGGGCAGGCGGACTACGAATTCTCGTTCGAGCGGCAGCCTGGCGGAGACTGGCGGGCCTATATCGTGTCGCAGCCGTCGTACGGGTCCAGGCTCACCGACGCCGATCACACCCACAGGCTCACCGACCGCCCGTCGGGCAGGAAGTACGTGTGCTGGGACAGGCCGATCCGCAGCCAGGCTGATCTCAAACAGGTCGTGGCGGTTTGGTCCGACCTGACCCAGCGCTACATCAGGTACGGCATCCCGATCGAGCGGCCGTAAGCGAGTGCAGTTCCACCCCTGCAGGAGATCAGGAGCGCTGGATGGACCGTCTGTGCCTGACGCGTGCGGTCTACGATCAGATCGCCGCGACGGTCGGGATCATGAAAGCCGAGCAGGGCGGAGCGCTGGGCTGGCTCGAGGACGACCCGGTGGTCCGCTTCTTCCGGTTCGACAACACGGCCAGGACGACCGGCGCGACCTACTCGCCGGACGAGACAACGCTGAACACGGTGTTCCGCGAAGAGTGGAACCCGCGTGGCATCCGCCTGGCCGGGTTCGTCCACTCCCACCCCGCGGGCTGCGGCCGGCCATCCGGTGGTGACCTGGAGTACGCGGAGCAGATCCTGGCGGCCATCCCGGACCTGCCCTGCCTGGTCCTGCCCATTGCCCAGACGGTGCCGGACACAGGGACCTTCCATCTGGCCCCATTCCTCGTGGTGCGCGACCGCGGCACGGTCACCGCGCAGCGCGTTGCCCTCAACATCCTGGATGGCCAGGAGGCCGGCAACGACGTGATGGCCGCCAGTTTGTGGACAGCGTCGGAGACCCCCGGGGAGGAGCCCGCAGTACCCGACGCGGCATTCGACCGGGTGCGCAGCGCCTACGACCTTGCCAGGATGGCGCACGCGCGGGTCGTAGCCTGCGGCGGGCTTCCTCGAAGACCTCGCCCGCTGCGGCGCCGGCGAGTTCGTGCTCATCGACCCGGACCGGGTCGCCGACTCCAACATCGGGACCCAGCAGGTCTACCGCAAGGACATCGGCCGGCACAAGGTCGCCGCCCTGGCAGAAAGACTCCGCGACATCAACCCCCGCGCCCGTATCGGGGAAGTCGCGCGCAGCCTCGCTGACCTCGACGACGCCGCCATGCGAGAGCTGTGCCTCGGGGCGGCCGGCGGCGGGCAGGAGCCAGCAGTCACGGTGCTATGCGGGCTCACCGACGATTTCTACGCCCAGGCCAGGATCAACGCGCTTGGCCTGCATCTCGGCCTGCCGAGCCTGTGTGCGCAGGCCTACCTGGAAGGCCGCGGCGCCGAAATCACCTTCACCTACCCCGGGCTGACGCCAGCCTGCCACCGCTGCATCCTCTCCACCCGCTACCACGCCTACCTCGCCGAGGGCTACCGCAACCAGGTCACCTCCCACGGCACGCCGATCTTCGCGACGACGCGGCTCAACGCCACGAAAGACATCCCAGGAGCTTAAGTGTCAAGCCGCTACGGAAGATTGAGGGAGGTTTTGCCGGTGGGACCAGGCGGTTGCCTCGTCGTAGAGGGTGCGGGTTTTCAGGCATCCGCGCAGGATGCCGACGAGCCTGTTAGCGAGTCGGCGGAGGGCGTCGTTGTGCTCGATGCCGCGGCCGCGGAACTCGTCGTAGAGGGCGCGGGCGCCGGGCGATGCCCTCAGGGCCGTGAAGGCCTGGGCGTTGAGCGCGTCGA
>DATLSX010000105.1:0-70143 GCA_035533915.1 Streptosporangiaceae bacterium
CGCCGTCGCGGCGGCGTCCCACGACAGCCTGACCCGGCTAGATCATCCGCCGGTGACGATATTGCGCAGGAACGTCTTGACGATCGGGCCGGCGCTGCTGGCGCCGAACCCGCCGTCCTCGACTAGTACCGCGAAGGCCAGGTCCCCCTGGTAACCGATGAACCAGCCGTGCGACTTCGGATGGGCACCGAGTCCGTATTCTGCCGTTCCCGTCTTGCCGTAGACCCCTGGCGGGAAGCCCACTCCGGCTGCGGTGCCGCTGGTCACCACCGCCCGCATCATCGGCCGGAGCGTGTTCAGGATCGCCGGGCTGATCGCGTGTGGCCTGGTGACCTGCCGCGGCGCCGGGCTGAGCACGAGTTGCGGCGGCCGCCAGGTGCCGTCGGCGATAGCGGCCGCCTCGGTGGCCTGGCTGAGCGGATTGACCAGGTCGGTCCCCTGCCCGAAGGCATCCGCGGCCAGGTCGACCGGTGAGTGCGGGGTGGTAAACCGGCCCAGCGTGGCGGGGATACCGAGAGCTGGCCTGGAGTTGAACCCGAACGTCCGGCTCATCGCGGCGAGCGATCGCCCGTCGAGCCGCTGTGTCGCCAGCATGGCGAACGTAGAGTTACACGACACCGCGAACGCCGTCTGCAGCGTCGTCCTGCCGTAATGCTCGTTGGCGTCGTTATGGAAGGTACGGCCGTCGATCGTGATCTTGCTCGGGCAGAGCACCGGGCTGGTCGGGGTGAGCCCGGTCTCCGCCAGGGCCGAGGCCGTGACCACCTTGAACGTCGACCCGGGCGGGAAGATCCCCTCAAGCGCACGATCGAACCCGCCGGGCCGCTCCACGACCGCGAGAATCCTGCCGGTCGACGGCTGCACCACCACCATGTCGACCGGCTTCTTGGTCCTGGCCGCAGACACCGCGTGCGACGCCGCGAGCTGGACCCGCATGTCGATACTGGTCCGCACCGGCGTTCCGGCCGTGGCCGCGAAACGTACAGCCGCCCCGTCGACGTGGCGACCTGGGCCGACGAGCGACACGGTCAGTGACGGGCGGCCTGCCAGCTGGTACTGGTACGCCTGCTGGATCCCGCCCAGGCCGATCACGTCGCCGGCCTTGTAGGGGGCACCGAGTGCCTTCGCCTGCGCTGCGGTGGCGGTGGCGAGATAACCGACCAGCATGGAGAGCGAGCCTGACTGCGCCACCGCGGCGGGCGAGCTCAGCACGGTCCCGTCCGCAGCAAGGATCGGCGCCCTGGACGGCCAGACAGCGCTCAGGACGAACCGCTCACCTGCCCGAAGCCCCGGATAGATCGCCGCAGGGCTCCAGTTCACCCGCCAGTGGCGGTTCCTGGCCAGCAGCGACAGCAGTCCCTGATAGGTCCAGACGTGACCACTGGCCAGGTCGTCGGTCACGGTAAACCGGGCCTGGGCCGCCCCGCCTTTGGTGGTGACCTGGTCCAGGGAAAGGCGGACCTGGCGCACGCCGAGCTGGGCCGCGGCAGCTGTCAGCGGCGCGGCGAGACCGCCCGGCGGCAGGTTCACGCTGATCTTGTCCATGGCGGCGTAATCGCCGCGCTGCCAGGCACGCAGATAGGCGGCCGCGGTCTGCCGCGGACTGCCGTGAGTGTGCAGCAGCAGGTAGCCGCCGCCGGCTCCGGCTATGCCGAGGATGAGGACAAGGACTGCGACGAGGACGGAGACCTTAGCTCCCCTGCGCTTGCCCTTGACGCGCCGCTGCGGCTTCGTCGTCGGTTCCTGGGCCGGCTGCTGGCCCGGCGGCGGCTGGCTGCGCTGGCCCGGCGGCGGCTGGCTGCGCGTCCCCGGCGGCTGTGGCTGCCCGAACTGCTGCGGCTGTGTAAACGGCTGCGGCTGTGTCAACGGCTGCGGCGGCTGTGCGCTTGGTGGCTGCGCGAGCCGTGGATCGTGCGGCGGTGCACCGAAGGTTCGCTGCGGCGGCCCGTAGCCCTGTTGCGGACCGTAGCCCTGTTGCGGCCCGTGGGACTGCGGCGGGCCGTAGGACTGCGGCGGGCCGTAGCCCTGTTGCGGCCCGTGGGACTGCGGCGGACCGTAGCCCTGTTGCGGCCCGTAGGACCGCGGCGGGCCGTACTGCGGCGGGCCGTACTGCGGCGGGCCGTAGGACTCCGGTCCTGGCGAGTGCCGCGAGCCGGGCGGCTCCTGGTGCCCGTACGGCTGCACCGGCCCGAAAGCGTCCGGCGGCGGCCCGTAGGAGGGCGGCCCATACCCCTGGTCCTGATACTGCTGCTGCTCCCAGTCCGCAGTCTGGCCCGGCGGCCGTTGTTCCGGATATCGCGATCTCGGCGGGTAAATCTGGCCCGACAGATACTGATCCGGCCGGCGGCTCGGGACAGCAGGCAACTGCGGATCTGTCTGGTCCGGAGCGTAACCCCGCGAGTCCCGGTAAGGCTGCGCCGGGGGCTCGAACGGCCGCCGCGGATCCTGCGGATAAACCTGTCCGCCTTGCTGGTCCACCTGCTGGGAGTAAGACTGCTGCCCCGGGTACGGCTGCTCCGGTGAGTTGCCCGGCCCGGGCTGCCGCACGGCAGACCGCGACCCGGGGTGGTCAGCCTGCTCGGCGTCGTGATGGACAGAGCGCCCTGGGCGCTCTCGACGTTGACGCATGGATCAGCCTTTCCGCCTAACTCACCGCGCCAGCTTCCGTAACTACCCGCGACATCGCGGGGCTGGCCGACCTGGTCGGCAGGGTGGCCGACACGACAGGCGTGTGGCGACCACAGTGTCCAGAGAACTGTTCGAATCTTAACCGGCAGTCCGATATGCCGGGGTCGGATGGCCAATGGTGGTGCCTCCGGCAGTCAGGGCGCGCTACCGCCGGGCTCTGGCTGCCGCTAGCCGGCCCAGGGGCCAGGCACGACCAACTACGGCTTCACGGATTGCGGCACCGAGCGGCCGCCGCTTCGCTCCGGTGCTTCACCGGGCACTTTCCGTGCCGCCATTCCTTGGACGTCTTGCGGGTCTTCTTCCCTTTTCTTGCTCCCGACAGCACCGACGTCGTGACCGATCGCTCGATGACGTACATGGCGTTGTCTACCCGGACGGGATTCAGGGTCGTGCGCGGCTCCCTGGCAGGCTTCGGATTCACCGCCCGCGCGGAAGAAGCACGGCCCTTGCTCTTCGCTCGGCGGACACCCGGCTGCCTGAGAAGCCTGGCGAACAATCCCACGACGACCACTCTCCACGGCCAGCCGAAGACCCAAGCGGGTCGGATTCGGCCGCTAGCGAAATGGTAAGGCCAGGCATGCGCCAGTACCCAGCCCTGACCGGGCATGGATGCTCGGCCGCGAAACCGGCCGGAGCGGCACCGCGGAATTCGGTGTGGCGGATTGGGAAGTGGTCGCGGACACGTTAGCGTGCGACTATGTCGCCGACTTGGCCTGCGGTCTCCTACGAGCAATGGCAGGCGACCTGCGATACGTTGCACGCGCACACTCAGGTGCTCGGCAAGCTCGCGGCCAAGCTCGCTCCCTCTGAGCCGCAACTGCAGCACGCGGCGTTGCGGCTGACGGCACGCGGGTGGGAGACGGCGCCGCTGCCGGCACCGGACGGGTCCGGATCGCTGGCCGTACTCCTCGACCTGAGGTTCCACGAAGCGGTCGCGGAGCATAGCGGCGGCTGGGTCGAACGGATCGCGCTAGCACCTGACCGGCCCGTCGCCGAGGTCACGCGGGAACTGCTGACGGCCGTGCGCGGCATGGCCGGAGCCGTGCAGATCGACCCGACGCCGCAGGAAGTGCCGTGGACCGTGCCGCTGACGGAAGACTACGAGCACGCGACCTATGACCGCGGGCAGGTGAGCGACTATTTCGCTGCCGCGACCCAGGCCGCCGCCGCCCTCGCCGCGTTCCGTGCGCCCTACCGCGGCAGGTCGACCCCGGTCAACGCGTGGTGGGGGTCTTTCGACCTAGCTGTGAACCTGTTCTCAGGCAGACCAGCAGAGCCGCCCTCGGACGATTTCATCATGCGCAATGCCATGGATTGCCAGGAGATCGCGATCGGCTGGTGGCCAGGTGATCCGCGCTACCCAGCGGCCGCGTTCTACGCTTACGCGCACCCGGCCCCTGACGGCTACGAGCACGCGGAAATCGCGCCCGCGGCGGCGCGCTGGGATGCCAGCCTAGGTGAATTCCTGCTCGACTGGGACGAGGTCAGGACGTCGGCCGATCCGCGCGCCACCGCACTGCGGTTCGCCCGCTCCGCTTTCCAGCACGGCTGCGCCGCATGCAACTGGGATCCGGGACTGGCCGCTAGCGCCGAAGGAATGCCCCCGCCGGTCAGCTAGGTCCGCGCGAGTCCCGACTCGGCAGCGGCCAGGCCGGGTTGCTGGTAGATCCCGAGTACGTTCCCGCCCGGATCGGTGGCCGGCTGGCGGCCGAGTACCGCCGAGTACCCACGTCCCGCTCACTGAGTGGACGGTGTCGTCGAAGGAGACCTCGCCGTCGTCACGGTTGCGAATGTGCCAGCCAAAGACGTCGCGGTAGAACTCGGCAGAACGAAGCACATCGGTGGCGGGGAGTTCGATGTAGCAGAGCTTGCCCGTCCGGTAAGTTGGCTCATCGCCCATGGTCCTGATTCAACCAGGACCACCGCGGTCAGCCCCGGTGATCCGCGGCGATCACGTAAGCTCCTGACGTGCCAGACGGTCAGATATCGGTCGATGACCCCCAAGCGGAAGATGTCCGTGAACTGCTGGAGCGCCACCTCGCGTTCACCAGCTCGCTGAGCCCGCCGGAAGACATGCACGCGCTGGGGGCCGACGGCCTGCTCGATCCCGCCGTCACGTTCTTCAGCTTCCGTGCCGGTGGTGAACTGCTCGGAGTCGGGGCAATAAAGCAACTAGATGAACAGCACGCGGAGCTGAAGTCGATGCATACCACCCAGGCGGCGCGCGGCCGGGGGATCGGCCGGGCAATGGTCGATCATCTGCTCACCGTCGCCCGCGACCGTGGCGTGCGCCGGGTCAGCCTGGAGACCGGTTCCATGCCGGGTTTCGCCCCGGCCAGGGCACTGTACGCGCGCGCCGGGTTCGCCGCCTGCGGACCGTTCGGTGACTACGTCGAGAGCCAGTACAGCACCTTCATGACGCTGGCACTGGACGACCGCGGGTGAGCGGGGCAGCCGAGTTGAGCGGAGCAAGCGGGCCTGGCCGCACCGGAGCAAGCGGATCAGGCGGACCCGCGGACGGTGAACCGCGGGACTGGACACCGGAGATCGAGCAGATCAGCCGGCGCCGCGAACTGGCCAGGGCCATGGGCGGGCCGGAGAAGGTAGCACGCCAGGTCACCTCGGGCCGTCTCACGGTACGGGAGCGGATCGACCGGCTGGCCGATCCGGGCAGCTTTGCCGAGATCGGAGCGCTGACCGGGTTCGGCAGCTATGACGAGAACGGGCGGCTCATCGCCATGCTGCCAGCCAACTTCGTCGCCGGCACCGCCAGCATCGGCGGGCGGCCGGTAGTGATCGGCGCCGACGACTTCACCGTCAGGGGCGGTTCCGGCGACGCCGCGATCCACGCCAAGCAAATCTTCTCCGAGCAGTACGCGGGCGACCTACGGCTGCCGGTGGTGCGGCTGCTGGACGGCGCCAGCGGCGGCGGCAGCGTCAAGATGACGCTGGACTCCGGATACACCTACGTGCCGGTCAACCCGGGCTGGGACGCGGTGGTCGGCAACCTGTCGCTGGTGCCGGTGGTGGCCGCGTGCCTCGGCCCGACGGTGGGACTCGGCGCGGGCCGCCTGGTCATGTCCCACCTCGCGGTCATGGTCACCGGCATCGGCCAGCTCTTCACCGCAGGCCCGCCGGTGGTGAAGAGCGGAACTGGCGAGGACCTCACCAAGGAGGAACTCGGCGGCGCGGCCGTACACCGCCGCAACGGCACGATCGAACGGTTCACCGCTACCGAAGACGAGGCGTTCGCGGTCATCCGCGATTTCCTGTCCTACCTGCCCGCCAGCGTGCACCAGACGCCGCCGGTCGCGGCGTGCGACGACCCGGCGGACCGGCGCGAGGACATGCTGGCCGGCGCGGTCCCGCGCAATCCCCGGCTGCCGTACCGGATCAGGCCGGTCCTGGAGGCGATCTTCGACCGCGATTCGGTGTTCACCTACGCCGAATACGGCGGTGCCACGGTCACCGCGCTGGCCCGGCTCGACGGTCACCCGGTCGGGGTCCTGGCCACCGATCCCTTCAAGGGCGCGACCATGTCGGTCGAGGGCGCCCAGGCGATCACCCGGCTGGTCGACCTGTGCGAGACCTTCCACCTGCCCCTGGTCAGCCTCACTAACCAGGGCGGCATCGCCATCGGGCGGGTCGCCGAGGAGCGCGGCACGATCCGGCCCGCCGCCCGCGCCATCGCCGCCGTGTACCAGGCCAGGGTCCCGCAGGCCGAACTGATCGTCCGCCGGGTCTACGGCGTGGCCGGGGCTGGCAGCGTCAACCGGCACCGGGTCGCCCGCTGCTGGGCGTGGCCGTCCGGGGACTGGGGATCGCTGCCGGTCCAGGGCGGGGTGGAAGCCGCGTTCCGCGCTCAGCTCGCGCAATCCGAAGACCCGGCCGCCGAGATCGAGCGGATCCGCCGCACGCTCGCGGCGGTCACCTCGCCGTTCCGCACGGCGGAACGGTTCGGCGTGCAGGACCTGATCGACCCGAGGGACAGCAGGCCGCTGCTGTGCGCCTGGGTGCGGGACGCGTACCGGGTGCTGCCCGAACTGACCGGGCGCCCCTCGTTCGGCACCCGCCCCTAGCCTCAGCCCTGCGCACCCGCTCCTAGTCCGGGCCTTCAGCGCGGGCCCGGGCCTGCGCCAGAATCAGCGCGGCCTCCCGCTCCGCGCGAGCACGGGCACCGGCCAGGATCCGCTCGGCCTCCGCTCTGGCCTGACTCAGGATTTCTGCCGCCTCACGCTGCGCGTCGGCGATGGCCTGGTCGGCAGTCTGCTGGGCGAACTCCAGGACCTTGGCAGACGCGTCCAGGTTCGCGGCCCGGCGGGCCTTGGACTGCCTCATGATCCGGCCTCCCTGTCCGATGGCGTGGTCTGGAAATACCGGGGGTTGGCCACGGCCAGCTTCGCGGCGACGTGGTCGGCTAGGCCCGCGAGATCGGATCCGGCCAGGGTCGCGCCGGGCCGGGGCGCAGCAGGGATCGGGCCGAACTCGAGCTCACGGGCAACGATGCCCAGGACGTTGGCTGCGACCCTGGCGTGGAAGGCGAGCTGCCCGCTGGTCCCCGGCATGACCTGGTCGGTGAGGTATCCCCGCACCGCATCGAGTAGCTCGCTGGCCGTAGGCCGGCCGTGCGGAGCCGGGTCAGGCGACGGCGCACCGGAAGGGCGTGGCCGCCGGGCGGCGGCCTGCGCGGCGGCCTCGGGCGCGAGCAACAGCAGCAGGTCCCACTCCTGCTCGCAGACCCGGCGGCCGATCGCGGCCAGTTCGACCGAGCGGTACGCGCCGGACAGGTGCGCCCAGGCCTGCGTCATGCAGATGACGCCCCAGCGCAGCGTGCCGAAGATCTCCCACCAGCGCAGCTCGTCCAGGCCGATGTCGGCACCGCCCGCCGCCCGGTAAGCGGCGAGGAGTTCCTCGCGGGAGCCGAGCCCGGCGGCCGGCGCGTCCACGCCGAACCGCCACGCCTTGACGCACAGCCAGCCGAGGTCTTCCGCTGGATTGCCGGCGTGGACAAGTTCCCAGTCGATCACGGCGCGCAACGCCGCCGGGCCGACGATGAGGTTGCCCAGCCGCAGGTCGCCGTGGACGGTCACCGGCTCCCTGGCCGGCGGCCGGTCCGCCTCCAGGGTGCGCAGCGCCAGTTCGAATACCTCACTGACCTGCTCGAACCCGGCGAGGATGGCGCGCAGGTCGGCCACCGGGTCGGGATCACTCAGCCCGGCCAGGGGCGGCAGCGCGTGCAGGCCGGCGGCGAACTCACCGAGCTGGCCGACCAGGACGTGCCGCGCCCGCCGGTAGGCGTCGTCACGCAAGATCCGGCGGGCGATGGTCTCCCCGGCGACCCGGCGCGTGATCATCCCGGCCGAGCCCCACAGGTCTGGTGCATCGGTGCGGGCAAGCACTTCGGGTACGGCGAGTCCGGCGGCCCGGGCGGCGCTGATAGCGCGAGCCTCGCGGCCCATCGCACCAGGCTCGCCCGGCCGGCCTGGCGGATCCCGGCGCAGCACGAGTTCGGCCCGCGATCCGTCCGCGCCGACCGCGTCGAACGCCCACGTCTCCCGTGAGGCGCCACCGGACAGCCTGGTCAGGTTCTCGATCGTGACCGGCCCGGCGACCAGGCCGGGCAGCTTGCCGACGCAGTCCGCCAGCGCCGTCGCCAGCTGGCCTAGATCCATCACACCTCGCTCACGCCCTTGGGCGCGCGCTGGCGCATGTAGCCGAACAGGTAGCCGGCCACCCGGCGCATCTGGATTTCCTCCGCGCCCTCGGTGATCCGGTACCGCCGGTGGTGGCGGTAGATGTGCTCGAACGGCTTGTGCCGCGAGTAGCCGAGCCCGCCGTGTACCTGCATCGCACGGTCGGCCGCCTCGCAGCAGAGCCGGTTCGCCCAGTAGTTGCACATCGACACCTTGTCCGAGGCAGCGAACGGGCCGTGGGTGTCCATCAGCCAGGCGGTCTTGTGGATCAGCGCGCGCAGCATCTCGCACTGAGTCTGCAGTTCCACCAGCGGGAACTGGATTCCCTGGTTAGCCGCGAGCGGCTTGCCAAATGGCTTGCGCTCCTTGGCGTAGGCAACCGACTCGTTGATGCAGTACTGGGCCGCGCCGAGGCTGGAGGCGGCCTGCCTGATCCGGTTCTCGTTGAAGAAGTGCTGCACGACCTGCAGGCCGCGGCCCTCGCCGCCGAAGATCGCGCTGGCCGGCACCCGGACGTCACGGAAGCTGACGTGCGCGTGGTCGGTCGGCATGTTGAACGTCCACAGGTATTCCTCGACCGTGAAGCCGGGCGAGTCGATCGGGGTCAGGAACGCCGTGATTCCCTTCGCGTCGCCCGGCTGGCCGCTGGTCCTGGCGAAGATCAGGTCGTGTGATGCGGCGTGCACTCCGGTGTTCCAGGTCTTCTCCCCGTTGAGCACCCACTCCCCGCCCGCCTCCCCATCCTTGATGCGCACCGCGGTGGACTCCATGAACGTGGCGTCCGAACCGTGCGCGGGCTCGGTGATCCCGAAGGCGAAGCCCTTGCGGCCGGCGGCCAGGCCCTCCGCCCACTCCGCCTGCTGCTCGGCCGTCCCGTAGTTCAGCATCAGCAGCAGGCCGACGTTGTTGCCGACGATCATGTGCTCGTTCTGCAGGTCGCAGTGCAGGCCGAGGCCCTTGCTGGCCAGGTGCTCGCGGATAATCGCCATGCCCAGGTTGGTGCCGTCCCGGCCGCCCCACTGCGCCGGGAAGGCATACCGGTAGTGCCCGGCGGCGTCGGCCAGGCGCACCGCCTCGCGCAGCAGCGCCTCCCACTCCGCGTTGGGCAGGCCGCCGCGGTCCCAGTCGGTGCGTGCGTCCTCGCGCCGGTAGTCGAAGAACCGGATGTTGTCGTCCTGGCGTTCCAGCGGGCGGATCCGCGCCTCGATGAACTCGTCAAGCTCCCCGAGGTAGGCGGCCAGGTCGGCCGGGATCTCGAAGTCCACGTGTTATCCCCTTATGTCGGCCTCGGCGCTCTCGGCAGGGGCAAGTTACGCCACCGCAGTGCCCGGCGTCCAGCGACCGAGAGGACTGGCCTGGCGCGCGGCCGGGGACCGCACCCAGATTTGTGCATCCGCAGTGCATAATTCCCGGCCGTTACTATGCTGGGCAGATGCCTGGCGGAGTGGCCACTCACCTCGTCGTGTTCGGCCGCGGCCTGGTCACCGACGACAACGGGATTCGGCTGAGCGCGGCGACTGCCGACCGGGTTGACACTCTCCTGCGGTATATAGCGCAGCACCTGGATTCTTTTGAGTCCCGGCAGGGGCACATCGTCTTCAGCGGGGGCTGGGCAGGCGCGGCCGAGGGGCTGGCGCCACCGCCTGCCGAGTTCAGGGAAGCCGTCCTGATGCGGCAACGAGCGGTCCTGCATGGCGTGGCTGGCGCGGACCTTGCCCGGTACGCGCGGATCGACGTGGAGACCGAGTCTGACAGCACCCTGGAGAATGTGCTGCGGTTGCGCGAAGGCGGCTACTTCAGCGGAATCTCGTTTACCGCGCGCAAACCACTCGGGATCGTCGCGCACCAAGGCCAGCTGCCCCGTATTCACTATCTGATCGGCAAAGTATTCGGACTGCGCGGCGACACTCTCGTCGATGTCGTCGCCACCAGTCCAGACAATCTCAGCGGCAACTTGCCGGAATGGATTGTCACCGCGTTTACCCGGCTGGCATTCGCCGGCGCGAAAAGCTCCGCGTCTTTGCGGCGACGCCATCGTGTCCTGGTAACAGTGCTTCACCTGCTGCGATTAGGGTGCAGGCGGTCCAGGTTCGCCAGCCTGCGCTGGTGCCCGGCTAGCTGCCGCCTGCCGGGCAGCGGTCCTACGCCAGGACAGCGTCCAGGGTGCGCCTGCCGATTCCGGCCATCAGCGGGTTGTCCGCCGAGTGCGCGAGGAACGCCAGGGACAGCACCAGCGCCCAGCCGCGCGCTCGCGCCCACAGGGCCTCGTCGTCACCGTGCTCGCTCGCCGCGAGGTAGGCGTCCTGAAAACGCCGGTGGTGCCTGGCGGGCAGCAGCATCCACGCTGCCGACAAGTCGCCGGCGGGATCGCCGGCGGTGATATCACCGAAGTCGATCACCGCGCTGATCCGGCCGTGGTCGACCAGGATGTTCGCGGGGTGCAGGTCGCCGTGCAGCCACACCGCCGGTCCGCCCCACGCGGGGGTCGCGAGCGCGGCATCCCACCTGCGCCGCACCGCCGCGCGGTCGATGCTGGTGCCCAGGAGGTCGAGGTTCTCCGCGACCGCGTCGGCCCGCGCCGCCAGCGGGACGCCGCGGACCGGGTTGACCGGGGCTTCCGCCCGTGCTGGAACGTGCAGCGCCCCGAGGAAGCCGCCCAGGCTCGCGGCAGCGGCTGCCAGGTCAGCCGGCGGTTCGCACGCGGCGACGTCGCCCGGCAGATACGGGACGATGCTCCACGACCAGGGGTAGCCGAGTGCTCCCCGTCCGGTCCGGACGGGCGCGGGTACTGGAAGCGGCAGTGCGGGCGCGAGGACCGGGAGCCAGCGCTGCTCGTTCGCCAGCAACCTGGCCGCTACGGCGCGCCGGGGCAGCCGGACGAGCAGTGCGTCGCCGAGCCGGCAGCTGAGATTGTCCCAGCCGTTCGCCAGCACCTCGACGGGCAGCTGCGCGAACTCCGGGTGCTGTACGGCCAGCAGCCTGCGCACCAGTTCCGGCGAGACGCTCACCTCGGCGGCAGGCATCGGGCGGGGTTTCACACCGGAACCTTAGCTGAGCCCGGCCGCTTACGAGACCTTGCTGATCATCACGATGCCCTGCGGCAGCCCGCTGTTGAGCGAGCGGCTGCAGCTCGCTACGCGCAGTGTGGCGCTCGTGCGCGGAATGGCGGCCATGTCAAAGATGTTCGGAGCAAAGATTCCACCGCCGCACCGGGCTGGCCAGGTGGGCGACACCAGGAGTCTGCCGGTCCAGTACTGGGAGCTCCAGAACCAGACGTGAGTTCTGCCGTCGGCGGTTGGCGGCCAGTCGACCTGCCCCCCGGTGTCAGCGGTCCGGAGGGCAGTCCACTTTCCGTCATGGCGGTGCAGCACTATCACAAGGTGATGACGATCGAATATCCGGGGACTGGTAGCCTCAATCCACACGTCGCCGGAGGGCGATACGGATACTGCCGGAGTTCTGATGATCCGCTCACGCGGGATCGGCATCGATCGCCAGGAATTTCCGGTCCACCGGTAGGCGACAAGCTGCCCGGCGAAGTTAAATCCAGGCGCATTGGTCCCGACAACCCACAGGTTCCGCGCTGACGAGCCGCCTATCGAGGCGCTGGGATTCAGCCCGGCCGGAAGCTGGTAGCTCTTCCAGGCCGAACCGTTCCAGTTCCACAGCTTTGACACCCAGCCGAACTTGCGCTGCCACTGCGAGGGCACCGCGGTCCAGACGTCCGACGGACCCAGCACCACGAACGGGATATCCACGCCACCGTTTCGGGGCAGGGACTTCGGAAGCCATTTACTGCCATTCCACCGGTACGCGACCCCGGGATTGTCGCGCGTCCAGCCTTCGACCCAGACGTTCGTCGGCGAGGAAGCGCGGACAACACCAGGGACGAAACGGGAATTAGGAAATCTCGACATACGCCATTTGTGACCGTTCCAGTGCACGATATAGGCGCCGCCGGAACCGTTCTCCGAACTGCCCACAGCCCAGATATTCGCTGAGCCGGTGGCGGTAGCGCTGACCAGGACGTTGCCGTAAGGCAGATTCGCACGCCAGGCGAGGCGCCAGGCGACAGTGGTCGGGGCGGTGGCAGCGGAACTGGCCGCGCCGAGACTCACGGCCAGGCCGGATATCCCGATAAGCCAGCCGATCTTTCTTGCTTGGCAGCTTCGCACTGATACTCCTTTTTAATTGGTAAACTAGTAGAAAATAGCACTACCAACATGACGTGGCAATAAGGGTTCTTCCCCGCGACGTCACCTGCGCTGCTGCCTAGGCTGCTGCCATGACAGATCCGTCACGCCAGGCGCGGGTCGAGGACGTGCATGAGATGGCCGCGAGCATGCCCCAGGTCACGATCGAGCACGGGCCTCTCGGCAACCCCGTCTACCAGGTCGGCGGCAAGTCGTTCGTCTTCTTCCGCAATCCGCGGCCCGACGCCGTCGATCCGCGGACCGGTGAGCGCTATACCGACGTGATCGTGATCTGGGTGGCGTCAGAGTCCGACAAGGAGGCACTGGTCCAGGACGAGCGGTCCCCGTTCTTCACCACGTCCCACTTCGACAACCACCCGTCGGTCCTGCTGCGGGCGAGCCGGATCGGCGAGCTCACCGTGACCGAACTGGCGGAAGTAATTCAGGACGCCTGGCTCTCCCGTGCCTCACCCCGTCGAGCCAGGGCCTGGCTCGACGCACGCCAGCCGGAAGCCGCGGCGGCCGACGACTCCGGACGTCAGTAGAAATGGCGCGGCGAACGCACCGGGCGCTTGCGTTCCTGCGCACCATTCCCGCGCCCCGCCGTGAAGGCGGCGGCGCACCCGGCCCAGAAGGCAGCACGCCTCGCCGTGCCGACAGCGCACTCCGCCGCCGCGACGACGCGACGAGCGCTGAGGCCGACGACGACGTGCTCGCCGAACTCGAGGCGGCGTACTGGCGGGCACACGACGAGCGGATGGCATCGATCGGATTCCTGGCCATGACGCGCCAGTTTCCCAGTCTCGTCCGCCGGGCGATCCGGCTGGGCTGGCGGGCCAGCCGCCGTGACTTGCTGGCCACGATCGCGCTGAACCTTGCCTCCGGCCTGTTCACCGGGTACGCGCTGCTGGCGACGACCGGGGTGCTGCAGGCGCTGTTCACCGCGGGTCCTACCCCGGACCGGGTACGGGCCGCGGTCCCGTCGCTAGCCCTGGTCGCCGGAGCGGTCGCCATGCGGGCCGGCCTGCAGACCGCGGCGAGCTGGGCGCAGGGACGGCTGCAGCCGCAGGTCGACCGGATGGCGGAAGTTCGGCTGCTGGACCTCACGACCCGGGTGGAGCTTGCCGCCTTCGACGACGATCAGTTCCACGACGCCATGCTGCGTGCCCGCGACCGCGGCCTGTACTCGGTTCCTCGGGTGGTCACGACCGTGATCGACTGCGTGACCGGATCCACCGGCATCGTGTCGGCGGGCGTGGTAGTCGGCCTGCTGCATCCGCTGCTGCTGCTGCTGTTGCTAGTGGCCGAACTGCCAGGTGGCTGGGCGGCGGTGCGCTCGGCCCGGATCGGGTATGCGACGAGCTTCGCGCTTGCCGACAGCCGCCGCAGGAAGTGGATACTGACCGATCTCATGGCCGAACGGCGGACCGCGGCTGAACTGCGTTCCTTCACGCTCCGCCCGTTCCTGCTTGACCGGCTTGCCCGGCTGGCCGCCTACGAGCGTGACGCCCGGTTGCGCGCGGCCAGGCTCCAGGCGATGACCCAGGTCGGGGCGAACGCCGCTGGCGGCCTGGCAACAGCCTGCGTGTATGTGGCACTGGGCATCTTGCTGGCTCAGGGTGCCGTGCGGCTGGCCGCAGCGGGCACGGCGGTGCTAGCCATCCGGTCGGCTCAGACGTCGCTGTCGGCCCTGCTGTACGCGGTGAACCGGTCCTTCGAGGAAGGCCTCTACTTCTCCGACTACCTCACGTTCTGCGCCGACGCCGCCAGCCGCATCCGGCCGCCAGGACCGGCGCCGGTACCCGCCGACTTCCGGCAGATCGTCACCGAGGGTGTCACCTTCAGCTATGCCGGGCAGAGCCAGCCGACGCTGCACGACGTCAGCGTCGAGATCGGCCGTGGCGAGATCGTCGCGCTGGTCGGCGAGAACGGCTCAGGCAAGACGACGCTCGCCAAGATCATCGCCGGCCTCTACCAGCCTGACGCGGGCGCGGTGCGGTGGGACTCGACCGTGATCGCGGACGTGGACTGCGAGCGGCTGCGCGAACACATCTCGGTGATCGCCCAGGACCATGCGAACTGGCCGCTGACGGTGCGCCACAACATCACGATGGGCCGTGATCTGGACCCGGACCTGCTCGCCGGAGCAGTCGCGGCGGCCGGCTCGGAGGCGGTCATCGATGCGCTGCCGCGCGGATACGACACCTTGCTCGACCGCCAGTTCAAGGGCGGCACCGAACTGTCCGGCGGCCAGTGGCAGCGCATCGCAGTCGCGCGCGGCTTCTACCGCGCGGCTCCGTTGCTGATCATGGACGAGCCGACCGCCGCCCTGGACGCGCGCGCCGAGACAGCCCTCTTCCGGTCGTTGCGGCGCACCGCGGCAGAACGCAGCATCCTGATCATCACGCACCGGCTTGCCAGCGTCCGGCAAGCCGACCGGATCTACGTCCTGCACGGCGGCCGCGTCACCGAGCAGGGCACGCACGCCGAGCTGATGGCACTAGGCGGCAGCTACGCCGAGCTGTTTACCCTGCAGGCCTCGCTGTACCGCGAGCCGGAGCAGACCGCTGATCCGGCCTGAGACCGGCATGCCCGCGCCCGGCGCGCCCCTCCCCCCCCCCCCCCCGGATCATGACCTGATGGTGGAGTTGATCACCGCCGGACGACCCGAACTGTGGAAATAGATGCCGGGGTAGGCGCGCGTCCAGAAGACCCCGCTCGGGTTGTCGCGCAACCAGGAGTTCTGGACGGTCAAGGTGCCGGTACGGTCGTCGCTGACGAAGAACACGGCACCGCCGCCTTCGCGCGCGAAGTTCCCGCGCAGGAGCGTACCGTCCAACCGCACCGTATACCTATCGCCGTCGGTGTAGATCGCGCCGCCACTGCCGCCACCAGGAGTGTGCGGCACAGCCGGGTTGGCGCCGTAGCCGATGGCGCCGTTGTTGGTCATGACGCAGTTGAGCACCACCCAGGAGACGCCGATGCTGCTCAGCGCTCCTCCGTTGGAGCATCGCCCGCCGGTGAAGGTGGAGCCGACCACATAGACAGGCAGCCGCTGCCACTGGACAAGCGCCCGGATCGCGGCGCCTGCCAGGTCGGGTCCGTAGCGGTAGCAGCGGTTGTCGACGAACCGGGAGTTGACCACCCGGAGCTGGCCGCCGAGGTCGAAGATCGCACCGCCGCCGCCACCGCCGAAGTAAGTGCCGCTGGTCTGCCGGACGGCGGAGTAGCCATCGGCCATGGTGATGTTCTGCACGATGAGGCGCGGCCGCTGCTGGTCATAGCAGTCCTCCGTGGTGATCTTCTGCGCCCGGTCGCAGGTGTTCATATAGAGGATCTGACGCGCGCCGCCGCCGTTCAGGGTGACCTTCCCGCCACCGTCCAGCACGACCCAGCGGCTCGTGTTCACCGCTTTCGCGGTGGCGCTCATCCTGATGGTGACCGGACGGGGACCGCAGCGGAAGACGATCACGCCGCCCAGCGCCACGGCCCGGACGACCGCGGCGGAGGTGCAGCCCGCTGGAGTCCCGGTGCCGACGACCTGATCCGGGTGGCTGGAATTTACCTCGAAGCTATACCGGGAAATGTCGGCATGGACATTGTCGTTCTTGCCGTAGTCCGGCAATTTCCCGGCGCTTTCAGCATTCCGCGCATTCGGCACTGTGACCGATGCGCTGGCCGTGACCGAAACGGCGGCCCCAGCCGTCAGCGCTGCCACTGCCATAAACGCGGTCAGGAATCCCCCGGGACCTTTTATGGGTCGCATGGCCGACCATGCTAACCCCAGTCTTCGCAGCAGTACCGCTAAACACGGCAACAGCCTTTCAGGTTGCTGGTGGCCCGCCAGGTCACGCGCCGGGCCACCAGCCGAACTAACTAACTGACAATCGCGCAGATTACGTAGACGGTGAGATTCTGGCTAACCAGGCCAGCGTTGCTGACCTGTGCCTCCCAGCTTGTCGGCACGTTTCCGTTGCCGGACGGCACCGGACGGCTCCCTTCCGCGAGCATGGAGGCGGACCCCGTGAAGAAGCCGCCACCAGTCACAAACTGGCCTAGCCCGCAGCCAACTGAAACAGATCGCCGCGAAAGGGCAGGGACGGACACCGTGTTGGTGAACTCGACCGTACCTCTGATACCCGGTCCCGCGGCGCCGGTGTCACCCTTCGGGCCTTGTGGCCCGGCAGGCCCGGTAGCACCGGTGTCACCCTTCGGACCTTGCGGGCCGGCAGGCCCGGTAGCACCGGTGTCACCCTTCGGACCTTGCGGGCCGGCAGGCCCGGTAGCACCGGTGTCACCCTTCGGACCTGGCGGGCCGGTGTCACCCTTAGGACCTTGCGGGCCGGCAGGCCCAGTAGCACCGGTATCGCCCTTCGGCCCCCGCGGACCAGGATGCCCTGGCGGTCCTGGCGGTCCTGGCGGTCCTGGCGGACCGACCACATTCCAGACCAGCTTGATGCTGCCGAACGGGCACACTGTGCCTGGGTGGACGACACGCAGATAGCCGGCAAAGTTCTGGCAGGCAAAGATCTTGTGCACGCGCAGGTGCGACGACGGAGCCGCCGCCGCCTGCCCGGCGATCGCGACGACTCCCGCCACCAGGCCCATGGACGCGCCGCCCAGTGCGACTCGGCGAGCCTTGGAATGCACCGCCCTGCCCAGGCGAGTCATTGGTCCACAGCCAGGGGACCCGTTTCCTGATGCGAAACCTTTCCCATGAATTCCTCCAAAAGAGTCGATGACGAGCCTCATCCGTGCAGCCCGTCATCTGAATGGTAACTCTGTGTAATCAAAATAGCTACACACGGTAGTCATACTGCGCTCGTCGTTTGGCGGTGCTTGCGAAGTAATCACCAGGATTCAGCGTGCGCAGCGGCATTCCGGCGGGCCTGGCCAGTTCGCTTAGGCTGGCGCCGGTGAAGTTGCGGTATCTCGGAGTGCTGTTCAAGGGAGCGAGCGCATGGGCGCGATATTCGAGCATCCGGTCGAGGTCCGGTGGCGTGACACGGACGCACTGGGTCACGTCAACCACGCGGTCTTCCTCACCTACCTCGAAGAGGGCCGGGATGCCTTCTTCACCGAGATACTCGGCAGCGACCCGATGTACGTCGTCGTCCGGCTGGAGGTGGATCTGCGCGCCGAGGTTCGCCGCCAGGAACCGCGGGTCACCGTCCGGGTAGCGGTGGAGCGCCTGGGAGCCACCAGCCTGACCACCCGCGAGACGATCCTGACCAGTTCCGGACAGGTGGCAGCGCAGGCCCGCATCGTCACCGTCCGCTGGGATCCCGACCGCGGCAAGCCGATCCCGTTCAGCGAAGCCGAGCGCGCGCGGCTCACGGCCGCCATGGGTGGCGCCGCGCGGTGACATACTCGAACGCAGTGAGCCAGGCGGCCCGGACGCCGCACCAGGCCGCCCGTGACCTGGGAAGGTGAGGCGACCGGCGATGCCAACCGTGCCCGCACGGCACGGGCTGACCAGTGCGGAGGCTGTCGCCAGGCTGGCGCACGACGGGCCGAACGTGCTACCCGTGCCGCGGCCTCCTTCTCCGGTAATCCTGCTCATCCGGCAGCTGACGCACTTCTTCGCGTTGCTGCTGTGGGCCGCCGCGGGCCTGGCCTACCTCGGCGGGCTGCCGCAGCTGAGCGTCGCCATCGTGATCGTCGTGCTGGTCAACGGCGTCTTCGCGTTCGCACAGGAGTACCGCGCTGACCGCGCCGGCCGGCAGCTACGCGAGTTGCTGCCCGCCAGGGTCATCGTGCGGCGGGACGGCCGGCGGCAGGTGGTCAACGCCGCCGACCTGGTGACGGAAGACATCGTCCTGCTCGCGGCCGGCGACCGGATACCGGCCGACCTCGAGCTCCTCGAGGTCAATAGCCTGACGCTCGACGAGTCGATGCTCACGGGCGAGAGCGTGCCGGTACGCCCCGAACCGGGCGGCCGGGCGTACGCGGGCACTTTCGTGGTGGAGGGCGATGCCGAGGCCGGGGTAGCCGCGACCGGAGTGCGTACCCGGCTGGCCGACATCGCCGCCCTGACCCGCCAGGCCCACCGCAGGCCAAGCCCGCTCACGCTCCAGCTTCGCCGCGTGGTGATGACCGTGGCTGTCATCGCCGTCGCTGTCGGCCTGGGGTTCTTCGGCCTCGCGGTCGCCGTCGGCATGGCGCCGACCAACGGTTTCCTGCTCGCAGTCGGGGTTACCGTGGCGCTGGTACCGGAAGGGCTGCTGCCGACCGTGACCTTGTCACTGGCACGGGCCGCGCAGCGGATGGCCAGCCGGCACGCCCTGGTACGCAAGCTCGAGTCGGTCGAGACCCTCGGCTCGACCACCTTTATCTGCACCGACAAGACCGGAACCCTGACCAGGAACGAAATGGCGGTCGTCCGGGTCTGGACGCCGGTCGGAAACGCCGAGGTGTCGGGCACCGGGTACGCCCCGGAGGGAACGGTGACCGCCAGCCCCGCCGCCGCGGCGCAGCTGCGCCGCCTCGCGATTGCCGCGGTGCGTTCCTCGACCGGCCGGATCGTCCAGCAGCCGGACGGCTGGCATCCGGTGGGCGACCCGATGGAAGCCGCGCTGTCCACGTTCGCGATGCGGGCCGGCGTCCGCCTTGACCAGCTGAGCAGCAGCCAGTTGACGAAGCGGTTCCCGTTCGACCCGCGCCGTCGCCGCGCCTCTGTGGTGGCGGACGGCGTACTGCATGTGAAGGGCGCACCGGACGCCGTGCTGCCGCGCTGCCGCCCGGTGCCGGAGGCGGCGGACCCGCTGGACGAGATGGCCACGGCAGGGCTGCGCGTGCTGGCCGTCGCCTGCCGCGCCGCCGGAGACCTGCCAGCAGACCCCGACCTTGCCGAGCGCGACCTCACCCTGCTCGGCCTGGTCGGGCTGGAAGACCCGCCGCGGCACGACGTCACCGATGCGATCACCGCGTGCAAACGGGCCGGGATCATGCTGGCCATGGTCACCGGTGACCTCCCGGCCACCGCCCGCGCGATCGCCGTGAAGGTAGGACTGGCCGGCCCGGACTCCCTTCTCCTGACCGGCGCGGACCTGCCTCCCGACGAGGAAGAACTAGGCAGGCTACTCGACCACGACGGGGTTATAGTCGCCAGGGTCACGCCTGAGGACAAGCTGCGGATCGCCAGTGCGCTGCAACGACGCGGGCACGTGGTAGCCATGACCGGAGACGGCGTCAACGATGGCCCCGCTCTCCAGCAAGCTGACATCGGAGTCGCGATGGGCGCCTCGGGCACCGACGTGGCGCGGGAGGCAGCCGACCTCGTACTGCTCGACGACCATTTCGCGACCATCGTCGGTGCGGTCGAACTGGGCCGGGCCACGTTCACCAATATCCGCCGGTTCCTTACCTACCACCTCACCGACAACGTCGCCGAGCTTGTCCCCTTCGTCGCCTGGGCGATCACCGGCGGCAAGCTGCCCCTGGCACTCGGCGTGCTCCAGATCCTCGCGCTCGACATCGGGACCGACCTGCTGCCCGCGCTGGCCCTCGGTACCGAACCGCCCAATCCGCGCACCATGACGGGACGGATGAGAGCAGGAGGGCTGATCAGCCGCGCGCTGGTCGGACGGGTCTTCGGGGTGCTCGGGCTCACCGAGGCGGTGGTGGAGATGGCTGCCTTCAGCGCGGTGCTGCTGGCCGGCGGCTGGTCCTGGGGCCGCACGCCGACGGCCGCGCTGCTCGCCACGGCCTCCGGCACGGCGTTCAGCACTGTCGTCCTCGGCCAGCTAGCCACTGCCTTCGCCTGCCGCAGCGAGTCGCGATGGGTGGGCCGGCTCGACTGGCGGAGCAATCCGCTGTTGCTCGGAGCGGTGGCGGTCGAGGTCGCGGTGCTGTTCCTCTTCATCGGGGTGCCTGGCCTCGCCCGCCTGCTTGGCGGCAGCTTTCCGTCAGCGCTCGGCTGGCTGGTGGCGGTGCTGGTGATCCCGGCCGTGTTCCTCGCCGACGCCGCGCAGAAGCGGGTACGTGCCCGGCGGCGTGCCGAAGGCCTTCGGTTACAGTGTCCAGATGCTGTCCGGGCAGGTTGACGTCGAGCGCGCCAGCCCGGCCGTGGTGCTCGCCGTCCTGTCACTGTCGGCTCTTGCCTACTCGGTGCTGAGTTCCGCGGTCATCCCGGCACTGCCGACGCTCCAGCACAGCCTGCATGCCAGTGAGACTGGCGTGACCTGGCTGCTGACCGGCTTCCTGCTCTCGGCGTCGGTCGGTACCGCGATCATCGGCAAGCTCGGCGACATGTACGGCAAGCAGCGGCTGCTGGTCTGGACGCTGCTGACGCTCATCGCCGGAACACTGCTCGCCGCCGTCTCCGGTTCACTGGCGGTGCTGATCGTGGCCCGCATCGTCCAGGGCGTGGCCGGCGGCATCTTCCCGCTGTCCTACTCGATCGCCAGGGACGAATTTCCGGCTGACCGGGTCGCGGGCGGGATAGGGCTGATGTCGGCGATCCTTGGCGCCGGAGGCGGCCTCGGCCTGATCGTCGGCGGGCTGATCGACGAGCGCCTGAACTGGCACTGGCTGTTCTGGATTCCGCTTCCCGCCATGGTCCTGGCCGCGTTCTGCGCCTGGCGCTACATCCCCGAGTCACCGGTCCGCTCCCCCGGCCGGGTCAACTGGGTCGCCGCGGCGCTGCTGGTCACCGGCATGTCCTGCCTGCTCATCGCGATCGCGCAGGCCACGTCACTGGGCTGGGCGAGCCCGGCCACGCTGGGGCTGCTGGCCGGCGGCCTGGTGACCTGCGGAATCTGGATCGCGGTCGAGGTGCGCAGCACGAATCCGCTGATCGACATGACGATGATGGCCGTCCGCGGCGTCTGGACAGTTAACCTGGCGGCCTTTCTCGTCGGCGCTGGCATGTACTCGCTGTTCCTGCTGCTCCCGCAGCTAGCACAGCTCCCCCGCAGCACCGGCTTCGGTTACGGCGCCTCTGTTCTGGTCGCCGGCTTGTACTTGCTCCCTTGCGCGCTCGGCATGAGCCTGCTCGGGTCCGTCGCCGGCCGGGTCGAGCGGCGCTTCGGCTCCCGCAGCGCGCTGATGGCCGGCGCTGGCCTGAGCGCGGCTGCCTGCGGCTGGCTGACGATCAGCAGCCGGCACGGCTACGACATGCTCGGCAGTTCCGCACTGCTCGGGGTCGGTATCGGGCTCGCGTTCGCGGCCCTTGGCAACCTGATCGTGCAGGCGGTCCCGGCCCACCAGACTGGCGCCGCCAGCGGCATGAACACGGTGCTGCGCACGCTCGGCGGCGCACTGGGCGGCCAGGTCGCCGCCACCATGGTCGCCGCTACCGCGGCGCACGGCCTGCCGAACCTGACGGGATTCGACAGGACGTTCGCGATGGCCGCCCTGTCCCTGGCCGGCTGCGCCGCGGTGGGAGTGCTCATCCCGGCCCGTGCGCTGCCGGGTGGTCAGGAATTGTCAGCGGCGGTGCTGGTGCCGGGCGCCGAGAGCCCGTCGTAGTCGGCCGGAGCATGCTGACCTGCTGGACGACGTGCTCTCCGAGGCAAAGGCGGCGCGAGCTGAGTAACTCGCCGCGATAATTGCTGGCATGCGCGTGACGGCCGGCGGATTGAAGCTGTTCTTCGACGTCGAAGGCTCTGGCTTAGACGTCCGGGGAGATGTCATGGCCGACAGGCCGGTTCTCGTCCTGCTGCACGGCGGGCCGGGTGCCGACCATACCTTCTTCCGGCCCGAGTTCTCGGCTATCACCGACGCTGCCCAGGTGGTGTACCTCGATCAGCGCGGGTCGGGCCGTTCCGACCGCGGTGACCCGGGTAACTGGACCTGGGAGCGCTGGGCGGACGACGTCGCCGACTTCTGCGCGGTGCTGGGCATCGCCGCACCGGTGCTGGTGGGGTCGTCAAGCGGCGGACTTGTCGCCATGCGGTGCGCGACCCGGCACCGCAGTCTCGTGGCCGGGCTGATCCTGGACAGCACCCTCGGCGCGCCGTTCGACTTCGAGGAGAGCATCGAGGTCTTCCGGCGCCGGGGCGGGATAGTCGCGGCTGACGCGGCCCGCCGCTACCTGGGCGGGGATACCAGCCCCGACGCAGCGCAGGCATGGCAGGAACATGGCCTGCCGATGTACGCAACCGGAACTGACGGCGACCTCGCCGCGCGGCGGGCGCGCGCGCTGATCAACGACGACGTGCAACAGCACTTCCGGCAGGGCCGGTGCGGACCAGCCGGCATCAGCGAGCATGCCGCGCTCATCACTTGTCCGACGCTGATCCTGGCCGGGCGAGATGACCCCGTCGTCCCCGCCGCCGCCTCCCGGCGGCTCGCCGCCCTGCTCACCAGCACATCCGCTCGCACCGAAGTCCTCGATCAGGTCGGGCATGGCGTCTTCCGGCAAGCCCCGGAGCGGGCCTTCGGACTGGTCCGCGCCTTCCTGCACCAGAAATAACTCGCCACCGCAACGGCGACCGCCTAGCGCCGCGGGCCCGCAGACTGCTCCGGCACCGTGCTCCAGCCCCGGTAGGCGGGTTCGTAAGCAGGCGCGCCGTCGCGGTCGGTGACGTTCACGACGGCGCGTTCGGTCATTCCGTGCAGCAAGTCGTCCACCACCGCCTGGTCCAGGCGTGCCGCCGCCGCGATGTCCGGGCCGGTGACCGGACGGCCGAGGAACTCCAGGGTCGCGATTGCCTCGTAGATGTCAGCCTCCAGACCGACGAGGCTCACCCGATCGTTGAAGGGCTGCTCTGTAGCCAACGCCAGAACACCTCCCCTCAGCTTGGTCGAATGCCTGGCCTGCGCTGCCCCTACCCAGTCCGGCGCGTGCCACGCATGCCAGCGCGGCTGGGACCGATCACCGGAATCCGTCCCTTTAAGCGACCAACCCCTATCAGCCGTTAAGCGACCCCTATGTCGTGATCTGAATCTGTACATGCACTATTGCGGCGCTCTACCGTGATTTTCAGTTGCTCATCCGAACCGCCAAAGGAGATCAGCATGAACGTACAGACCGAGAACGAGGCTCAGGTCGAGATCAGCGCGCAGAGCGACGAGTTCGACTTCTCCGTCGACGACGCCAGCGTGCCTCCGGTGGAGGTCGTCGAGACTCTCACCGAAATCACTCAGGATGTCCTGACCGCTCGCTGCAACTAACTGAATGGCGGACGTTGGGTGGTGGCTGACCAGATTGCGACCGGCCACCACCCAGAGTCTTGAAGAGAGATCATGCTATGGACGCGAGATCAGTGAGCGACCCCGCTCGGCAATTGCTATCGCAGGCTGGCTGGCTGGATTCCGAAATAGCTCTCCATCGCAGCTCTCGCACTCACCAGGAACGCCCGGGCAGTGTTCCAGGCCCTCATCCCGGGCAATCCCCGCTCATTGTCCAGCTTCCCGCTGCCGGATGGCCCGCGGATCCGTTCGCACGGCTACTCGCTCGGCGGCGATCTTGTCGTCACTTCAGCCAGCGCGCACTTCGCCTGCATGACCTGGCGGACGTGGTCATACCGGCGATCACCACAGCCGATGACAGGCCTGCGCAGGCACTGCCGGCCGCGACCCCGGCGATCAGCGTCTATCTGCTCGTTCACAAGGTGACCTGGCCGGACGGTGCGCCGCTTGGTCAGGGGATCTACCGCACGGATCCTCGCTCCGGCGAACTCGTCCTCGTCCGCGCGGCCGAGTTCGCCGTACTCAAGCACTGTGCCGACCTGGCGGATCTCACCGCCGAGCCTGCCGCCGTCCTGCTCCTCTGCCTGCACATGCGGGCGCGCCGCCAGTACGTCAACGCTTACGAACTCGCCCTGCTCGAAGCCGGGCAGTTGCTGCAGAATCTCTCGCTGACCGCTACCAGCGCACAGGTAGCCGCGTGCATCCTCGGTTCAGTCTTCGACGAGCCCTTCTGGTCGCTCGCCGGGAGCGATCCGAGTGTGGCCGTGGAGAAGCACGGCACCCCGATCGTTGCGATGGCGCTCGGATACTCCGACGTCGAAGAAGGAGGCTCATCGTGATCGTCACCTATCTCGGCCATCAGGGCTGGTCATTCGAATCTGGCGAAGGACACGTCTTCCTCGACCCGGTCTTCCGCACCATCGGCAACGCGGGCGTGCGACTGCCTGTCTGGCCGGACCGGGAGATAGTCCCGGAAGCGCTGGGACCGGTGGCCGGCATAATCCTCTCGCACGAGCATTCCGACCACTTCGACATCGACACGTTGTACCGCATGCCCTGGCGCGGCGAGATATTCATTTCGAACCGAAGCAGCCATGCCATGACGGACGCATTGCTCGACCTGGGCTACCGGGTTACCCGCATCCAGCCTTACCAGAAGCTTGAATTTCCCGGCCTGACCATTACCGTGCTCCCGCTGGAGTGGTCGCTGCTGGAACCCGACTCCTATGGCTTCCTCGTCGAAGCGCAGGACGGCACGAGCTTCTTTACCAGCGTCGACGGCATGCCGCACGAGGACACGATCAGGTGGCTGGCGCGGAATTACCCGAAGCGCTCTGTCGACAATTTCACCAACAACTATATGGAGCAGCTTCCTGAGCTCACCGGCGTGCGGGGCCTGGACAAATACGCCACCGCGACCATCACCTCCAGCATGATCACCGCCGTGAAACGGCTCAACCCGAGCCGCGTGGTGCTCAGCGGGCAAGGCTGGAGTTACCCGCCGAAGTTCTCGGCGCTGAACCACCGGTTCTTCAACGTCACCCACCAGCGCATGCTCCCGATTCTCGAGAAGGTCTATCCGCACATCCGCTGGGCGACCCCGGAACCCGGGACTCGCATCGGCCTTGGCTGCGAGGACCTCGACGGGACCATCGCTCCGTTCGTCGCGCCGCGGCCGACCACAGCCCGCGACTACCGCGGCTACACCGACGCGGCGGAAGGCAAGCCCTGGTCCGGCGTGACCGCGTTGCCCGACCGCGACCTGGACGAAGCGGTCAGGTTCGTGACGGACGAGTTCGGCCGCCTGATCAATGCGCACGCGCCCGACTTCATGAAACGGCTGTTTGCCCTGTCGTGCCGGGAGCCGAATCACCTGATCCCGACGATCGGGCTCCGGTTGCGCGACGACCGGGGCAGCCGGCACTTCGTCCTGGACCAGGGGTGGCTCAGGTTCACGCCGGTCACCACGGAGGTCAACCTCAGGCACGACGTGGCCTGCGGTGTCGAGGTCTGGGCATCCGATCTCTCGCTGCTCGCCCGCGGCAGGGAAGAGGCCTATCTGGTCTACGAGACGGCCGTGCGCCGCTGGAGCAACGCACCCGCGATCATCGGGAACTCCATCCACGTGCATGTCTTCTCGCCTTTCGGCCCCCGTCTTCAGCCGGCGGAGTTTGCCGCTTCGTACCGCCGGCGCCTGGCCGAGGTCCGGGCCGCCGCCGACTTCGAGAGCACGGAAGCCGAGTCCGCCGAGTCCGCCGCGGAGCCGGAGGACTCGTTCCCTGTAGTCCTCAGCGCGACGGGAGGCCGCGGCCGGTGAAGACCACGCTGCCCATCCCCGAGCAGGACGGCTTTCAGGTCTGGCTGCCCAGCCAGGTGCGGTTCGCGCCAGGAGTGCTGGCCACGCCTACGCCGGAGGGTTTCCGGCTAGAGCGCGATGCGACGTGCGTGGCGGTCGCGACCTCGCGCGCGGCGGCGGATTCGCTGCTTCGCAAGCTGCGGGAGAGCGGCACCGGGCTTGGCACCGCGGGCCTGGCACTGCCCTGGCGGCAGCTACTCGAAAAGCTCGCAGTGAACGGGATGCTGACCGATCCCGGTCACGCCGCGGATCCGGACTGTGATTCGGTCTCCGCGCTCGACGCCATCGCGGCCATCCGCGACACGATCTACCGTGCGAGCCTGGAAAGCTTCGCCACCGGCAGCGCCTTCGAGATGCTGCTGTCCGGCGCGCTCGACCCGGCCGCCGGGGTGCCCTGGCTGGTCGAGAACTACCACTACACCAAGAGCGCCAGCTACCACATCGGACCGGTATTCACCCATCAGCTAGCTCCGCCTGAGCATGAGCTGTGGCGGCGCTTCCTCAAGGACGAGTCGTGGCACTGGCGTATCTACCGGCCGGCGTTTCACCAGTTCAACCTGAGTTTCGAGTTCCTCGACACGCTGGAGCCGCATCCCGCCACGTCGGACTTCATCGAGACGCTGCATTCGGTGTCCTGCGACGGCCCCGTCGCCTACGCCGCGGCGATGACCTACATCGAACAGCCACCGCAGTGCACGACCCTGGACGAAGATCCGCTGTTCACGGCCCTGATCCGGTTCTACGGATTCGACCGGGCCGCGGTCAGGCCGCTGTGGTGGCATGCCACCGAAAACCTGACCGCCGGCCATAGCGCCCTCGGCCCGGTCGTGATCTCCAATCGCCGTACCGTGGCCAGGGCCGAGCTGGACCGTGCGCTTTCTGGCGTGCGCCGCACCATCCGGGCGGTCAGCGCCTGGCATGAAGCGATCCTCGCCCAGTATGTCCCCGCTGGGGCTGTGCATGTTGCTAGCTGAGCGGGCCGCCGCCACAGGACACGTCCAGCTGAAGCTGCTGAAGCCGGACGGCCCGTTGCGGTCCAGGTCGTTCCGGGACCTTCCGGTGATCTTCGCCCAGGGTGCCGGCGCGTCCGCCGTCGGCAAGGGACCGAACCTGCCAGCCAGGCAAGCGTCGGCATTCGGGGAATGGGTCGAGCGCCGGACCCTCTATACGGCCGTGCCGGAGAAACACGCCTCGGCGCGTGAGCTCGGAGCTAGCTGTCTTGCCCCGCCGTCATTCGGCCTGGACCTGGCGAGTGAATTGCCTGGCCTGGTCCGGCCGTACGACCAGGACGCGACGGTCGGCTGGATACCGGTGGAGTCGCTCGGCGGGGAGCGCCGGTGGCTGCATCAGCCTGGCTGGGACGAGACCGGCTTCTGCCGCCCTACCAGCAACGGCGCGGCGGTCGGCCGGTCCTACCCGGCGGCGCTGGCAGCCGCGGTTGCCGAACTTCTCGAGCGGCACGCGTTCGTGGCCTGGTGGTACGGTCTCGCTTGCGCCCGGCCGCTAGCGGCGGCCGACAGCCTCTGGATAGAACTGAGCGCCTGGTTCGCTGCCGACGGCTGGGAGCTGCGGGCCTACCTGTTGCCGCGGCTGACTTGCCTGCCGGTCGTGCTGGCGGTCGCGCTCCGGCACCGGACGTCCGGCGTCCCTGATGCGGCGATCGTCGGGCTGGGCACCGGATCCGGCGGTGACCGGCCGCTCGACCAAGCCGCCGGCGCGGCAGCCCTGGAGATCGTCCAGGCGCTGGATTCGTTTGCCTTGCGCAAAGCGCTGCGGCGGCCGGTCACCGGGGACCTCGCGGCCTTCCTGACTCCGGTGGGCGCATCCGCGATCGACGCCCGCCTGCGCTCGGACCTCGGCACGTCACCGCACCCGGACGAGCAGTGGCTCGGGTCGCCGCTAGACGCCGCGCGCGCGGCCGGCCTGACGATCTGGATCAGCAGCCGGCCTTGCCCGGTGCCGCACCCCGGGCAACTGTGGTTCGTCCAGGTCTTCAGCCCCGGCACCTTGCCGTTCCCGTCGACCGGGCGTGGCCGGCGGCTGGACCATCCGGTCCTGCGGGAACGGCTCCGTCAGGCGGGACGAACGTTGAGTTCCGTGCCGCCGCTACCGCATCCGCTGGGGTGAGCGGATGGCGATCGTCTCCGCGGACGCTCTCGCGTCCGCCGTCACCTGGGCATGCGGTGAGCTCGGCGTCCGCCGCGCCAAGCTCGCCGCTTTCCGGGTCTTCCCGTGGTCAGCCACGGCGCGCCTGTGCACCGGGGCCGATCAGTACTGGGTCAAAGTCGGTCCGGCGGCGAACAGCCTGATCGAGTCGGCGATCCTGACCGCGGCCCGGGATCGGCACATCCCGGCGATGCCTCGCATCGTCGGCGCGTCCGGCAGGCTCAGCGCGCTGCTCGTCCGGCATGTGCCCAGCTGCGAGCGGACCTACAGCGCCGCAGCCTTGACCGATCTCAAGGACCAGGTCGGCGCCCGGCTCGCCGCGCAACTCGGGTGCGGCGCGTTCCCCCGCCTCTCGATGACCGGCTGCGGCGAAACCATCGCCCTCGCCTGCCGGCGCGGACCCTGGTGGGCGAGCCAGGCTGCCGCTGGCCGGCTCGCGGACACGCTCAAGCGCTGCGGCGAGGACTTCCTGGCGGGCGACGCTGCCCTGCGCGGCACCGGCACGGTACTGCATGGCGACTTTCACCCAGGCAACGTCCTCATGTCGGCCTCGGGCCCGGTCTTCATCGACTGGGCGGACGCATGCTATGGCGCCCCCGCCTGGGATCACGCGATGTTCCGGGTGGCGAAAAGAGACCTGTCGCCAGACTCGCGCGATCCGGACACGCTTGCCGCCGGCATTCTGGCCGGCCTGAAGGAGCTGTCCGACTTCGCGCAGACGCCACGTCCCGAACCCGGTGCCGTCTACACGGTCGCCCTGGACGGGCTGCGGGCCTATGTCTCGCGCCGGGCCGAGCGGTTGCGGCGTTCGCTAGACCTGCTGCGAGCTCACGGAAGGAGTTACGTGTGGGACAGCTTGAGCCGGCTCTGATCGACACGGCAGCCACGAGCGACACGGTCACCACGAGCCACACGGTCACCACGAGCGACACGGTCACCGTGAGCCCGCCGCCACCAGGCGAAGCCGCTAGCCCCGCCTGGTGGCGGCAGGGTTACGGGCGCTTCCTGACCGCGCAAGGGCTCTCCTCCGTCGGCGACCGGGTGAGCTACCTGGTCATCCCCTTCTGCCTGCTCGGCGTCGGGGTCTCGCCGGCCGGAGTCGCGGCGGTGCTCGGTGCCCGCGCGGTCGGCGATGCGATGACCGTCCTGTACGGCGGGGTGCTCGGTGATCGCCTGAGCCGCCGCAAGCTGATGGTGACCGCGGACCTCACCCGACTGCTGACTCAGACGGCAGCGGTCCTCCTGGTGCTGGGCCACCGGCAGGGCATTGCCTCGTTCATGGCGCTGCAGTTCGTCTACGGGATGGCTGAGGCCCTCTTCAAGCCGGCGGCGGCCGGGATGGTGCCAGATCTCGTCCCGAAGAGCCAGCTCGAACGGGCTAATGGCCTGCTCGGGAGCGTCGCCAGCACCGGGATGGTCACCGGCCCGCTGATCGGCGGCCTGCTGGTCGCCACCGGCCTCCCCGCGGTGGGCCTGGCCATCGATGCCGCCTCCTTCCTCGCGAGCGCGCTGCTGCTGCTCGGCCTGCCCGACGGCAAGGTCAGCTCGCGGCCCCGCAGAATCATCGCCGACCTGCGGGAAGGCTGGCGAACCGTGCTGGACCGGAAATGGCTGCTGATCTTGCTGACAGCAGCGTCCATTTTCCATCTCATCTCTTTGTCGGCGGTTTTCAGCCTGGGACCCGCACTGGCCAGCGCCGCTCTCGGTGGCGCCGCGGTCTGGGGAGTGCTCGTCACCTCCTTCGGCCTCGGCGGCATCGCCGGCGGCTTCATCGCCACCAGATTCGCTCCCGCACGTCCGGCCCTGGTGTGCGCGATGCTGCTGGCGGTTCTCTCCGCACAGCCGCTGTTTCTCGCCTCCGGGGCACCGATCCCGGTCATCGCCGTGCTTCAGTTCGCGGCTGGTATGTCGCTGACGATCTGGGCTGGCGTCATGGCATCGACCTGCCAGCGGTTCGTTCCCCGCGACGCTCTGTCGCGGGTCGCTTCCTTCGACGAAATCGCATCGACCAGCCTGCTGCCCCTTGGCTACATCATGGTCGGGGTCCTGTCCAGTCAGATCGGACTGGTGACAGCCATGCGTACGGCCGCACTCGTCGCTTTCGCGATCTGCCTGTCCGCACTCTTCAGCTCCAGCATTCGCAATCTACGGCGCGGGAACGAGGTCAAGGATGAAACCTGAAGACGAGTCGGTCCACGAAGTCAAGTTCTACGGCGGCCCGCTGCACGGGATCACTCGTGCTGTCCAGGAGGCGGCTCCGGCTAGCTGGGTCAGCACCGAGGACCTGCCCGGCGAAGGTACGGTCACGGTCGAGTACCAGCAAGCGAGTCCCTGGTGGGTCGCCGACGAGGACAGCCATTTCGCCGCCGTCTATCTCTGCGAGTCGTGGATTCGCGCGGACGGGCAGATGAAGAGCCGCCACGGCTATATGTACTAGCCGCATGTCCCGGCCATATGTCCTGGCCGCACGGACGCGCGGAAACCAGCAAGGAAGCACGTGCTGTAACGACTGCCGCTCGCGGCTTACCCGGTCGTCTCCGGCCGGTGGCTGCGGGCCAGCCGCCCCATCGCGGTCTCGGCGGGGCCAGCAGACCGCGGCAGCGCGCTCGCCCCGGCTGCCCGCCCGCCCTTGGACGTCGGGAGCGGCGACACGGACTGAACGCTCCCGACTCCGCACACCGCGGCGGCGTCGTCGGCGGGCCCGGGCACCTGGCCGCTGGTCGGGATCGCGCTCGCGGGGACCGGACTGCCGGCCTCGTGCCGCAGGACCTGGCTCAGGTCCATGGCGTTGGCGTCCCTGGCGGTGATCGGGTGCAGCCCGAAGGTGGACTCGATCATCTTCAGCGTGGAAGTGTGCTCGAACGGGCCGGCACTGGCAACTCTCGCCCTTGCCAGGTTCGACACCACGATCGCCGGGACCCGGAATCCGAGCTGGGTGTAGTCCGGCACCAGCCGGCCGTCGGTCGGCGTCGCGGCGTTGCCGGTGTGGTCGACGGTGGCCGGGTCCGTGTCGTCGATGACCTGCGGCGGCCGCACGTGATCGAAGAAACCGCCCCACTCGTCGAACGTGACGACAAGCACCGTGTTGTCCAGGTAACCCGCGGCCGCGAGGGCATGGTAGGTGTCCGCGATGAACCGCTCGCCCCGCCTGATATCCGCCTTCGGATGGTCGTCACCGCCGGTGCCGTCGTCGGCGAGGGCGAACTCGGGGTCGACGAAGCTGACGTTGGGCAGCAGGCCTTCGGACACCGTCTCAAGGAACGACTTGGTGGGAACCGGGATTCCGAGTACGTCGGTATCCCCAGGGGCGAACAGGTGCCAGAACGGGTAGTACTTCAGGCCCCAGAGAGCCAGGAACGGCAGGTCCCTGAAGAAATACCCGCCGGTCGGGATCCCCTGGGTGTTCGGGACGGGCGAGAGCTGGTCCCAGATGGTCGGCAGCTTCGAGATCGTGGTGAGGTTGTGATCCCGGTCAGTCCTCGCGGCGTGCTGGTATATGCGGTTGGGGAAGGTCTCGCCGGCGAACGAGCAGAAGTAATGGTCCAGCGTGGTGTAATTCTGCGCGAGGGCGCCAAGGACCGGCAGGTCGGGGACATCCTTGGGGGTGCCGTCGGGATTGAGGTTCGTGTAGAAGCCGACCGGGAAGGTGTTGGCGGCCGCCGCTGTCACGCCCGGATTGAGGTCCAGGGCAGTGGGTCGCTGGAGGAAGCCGTCCATCTTGCCGAAGTTGTACTCGATCAGGAAACCCTCCCAGCTATGGTCGGGATCACCATACCCGCAGCCCTGGAAATCGGGCGCCAGCGGATAGTTGGGATAGAAATTCCCGTCGGTCGCAAGGTAGGTCAGGTCGCTGCGCCCGCGCGCGCCCGGCAGCCAGCCGAGGAAATGGTCGAACGAGCGGTTCTCCATCATCAGCACCACCACGTGCTCGATGCCGTTCGCGCCGTTCGGAAGAAGCGCCGGGGCGGCGCTGGCCGCTGCCTGAGACAGCAACTCCGCGCCGGTGAGAGCCGCACCCGTGGAAGCGCCCACGAGTTGGAGAAAGGTTCGTCGTGTAAGCATAAAACCCAGTATGAGGTTAGTTTCGAACGCCGGGCAAGCATGCCGGGCGAACATTTCGTTCCTTAGCTAAACGAACACGCACAAATGCGTGAACAAATGCTACTTCTACGCAGCCACCGCTTCCCGATGCCTCGTTTCCGCCACAACGATTCGCATAGCGGACACAGCACCGTCGCAGGCCGCTGTCAGGCTCAGGACCGGCTGGACAGGATGAGCCGGTACCCGTCCGGATCTGCTGGTCATTTCAGAATGACACGCGACAAGCCTTAGACTCCCCTGGGTGGCCGACGCCTCGCACATTCCGGGGCCGGGTGGCGCGCGCGGACCCGCCAGGATTCCCCGCCCCCGGGTTACGGCCCTGCTGTCCGCGGCCTATCAGCGCCGTGCGACGCTCGTGGTCGCGGGCGCTGGGTACGGGAAGACCACGGCGCTTGCCGAGGTCGCGGCCGCGGGCACGGCCCGCTGGGTCCGGGTGCGGCCCGCTGACGCCCAGGCCGAGTCGCTTTCGGCTCGGATCGCTGCCGCACTCGGCGAATCCCCCGCGCCAGGGCGCTCCGCGATCGCCGCCGCGACCGGATCCGACGACCGCCGGCTGCTCGCGGAGCGGCGGGCCGCGTCGCTCTGCGAACTCGCCGAACGGTTCTCAGCCGATCAGCTCCTGGTCATCGATGGCCTGGAAAACGTCGGCGCCGGCGGCGACGAGGCGACGAGCTACCTGCTCCGGGTGCTGTCGCTTGAGGCACCGGCTCAGCTCCATCTCGTGCTGTCCGGCCGGAGCCTGCCCGAGCTAGGGCTCGGCGGGGCGCAGGGTCGGGGCGAACTGCTCGAGGTAACCGCGCCCGACCTGAGCTTCACCATCGGCGAGACGGCCACGCTGATCGAGAGGCGACTCGGCAGCGCGTCCGTGCCCTTGGCGCAGGCGTGCTGGTCGCTGACGGGCGGCTGGCCCGCCGCCCTCCAGTTGCTACTGGACCGGCTCGAACGACTGGATCTCCCCGACCGTGGCCGGGCGCTCGGACGTCTCCAGCACAGCCGCGGCCAGCTATGGAAGGCCTTCGCCCGGGACCTGGTCGCCGACGAGCACCTGGCAGCCCGGCAGATCCTCCTCGTCGCATCGCTGGCTCCCCGGGTCGATGCCGAGCTGCTGAACGGCGTCTCGGTCGCAGCCGAGGCCGCCGATCTCGACGGCCTGCAGGAACGGGGCTTGCTCGTGGAAGCGGGAAAGCCCGGCTACTACCGCCTGTCGCCGGTACTGGCAGGAGCCGGCGCCGGGCACGACGGCGCCGGCGCGGTCGGTGCGCTCAGGGAACGGGTGGCGCGCTGGCTGGAGGATCATTCCCGGCCCGAAGAAGCACTTGAGTGCCACGCGCAGGGAGCCACGGACGCGGCGCGGTCGTTCCTGCGGCGCTGCGGGCCGGTCCTGACCCGCGGCGGCGCGGCGGCCCGCCTGATCGAGGTGCTTGCGCGGCACGGCACCGGCGGCGACACCAGCCTGGACGCGGTCCTGGCCGAGGCACTGCAGGCGGTCGGGGACTGGGACGCGGCAATAGATCTCTTCTCGCGGGTCGAGCGCTTGCAGGGGCCGCAGCGACTTCCGGCCAGCGTGGCCTGGCGGTACGGGCTGCTGCTGTACCTGCGGGGTCAGTCAGGCGCCGCCGCCGCGACGCTCAGGGCGGCCCACGACCCGGCCCGGCAGGACGCGGATGACGCCATGGTGTCGGCCTGGCTGAGCACCACCTTGTGGAGCCAGGGACAGGCCGATGCCGCGCAGGACCTGGCCAGGACGGCGCTGCACCAGGCCGGAACGAGCGGTGATTCGTGCGCCCTGGCCGCGGCGCACGTCTCACTCGCCCTGGCGGCGGCTAGCCGCGGCGAGCGTGACCGCAACGAACAGGAGTACCGCCTGGCGCTCGCCGCGGCGCGCGACGGCGGTGACCGGGTCCAGCTGGCCAGGATCCACGCCAACCTGAGTTCCCGCGCTTTGGAGACCGGCGGCTATGCCCGCGCCATCACGGAGGCGGAGCTCGCGCTGGAGACCGGCGCGGGCCATCGCTTCTTCTCGGCTCTCGCGCTGACCAACAAGGCGCAGGCGCACCTGTATCTCGGTCAGCTCGACGACGCCCGCGCGGCCGCCGCGGACGCCGCGGCGATCTACGAGACTCTTGGTTCCCTTCATGCGTCGGTGCCCCAGGTCATCTACGGCGAGCTGTACCGTCAACGGGGAGACCTGGTGCGGGCCCGCACCTCGTTCGAGCGGGCGCGGGCGCTCGCCCGAAGAGTGCGACGACGCGCACACTCTGGTGTACGCACTCAGCGGGCTGGCCAGGGTTCTCGTCGACGAGGACCCCGCCGCGGCACGCAAGGCTGCTGCTGACGGGGTGGCCAGGGCAAGCGGCCTCGAGCGCGCGGCAGCGTTGTGCGCCGCCGCAGAGGTCGAACTGCGGGCCAGCGACGGTGTGGCGGCCGAAAGGTTCGCCAAGCAGGCCGAAGCCCAGGCCCGCGCCACTGGCGACCGCGCCGCCCTGGCGGAGTCACTGGAGCTGCGAGGAGCCGCTCATGTGCCTGGGGACGAGGCGCGGCTTCGCTCGGCGATCGAGCTCTGGGAGGACGTCGGCAATCCTGTGGGCGCGGCGCGCGCTCGGCTCGGGCTCGCCATCCTCACCGATGACCCAGCGGTAGCGCAGGCTACCCAGCGGGAGCTAGAGGCCATGGGAGTCGCGCCGGCCCTCGGAGTACCTGGCCTGCTGGCGTCGTATCCGGGAGGCGGGCGTGAGGTGGCGATTGTCGCACTCGGGCGGTTCGCCGTAGTGCACGCAGGGGAGCCCGTCCCGCTGGCCGCCTGGCAATCACGCAAGGCAAGGGACGTGCTGAAAGTCCTGGTCGCCCGCAGGGGGCGGCCGATCACCCGCGAGGCCGCCGCCGAGGCGATGTGGCCGGGTGAGGACCCCGAGCCGCTGGGCAACCGGCTGTCGGTCGCCCTGAGCATCATCAGGAAGATCCTGGACCCAGGGCGGCGGCACCCGCCAGACCACTATGTCGTCGCCGATGCCCGGACCATCGCCCTGCGGCTCGACCGGGTCGACGTCGACCTGATCGAGTTCCTTCGGGTCGCCGACGAGGCGATCGACCTCATGGCCAAGGGCGACCATGCCGCGGCGGAAGCTCCGCTGCGGCGCGCTCGTCAGGTCTACGCCGGTGACTTCCTGGAGGAAGACCTGTACGAGGAGTGGGCGGTCGAAGCGCGCGAGGAAGCACGCTCGCGGCTGCTCACGGTTCTCCGGCTGCTGGCGCGCCTGGCCGCCGGCCGGGGAGACGACGAATCAGCCGGCCAGTACCTCGGCCAGCTCCTGGAACGGGATCCCTATGACGAGCACGCCTGGCTGGCGCTCATCGCGGGGCAACTCCGGCTCCGCCGTCACGGCGAGGCACGCAGGCGGTACGCCGCCTACGCCCGGCGCATGGGCGAACTCGACATCGTCCCGGTCGCCCTGACGGACGCCGCGAGCTGGCGACCTTAAGGCCACCTTCAGGCAACCCATAACCCGAGCTCCGATAGTCGGGGCGTGAGGACTTTTATCGTCCGCCTCCAGGAAGACGCGGGCGGCAGCGGCCGGACGGCCAGTGCCATCCCCCGGTTGCGCGGAACCGTGCACGAGGTAGCCACCGGGTTGCGTGCGACCTTCCGCAACGACCAGGAGCTTCTGACGGCGCTGACGGCGGCGGCGGGCACCGACCCGACTAGTCCGCCTTGGAGCGCGGCGGATCGCACCTCAGGTGGGCCCTCATCAGACAAGCCAGATCCGATCTTCGAGGAGAAATGACATGCCGCCGATCAAGCTCGCAATCGCCGCCGCAATGGCCACCTTGCTCGTCGCCGGGTGCAGTTCGTCACATAAGAACGCCGCGGTGCTTACCCCGGCGGCTCCACCCGTCACCGCACCGGCTTCCAGCGCACCAGCGTCCACCCAGGCACCGGCTGCCGCCGGCCTCTCGGGGACGTGGTCGGGAAAATACAGCGGCGCGTACAACGGCACCTTCACCCTGACCTGGCGGCAGTCGGGATCGAACCTGCGAGGCACCATCAAGATCTCCTCTCCCGCCGACACGCTGGGCATTAACGGGACAGTGACGGGCGGCTCGATCCGCTTCGGCACCGTCGGCTCGACGGCAATCACCTACTCGGGCTCGGTCTCCGGCAATTCCATGTCCGGCACCTACCAGGTCCAGACCGGCAATGGCTCAGTCGGCGGCCCGTGGAGCGCAGCCAAGGCCTCCTGACCGGATGGCCGGCGCTCCGGTCGCTGCGGGGCGAGCCGACGCGGGGGCAGCGCGGGTCGCGGCCGCCCGGCGTCACGCTCGCGGTATCGTGCCAGCGCGCGACTGCGCGCCGGAGCCTCCGGAGGGATCACGACCCGTGCGGCAGCAGTCAGTCAGTGCATGGCTCGACGACCTGGCCTCGGCCTTACCCGCCCCGGGCGGCGGTGCCGCAGCGGCGTTCGCCGCCGCCTCCGGGGCCGCGCTGATTTCCATGGACCGCAACCTGACGATCGGCAAGCCCGGGTACGCCAGGCACGACCAGGTGCTCGGGAAGATCCACGGGCGCGCGATCGCGGCAGCCACCGCCGCCCAGGTCACCGCGCCATCGTTTCCGCTACGCCAAGCTCGCCGAGCACATCGGCCGGGTCGGCATCCCGGGCAGCGGGGAGCGGCCAGCGCGGGCCAGCGTGGCTAGTTCTGCCCGAAGTGGTATCGCAGGACGAGGAAGACCTGGCGGGAGGCGTCGCGGGTGAGCACGGCGGGGTCGGCGGGAAGGGCGAGCGCCGCCTGGCCGCCGGCGCCAGACAAGCCGGCCGAGAGCGCGGCGAGGTCGGCAGCGGGAGTCACCGAGGCGACGGTTCCCGTACCGCTGTCGGCATAGAGCGTCAGTCCGTCGATGGTCAGCTTCCGTGCGGACTGCACGGCATAAGGGAAAATCTGCCGGGTCAGGGTCGCCGCGAAGTCGCCGGCGCCGGTGACGAAGGCCGACCACTCGGAGGCGTAGTCATATTTCAGCACGAACATGATCGACTGGCTGCTATCACCCGCGGCATCGAGCATCGCCGAGAGCTCCTTGGTCGCCGCGGCGGCGAGCGGGTCGCCCGCGTCGCGCGCGGTGTAGCGGACGTGCATGATCACGTCGGAGATCGTGCCGTAGTCGAAGGCGCGCAGCTCGGCCGGAAGGGATAGCCGCCAGGTGCTGATCGCCCCGGCACCCTCGAATGGCCAGAACCGCTCGTCCCTGGCGTTCGGTTCGAACATTCCGCTGTCATTGACCCCGCCGCTGGTGACGATGACGTCGCCCGAACCGAAGTAGTCGGCGAACCGGTCATCGGCCTGGCCAGGGCTCCGGCCGTAGCTGCCGTTGGCAAGCAGCGGTGAGGTGCGCACCGAGCTGGCCAGCAAGCTGGCGGTGCAGTTCAGGGGCGTGTAGGGGCCGACCACGGACGGGACGGACAGGGCCAGGTCGCGGATCCTGCGCATGTAATGGCCGGGGCAGTCCCGGTCGTAGAGCCATTCCGGCACGGTCAAGGTACAGCTGCCGGTGATCCGGAGCGTCAGCAGGGCGAGCGGGTCGAGCTGGCGGAGCGAGACGTGCCTGGTCAGCTCGAGTTCGCGCTTGTTGTTGTCGTGGTAGGCCAGCTCCATCCGCTTGACGTCCAGATACAGAGCCTCGCCGGAGAGCAGCCCCTGGTGGCCGGCGTCCCAGTAGTTGTAGCCGATGAACCGCGTCGCATCCAGCTCCGGGCGCATCAGCTCGCGTTTCATCGTCTGCTCGGCCTTGCGTGCGAGGTCGCAGGCGAGCCGGTAGTACTGGTAGTACAGGCCGGACAGGTCCGACTGCATCCAGGCATAGAAGTCGGCGCTGGTCGTCTTGGACGCCAGGAACGCCTGGACGTCCTGCGCGTGCTGTACCTGCTTCTGGGTTGTCTGGTAGTCGTGCCTGGCGACTTGCTCGCCGATGAGCGAGCCGATCACCTGCCGGCCGAGCTGTGCCAGGTCCCGGCTGGCCACGTTCGCCTGCTGCGTCCACTCGTCGGCCCGGCGCTGGTATCCGGAGGTACGGGCGGCGATGCCGGCCTGGTCGGTGTTGTAGGCGGCGAGGATCTGCAGGATCTCCCCGGCCACCTTCGCCATCCCGGACAGGGATTCGCCGGAGAACAGCTTCGAGTGCGCGCCGATCCCCCAGAACGCCAGGTGAAGTTCGGCGCTGGGGACCGCGAACAGCCCGCCGGCGATGCCGTTGGCGATGTTCGCGGCGATCCGGAAGTCCCTGGCCGCGGTGAGGAAGTCGTTCAGTTCCGAGCTCTCGCCCTTGTTCAGCGCTAGCTGCCCGCTTCCGCTGGCGCCGGACTTGGCCGACGGCGACGAGCCCTGGGCGGGCTGGGACTGGCTGTACGCGACCGGGGTGATCGTCAGGTCGTACGTGCTGACCAGCGTGTCGTAGGCGTCGGCGAAGTTGTCCTCGGTCAGCTCGCGCCGGTCCAGGGTGAACTCGGCGGGGACAGAGTTCGTGTCCGGGGTCATGCCGAGCAGGTTCAGGTGGTACGAGTACCGCTCCAGCGCCGCCGACCGGGTCTTCAGCAGCCCGTTGGTCGCCTCCTTGGCGTGCTGCCATTGCAGGTAGCGCACGTTCTGGACGAGCTGCTGCAGGCTGACCTCGTGCCCCTGCCGTAGCTGCGCCAGCTGCTCGGAGTCGCCCTTCTCGGTCGCGGCGAGCAGGGCGTTGCCCAGCGAGCGAACCTCAGCGGCGAGCTCGGCCGCTTTCTGGATGAGCAGCGGCGCCCGGAGCGGGCCAGGCGGGGCGTTCAGCCCGCTGACCACCGAGCCGATGTCGATCCCCGCGGCGGCGGCCTGGACCAGCATGCCGGGGTCGATCGGCGGGTCGAACAGCGGCAGCTGCTGGACCACCCCGGCGATGTTCTCGCTGTTGCGGATCTTGAACAGCCGGTCGGCGACGGTATCCCAGTAGGACAGCAGCCTGGCGTTGCGCGGCACGCAGAAGTAGAGCGCGCGGCCGATGCCGAAGAGCGCGCCGCTGGAGTCCGGCTGCCCGTCCGAGCCCGCAGTGCCTGACCCGCCGGAACCCGACGCGCCCGAGCCGGACCCGCCGGGCCCGCTGACCAGGTTGAACGGGAACTGCGCCTCGAGCGTGACCAGCGCGTTCGACATCCGGTCCAGGCCGGCCTGCTTGAGCTGAAGGAAGTTCTTCGCCCCCGTGCTGCCCGGCCGCGGCACCACGTCCGGGCGCGGGCCGAGGATGTTGGCGGCCAGTACGTAGCAGAGCGTCGCCTCGTTCAGCGTCTCCACGGTATCGGCGAGGAACAGGCTGTCGCCCCAGGCGATCAGGTTGTCCAGGTACTTCATCACCACGTACCACTGGTAGGCGGTCGGCCTGGTCCGCGCCACCACGTGCGGGCTGAACGGCTGGGCGAGCAGGCCGTTGTAGCCGGTGATCACGTCCGACTTGGCCTGCACCTGCGCCGGCGTCAGCGCCGAGTCCGGGGTGGAGAGCAGCTCCAGCAGCGTGGCGATGCTGGCGATGCCGGAGCCGCCATGGAAGACGAACGACCGCCAGAACCGCTCGGGCGCGGGCCCGTCCTGGCTGGTCGGGTCGAAGACCAGGTGGAACCACTTCTGCGCCTCGGCGAACCGCTGGTTGTTGGACAGGTGCACGGCGACCATGACCGGGATGTGGTACAGGAGTTCCCAGTTGTAGTTGGCGTAAGGCCCGCCGATCGAGGTGTCGATCATCTTGTCCTCAAGGGCGACCGACACAGTCCCCGAATTCAGCGGCTGGTAGTCGTCGGCTGTGTACGGGATGTCCAGAGTCGCCAGGAAGGCGGGATCGAGCAGGCCCGCGACGGAGGTCTCGTTCAGCCGCCTGATCAGGTCGGTGACGAACGGGTGGAAGAAGTTCTGGAAGTCATAGCTGAACGACTCGGTGAGCCACCAGTCCGGGCCGATGCTCGCCACCGGACCGTCGGAGGTCCCGTTCCCGTAGATCACGCCCAGGTCGGCGGCGGAGTGGAACTGGCCGATTCCCGCGACGTACCTCATGAGCGTGCTCCTTCCGTGCGGACGGGCCCGGCGGGCAGGCCGCCGGCCGGGGAGATGATCCGGCCCTGATAGGTCACCGCCTGCGGCGAGGACAGGGCCGCGCCGATCGTGTCGTTCTGGGTCAGGTACCGCTGGATGGCGTAGCGATCGCCGCCGGAGCCGGTGATCGCGCCGATTTCCGCCGGGGTCGGTGTGATGACCTGGCGGCGCAGCACCAGCGGCGGAACCGCTGGAGTCACCGTGAGGCCGTCGAGCAGCCCGAACCCGTACCAGTTCCATAGCGGCACGAGCGCCAGCGTGGTCCGCACGTAAAACAGGTTGCGCCGGTCCTCGTAGAGGAAGGGCGCGTCCCACGGCAGGCCGGGCTGCGGCTGGGTGAAGCGCGGCATCCAGGTATAGCTGAGCACGGGGCTGAGGTACTGGGCACCGCCGCCGGCCACGTCCTGGTAGCTGATCGAGAAGGTGCCGGCGCCGTAGCCGCCGCTGTAAAGCTGGAACGGCGCGAGCGCCCGGTCCGGCGCCGCCGGGTCAAGGACGTAGGCCAGGCTGACGTTGGCGCCGAAGATGCCGAGGCTGACCGACGCGGTGATGTCGTCCATCCGTACCGGCAGGCTGTGGGTGTTGTGCAGGACGAATCCGCCGGCGGTACCCGAGCCGGTGGTGATCGCGAGGATCAGCGCCTCGCCAGGGATCACGAACGAGATGCCGAAGATCTCGGCGATGAGACTGGCGCCGGTGAACCGCGCGGGCACGATCCGCATCAGGCCGCGGGCGGTGTCGAGGGAGTTCGGCCCGGTCGCGTCGAACGTGCCGATCGAAGCCGGCGCGTTGACGTCAGAGGTCTTGGTCGGCTGCCACTTGCCGTTGTAGTACTCGGTCCAGTACAAGATCGCGCCGCCGCCGATCGAGTTGGCGCCTTGTGCCTGGGTGCTGGTCTGAGCGAAATTCTGCATGTCGTCGATGCCGTAGCCGGAGACCGCGCCGCTCTTCAGGCCGGCGGTCGAGCCGGACCGCGGTTGCGCCAGCTTGATTGCCTTGAGCCAGAACAGGAATAGCCGCCCGTTCCAGACCACCGGGGTCAGCGGCACGTCCTCGCAGTCGATCGGGACCTCGGCCCACGGCGTCCAGGCGCCGGCGGCCAGCTCACGGAAGTAGTACTTCCGGTGACCGCCGGCGGTCCTGGCCACCACGTAGCTGGTCTCGTCGGCGTCGGCCGTGCCGGGCTGGTAGTACATGCCGCACGGCTCGAGCTTGGCGACCAGTTCCAGGTTGGTCAGGTAGTCCAGGTAGGCGGAGGCCGCCGAGTCGTCGGTGATGTCGCCTTGCAGCAGGCCGCTCATCGCCTGCTTGAAGAACGGCGACTGGCCGTCCCTCAGCTCGGGGTACAGCCAGTTCTCCGGCCACAAGAACACCTCGCGGTTGGCCTGCCAGACCCGGTACCGCTTCATCCACGCCCACTGCCCGGCGTCGATGTCCTTCGGGCTGGCGGCGGGCTCCAGGTTGCGCGCCAGCCGCTCGATGAACAGCTGGACCGCCGACAGGGCCAGCCTGATCCGCGAGGTGAGCACCGGCGGCTGGGTCTGGACGTCGATCAGGAAGTGCTCGTACAGGGCGTCCGGGGTGGCGAAGGCGTTCGCCGCGGCCGGGACGAAGGTGACCGACGCACCGGACGCGATCGCCGCCGTCGTGCCCCGGCTGAGCGTGACGATGCTCCCGGCGACTCCGGTAACCGCCGTTCCCGGGGCGATGCCGGGACCCCGCGCCATCATCCCGTCGCTCACCCCGGCAGTAGCGGTGCAGGTCAGCTGCGTCCCGCCGGTAGCCACGACGGCGGTGATCGTGGTCAGGACCAGAGCGCGCTGGTAGGCGTCACCGAGCCGCTGCAGCACGTAGGCGACGAGCGCGTCCCGTTGCGCGATCCGCGCCTTGTCGCTGATCGGGCCGATCACGGTGAGCCAGTCCTGGGCCGCGTAACCGGCCCGCAGCGCCGCCTGGAGCGCGCCGACCGTGCCGGCCGACGGGGCGTTGGTGACCGCCGAGATCAGCGCGGGGGCGGTCAGCCGGCTCGACCGGACGATCGCGTAGGCGTCATAGATCCTGGCGAACAAGGGCACCGAGCGCAGGCCGGCCGGATCGGTGCTGTGCAGGAAGTGGGTGAGCAGCGCGTTCACGCCCTGCGCCGACCAGCCGGTCAGGCTCAGCAGCGCCGGCGAGCCGTCGCCCAGCGTGGCCGCGGGATTGGCCAGCACGGCGCGGAGCCGGTCGTCGGCGGGCGAGAGCGCCTTCTTCAGCCTGGCGAAGTCGAGCACGGCGGTGAGCACCGACGCCAGCCGCGCGGCGGTCGCCGGGGCCGGGCTGCCCTGGACGGCCAGCGAGTTCAGCCAGCCGGCGCCGACGCTGGGATCGGCCGCCAGGTACGCCAGGTCCGCCGCGGTCAGCGAGAGCGCCCCGGCCAGCGAGGTTGCCTTGAGGAACCGGGTGTAGCTGTAGGCCAGGCGGGCGACCAGGGCGGCCGAGTAGAGCTGCTGCCCGGCGATGGGCTGCCAGCCCACGCCGGCGGTGCGCCAGCTCACCGAGAACGTCGTCGTCAGCGACGTGGCGGTGAGCGTGACCGGTACCAGCTGCCCGCCGGCCAGCGAGACCGGCGAGGTGTTCGTCCACAGGCCGCCCGAGCGGGCCAGGATCACCGCGGAGTTCCCGAGCGTGAGCGTGATGCCCGCCCCGGCGTCCGCGGCGATGCCGATGTCGTAGAACCCGTCCTGCGGCGCGCTGAGGTAGCCGGTCCAGCGGGCCGCGATCGGGCCGCTGGACGGGAGCTGGCGGCCTGGCGTGAAGGTCTCCGTGGCGCCGGCCGAGACCGAACCGGCGAGGGTGAAGTCCGCGTTCGCGCCCGAGGGGTCGGCCCCGGCGATGGTCACGACCGGGCCGTCTGAGGTGGCGGAGACGACCTGGTTCAGCGGGACCGTGCTGACCGGGTCGGGCGTGGTCGCGGCGTTGACGGCCGCGGCGATCCGGCCGGCCAGCAGCTCGGCCGTATTGTCGGCGGCGGTGACGTGATAGGCGACGTCGGCGCCGTTGATCGTGGTCGTCAGCACGTCGCCGGCGGTGACGGTCCCCCCGACGGTCATGATCTGGGCGTAGCTGAGCAGGACCGCGTCGGCGACCTGGTCCGGCGCGGCGGCGAGGTCGTTGCCGTAGTGGTACGCCGCAGCCAGGCCGGGTGTTTCGAGCGCGGTGGCGTCGGTGCTGGCCGGGCCGCCGCCCGCGTCGGCACCGAGCACGGCCGGATCGGTGAGCAGCGCGGGCGCGAATCCGGGGTCGGTGCCAGCCGCGGCGGTGATCGCGGCGAGCGCCTGCTGCTGCTTGCGCCTGGCAGCCAGGACCGGCAGGAAGCTGGCGAGCAGCGCGGTGCGCCGGTCGGCGAGCGGGCTGGCCGACGCGACGTAGCCGGAGTAGAGCGGCCTGAGCTCGGGATAGGCGGCGAAGAACGGGCCGGTCGCCTGGGCGCTGGCGGCCGCGAGGGCCGCGACGGCGGGCGTCAGCGCCGGGTCGGCGCCGCTGCCGGTGATCGCGGTATCGATCGCGGTGGCCGTCGCCGCGTCGAGCATCCCGGCGAACGTGAGCTGCTTGCGCAGGTCGTCGTAGCCGAGCCGCCCGGCCGAGGCGTCGATGACGGCGGGTGGCACCGGGTCGCCGGGCGGGGCGCCGTAGGCCACCGAGAAGGTGACGGTCTGATTCAGCAGCCCGAAGAAGTAGTTACTGGCCGCGGTGCCGTAGACCAGGGCCATCAGGCTCTGCGCGATGCTGCCGTCCGGATCGTCCGCGACGGTGAAGGCAGCCTGCACCGCCGCGAAGCCGGCCCGGAGCGTGGCGGCGAGCCCGGTGATGACGTCCTGCCCCGGCGCGGAGGTGCCGGCCAGGTCAGCGTTCCAGATCAGGTAGAGCGCCTGCGCCGTGGTCAGCCCCGCCGCGGAGATGGCCGGCGGCAGCCGGATGAGCCTGATCGCCGGCGGCTCGGCCGGCGTTCCCGGGTCAAGCGGCGCGAACGGGTCCAGGCCGGTCAGGTCGCGGAACCGGAGGAACTCGGCGACGCTCAGCCCCATCGCGTGTGCCAGCCAGCCGAAGCGCAGCACCGCGCTGACGCTGGCCAGGCGCAGCGGCGTCGCCGGGCCGAAGCCGAGCTCGGTGCAGAGCAGCGTGAACTCCGCGCCGGTCAGGTTGCATCCGGCGGCGACCGTGGCGGCGTGCCCGAAGAGGGTGACCGACGGGTCGGCCAGATAGTCGCCGTAGCCGTCATCGGCAAATGGCGGGGTCCGGCGGCCTGCCGTGTACCCGGCGGCCGACATCGTCACGTCCAGGGTGAACTGCGTGGTCGGCGAGAGGGCGGTGACGCTCAGGACGCCGCCAGCCGCCGAGGCGGTGACGACAGCGTTGAGCGGCAGGGTGGTTGCCGGGTCCGGGGTGGCGGTGGCGTTGATCGCGGCAGCGATGCTCGCGGCGATGCTCGCCGTGGTGTCGCCCGGCATCGCCACATAGGGCAGCGGCAAGCCGTTGATGGTAGTGGTCAGCGTCGTGCCCGCCGGGATGATCCCGGCGACCGTTGCGGTCGCGACCGCAGGGAACGGCCCTGCGGCGACGTAGCCCTCGGTGCCGGTGGTGACGGCGCAGGCCAGCGTGAGGGGGCTGGCCGGATCGGCGCCGGTGATCGTGATGACCGGACCAGCGCTGGTCGCCTGCACCTCGCTGCGGAGCGGCAGCCCGGTCTGCGGATCCGGCTGCACCGCGGCGCTGATCGTCGCGGCGATGCTCGCGGCGAGCGCCTCGTCGGTGGTGTCCGCCGCACCGGCGGTGTAGCTGACCGGGACGGAGTTGACGGTAGTGACCAGCACGTCGCCTAGCGTGACCGCGCCCGCGAGCGTGGCCGTGGCGTGCGCGGGCACCGGGGCCGCCGCGGTGTAGGTGCCGGCGTTAGCCGGGATCAGCGTGCACGCGAGCGTGAACGGCGCGCCCGCGTTCGCGGTGCTGATCGTGACCGTGTCGCCCGCGCTGGAGGCGACGACGAGCGCGTTCAGCGGCATGCCGGAATAGGGGTCGGGAATGGTCGAGCCGTTCACCGCGGCGGCGATCCCCGCGGCGATGCTCGCGAGCGTGTCGCCGGTCGTGACCAGGTAGCCGATCCCCGCGCCGTTGAGTGTGGTCGTGAGCGTGTCACCGGCCGTCGCCGTCCCCGACACGGTCGCGGCCCGCTCCAGCGGGATGCCGGCACCTGGCGCGTAGCCCTCGCTCGCCCCGGCGCAGACCGCGCAGGCCAGCGTGCATCCGGCCTTGATGGTGATGACGGCATCGGTGGCCGTGGCGAGGAACCTGGCGTTCAGCGCGACACCGGATGCCGGGTCGGGCGTGGTCGTGGCGTTGATCGCGGCGGCCATCGCGGCCGCGACCTGGGTGGCGGTCTCGCCCGCCGCCACGATGTGCTGGACCTGCACGCCGTTGACGGTCGTGGTCAGCACATCCCCCGCATTGACTGTGCTGGCGACCGTCGCGGTCTGGTCGCCGGGGTCCTGCTGCGTGACGGGGGCGCCGAACATGGCACGGTACAGCGAGTCAGCCCCGGTCGTCCCGATCGGCGCCCAGCAAGCCAGCAGCCGGGTCAGCCCGGACGGCGGGACCGAAAGCAGGTCGCGCGCCTGGAACAGGAAGCCGGCTCGCGGCAGGAAGGTGGCGAACCCCGAGTCGAGCAAGGCGCGGTTGGCGGCGTCGCCGGCCGGGTTTGCCGGGTCGGCCGGGATGTCGGCCCGCGGGTAGAGCGCGCCGAGTATGTCGTCGGTCCGCTCGATCGCATGCACGTCGTCGCTGATCAGCGGTGTCAGCGTGCGCCAGAGCCGGACGAGTCGGATGAGCTTGGTCAGGTCGGTGCCGGTCAGCGTCGTCCCGTCGCAGTACCGCAGTCGCAGGTCCGCGCCCGAGCAGCCGTCCAGGCCCGCGCTGGTGACCGTGATCAGGCTCTGGATCTGCGGATAGACCCGCAGCACCCACGCCGCGACCGAAGCGTAGTCGCCTGCGCTGGTGCCGCCATACGCGGTGGCGTCCAGGCCGGCCGGGAGGGCGCTGATGAACGCGGCCTGCGTGGTCGGGTCGGCGTGCAGCTCCGCAAGCGTGGTGACCGGCACGCCGAGCCGTTCCAGCCGGGGGATGAGCCAGGCAGCGGGATTCATGAACCGGGTCGAGATGACCGAGATCAGCTCGGCGTAGCTGACGCCGAGCCGTCGGGAGAAGTCCGCCAGGGTCATGGCCTGCAGTTCCGCGAGCGCGGTCGCGGGCGGCAGGCCGTAGAGGTCGCCGAGGCCGAGTGAGGCGTCGGTGAACAGCCGGTACTCGTCGCGGGAGATGCCGAGCCGCTCCATGCAGATATCGGCCCAGCCGTAACTGGCCGGCGTGGAGTGGTCGGTCAGCGCGTCGCCGGGCACCAGGGCAGCCATCGCGTCGGGGAGTGCGACGCCGAGCGCCGCCAGGTGCAGCCGGAGCAGTGCCAGCGGCCGGCTGAACGGCAGCGGCGGCGGGAAGAAGGCATTTCGCAGCTCGGCGTAGGCTGCGTCGTTGACGTACTGCGGGCTGGCGACCAGCTCGGCCGAGGTCACCGCACTGCCGGTGTCGTGCCCCTGATAGCCGTCGAGGGTCAGGCCGTTCGCGACGAAGTACTCCAGGGTCTCGTTGACGATGTCGATGTAAGGCAGCGCGACGTTGGTGTTCTCGCACGTCAGCGGCAGGTACTGCAAGTCAGGGCGGCGTTGCAGCAGAACATCCTGCGGGTTGGCGCCGCTCGCCGGCGCGGGCTGATCCAGATAGTGCAGCAGATCGGTCAGGTAAGCGGCCGGGCTGAGGACGGAGCCGCAGTCCTGGCAGTCGCAGTAGTCCAGCGAACCGAACAGGTCCTCCAGCGTCGGGAACGCGACTACCGGGTAGGCTGGCGGCTCTTTCGGCGGCCAGTGCCCGGTGAGCACGGGCACGTCCCCGCCGAGCGACGGGGCGATCCGGCCGCCGAGGTAGCTGACAGCGACACTGAGCACCGAGGCGAACACCTGCTTGGCCCGGGCGTGGATCGACGCCGCCTGGCCGCCAAGCCGCGCGTCGAACGCGCGGGCGAATCCCGCTGAGTCGTACCGGGTGATCGCGTACGCGGAGTCCAGGTTGTGGTGCAGCAAGATGGCCATGCTCGCGTCGTCCGGGGTCAGCTGGTAGACCCGCTGGAGGCGCTGGACCGCCTTGCTGACCTCGGCCGGGACGTCGCCTGTCCCGGTCCTGGCCAGGTAGGCCTGCACCGGCTCGGCCCCGACTTCGAAGGCCCCCTGGTGCGCGGTCAGGAAGGCGGCCACCCCCGCGGCGAGCTCGGCGGGGCCACTCCGGCCCGCCGAGGTGCCCGGCCCGGCGCCCGCCGCACCATCCGCCCCACCATCTGCCGCACCATCTGCCGCACCGCCGGTCGCGCCGCCGGGGATCGGCATGATGCCGCGGGTGACCTGGCTGGCCAGGACGGCGGTCGGAAACGCGACCTTGACCTGGGCGGCGAGGAGGCGCGCGTAGTTGGCGGCCTGCTCGCCGACACTGGCGCCGGGAATGCCGGGCGGGATCTGGTCGCCGATCAGCGGCTGCCACTGGGCCGGGTCGTAGTAGCCGTGCGCCGCCAGGTCAGCGACCGCGGTGAGCGGGCTGTCGGCGTGCGCCTGGTACAAGGCGGTGACCAGCGGCTGGTTGTTGCCGGTCAGGTAGAAGAGCTGGCCGTCGAGCTGGAGCTGGCCGGCCTTCTCCTGGCCGAGTGCCTGGGTGACGGCCGGCCAGAAACTGGCCCAGTCGCCTTGGTGTGCGGTATAGAGCTCGGCGAACCGCTGCTGCTCACCCTGGTCAGGCAAGGTCGGCGCCAGCATCTCCGCCATCGTCGATACCCCGGCAGGAGCGACGTTGCCGAGCAGGTGCGCGCTGGCGAGCGAGCTGTAGATCTGGGTCGCGGCGGGCAGTTCCTCGGCGAGAGCTTGCGGGATCACCCCGCTGGCGATCGCCTGCTGCCAGATTCCTTGCACGGTGCGGACGCCAGCACGGAACAGCGTGTCCGCGCTAGCCGGCAGCCCGGCGCGGAACAGGGCGTAGTAGAACTCCGGGCGGAGGCTGACGGTAGGCGGCGGCCAGACCAGGGTCTGCCCGGCTGGCCCGGGCGGCGCGGCCGGGGCGGTCACGCCGGAGAACTGCTCGGCCAGCGCGGCGAGGGCGACCGCGCGGGCATCCCAGCCGGTCTTGTTGGCCAGGAACGTGACGTCGCTCCGTCCGTCCTGCTCCTGCAGGGCGGCCAGGCTCCCGGGGTAAGCCGCTGCGAGGCTGGCGGTCAGCGTCTCATGCTCGCTCGGCAGGCCAGCTCCAGTGGCCGGGACCACGACGTCGAGCACCAGCTGCCGCGGCGCGGAGTACCTGACCGCCGAGACACCGAGTTGCTGGCCGTTGGTCCCGGTGACCTGGACCTGCAGGTCCGGGCTGACCTTGCTGTGCTCGGCCAGGTAGCCGGCCGGTATCGCGACGCTGAAGGAGTAGGTACCATCCCCGGCGGTGTGATCCTGCGCGAGCTGGGTGTCGCCGCCCACGTTCTTGTCGAGCAGCAGGACGGTCAGGCCGGCGATCCCCGGCAGCGCCGGGGACCGGACTGCGCCGGTCACTACATAGACGCTGCCGTCCCCGGCCGTACCGCCGCCCGGGCCGCCTCCTGCCGGGCCATCGCCGCCCGCAACGCCACCGTCGGCGGGACCGCCCGCTGGCCAGCCACCCGCAGGCCCGCCACCCGCAGGCCCGCCACCCACGCGCCCGCCACCCGCGGGCCCGCCACCCGCCGCCGAGGCCTGCGGCCGGCCCTGGTCTGCTCCCCCGCCTCGCTGACCCGGCACCGTCGGCGTGCCAGGTTCGAAGGTCGCGGTCAGGTCAGCGAACCGGACCTCGTCTCCTGGGGCGAGGACGGCCGGGCCGGCGAGGCGCTGGCCGTTGACGAACGTGCCGCTGGTGGAGTTCAGGTCGCGGATCGTCACCTCGCCGTCAGCGCCGACCGTGACCAGCGCGTGCCTGCGGCTGACGTACCGGTCGCCGAGCTTCAGGTCGGCGGTACCGGAGTGGCCGATCACCAGCTCGGCAGCGGAGAGCGGCAGGACCAGGCCGGCCTGCTCGGCCGGGCCGGTCACCACGAGCCTCGGGAAATCGGTCATCGGTATCCCTTTCACCAAGCTCCGACGATATTGAGCACGCCCTGCGCCGGCGGCGAGATGGGCTTCGGCGTCTGCGGCGTGAACGAGGTATGCCAGGTCTGGGTGGTGACGCCGACGTAGACGCCGAGGAACGGGAAGCCCGGAACCTTGCCCGTGCCGGCGCCAACGCCCGCGTAGTACTGAGTGCTCGTTACCGTCGTGCCGCTTAGCGCGCCCGGCGTCTTCTGCTCGCCGGAGACCCAGGCAACCCCGGCCTCTGGATAGAGGTAGAAGAGCGGCTTGCCGCTGGAGTCGAAGACCTTGATGGTGAAGTCGGCGCCGAGGCCGTAGTAGCCGGACGGGCTGACCACCACCGAGTTGTCCGACGAGCTGCTCGTGCTGTCCACTCCCGCGGTCGCGTTGATGTCGACCGAGGCGTGCTTGCCCAGGTCGGCCGAGGCGGTCCCGACGGCCGCGCCACCGCCTTCGACGCTGACGTTCTTCTTCTCGTCCGTGTTCACCCGCAGGTACGGCATCAGGTACAGGCTGATGTCGACCGGGCTCCTGCCCTTGGGGTCATGCGGCCAGGCGACGTGGTAGACGCCGGTGATCGTGCCCGACGGGGTCTTGCCGCTGGTGTCGGTCGCGCCGGTCGCGATCACGCCGAGCGTGGTGTGGGTCCCTTCCAGGGTCCGGCGCAGGTACAGCGACGCCAGGGCGGTGGAGCCGGACAGGGAGAGCAGCGATTCCAGGTGGAACTTGCCCGGCTTGAAGTCCTGTGCGCCCTGGCCGCGGGTCAGCAGCTGCACCGGCGGCAGGTCGTCGTCATCGTCGGCGGCCGCGGCCTGGCCGGCGGGCTGCCCGGATCCGCCCTGGCCACCGGGCTTGGGGATGGCGCCCCCGCCAGCTTGTCCCCCGCCGGACTGCGCGCCGCTGCCCTGCCCGCCGCTGCCCTGCCCGCCCTGTGGCGGCGTGCCCGGCGGGGCGAGCTTGGGTGCCTGCTGGGCCAGCCTGGCCTTGGTGGCCTGGCTGAACGGGTCGCTGTCGCCCGGCTCCGGGCAGTGCGAGTAGGCGGGCAGGCAGATGCCGATCGGGACCCAGGGCTCGCCCTGCCGACCGTCTGGATCTCGCCAGGCCGCCGGGTTATCCCTGGCGTAGGCATACAGGCTCGGGCCGTCGGTCAGGCCGGCCGGGTCGGCGCTGATCCAGCGGCCCAGCCACGGCGCGCAGTACCTGGCCCCGTGGTAGTACAGGTCGTTCTCGGTGTCCCGCTCCTTGCCGGTGAAGCGGTAGCGCTTGGGCGCGCCGGTCTGCGCCGCAACGGCCTGGTAGCTGGTCCCGCCGTAGGGGAAGTACTCCTCGTAGCTGACGACGCCGGCCGCGCCGTCGAGTTCGAGCAGCGCCGAGTCCAGATGATTGCCGAACTGGTACCGCGCCAGCCGCGCGGGCCCGTTATCACTGCCCGCCGTCCTGGTCTCGACCCGGCAGATGACGGACGCGCCGTCGGTGACGTGCAGGGTCTGGCGCTCCAGCGTGATCGTGGTGCCGTCGGCGGCGTACTCCCGGTACAGGTCCAGCCCGCCGAGGTAGATCCGCTCGGCCTTGCGTGCGGGGGCATTGCCCTGGCTGTCGGTGACCTTGCGGACCCGCTGGCCGGTGCCGGAGTAGCGGTACCAGGCGACCTGGCCGCCTGCCTGCCGGGTCGTGGACTCCAGCCGGTCGTCGGCGTCCCAGGTCAGCGACGCCAGGTGCGGCATCCTTGTCATGCTGCCGTGCTGGTCGTGATCGTAGCTGGCGGTGAACGGGCCCGCGGCCGGGTCCCCGGGCAGGCTGGTCGCGGTCAGGCGGCTGCCGGTTTCTGCGGCGGTGATCCGGGACGGATCGGCGTAGGCGTACCTGCGGGTCCAGCCACCGGAGCTGGCCTGGTGAGTCATCGTGGCCAGGTTGCCGACGGCGTCGTAGCCGTACCGCTCGGTGTAGGTGCCCATCGCGTTGCCGTCGCCCGGCTGCGGCAGCCCGAGGCGGAACGAGTCGTCGCTGGTGACCTGGGCCGGCGGCGCCAGCCCGCTGCCGACCTGGCCGAGGTGCTCCCGGCCGGTCGCTGACACCAGCCGGTAGAGCGCGTCGTAGGTGTAGCTGGCGGTCGGGTCGACGCGCTGGTTGGCGAAGAAGATGGCATCCTGCGCGGCGTCGCTGATCCGGGTGATGTTCCCGGCCGGGTCGCTGTAGTAGGACAGGTCCTGCGCGGTGCGCGGCGTGGACGGCCGGGTCGTGGTCAGCCTAGCCAGCCGGAACGTCTGCGGGTCATAGGCATACTCGGTGATCGCGCCGTTGCCGAGGCTGATCGACAGGCGCTGGCCGCGCGCGTTGTAGGTCACGGCGGTCACCGGGTGCTCGTCGGCGGTGCCCGGGTCAAGCAGCGCGGCGGGTGCCGCGGGCTGGCCCAGCCAGGCGTCCAGCGCGGCTAGCTGGCCCGCCTCGTCGTACCTGGGCCGCAGTACGTCAGGGCGCATGGCCGGGGCGTGCGGGGTGACCAGCTGGATGGCACGGTTCAGCGCGTCGAAGACAGTGTTTCCCTCGTACCGGTCGCCGGTCCCGATCAGTCCCGCCGTCCTCGCCGCCGCATCAAGCGCGGAGCCACCGGCCGGACCGGCCGGGACGCCGTCCGGCCCGGTGCCGGGAAGCGCGGCAGCGACCGGCGCCCAGTCCGGTGCCGCACGGTAGCCCCCTGCGAGCTGCCGCAGCCCGGACAGGAGGTTGCCCTTGGCGTCGTAGCTGGTGTTCTCAAGGAAACCGGAGTTGTCATAGTGACGGAAGATGCGCCCGCAGAGATTCGGGGCAGGCTGGAACTCGCCGTAGACGGTGAGCTCGGCCAGGGTTTCCTGACCCTGGCCTGCGGTGACGTAGCGGCGGGCGGGGCGCCGGGCCGCGTCGTAGGTCATCCGGAAGACGAAGCCGCGCTCGTCCCAGGACCTGATCGGCTGGCCGGCCGCGTTCGCCAGTTCACGCCGCGCGCCGGAGTCGCAGTTGATCTGGTAGAGCTGCCGTCCGGCCAGGTCGGCCCCGGCCAGGTAGGGTGCCGCCCCGCCCGCGCGCAGGACGTACTCCTGAGCCCGGCGGCGCATGGCGTCGAACACGGCGAGCGGCTTGCCGCTGATGTCATAGGCGGTCCGGCCGGGCAACCGGCCGGAGGCACCGTTGTCGGCGACGGTCAGGCACGCCCGGCCGAGCGCGTCCCGGTGCGTGACCGCCGGGGTGCCGGCCGCGCCGGCCGCCTTGACCGCGGCGTCCTTCCACGCGGCCTGGTCGGCCGGGGTGGGGCCGTAGCTGCCGGTGATGCGCTGGTCGTACCAGGAGACATAGGGGGCGGCCCCCAGGGCGCGGGCAAGATAAGTACCGACGTCGGGGTCGGTGCGCGGGTCGGCGATCGTGGCGGTGTCGTCGGCGTCCCAGGCCTGCTCCAGCCAGGGGCGCACGACCAGCTTCTCCCAGCTGCTGTCCGGGTGCAGGGTGGCGACCAGGCGGCCGACGGGGTCATAGAGCAGCGTGGTGGCGACGCCGGTGACGGGAGCGAACTCGAAGGCGCCGGTGGCAGCGAAGAACGACTCGTACCGGCGGACTGGGCGGCCCTTGTTGTCCAGGACTGCCCAGCCCGAGCCGGCCCACCGCGGGGACTGCGGCGGGCCGTCCTTGGTGACCGGGCCGGGCGCCGCGAGCGCCTTGCGCTGGATCTCCCTGCCGAGGCCGTCGGAGTACGCGAACTGGTGCTGGTACCGCGGCGTGGCGGCCGGCGCCGCGACGTGGGCTTCCCGGGCGAGCAGGTAGACGGCCGGGGGCGCCGGATCGGCCGTGCCGGCGGTCCGCTGGTAGGCGCCGGCGTCGTACAAGGTCCTGGCGGTGGCGTTGCCCAGGACCGGCGCGGGATCGGCCAGCGGGCCGGCGAACTGGGCGAGGACGTCCGCCTGCGCCGGGTCGGTGGTGAAGCCGGTCAGGTCGTCGCCGAGCGGTTCGGCGGGCTTGCCGCAGACGGCCTCGGCGGTGACGCGGCCAAGCGCGTCGAACGCGACCTTGACGACGTTGCCGTTCGGGTCCGTCAGGGCGGCCGGGAGGAGGACACGGTAGTCGTTGACGACCGTGGTCGTGTTGCCGACCGGATCGGCGTGCGTGGCCGGGAGCAGAGCGTGGCCGTCGTAGCCGGCCCTGGTGATCCCCCCGAGCGGGTCGGTGGCCCGGCGCGGCAGGAAGAAGCCGACCCGGGCCGCGGCGAGCTCAGCCGCCGGGGTGTCGGTGTCTCCCGGCGAGAGGTAGACCCGGCCTGACGGCGCCCACCAGCCGGTCTCGCCGGGCAGCTGGACGTAGCCGCCCTCGGCCAGGATCGCCGGGGTGACACGCGCGCCGAAGATCGCGGCCAGTTGGCCCGGAGTGAAGACGGCCTGGTAGGACTCCCCCGCCAGGGAGAGCGGCTCGAGCACTCCCGGGTCGAGCAGGCGGGTCAGGTTATCGGCACGGTAGCGCACCCGGCGGCGAGCGATGAACCGGCGGGCCGGGGCGGACGGCGAAGTGCCCGCGCCGTCGATGTCGGCGGCCTGGAGCTGTTCGTAGGGGACGTCCGCGGCGGCTCGCCAGGCCAGGTCCCAGAGGCCGCCGGGCCCGGTCACCTCGTCGAAGCTGAACAGGTCCGTGATGCCATTGCCCTTGACCGCCGGGGTGATCCCGGTGATCTCGGCGGTGTCGCTGCGGGCGGGGGCCGACACGCGGTAGGAATCCGGCCAGGTCGCCGGATCGTCGACGGCGTTGGTGAAGCCGCGCTCGGTGCCGGTGACGTGCAGCCTGGCCTGGTCGTAGGCGAGCATTGACTGGGTCGCGGCGTCCAGCGCGGGCTCGGGCGCGGGGTAGCCGGGGCGGCGCGGGTAAGCGGCGGCGACGGTGCGCAGCACGTTGCCGTACGCATCGCAGTCGAGGTTCAGCTCGTGGCTCACCCGGGGGTCATCCGGTCCGCGCTCGTAGCCGAAGGTCACCGACTCGCGCGGCGTCGCCAGGAAGACGGCGTGCCGGTTCGGGCCCAGGTGCTGCAAGCAGGTGATCGTGTAGTTCTGCGCCGAGACCGCGTACGGGTTCCGCGCGGCCGCCGTGCCGTCATCGGCGTAGGTCTCGGCGCGCAACTGGCAGCCGTGCAGCGCCCGGCGCGCCTCGGCCTGCTCGGCCACGGTCAGCCCGCCGGGCAGGACCGTCTCAGCCAGCCGCATCGCCCTCGCATCGGCGGCCCGGGCCGGCCCCCGCAAGGCGGGCTCGGTCCAGTACTCCGCCGCGTAGCTGATCGCCGCCCCGGTGTGGAACCAGGTCCTGGTCAGCACCGGCGGCGACCAGGAGGACCGGTCCCAGGCGGCGAAGGCGGACTGCTCGCCGGTGCCGCCGTCACCTGGCTCGCCGGGGAAGGCTGTGTCGGCGCGGATCTCCTCGGTGTCGCGTCGTTCGACCAGGCCGAAGCCGCGGAACTCCCGCTCGGCCGGGTCGTAGTAGCCGTGATGGTAGGCGTACCGGCTGACCAGCCGGCCGCGGCCGATCCAGTCGATCGTCTCGGCCCGCTCCACGACCTGCACGGGGAACGGGAGCCTGGTCAGCCACGGCCGTCCCGCGTCGCGATCTTGCAGGTAGAACCGGGTGGAGGGGGCGTAGCTGAGCCGGGTCTCCGCGCCGAGGTTGTTCCTGGCCCGGGTCAGCAGGTGCGGCTTGACCCCGCCCATCAGGTCCACATACCGCAGCGCAGGCGTTCCTGGCAGCGGGGAGGACCAGGTAAGGCAGGCAGTACCGGTGCCGAGCAGGTCGAGCACGCTCGCCGAGCCGTGGCCCGGGAAGACGGCCGCAGTGGCCGCCGCCGACCAGGAGTTGCCTGACTGGTTGAACCAGGCCGTGACCGCCGCGTCCCCGACGTAGAGCAGGTCGGCGGTGCCCGAGCCGTCGATGTCGGCGAGCCGGACGCGCCGCGGGTCGAAGAGATCCTCCGGGCCGAACCTCGGCGCGGCGTCCATCGCCACCCGGGCGCCGAACCGGCCGTAGCCCAGGTTCGGCCAGTAGCTGACCTCGCCATCGCGGACCCTGACCAGGTCGGGCAGGCCGTCGCCGGACATGTCGGCGGTGAAGATGGTCTGGGTGCCGTCGGCCAGCACGACGGCGGGGCCGCGTTCCTCGTCGCTGCCGGTGACCACGCGCGATGCCGGACCGAAGCCAGCTTCGCCCTGACCCTGATGGAGGGCGAAGGCGCCTTCCTGCGTCAGCAAGATGTCGGCCAGGCCGTCGCCGGTGAGGTCGAGCAGGGCGAGGTTCGGGTCGTCGAAGTCCAGCCTGGGCAGGTCGGGGAAGGTGCGGAACGGGGCGAAGCCCGCCTCGGCGGTGCGCCGGTAGTAGCCGGGATCGGGGCCGGAGAAGTCGACGACGTCGAGGTGCCCCGAACCGGACAGGTCGAGCAGGCGGGCACTGGACAGGTCGTTGCTGGCAGGCAGCGCGCCCACCGTTTCCAGCGGGCCGAACCTGGCTCTGGGTACCAGCGACCCGTCGGGCTGCGGGAGCAGGTGGGCGGCGCTGAGGTTGCGCTTGTAGTACCAGCCGCCCGCTGCCTGGGCCAGGACACCGGCCAGCCCCTCGCCGTCCAGGTCGGCCCAGCGCAGGCCGGGCCCGTCGAGGCCGGCCGGCAGGTTCGCCGCGCTGTCGGCGTCCATGGCCAGGACGTCCGGCTGGAGCCGCGGCTTGCTGTACTCCAGCTCCAGCGGGGGAAGGGAGCGGGCGGGACGGGGATCAGGGCCTGATCCGTACCCCGTCTTGGTGATAGAGGTCAGGAACGTGTAGGCCGGGCCGGCCTGATCCGGCGGATTCTGGGCGTCGGAGTAGCCGAGGTCCACCGACCGCACGAGGCAGTCGGCGCCAGCCGACTGCTCGCCGGGGAAATTGTTGAAGAAAAGGATTCGATGGATCCTGCGGTACGTGCGTACCTCAAAGCCAGGGCGGTAGGTGGAGAACGGGTCGGGCCTGGCCGGCCACGGCTGGTCGGGCTCGGGGCCTGGCGGCGAGGCACCGTGGTCGCCATAGTCCAGGACGACGCTAAAGTGCCAGTCCGCGGGGAACGGTGGCTGCGCGGCGGCCGTGAAGTCAGGAAAGTAAGGCTCGGTGTTGCCGTAGCTGACCGACTTCAGGTACCCCTGGGCGGAGCGGGACAGCGCGGTACGGTTCGCCTCGTGCGCGGCCGACGAGTAGACGCCGGTCCCGTCCTCGGGCAGGTAGCTGTAGCTGGCGGCGTTGCCCCGGTCGTCCCAGCTGCGGGTGATCCGCCAGCCGAAGATCCGGGCCGGGCTGGCGGGGTCGGCGATCCGGCTCGCCCGGTCCGCACCGTACAGCGCGGTGATGTTGGCGCGCGAGATGGTCCGCCAGTGCGCGATGCCGGTCGCGGTGTCGGTCCAACGCTCGATCCGGGAGAACAGCCCCTCGACCCTGGGCCGGTAGTACGCGATCTGGTAGGCCGCGCCGTGCACGGTGCGGCTGGCTGTCTTCCGCGCACCGCCGGCGTCGAGCACCGGAACCAGGTCCTCCGCGCCACCGAGGAGGAAGACATCGGACTCCGCCCCGTCGCAGTAGGTGGGCAGGCCTTTGTCGGTCTTGCGGGTAATAACCGGGACCGCCAGCGTCCAGCCCAGCCCGAGCGGCCCGTTTCCCGCACCGGAGTTGTAGGCCAGCGCAAGGTCCGGGGTAAACCCGGACCTGCCGGGACTGAGCGGAAGCGCAATAGTCATGCTCGCCGTGCCGGTCGCGGGATTGACCGCGAATTTCTCGTCCAGCGCGCGGATCGCGCCACCGCCCTTGGGCGCCGAGACCGGGGGAAGCAAGTCGGGGGCGAGCGCGAGCCTGGGCTGGCCGGGCTGGCCGGGCGGACTGGGCGGACTGGGCGGACTGGGCGGACTGGGCGGACGCTGCGGGATGACGGCGCCGCGGACCGGGTCCCGTCCGCGTCCGGTACCGCCAGTCGCTAGCTGGCGGATGTTGTCCTGCTCCGTCACCGCTGGCCCACCACAGATTCCAGCCCGGCCGCAGCCGGGCATGCCGAATTCGTGCTCGCACAAATGCCATTAATACCGCGAGTGCCATTAATGCGGCGAGCTGGCTAGGCCACGGACTCGCTACAAATTTGCGGCACGAATGGCAGCGCCTATACTAGACCAGCAAGTGAGCTTTTGCAGCGACCAATTTCCTAGAGCAAATTACAGCAATTGTTTCATTCGTGCCGGATAGCTGCGCGGACGCGGCCAGCGCGGCTTGGATGGCGGTCCACCTGCGCCGCTGCTCCGGGAGTTCTCCCGTGGTCGCGCTGAACACCACGACCGGCACGTCGGGCAGCCCGGCGGCTGACCTGCTGCGGCTGATTTCCTGGACAGCCCCGGTGAACAGCCGGTACTCGGCCTGCACCATGCCCGCCTGGGACTGCTTGGCGTAGCACGACGCGTAGGCGTCAAGGATCAGCGACTGGAGCCGCGGATCACCGGTCAGCAATGTCGCATAGGGCCGGAAGGTATCGCGGACCGTCTCCGCGAGACTGCCGTCGCCATGCTGGGCTAGGATCGTAGCCCCGAAGTCCTCGATGTAACGGAAATGCTCGGCAGACAGCCCCGCCCAGTAGACCTCATCGGCCGGGTCTACCAGTACCAGGCCCGCGACCAGGTCCGGTTGCCTGAGGGCGGCAAGCTGCGCGAGCAGAGCGCCCCAGCTATGGCCGACCAGCACACTCGGTCCGCCGGCGTGCTGCATCAGCGCAGCCAGATCTCCGAGCTCGGACTGCTGGCCGTGCATCGAGGCGTCAACCCCATGGGCGAAGCTCAACGCGGTCGTCGCTGGCGTAAGATCGGCCTGCCAGCTAAAGGTTGGTTCAATTCGGAATCCATTGTCTATGACGAAAGCAGCACAATGCAGAAGCTTTCCTTGGACGCACTCGCGCGCGAGCTGCTTGAGCGAGCCGCTGGCAACGCACCCAGCCGTGCGGCCGAGACCGTCGTGGGCGGGCATGAGCGGGTGCTCCGCCAGACAGTGCTCGCGATGGTCGCGGGCTCGGCGCTCGCCGAGCACTCGAGCCCGGGCGAGGGCAGCGTCTACGTGCTTCGCGGCCGGGTCAGGTTGACCGCCGGGGAGCAAGCATGGGAGGGCAGGAACGGTGACCTGCTCATACTCCCCGGCTCGCCGCACGGCCTTGAGGCAGTGGAGGACTCGGCGGTCCTGCTGACGGTCGCCAAACTGCCGTAAGTCAGCCCGCGAGCCCCTGGGGGGCGCGGGCCGGACTGGTGAGGATCTCCATGAGGTGACCGTCGGGGTCGCGGAAATACACGCCCCGGCCGCCGTCGCCGTCGCGGTGATAGATCTGGCCAGCTTTCCGGCAGGCGGGATCGGCGAAGAAGGCGATGCCAGCGTCCTCGATGCGGGCGAACGCGGCGTCGAACTCCTCGTCGCTGCTCGCGAACGCGTAGTGACGCGACTGGATGGGGTCCTGGCTCAGGTCATAGTCCAGAGTGACCCGGTTGGCGAGCGTAACGGGCGTGAAGTTCCCCAGCGGCGGATCGACTTTCAGGCCGAGTATGCCGGCCAGGAACTGCGCCGACGTCTGCGGGTCGCTGGCGGCGACGATGGTGTGGTTCAGTTCGATGGACACTGTTGCCTCCTTCGGAATACCGGCTCATCTGAATCTAGATACGGGCGGAGCGGATGGCGAGACCAGCGCGAAACCCACGCTCCTGCTGACCCCGGCATCCGCCCGATAAGAACCTGCCGGCAAGACAGCACCGGATCAACGAACCACGGCCTCAGGCGAGCGTGCTTAGCGGACCTGGACCGGTCCGCATTCCTGCTGAGTGAGCTCGCTTTCCGGACAAGTACCCGTGGCGCTTGAACCGGCCGGCGGTCATCAGGGTGTGGCGACGACCAGCTCTCGGAGCCGCATCCAGGCGGCGAGCCCCAGGACCGCCACAGCGACCAGTTCGAAAGTGATCGCGATCGGGAGGCCCACCCGGATCCCAGTCAGCGTGGCGCCGGGACCGAAGACGACCCCTGCCACGACGGCGGCAGCAGCAAAGGAAACAGCCAGGATGACTAGTCCGGCGAGCACCATGGACACGGCTCGGGAGAACAGGTACCTCTGGGTCCGGGCGGCGGCGAGTGCTCCGAGAAGTACCGCCACGCCGACTGCCTCGAGGATGCCAGCCGTGATGGCGACGCCCTTATTGCTGATCTCCGGCGTGAAGCCGAAGCCGACGGCGAGGATTAGGAGGCCACTCGCTGCGACGAGCCACAGGATCGCGTGCCGCAGAAGAGCGGACGTACCCTCCGTCGCCGCCTTGTGCTCGACGAGCGAGCGCCGCGCCGCCCGGCTCAGGACGAGCAAGGCCCAGATACCGATGCCTGTCGCACCCACCACAGCCGGGGCTGAGCCCGGCCGATCCGAGGATGCGACGATGAGCCAGTCAATGGCGACGAGCAAGGTACCGGTCGCTCCGACTGCCACCTCCCAGACGCCACCCCAGGCCTTGCGCAGCACGAGTTCCCATCCGGCTGCGCAAACGGCCACCACGGCGATCACCCCGGCCGCGAACCGGAGCCAGTCAAAGGCATGGATGAAGTCAGTCGAAGTACCGACGTTAGCCGGTGTGAGTACCGCGTAAGCTGCGACCTCGAAAGCCGCACCGAGCACAAATGCCAAGGCAGCCAGCACCGCCAGGGCCATCGCTGTACGTGACCTCGTGAGGTGCTCCACGGTTCCCCTGTCAGTCGACTGGGCATGAGCCGATCACGGCTTCATCGGTGACCGGCAGGACGCGATTTGACTCCGGGCCGGCCGCAGCCACCATCCGCCCCGCCGGTGGCGGGACTAGCTAGGCGGAAACCTTCCCCGCATCGCGGCCGGGGGCAGCGGAGTACCGGAAACTTGGTCGAAACTTGACCTGAACCGGCTGAGCGCGCGAGTGCGCGGCTACCTCAACTGGAAAGAGCAGCCTCGATTGGCCGTCGTCCGTTCCGCGCACGTTGCGATGACTGAGCTGGCGGCATCTGGCGCCGCGGCGGGCCACCAGTCGAGCCGGCCGAAGAGCGTCACGGAACCAGTCAGGCGATACCAGGTTGGTCCGGGCCACACCCGGCACCTCCCACCCAGGCCGCCTCGCGTCCGGAGCCTGGAGCCACCAGGACGACCGGGTGGCATGGCCACCGTGTGGTCGTCGGAGGCGATCACCCGTTCCACGACCTCGCTGATCGGTCCGGTCCGCCGGGCGGGCGACCGCCCTGCTGATCGGCTCGCCGCCGCGACTTACGCCTCAGCTGGCACAGGGTTCCCCCATTCCCCTGTTCGCGACCGCCACGTCCCCGCTGGCCCTGCCCCCGCTAGCGGCCTGCGAACTCATCCCCGCACGCATGCCATCGTCCGACGCCGACCTGCGATCGCGGTCAGTTGGCGTCTACAAGAGCGGGCGGATCTGGCGGTAAATACCGGAGGCCTAGCCCTATACGTAACGCTTTCGATTGATTACGTATAGTGAGACAACCTGACGTGGCGGCACGGTCAGGTGACGACGATCACCTTGACACCGACTGCGTCGTAGGTGCCGCGTGCTCGAGCGTCTCTGGTAGCCAGGGCAGCCCCGTGCTCTTGCGCGGCCAGTGCCACGAGCGCGTCGTAGACAGCGCCGCCTGCGATGCCGAGGCGGCTGAGCGTGTCCGGCAGGGTGCGGGCGTGGCGGCTGCTCAGCACCAGTGGCGCCGGGAAGCGTGCCCTGATCAGGCGGGCCGCGTCGGCGGGAGCCAGCCGGGCGTCGCCGGGCAGCCTGGTCAGGACGGAATAGGTCTCGGCAAGGGCGTGACCGCTCAAGGTGATCTCCTGCCCGTTCCACCAGCGGGCCACGGCCGCATGGTCATGATGCGAGCGGACCAGCAGCGGGACGGCGACGCTCGTATCGACGGCGACCGTCACCTGCGGCCAGCATCGATGAGGGCGAAGACCACGTCATCGTCGACCAGGGTCTCGCCGACCGCGACGAGGACGCCGTCCTCCTCGACCAGGCGCGCCGTCCGGCCAGCGGGAACGAGCTGCGCGCCGGCGCCGTAAGCCGAGATGTCGACCTTCGTGCCGGGGAGCAGGCCCAGGGCGTCGCGGATGGCCTTAGGCAGCACGACCCGGCCGGCCTGGTCAATGACAGCTTCCATGGGAGAATGATACCATCGCAATCCCGTAACTGCGCCTGTCATTAGCCTACGGGGACCGGCGGGGGCGGCAGGATCTGAGCGAACATGATCATGTCCCGGTTCTGGCCGCCGATCCACAGGTGGGAGCGCAGGGTTCTCTCTCGGTGAAGCCGACGGCGCGGCAGACGGCCTGGGACGGGTGGTTGCCCGGTTCGATGATGGCTTCCAGGCGGATGAGGCCCAGCTCGCGGGCCAGGCCGGGAAGCAGGGATACCGCGGCTTTGGCGAATCCGCGGCCTCGGTGGCGGTGGCGGTGCAGGATCCAGTACCCGATGGCGGCGCGCCGGTGGGTCCAGTTGATGCCGTTGATCGTGGCCATGCCTGTTACCTGGCCGGCGGCGCGGCTGATGATGGCCATCGGGCATCCGCGGCCTTCGGCGGCCTGGTTGTGCTGGCGTTGCGGCCAGGCGTTTCCCTCCTGCGGGGTGTAGGGGGCGGGGTGCTGGTGATCAGCGGGATGTAGGAGTCATGGCTGGCTTCCTCGATGACCGGGAGGTCGCCGTGTTCCCATGCTCTGAGCAGCACTGTGTCGTTGCCACGCGGCTGCGGGCTGCGCAGGTCCGGCGGGGCCGGGCTGCCTGGGCGGTCCGGGGTGTGCTCAGTGTTCATGGCTGTCCCTGTTCATGGGCTCTGCGGATCGTGCCGTCCAGGACCGGCGCCTCGGGTACACCGCGAACGGGTTCGCTTCCAGCGCCGAAGACTCTATTCGTCGCTCCCGCTGGCCCGCCAGATCCGCCGGGTCCCACCAGCGGCGCGCGCCGGGCGAGGACACCAGCGCCTCGGCGACCGGGCGCAGTTCCTGCGCCGCCACCGCGGCCAGGCCCCAGATCCTCCTCCTGCGCCGCGAGGTCCCCGTCGTCCCCACGCCGGTCGTGGCCCAGTGCTGGTGCGGCACACCCCGCCAGGCCCTCCTCGCCCGCGTCCTCGCCGGATGCCACGTTGAGCCTCTCGATGACCTCCAGGCCCGGGCCACCGGAACCCTCGCCGGCCGCGCCCAGACCACCGACATCGTCGATGCCCGCGTCGTCGAAGGCGCCCTTCGCCGACGCGACCTCGTCATCGGCTCCGACCCCGGCGACCTCCGCGCCATGGCCGCCGCCACCGGCCACCAGCTCGAAGTCGATCACCCCTGACCAACGGAGCTGGAGCTCACAGGCCCTGCGAGTCCGGTGCGCGTGGTCTGGCTTTATAGCCGTCTTGTCCGGCTCTGGTAGGGATCGCGCGGTCCGCTTAGGCCCTGCCGGCGGGCGAGCCCGCCGGACTGCTCATGATCACCACTCAGCTTCGGGACTGGACCGCTGGGCGGGCTGTGACCCTCACTCCAGCCACACCTCGATTGTCTTGTGTTCGGCCTCGTCTTCCACCTCCACGATCTTTCCAGTCTCGCCTTCCTGGACCATCGCGTCGATGCTGTTCCAGTCGAGATTGACATCCTTCATTTGCGGGGAAAAGGTCTGAGCCATCTTCATCCCCCACTTGACCACTCCGATCGGGACCTTGATGTTGACTGCGGGGCGCCCCTCCTTGCTGAGGTCCACCACCTTCACCCGCAGGTACTTCGCCACCTTCTCCGACTCCGGACCCTGCATTCCGGCACCTCCTTCTCGGCAGCTGTCCTGAATCGTCATGTCCCCGCACGCGCTCCCGCAGGTCCCGGCTTTGTCCTCAGGCGTCGTAGATGACTACCAGCAGGTAGCGCCAGCGCAACCCCCCATGAGCGATCCTGACCGCTACGCTCATACGCACCACTGTGGACCGTGCTCGAAGATCACCGCAGAGGCGAAGGTCCCCAAGGAAATCTGGCGCAGGAGGGGCAGGTCAGGACCGTCCCCGAGCCAGCGGCTGGGGGCACTCCCGGCCCGAGGCGGCCATGTCCTTAGGGCTGTGCGTGGTCGTTAGGGCTGTGCGTGGGCCTCGGCGGCCAGCTCCCGGAGTAGCTTGATGTCGTCAATGTCCTTCTGCCGCCATGGTCGGCCGTTGCGCAGGTGGGGGAACTGTTCCTTCATGGCGAGCATGCCGGAGACGCTCATGGCCAGTACCGGCGTGCCATCGAGCGTCCCTGGCTCATCGCCGAAGGAGCCTGGCGGGAATAGCCAGTCGGACCATCGCCCTTGGGGCTGGCTGAACGATCCGTCTGGCGGCCGGTCAAAGTAAGCGGTGCTGAGGTCGACGCCGTCCCAGGTGAACTCGCAGGACTCCTCCGGCGGCTGAGTCGTCAGAGCCGTTCTGCGCACCCGCCCGCTCGTTCATCGCGCCAGTGTGCCTGAGCTGCTGTTGTTCGACAACCGCGGCGAGGCGGGATCTTGGGCGGCGGCCGACAACCTGGAGGAAGGCGGACGTATGGCGGGCCGCAAAGTAGTAGGAGGAGTGACTGGCGGTGACCAGCAGTGGCCGGATGCCGCAGGCGAACAGCTGGGCGAGTACGCCGTGCAGGCCGTCTGGAAGGCTCCCGTCCACCGCCGTGAGGGTGTTGTCGAGGTCGAAAGCGGCAAACCGCAACGCGGGCTGCTCAGGCAAACGGGTCGCCCAGTTCCAGCCACCGGAAATGCAACTGAGGCTCGCTGGCATCCGGCGATCAGCGACCATTGACGGCGTGATCACCTTGATGCACGTCAACCCTCCAGCGGCCAGGGCGTGCAGTCCCCGAACCTGGCGTGGCTGGCGGCGCAGACGATCGCGGCGAGCGGGCTGCTGCAGATCCAGGCGGTATTCACCGGCCCAGGCTGGACCTCCAGCCTGGGCCGGTGCTCGGCACGACCATGATCTAGTCGTCAGTGACTGATAACGGCAGCTACACGGTGCTCACCGGCACCGACGGCTCGGTGCTGACGTTCGCCACAGGTACCACATCCCACATACGCCGGATCCCCGATCCGGCTGCCGGCTGGGCTGGCGGGCAGGCGCCGCACCTGGCCATAGCGTGCTTTTTGGGGATTGACGGATAGTCCCTCCCGCAGGACGATAACGGTGCCATGCCGTGGCGGCTGCCTGGGCCGCCGCGGGCTGCTACCTGGACCTTCCCGCATGGGCCCCCGGGTGCGGGACAGCCCGCATTCTGCATCGCAGTCCCCGGGGTGCGTTACCTCGCAATGGAGGGTTAATGCCGAACAGCAGAAACAAACGCCTCCGTGGGGCGGCCGCAGTGCTTTCGCTGCTGTCCCTGCCGGTCGCGCTGCTCACCTTAAACTCTGGTGAAGCGGCGGCGACTGCCATGTCCCCTGCCTCCAGCGGGCAATCGAGCGCGGCCGCCGTGTCGAGCGCGGGACACTCTTCGTCAGCAAGCCTGGGACAGTTCTCGCCAAGTTTCGCCGGCCCGGCCGCGACCGGCTGTGCCGTGGCGGGCTGTTCCCTGCTCACCGGCCCCTTCCGCACGCCATCCACGCTGTCTTTAGCATCCGGGCATCGGGCTGCCGGTCGCCAGTCAGTTCGGGCCGCGGAGCAGCACGCCATGCCGCTGCCCGTGCTCCCGCGTGCCAGCGCTGCCCGCACTGCCGGCAAGGTGGCGAGTGCCGACGCTCCCGTTATCCCGACCGTGAGCTGCGAGCCGCTGGGTCCTGGCTGTGACATCGTCAGCTCTTCGTCGGGCGGTGCCGTCGGCGTGAAGGGCCTGAACGCGGTCGACAGCGGAACGCTAGCCGCCAACCCGCAGGGCGACATCGAGCCCCCGGACCAGGGCCTGTGCGCTGGCAAGGGAGTTGTCGTCGAGGCGAACAACATCGGCGAGATGATGGTCTTCAATACGGCACTGCACCGGTTGTCCGAAGCGATCCCGCTGGACACCGTGATGGGGCTCACTGCCCGGGGCTGGAGCTCCGGCGGGGATCCCTCATGTGTCTTCGACCCCGACCATGGCGGGCACTGGTTCTTCACCGAGATCGCTTCTGCCAGCACCGAGGCGTCCGGCGGCCCGTTCGTGGGCTGCTTCGCCGCCGTGGCCAATGACTGCTTCGAGGCCATCGCGGTGACCGTGGGCTCGAACCCGTTCGGCCCTTACAACGTCTACTTCCTCAACGCCAACTACAACCCGGCCGAGCCGGGCTCGCCCACCCTGCTCAACGACTTCGCGAAGATCGCGACTTCGCGAGACGCGTTCCTCATGATGTACGACGAATTCCCGCTCGACGGGAACAATCCGGGCCTGGGCGGCGGATTCTTCAACGGAGCGCAGGAGTTCGCATTCGACAAGGACGCGATGGAGAAGGGACAGCCGGTCACCGAGCCCGACGGAAGCCCGAACCGGGGCTTCAACGTCGCCATCGAGAACATGGGCCTGCTGCCGACGCCAGACGGCACATGCTTCTCCGATAACCAGTTCAACAGGCCCGGCATCACGTGCTGGATCCAGGTGATTCCGGCGCAGCCACCGGACTCGTCCCAGTTCGACAACAGTCACGACGGCTCCGCGTTCATGCTCACGGCGCTCGACTTCTACGGGCAGGGTGACAACCGGCTCGCCGTTTTCGACTGGACTGGCCTGCACAGTCTGGGCAGCCACAATTGCGCCGCCTGCGGCCGCATCCAGTTCGGCGGTCAGTTGTTCTCCGACGTGCTGTCCTACAACAACGGAAGCCGGGCAGCGCAGAAGGCCGGGCCGATTCCGCTAGGCGACGAATGCGGAGCGGCCGGCCTGAGCAGGGGCAACCCGCCGCCCGCGAGCTGCCCGGAGGGCGCCATCGCCACCAATGGCGACGGCATCACCCAAGCGTCGCAGGCGCAGGGCCAGCTGTGGGCTTCCTCCGAGACAGGCATCAGCCAGACGTTCTCCTCGGAGGCTGCCCCAGAGGCACACCAGGGCGTCGTCTACTGGGTCGTCGGCACCGACAGCTTCGACCGGCACGGGGTCTTCACCCTCAGCAGCCAGTCGTATGTCTCGCCGCAGCACGAGGACCTGGAGATGTCGGCCATGGCCGCCGAGGGCTTCCGCCGCCAGGATGGCGGAAACGGCCGCGCCATCATCCTATTCACCCTGTCCGGAAACGGCGGGCCCACCGGGGCAGATGACGGGGGCTTCTTCCCCAGCACTGCCTACGGCCGCCTGAGCAGCCGGTCGAACGGCGTACAAGGATCGATGATCAACATCGCCGACCTGGGCCAGTCGCCGCAGGACGGCTTCACCGAGTACCTGGGGTTCCCTGGCCGTACCCGGCCGCGCTGGGGCGACTACAGCGAGGGCGTGTTCCTGCCAGGGACCGGCAGAATCTATTTCGCAAACGAGTACATCCAGTTCCCGAACTGCACCGGCGCAGCCTTCACGCTGACGCTGAGTACCTGCGGCGGGACCAGGGACGGCGGGGCCAACTGGGGCACGTCGGTCAACTACGTCGTGCCGTAAGCCCGCACGTCTCACAAGTAATCCTGGCCGGGTGCCCGCGGATCGCCGCGGGCACCCGGCGGCAGCCGCGGCTCTGCGACTGAGCAGGATCCAGAAGATGTAACCACAAGCGATACAGAACGAGCCGCGTGACCTGACCCTCGCCGGTGAATCGCGGCCTTTATCAGGCTAGTGCGCACCTCACCGACGTTGTTGATCTTGGCGTAGTGTGGGCCAGGCTGGTGCCAGACGGGCGGAGGCAGGAGCTGGTGCTAGCTAGCCGATTCTGAACCCAGGTGACCGCGAGCCTCAAACGGCATGGGCGGTCTTTCCTTGTGCGCGGCCGCTTCCAGGCGGCGTCTCGCCCGGGAAAGTTCGGGGAGAAGATTCCCAGGCTCCTCCCGGCAGCGCCACGCATGCAACGGCTCCACGCCGATCGGCTACGGTCACTTTCTGTCAACGGTAATGCCGGGTGCGCAAGCGCATGTTCTGCGCGCTGCCTCTACCCCACCTGAACAGCCCGCTTGCTGGCCGCCGGGTGCAGCGCTTCCTGGCGGGACTGCTTCGCCCTGCAGCGGCAGTTGAGGATGTTCAACCCGCAGTGCGGCCGGGAATTATGCGCTCTCGCGCGCGTTAAGATGAGCGGTAGCCGAGAACCGAGCCGGTCGTCGGGCGGCGGCTTTCCCCGTGCCGTGGTCACCAGCACCGGCGGCTCAGGGTTCGTGTAAATGGCCTGCCGGGGCCTGACCTGCGTAGATCGTCGGAGATCCGCAAGCCGACTCGGCGTTGACAGCACCAGGCCCTCTGCCCGGGACGTTCCTCGCCTGGGCCCCGGGACTGTGCGGCATGCTGCCGTGGCCACTGTGTCCCGGCATTCCAGAGGAGAAGTCTGTGGCTCGACAAGGCCAGCGCCAGACGGGCGTTCGCCGTAGTGCCCCGCGGAAGCAGCGAGGCGCCCGCCACCGCGGCGATGTCGTCCCGGTGCTCGCCCGCACCGTCCGTGAGGTCGAGGCGGCTGCCCGGCGCGGCCGTGTGACGCCTGCCGTGCGCACGAAGTTCCAGGCCGTCGCCCTGCTGCTGCGGGACGAGCGTGCCCGCATCCGGGCGGCGGCCGGAAGCGACAGTCATCGGGCCGAGCAGCTCAAGCGCCTGGACGGCGTCGCGGCCATCCTCGCGGCGACCGCCGTCCAGGACGCTGGGCTATTGGCGCTGCTCGCCGAGGGCTCCGGCGTCTCCGAGGCGGCCCGGTCGCTCAAGCGGGAGATGCTGCGGGACCTCGGCATCGAGCTGGGGCGCGAAGACGTCGTGCCTGCGCAGACCGCTACAGCTTCCGCCGGCTCGGAGCGGCGCGTCCTGCCGCAGTCGGTGGTCTCCCGGCAACTGGCGAACCCCTTTCTCGCTCCCGACTCCACCGCCGTTGCGCAGCGCACCTCCCATCCGCGCCGCCTGGCCGGCTGGGAGCTGCTCGGCCCGCTGCTGAGTTCCTTCGAGCGTGCCGGCGGGGGAGCCCCGGCGTGCCTGGCGCTTCCGGCGCCGACGGCACGGTTCACTCCGCCGGGGCTGGAACTGATGCCGCACCAGGGGCAGCTGGTCGCCGCGGCCGCTGCTGGCCACCGAACATTCCTGCTTGCCGATGAGCCGGGTCTGGGCAAGACGGCCCAGGCGCTGCTCGCCGCGGAGGCGGCGAACGCCTACCCGCTGCTCGTCGTCGTGCCGAACGTCGTCAAGACCAACTGGGCCCGTGAGGCGGCCCGCTGGGCTCCCCACCGCCCGGCCACGGTGGTGCAGGGCGACGGCGAGGCTGTCGATGGCTTCGCCGATATCGTCGCGCTCAACTACGAGGTTCTCGACCGCCACATGGGCTGGCTGGGTGACTTCGGCTTCCGCGGCATGGTCGTGGACGAGGCTCACTTCATGAAGAACAAGGCCTCGCAGCGCTCGCAGAACGTCCTCGCGCTCTCCGGCCGCATCCGGTCCCGTACGGACCGGCCCCTGCTGATGGCGCTGACCGGCACCCCGCTGATCAACGACATCGAGGACTTCCGGGCGATCTGGCAGTTCCTCGGCTGGATCGACGACAGCAAGCCCCTCGGCGAGCTAATGGACGCGCTTGAGGACACCGGCCTGACGCCCGCCGACCGAAGCTTCTACGCCGCGGCGCGCCAGTGCGTGATCGACGTGGGCATCGTGCGCCGGCGCAAGCTCGACGTGGCCGCCGACATCCCCGCCCGCCGTATCGCCGACCTCCCCGTTGAGCTGGACGAACGAGCCGGGCGGTCGATCCGGGCGGCAGAACGGGACCTCGCAGGCCGGATGGTGGCGCGGTACAAGACCGCGCTCGCGAACTCATCCTCCGACGTCGGCACCGGGGACATCGACCATGACCTGGCCCGCCGGGTGGCCCGGTCGGAGCTGAAGGAGGCGACGACCGCGCAGTCCGGCGAGAACGTGTTCACCATGATGCGGCGCATCGGCCAGGCGAAGGCCGAACTGGCCGCGGACTACGCGGCTCAGCTGGCCCGCAGCGCCGGCAAGGTCGTCTTCTTCGCCAAGCACGTCGACGTGATGGACGCCGCCGAAGAGATCTTCGCCCGGCAGGGGGTGCGCTTCACCTCGATCCGTGGCGGCCAGACGCCCACAGCGCGGCAGGCGAACGTCGAAGCCTTCGTGAACGACCCGGACGTCGCGGTCGCGGTGTGCTCGCTGACCGCGGCTGGCGTGGGCCTGAACCTGCAGGTCGCCTCCAACATCGTGCTGGCCGAGATGTCCTGGACCGACGCGGAGCAGACCCAGGCCATCGACCGCAGCCACCGCATCGGGCAGGCCGAACCGGTGACCGCGTGGCGCATCATCGCCGCGCAGACAATCGACGCCCGGATCGCCGGGCTGATCGACAGCAAGGCAGGGCTCGCCGCCCGGGCGCTGGACGGTTCGGACCAGGAGGTCTCCTCCTCAGCCGACGTGC